>CAKSSN010000003.1 GCA_934489015.1 uncultured Clostridia bacterium
GCTCTGCCGCCGCACTCCCGTGCAGACTTTGCAATAGCGCCATACAGACACCGTACTTAATTTTCAAACCGCTGTTCACTTTAGCCGTCAGTCGCTGACGACTATATTAGTATACCATAGCTTTCCGACAAAGTCAACACTTTTTTTGTTTTTTTATGTCATTTAATCAAATTGCACAACTAAGAACAAACCAAATAACACATCAGTTATACAAATGTTTCAACTATATTTATATTAATTGATTTTATAGTTTATTTGTGATAAAATTATAACTGATAAATATTATTGAAATGAGATTTTACATGAACGATTTTAATATATATTATATGAAGCAAGCCATTAAGCAGGCGGAAAAAGCGGCTGCAATCGGCGAAACACCGATAGGCGCCGTAATTGTTCACGACAACAAAATCATAGCCCGCGCTTACAACAAGCGCGAAACGGAAAAAAACGTTATATGCCATGCTGAAATACTTGCAATTAAAAAAGCTTCCGAAAAGCTCGAAGGCTGGCGGCTTCCGAACTGCGCCATGTATGTAACCTTAGAGCCGTGCCCCATGTGTGCCGGAGCTATAATTCAATCGCGCATCGACAACGTGTATTTCGGTGCATATGACGCAAAAAACGGATGCTGCGGTTCAAAAATCAATCTGTTTAAAAAGGGTTTATTCTATTATAATGTGGAAGTGACCGGAGGTATTCTTGAGGATGAATGCAAAAAAGTTTTGCAGGACTTCTTTAAAAATCTCAGAAAATCAAAAAAGGAATTAAAAAAATCAGAAAAGGGAGAATAAAAAATGCGATTTAATGACAAACAGAAAAAAATTATTTGTGCGGTAATTGCCGTTGCGATGATAATTCCGGTTGTGCTCGGCGCGATAGGAATTATAGCAAGCATATAATGAAGCACAAAAAGTTTTTCAGCGCTGTTTTAGCCTGTATTCTGCTTTTATCGGCTGCCGCAGCCGGAATAAACAGGTACGTGATAAGCTATTCGGACAGCTATATATCGGAAGCCTTTACCGACAAAAGTTTTGACGCGATTTTGGTTCTCGGCTGTGGCGTACGCGCCGACGGCACGCCAAGTCGTTTGCTTGCTGACAGAATACGGAAAAGTACGGAGCTGTACAAGCTCGGTGTTTCGGGGAAAATAATCATGAGCGGCGATCACGGAAGAGCTGACTATGACGAGGTCAACACGATGAAAAACGAGGCAATTTCCGCCGGTATTCCGTCGGAGGATGTTTTCATGGATCACGCCGGATTTTCGACATACGACAGCATGTACAGAGCCAAAAACATTTTTAAAGCGAAAAAATTACTTATCGTCACACAAAAATATCATTTATCAAGAGCCGTTTACATAGCAAGACACTTAGGTCTTGACGCATACGGATCAAGCGCCGACTATTATACCTATCGCGGCCAGTATATGCGTGATGCGCGTGAAGCGGTTGCAAGGATAAAGGACTTTTTCTCGTGCATTATAAAGCCGCCGCCGAAATATCTCGGCGAAAGCATACCGGTAAGCGGCAACGGAAATATTACAAATGACAAATAAAGTGTTGACTTTTATGCAAATTTGATATACAATATAATTTAGACCAAATTATTATGCCGCAGCAGGCGGCAGAACGGAGGATTACTATGTCAAAAAAACTGTTCACCTCTGAATCCGTTACAGAGGGACATCCCGATAAAATATGCGATCAGATTTCTGATGCAATACTTGATGAAATTCTGAAAAAGGACCCTATGGCGCGCGTTGCCTGCGAAACAACCTGCACAACGGGATTGGTTTCCATAATGGGTGAGATTACAACGAGCTGCTATGTTGATTTCAGCAAAATAGCAAGAGATGTTGTTCTCGACATCGGATACGACAGAGCAAAATACGGCTTTGACGGAAACACCTGCGCCGTTATAACATCAATCGACGAGCAGTCACCGGATATTGCTCAGGGCGTAAATTCGGGAATTGAAAACAGAGAAAACGGCGAAAATGATGTTGACAACTCAACAGGTGCCGGAGATCAGGGAATGATGTTCGGCTATGCCTGCGATGAAACGCCGGAGCTTATGCCGCTGCCGATTTCACTGGCACACCGCCTTACAAAGCGTTTGACTGAGGTAAGGAAAACAGGCTTGCTCGACTATCTGCGCCCGGACGGGAAATCTCAGGTTACAATAGAATACGACAACGACGCTCCGAAAAGAGTTGATACGGTTGTTATTTCAACGCAGCACTCGGATTCCGTTACGCTCGAACAGATCAGAAGCGATATTAAAAAGCACGTTATTGACCCCGTTATTCCGGAAAGCCTCGTTGATGAGCACACAAAAATATATATAAATCCGACAGGAAGATTTGTTGTCGGCGGCCCTCAGGGCGACAGCGGACTTACGGGAAGAAAGATAATAGTTGACACCTACGGCGGCTATGCACGTCACGGCGGCGGCGCATTTTCGGGTAAGGATCCGACAAAGGTTGACCGTTCGGCAGCATATGCGGCAAGATGGGTTGCTAAAAACATCGTTGCGGCAGGTCTTGCAAAAAAATGTGAGGTACAGCTTGCATATGCAATAGGCGTTGCTCACCCGGTATCAATAATGGTTGACACTTTCGGGACAGGCACGGTTGACGACGACTTAATAGAGCAGGCAGTTGAAAAGGTATTTGACCTTCGTCCGTATTCAATAATCCGTGATCTCGATTTGAGAAAGCCGATTTACAGACAGCTCGCTTCCTACGGTCATGTAGGCAGAGTTGATCTCGGAGTAAAATGGGAAAACTGCGACAAGGCAGACGAGCTTAAAAATTTTATTGAAAAGCTTTAAGGAAATCAATAACGGATATGTGCTTTGCACATATCCGTTTATATTTTAAATCAGAGCATGTCCCAAATGCTGATTTGCTCCGCCGCACGCTTATCCTCAAACTCGTTCAGATAACGAAATATTTGTCCGTTATCATGCACAATTCCGTTTTTTTCGCATTTTTCATGAAAAGCTTTCATAAGGCGATTATTATCGGGGCTGTTTAAAACATAGCTGTTTCCGTATGTACTGATGTATTTTTCTTTAAGTCGCGGAAACAGCCTGTCAAGCTGCCTATAAAAATACCCTCTGCTGCCTGCCCTCAATGTAAGCCCCATGCCGAACGAAATAACGCCGTAAACTTCTGCCTCAGCGCACATATCCAAAATCCCGCAAATATTTTCTTCGGTATCATTTATAAAAGGTAAAATCGGCGTCATCCACACAACAGTCGGTATTCCGACATCTCGCAGACGCAGCAGCGCTTCAAATCTTTCCCTCGTTGTGCTTACATTCGGCTCAAGTCTTCTGCACAAGGCTTCATCATACGTCGTCAAAGTCATTTGCACAACACATTTTGTTTGCTCGTTTATTTTTTGAAGCAAATCCAAATCTCTCAAAACAAGACTTGACTTTGTTATGACGGTAAAGCCAAAACAGTGTTTATAAATAACCTCAAGCGATTTTCTGACATTTTGTATTTTTTTCTCCTCCGGAATATAAGGATCGGTCATAGAGCCTGTGCCTATCATGCATTTTCTGCGTTTATGCCTTAGAGTGTATTCGAGCAATTCGACAGCATTTTCCTTTACCTCAACATCTTCAAATGCATGATTCATATTATAGCAGTCGCTTCTCGAATCGCAGTATATACACCCATGCGTACAGCCGCGATATAAATTCATTCCGTTTTTTGAAGACAGTATTCCTTTTACCTTTACAAAATGCATTTTTCCCTCCAAAACTATTCAGCAGTAAAAAGCGAAGCAGCACAAATAATATGCCGCTTCGCCCAAATAACGATTAAAATTCAAGCTTTGATGCTATAAACGCGTCAAGCTCATCAATTTTTACTCTCTGCTGCTCCATTGTGTCACGATCACGAACTGTTACGGAATTATCCTGCTCCGAATCGAAATCGTATGTTATACAAAACGGCGTTCCGATTTCGTCCTGTCTGCGATAACGCTTACCGATTGAGCCTGCATCATCATATTCACAGTTATACTTCTTAATAAGCATATCATAAACCTCGCCTGCTTTTTCACCAAGCTTCTTTGAAAGCGGAAGAACGGCTGCCTTAACAGGCGCAAGCGCCGGATGCAGATGCATTACAACTCTCGAATCTCCGCCCTCAAGCTCTTCCTCATCATATGCTTCAACAAGGAACGCAAGAGCAACACGGTCAGCACCGAGCGACGGCTCAATTACGTAAGGAATATAACGCTTTGTGTTATCCATAGGATCAATATATTCCATGCTTTCTCCGGAATGTGTCTGATGCTGCTTAAGGTCAAAGTCCGTTCTGTCGGCAATACCCCAAAGCTCGCCCCAGCCGAACGGGAACACAAACTCTATATCCGTTGTAGCGTTTGAATAGTGAGAAAGCTCTTCGGGTGAGTGGTCACGGAAACGAACGTTTTCCTCTTTAATTCCCAAATTCTTAAGGAAGCTCATGCAGTATTCTTTCCAGTATTTAAACCATTCGAGGTCTGTTCCCGGCTCGCAGAAAAATTCAAGCTCCATCTGCTCAAACTCACGCGTTCTGAAGGTAAAGTTACCCGGTGTTATCTCGTTTCTGAAGGATTTACCTATCTGACCAATGCCGAACGGCACTTTTTTTCTTGATGTTCTCTGAGCATTTTTAAAGTTTACGAATATACCCTGAGCAGTTTCCGGACGCAGATAAACAACAGATGACGAATCCTCAGTTACACCCTGGAAGGTTTTAAACATAAGGTTAAATTGACGAATATCGGTAAAATTATGCTTTCCGCAGTCGGGACAGGGAATATTATGCTCGTTTATATACTGCATCATTTTCTCATTGCTCCAACCGTCAACAACAAGGTTTTCGCCATTCGAAAACGCATAGTCCTCAATGAGCTTATCGGCTCTGTGTCTTGATTTACATTCCTTACAGTCCATAAGAGGATCCGAAAAACCGCCTACGTGACCGGAAGCAACCCATGTCTGCGGATTCATAAGAATTGCGCAGTCAAGACCTATATTATATTTCGATTCCTGAATAAATTTTTTCCACCATGCTTTTTTTACATTATTTTTGAACTCCACTCCGAGCGGACCGTAATCCCATGTATTTGCGAGTCCTCCGTAAATTTCGCTTCCCGGATAAATATATCCTCTGCCCTTACACAGAGCAACTATTTTATCCATCTTTTTTTCTGTGTTTTTCATAATACTACCATTCCCTTTCTATATTTTATATATGCAAAAATAGCTGAGCTATTCTGAAATATACTATAAGTGAAATTGCATCTACAATTGTTGTTATAAACGGGCTTGCCATAACCGCAGGGTCAAATCCGATTTTTTTTGCAAGAAGCGGAAGCGAGCAGCCGACAAGCTGAGCAAATATAACGGTAACAACAAGCGTAAGGCAAACAACAGACGCAACGGAAGCCGTTACATGATCTATCACAAGCAGCTTTCCGAAATTGGCAATCGCAAGCGTTATTCCGCACACAAGCCCCACACGCAGCTCTTTCCAAATAATCGAAAGTAAATCCGAAAACTCAATGTCGCCGAGCGAAAGGCTTCGTATAATCGTAACTGACGACTGACCTCCGGCATTACCGCCGGTATCCATAAGCATAGGTATAAACGTGCTTAAAACCATACATCCGGCAAGCGCATCCTCATATGCGCCGATTATTTTTCCCGTGAATGTTGCCGAAATCATCAAAAGCAACAGCCAAGGTATTCTCTTTTTCCACGTTTCAAAAATACCTGTTTTCGTATACGGCTTATCTGTCGGCAAAATAGCCGCCATTTTTTCAATATCCTCCGTGTTTTCCTCCTGGATGACATCAATAACGTCGTCGATTGTTACTATTCCGACAAGACGATTATCCCCGTCAACAACAGGAACCGCCAGGAAGTCATACTTTTCAAACACGCTTGCAACATATTCTCTGTCCTCATACGTATTAACGCTTATGAGGTTTGTTTCCATTATGTCCTCAATAATATCATTTTTATCCGACAAAAGAAGTGTTTTTACCGTTATAAGTCCTATCAGATGTCTGTTTTCGTCCTTAACATAGCACGTGTAAATCGTTTCCTTGTCAACGCCTGTGCGCCTTATTCGAGTAAATGCTTCCTCAACGGTCATATCTCTCAAAAGGTCTACATACTCAATCGTCATTATGCTGCCGGCACTGTCACAAGGATACTTCAATATTTCATTTATCGCATCCCTTGTTTCCGGATCGGCGTTTTTGAGTATTCTGCTTACGACGTTCGCCGGCATTTCCTCAATCATGTCAACCGCGTCATCGACAAAGGTCTGCTCAAGGACCTCCTGAAGCTCGCGATCGGAAAAGCACGATATAAGATGGCACTGCGTGTCCGAATCGAGAAACGCAAAACAATCCGCCGCCAAATCCTTAGGCAAAAGCCTGAAAAGAACTATAAGCTCCTTTTCCTCAATCTGCTCTCCGAACATTTCCTCCAAAAGCGCTGCTACATCGGCAGCGTTTAAATCAGCGAAAAGCTCTTTAAGAGCCGTGTAATTTTTACTTTCCAAATATTCCAATACTTTTTCCTGCATATTGCTGTCCTCCAAAATGAATTTTATTTGCATTTTTTCATAGGCAAGCAAGCTGCGTTTTTGCAATAAAACAGAATGGCGAAAGCTTTATAAAATTTCGCCAAAGGGCAATATACGCCCGTTTTCTGCGCTGCAAGATCGCGGTTTGCCTTTACTACTGCCTGCGTCCATTACCCTCATCTCCTTTAATACAAAATTTCTATTCGCTACAATGTAGCAATTTATTCAAAATCAGCCGGTCTTGCACTTTTAAGACCAAAGCCGTATTTTATCGCTTCGGCAATTCTGACAGACGCGTTTCCGTCACCGTACGGGTTTGCCGAATGTGCCATTTTATTATATTCCGTCTCGTTTTCGAGAAGCTCATTTGCAAGGCGCTCTATTTCCTGTCGGTCTGTTCCGGCGATTTTAACCGTTCCGGCAGTAACAGCCTCCGGTCGCTCCGTTTCCTTTCTCAAAACAAGAACGGGCTTTGCAAGCGCCGGCGCCTCCTCCTGTATTCCGCCCGAATCCGTCATTATCATATAGCTTCTTGCCATAAGATTATGAAGCTCGTTCACATCAACAGGGTCTATAAGATGTACTCTTTCCACATCCGAAAGAACGGAAAATACGGTTTCGCGTACAGCCGGATTTAAATGCACCGGATATACAACCTCAACATCGCTGTGAGAAAGCACAACATTTTTAATAGCATTGCATATATCCTCAAGCGGCTTGCCGAGATTTTCACGTCTGTGCGCGGTAACGGTTATAACTCTTGAGGATGAAAAATCTATTTTGTTAATTTCCTCGTTTTCAAACACGTAATTATCCCTTACTGTCGTTTTAAGCGCGTCAATTACAGTATTCCCCGTTACGTAAATTTTATCTGCACCGATGCCCTCACGCAAAAGATTTTCTTTATTCTGATTTGTCGGCGAAAAATGCATATCCGTAATTCTCCCCGTCAGGCACCTGTTCATTTCCTCAGGGAACGGCGAATATTTATCATATGTGCGCAGCCCGGCTTCAACATGACCCACACTGATTTGATTATAAAACGCCGCAAGAGCGGCAACAAAGCTTGTTGACGTATCTCCGTGTACAAGGACAATATCCGGCTTTTCCTTTTTTAAAACCTCGTCAAGCCCTTCAAGCACGCGGCAGGTTATACCGACAAGCGTTTGTCTTTCCTTCATTATATCAAGGTCGTAATCTGCCTTAAGCTCAAATATATCCATTACCTGATCGAGCATCTGTCTGTGCTGCGCGGTAAGGCATACAAGCGTTTCAAATTCGTCATGTTTTTTCAGCTCAATCGCAAGAGGCGCCATTTTTATAGCTTCCGGGCGCGTGCCGAAAACAAGCATAATTTTAACCTTTTTCATTTTTTAACTCCTTTCAAGCTTTAATGATGATTTTATTTATTCTCGTCATCATCATTAAGTCCGCCTTTTCCCAAAAGACTTCCTATCAAAAGCAAAATAAGTACACATATAACAAGTATGAGCGCACGAAGCGGTCCGCTTTCGGCAAGCAAAACAGCCGTTATTCCGAGTACGCCGCTTATCGCATACAATATAAACACCGTTTGCTTCTGGCTGAAGCCCATATCTATAAGCCTGTGATGAAGATGTCCCCTGTCGGCAACCATCGGGCTTTTTCCGGTCAATATTCTTCTGAGCATGGCAAACGCCGCGTCAAACAGCGGAAGACCGAGTATGAGAAGCGGAACGGCAAACGAGATTACCGCATAGCTTTTAAACACGCCCTGCACAGAAACCGTTGCAAGCATAAATCCGAGAAATGTTGAGCCTGTATCACCCATAAAAATTTTTGCCGGGTTAAAGTTAAACGGCAGAAATCCGAAGCAGCCGCCCATAAGCGATATGCCTATAAGCGCTATGGAATACTCGCCCATTCTTGCGGATATAAACACCAGCGAAACACTCATTATTGCCGAAACACCGGCAGCAAGCCCGTCAAGTCCGTCAATGAAATTTACGGCGTTTGTTATAAACACAATCCATATCACCGTAACCAAGACGGAAAACCACTGCGGCAAAATCCAATATTCCTGATCGCTGAAAATATTCGGGTGCGTAAATACGTTTATTCTGATGTCTCCGAAATAAATCACAATAAGCGCAGCAATAATCTGAATAACAAATTTAAGCTTTGCATTCAGATTTTTGCAGTCATCGACAATGCCCATTATAACAATTATCGCCGCTCCGGCAATAGTTGCCAAAAACTGACGACTGAACCCGTCATTAAAGCATAAAACCGCCACTAAAAAGCCGCATATAATCGCAAGACCGCCAAGACGCGGAATAGGCTTTTTATGCATTCGCCTGTTATCCTTAGGAACATCTATTGCGCCGATTTTAACCGCAAGCTTTTTCACAAGCGGCGTTGAAGCGAACGAAAAAACGAACGATACGACAAACGCACAAAAAAGATACAACATATAATTTTTCATTATAATTCTCCATTCTGCCGCAAGCGGCAAAAACTGCTGCGGCAGAGGCTCTGCCGCATTGCAGAATTGTTTTATTTTTTAATAGGGAAGAAAGCCTACTTTTTTATAAATCTTTCTGACCATTTTCCCGGCTATATACTCAGCCTTTTGCGCACCGCTTTTATATATTCCCTCAAGGTATGCCTTATCGCCGGAGAGTCTGTCATATTCCTCTTTTATAGGTCTTATGTGTTCAACAACCGCTTCCGCTACGCTGCCTTTAAAATCGCCGTAGCCTCTGCCGGAAAATTCGGAGGTTATCTCCTCCATGCTCTTTCCGGTAACAGCGGAGTAAATTGTCATAAGATTATTTATTCCCGCCTTTGTATCGTCACCCTCGCGGAATTCAACAACACCCTCGCTGTCAGTAACCGCACTTTTTATCTTCTTTGCAATAACATTTGGCTCGTCAAGGAGCGAAATATATCCTTTCGGATTAGGATCGGATTTTGACATTTTCTTTGTCGGCTCCTGCAAGCTCATTACCTTTGCGCCCGCTTTCGGCATAAAGCCCTCCGGGATTTTAAACACATCACCGTATACTCCGTTAAAGCGCATTGCAATATCGCGGCATATTTCAATATGCTGCATCTGATCCTTGCCTACAGGCACTAAATCCGCGCTGTAGAGCAATATATCCGCCGCCATAAGAACAGGATATGTAAAAAGACCTGCGTTTATATTGTCGGCATGGCTTCTTGATTTATCCTTAAACTGCGTCATTCTCGAAAGCTCGCCCATATACGTATAGCAGTTTAAAACCCACGCAAGCTGTGCGTGCGACGGAACGTGCGACTGCACAAAAAGCAGATTTTTCTCCGGATCAATTCCGCACGCAAGATATATCTTTAAAAGATCAAGTGTTCTTTTTTTAAGCTCAGCCGGGTCCTGTCTTACGGTTATGGAATGCATATCCATTATTGCGTAAAGACACTCATATTCGTCCTGCAAATCAACCCAGTTTTTAATTGCTCCGAGATAGTTGCCGAGCGTAATATTTCCCGATGGCTGAACGCCGCTGAAAATACGTTTTTTTTCGTTCATTATGTTCTCCATTCTGCCGCAAAAGGCGGCGCAAATCCTCAAGGCTAAAGCGCAGTGCCTGCCAAAAAAGCTCTCCGGCGGCACGGCGCCCTTGCGCCCATTAACTTTAAATCATTTTATGAAGCACTTCTCCGAGCGCTTTTATTCCTTTTTCTATTTTTTCCTCCGACATGGTCGAATAGTTAAGTCTGAACATATTGCACTTTGCTTCCTGATCCGCCATAAACGAATTTCCGGCAACAAAGGCAACCTTATTTTTAAGGCTTTCCTTTAAAAGCTCATCAACGTCAACGCTTTCGGGAACGGTGCACATTATAAACAATCCGCCCTCCGGGTGCGTCCATTTAACGCTGTCGGGGAAATATTTCTCCATGCAGCCGAGCATAAACTCGCATTTTCTGCCGTAAAGCTCGCACGCACGTGCAATATCCTCTTCAATATCATATTTTTCGAGATACTCCGCCGCCATCATCTGCGTAATCATCGGCGTATGCACATCATTTGCCTGCTTTGCAATTTCAATTCTGTCAATAAGCTCTCCGCCGCATACAACATATCCAAGTCTCATGCCGGGCGACAATATCTTTGAAAACGAGCTGCAATAAATAACTCTGCCGCTGTTATCGAGAGATTTAATCGTCGGAACATTTTCACCCTTAAATCTCAAATCGCCGTAAGGATTATCTTCTATTATAAGAAAATCATACTTTTCGGCAAGCTCAAGAAGCTTTTTTCTCTTTTCAAGCGACATTGTAATTCCCGACGGATTTTGGAAGGTCGGAATTGTATAAAGCACCTTTACCTTATTTTTCTTCAGCTTTTCTTCAAACAAATCAGTATTTATGCCGTCATCCTCAAGCGCAACGGGCAAAAGCACACCGTTATGCGCTCTTATTGAGTTTAGAGAGCCTACAAAGCTCGGCTCCTCAACGGCAACAATTTCTCCGTCATTTACAAGCGATTTCAAAACAAGGTCAATTCCCTGCTGCTCACCCGTTGTTATTATAATCTTATCTCCGGCGCGGACGCTGCCTGTTTTCTCCGCTCTTTTCATTGCCTGCTCCTTAAACGGCTTATAGCCGTCCGTTGTGCCGTAGGCAAGCGCCGCTGTCGGCTGATTGAGCAAAATATCCCTTGCTATATCCGCAAGCTTCTCGCCCGGAAAAAGTGACGGGTCGGGAGATCCTCCGGCAAGCGATATTATCTCCGGATCTGCCATAAGCTTAAACATTTCACGGATTGCCGACGCTTTAAGCTGTTTTACTCTGTCTGACAAATATGCATCATAATTCATAATCATTTACTTCCTTTTAATATTTAAACTCCGTTAGCCGAAATTGCGCCCTTTCGGGCTTCGTATATTTCGGTTATTTGTTTGCTATCTTACCCCATGAATCCTTAAGCGCAACCGTTCTGTTAAACACAAGCTTACCCGGCGCGGAATCCTTATCAACGGTGAAATATCCCTGACGCATAAACTGGAACGTATCACCAACGTGTGCATCCGCCAGATTTCCTTCAGCCTTGCAGCCCTCCAGAACAATCATAGAGTCGGGATTAAGATTTTGTGTAAAATCACCGTTTGAGTCCTCATCCGACGGATTTTCAACGGTAAAGAGTCTGTCATAAAGTCTTACCTCACAATCAATTGCATCCTCCGCATTAACCCAGTGAATTGTACCTCTTACCTTTCTTCCGTCCGGTGTTTGTCCGCCCTTTGATTCGGGATCGTATGTGCAGTGAATTTCCGTAATGTTGCCGTCGGCATCCTTATCAACGCCCGTGCAGGTTACATAATAAGCGCCCTTTAATCTTACCTCATTGCCGATAGCCAGGCGATAATATTTTTTCGGCGGATTTTCCATATAGTCCGTCGCTTCAACAAATATATGCTTTGAAAAGCGGACTGTTCTCGTGCCCATTTCGGGATTTTCGGGATTTACCTCAACCGTAATTTCCTCCGTTTCGCCCTCCGGATAATTATCTATTGTAAGACGAACGGGCTTTATAACTGTCATCGCACGCGGTGATTTTTTATTTAAATCTTCTCTCACGCAGTGTTCAAGCAAATCCATGTCAACAACACTGTTTGCCTTTGCAACGCCTATACGCTCGCAAAAATCCTTAAGTGCGTCGGCTGTATAGCCGCGTCTTCTCATTGCGCATACAGTTGACATTCTCGGATCGTCCCATCCCGACACAATGCCGTCTTTAACAAGGCGCAGACACTTTCTTTTGCTCGTCAGCGTGTAGTTTAAGTTAAGTCTTGCAAACTCAATCTGCCTTGACGGCTTTTCAAAGCCGAGCTCACGCAAAAACCAGTCATAAAGCGGTCTGTGGTCCTCAAATTCAAGAGAGCAGAGCGAATGTGTAACGCCCTCGATTGTATCGGAAATCGGATGAGCAAAGTCATACATAGGATAAACAAGCCATTTATCACCCGTTCTGTGATGATGAGCGCGCAGTATTCTGTAAATTACCGGATCACGCATATTAAGGTTTGGCGATGCCATATCTATTTTTGCTCTCAATACCTTCGCACCGTCGGGGAATTCTCCCTCTGTCATGCGGCGGAAAAGATCGAGATTTTCCTCTATACTTCTTTCTCTGTAGGGGCTGTTTTTACCCGGCTCCTTAAGTGTTCCGCGATACTGCCTTATCTCATCTGCCGACAAGTCGCATACATACGCCTTGCCCATTTCAATGAGCTTTACGGCGCATTTATATATATCGTCAAAGTAATCGGACGCATAAAGAACCTTGCCCCACTTAAAACCGAGCCATTTTATATCCTCCATTATTGCGTCAACATACTCCGTGTCCTCCTTAGTCGGATTTGTATCGTCAAGTCTTAAATTGCACACTCCGCCGTACTTTTCCGCTGTTCCAAAATCTATACATATCGCTTTAACATGACCTATATGAAGATAGCCGTTCGGCTCCGGCGGAAATCTGGTCTGCACCTTATCATAAACCTTTTCGGCAAGATCCTTGTTAATTGCTTCGTGTATAAAATTTGTGTATTCCATGACTTTACCTCCTGAGCGCTTATTTTTTTAAAATTTCTATGCTTTCGTCAAATCTCTTCATAACCTCGTCATATCCGAGAACCTGCATGATCTGATAAAGGTCGGGAGAATTTTTTCTGCCCGTCACCGCAACTCTTATAACCGAGCTTACCTGTCCCACATGGCCTTTGAAATCATCGGGATTTTTCTTATAAAGCTTCGGCGCTTTTGCATATCCGAGCTCTTCGCTCATAGCGCGAACCTGCGGGAACCAATCCTCCGCCGATATGTCTGCGGTATATATTTTTTTGTATTCTTCAAGAATTTTAATCATTTCGTCCTTCGGCAAAATATCCTCAAAGTCACGCGCTCTGTCCCAGAGCCTGTCGTAAAAATACTGCGCATATGCCGGCGCCTCATCCCATTTTACAAGCTCCTTACGCGGCTTTTCTCCGCCTCGCTCAATGCCGAAAACGGATTTTGTATATTCGATATTTTCCGAAATAACATCAAAAAATTCCTTATTGTTTTCGCGGCTCCAGTTAAGTATTTCTTCCGTAACCTCATCAGCGCTTAAAGTTGAAATATAATTTTTGCTTATGTCGCTGAGCTTTACCAGGTCAAAAAGCGCGCCTGCCTTGCTCATTTTTGAAAGCTCAAACGGAAATTCCGTATTCGGCTTGTCCGGGTTTTCCTCGCGCCACTGCTCAAAATTTGAATTTGCAATGGTTAAAAGATATTCTATAACAGCGCCCTTTGGATAGCCAACCTCCGAATAATACGTTACGGCAGCTTCGGGGTCTTTCCGCTTTGAAAGCTTGCGCTTTCCGCCGTCCTCTTCTTTCATAATCGGAGATATATGCGCATATCGCGGCATTTCAAAGCCGAGAACCTCAAAAAGCTGTCGGTGAATGGGAACGGACGAAATCCACTCATCTCCCCTTATTACATCGGTTGTTCTCATAAGGTGATCGTCAACCGCGTGTGCAAAATGATATGTCGGAATACCGTCACGCTTTAAAATAACAACGTCCTGTATGTTCTCCGGCATTTCTATTTCGCCCTTGATAGCGTCATTAAATTTAATTCTCTTTTCCTCGCTGCCGGGTGATTTAAGCCTTAAAACATAGCTTTCTCCGGCTTCAATTCGCCTTTGCGCCTCTTCGGGAGTTATATCTCTGTATTTTGCATACTTGCCATAGCAGCCCGGCGTTATTTTTTCGCTTTCCTGAGCGCGCCTTACCTCTTCAAGCTCATCCTCCGTCATAAAGCACGGATACGCAAGCCCCTTTTCAACAAGGCTTTTTGCAAAGCTGTGATAAATATCGGCTCTTTTGCTCTGCGTATACGGTCCGTAAGCTCCTATTTCTTCCGTTTCGCTTATCATGCCCTCGTTTATTTCTATTCCGAAATCTCTCAAGCCCTTTACAATTCCGCTTACGCCGTTTTCAATCTCTCTTTTTTTATCCGTATCCTCTATTCTCAGATAGAAGCTTCCGCCCTTTCCGCTTGACGCGCGCTGCGCAACAAACGCCGCAAACAATCCGCCTATGTGCAAAAATCCTGTAGGGCTCGGCGCAAATCTCGATACAGCAGCGCCCTCTGCAATATTTCTCGGCGGATATATTTTCTCATATTCCTCCGGTGTTTTCAGTTCATCGGGGAACAAAAGCTGTGCCATCTTCTCATTGTGCATTTTATTATAATCTCCTTTCGTCAGGAAAGCTGTAGAAAACTATCTTTCACGTATAATATACCTCATTATATTATACCTTATATTACCGACAATATCAATGCTTTTTAAAAATTTTGTCTATTTTAACACATAAATTTTATAAACGCCTTTAAATAAAAGCATTTTACACCTATCTGAGAGATTTAAAACTTAATTTATCGGTCAAAATAAAAAAACAATTAAAAACCTCTTGCATTTTCCGAAAAAATATAGTATAATATATATAATCAATAAAAAGCTTGTATTTATTTGCGAAAGGATACATATATAATGGATAAAGAAGAAAAAGATATAAAACCTGCCGAAGAAGCCAAATCAGAGGACAAGCAGGCAGAAAAAACAGACCAAAAACCCGATGACAAGAAAAAGGCGGAAGAAAAGCCAAAAAAAGATCCCGAAAAGCTTAAGGCTATAGACAATGCGATTAAGGATATAAGAAAATCTTTCGGAGCGGGAAGCATAATGAAGCTCGGCGAAACGCCGACCGTTACGGTTGACGCAATTCCGACCGGCTCGCTTACGCTTGACGCCGCGCTCGGAGTCGGCGGCATTCCGCGCGGACGTGTAATTGAGATTTTCGGCCCCGAATCCTCAGGTAAAACAACGGTTGCACTGCATATTATAGCGGAAGCTCAGAAAATGGGCGGCGAAGCGGCGTTTATAGACGCGGAGCACGCGCTCGATCCGGTATATGCTAAAAATCTCGGCGTTGATATTGATAACCTCATTGTCGCTCAGCCGGACACCGGAGAGCAGGCTCTTGACATCGCGGAGGCGCTTGTAAGAAGCTCGGCAATTGATATAATTGTAATCGACTCCGTTGCGGCATTGGTACCTAAAGCCGAAATAGAGGGAGAAATGGGCGGCGCACACGTCGGTCTTCTCGCAAGACTTATGTCGCAGGCGCTCAGAAAGCTCACGGGTATAACCGCAAAAACGGGAACAGCCGTTATATTTATAAACCAGCTCAGAGAAAAGGTCGGAGTTGTATACGGTAACCCCGAAACAACGCCGGGCGGACGCGCTCTTAAATATTTCGCGTCGGTACGTCTTGACGTAAGAAAGGGCGAAGCTATAAAGAACGGCACCGAAATTCTCGGTAACAGAACAAAGGTTAAGGTTGTAAAAAACAAGGTTGCTCCTCCGTTTAAGGACGCTGAATTTGACATAATGTACGGCGAGGGTATATCAAAAGAGGGTAACATTCTCGACGTTGCCGTTGCGGCGGGCATTATAGAAAAGAGCGGCGCTTGGTTCAGCTATAATAAAGAAAAGCTCGGTCAGGGACGCGATAATGTACGCAAATATATGATTCAAAATCCGGAATTCACAAAAGAGATAGAAAATCTCGTGCGCCAAAAGCTAAAGGATGGCTTTGTGTATAAGGTTAGTAAAAACACCGAAAAAAAATAGAATTAGCATTTTTAAATTCGTGTTGTTTACTGAAATTTTTTCTAATACGAAAAAAAATATTGACGTAAGTCATATAATATAGTATGCTATTAGTATGTTGACATTTCTCAATTGCTTGTTTTTTGCATTGAGCGGATGTTTATTAATTGTGCGATATTCAGTTTATTAAAATAAATTTAGGGGGGCATAGTTAGATATGTTTTCTAAAGAAGTTGTTGTTAAAAATCAGGTGGGATTGCACGCAAGACCGGCTACATTCTTTATTCAAAGAGCTAATGAATTTAAGTCAAGCATTTGGATTGAAAAGGACGCGCGCAAGGTAAACGCAAAGAGCTTGCTCGGTGTTCTTTCGCTCGGAATTACAAAGGGTACGTCTGTTAATATTCTCGCAGACGGCGCAGATGAGGAAAGCGCTGCAAACAGTCTTGTTGAGCTGATCGAGTCAAACTTTGCCGAATAAGGCTCATTTTGCGGCAGCGGAGATATTGATTTCGTTTTACAAAGCGGAGAAGTCAAAGGCTTCTCCGCTTTTTGCGGAAAGGAGCATGAGATGATAAGCAGAGAAATCCTCGAAAAGCTTTCGGAAGAAACAGATGAAGAAAAAAGAATACTCGGCGGATCGGGAAGCATTGAAAAAAATCTGTACACAGGCTACTCCGAATTTGTCATAGACAGCGCAAGGCTGCTTGAAAAGGGCAAGCTTATAGAAATCCGTCCGCATACAAGGTTTGTAAGGTTTCCGTCACACAGGCATAACTACATAGAAATGATTTATATGTGCAGCGGCAGCACCACTCATATCATAAACGGAAACACCGTTAAGCTCGGTGCAGGCGAAATTCTGATCTTAAGCCAAAACTGCTCTCAGGAGGTGCTTCCGGCAGATCGCGGCGATATTGCGATAAACTTTATCATTCTTCCCGAATTTTTTGCGTCAAATTCAACATTTCCGGCAGAGGAAAGCGTTGTCGGCGACTTTCTTGTAAACTGCCTTACAAACGCAAACAGCTTTTCAAAATATCTGCACTATCGTGTATCGGAGCTCCTGCCCGTTCAAAATCTCGTTGAGAACATGATATACAGCAGCATAAATCCTCAGCCGTTCGGCAGGAGAATACTTGAAAGCACAATGAGTCTTTTGTTTCTTCATCTGATGAATTACACGAATACCATTCGCGGCTCACGTGACGAATACGACAAAAAGCTCATTTTAAAAAGTCTGAGCTATATAGAAAAAAATTATAAGTCCGCCTCGCTTACAAAACTTTCACAAATGTTAAATCAGAATATTTTTATAATGAGCAGGCTTATAAAGGAATACACCGGCAAGACCTATAACGAGCTGCTTAAAACAAAAAGGCTTAATCAGGCGGCTTATCTTTTGACACATTCAAGACTTGACATTGCAAGCATAGCTTCTGAGGTGGGATATGACAACAGAAGCTATTTTTATAGAATATTCAAAGAAAAATTTGATTTGACGCCTAAACAATACAGAGAGAAGTACAAAATATAATTTTGCAAATAAGGACACATTTATATTAAAAAAGGATATTTGCTTTTTCTGCTTTCTGATATATAATAAACAGAGTAAATATAATCGGCGCAGAGTGCGCGGAAAGGATGATAATATGTCAAAGGAAAGATATGAACAGGCAAAAAAAATGTATGCTTCAATCGGCGTTGACACCGATGCGGCACTTGCGGCACTTGCACAGATACCTATCTCAATGCATTGCTGGCAGGGCGATGACGTAGGCGGCTTTGAAAACGACGGAGCACTTTCGGGAGGTATTCAGGCTACGGGTAACTATCCCGGCAAAGCAAGAACTCCGCAGGAGCTCATGGACGATATAGACAAGGCTCTTTCGCTTATTCCCGGAAAGCACAGAATTAATCTTCACGCTTCCTATGCAATAACCGATAAGCCGGTAGACAGAGATCAGCTCAAGCCGGAGCATTTTGCAAAATGGGTTGAGTTTGCAAAGGAAAGAGGACTCGGACTTGACTTCAATCCTACATACTTCTCACACCCGAAGGCAGATAACGCAACGCTTTCAAGCGAAGATGAGGAAATACGCAAATTCTGGGTTCGTCACGGACAGGCTTCAATTAAAATTGCGGAATATTTCGCAACCGAACTTGGAACACCGAGCCTTGTAAACATATGGATTCCGGACGGCTTTAAGGATATTCCGGCAGACAGAACAGCTCCGCGCGCAAGACTTAAAAAATCGCTCGATGAAATTCTTTCAATTGATTATGATAAGTCAAAGGTGTATATCGCCGTTGAATCAAAGGTATTCGGTATAGGTCTTGAAAGCTATACGGTAGGCTCGCACGAATTTTATATGAATTATGCGGCTAAGAATAATATTCTCTGCCTGCTCGATAACGGTCATTATCACCCGACAGAGCTCGTTTCGGATAAGATTTCTTCAATGCTTCTTTTCTCCGATAAGATTGCGCTTCATGTTACAAGAGGCGTAAGATGGGACAGCGACCACGTTGTTCTGTTCGATGACGAAACAAAGGAAATAGCAAAAGAAATAGTAGTAAACGATCCGTCAAGAGTTCTTCTTGCGCTCGATTTCTTTGACGCAAGCATAAACAGAATTTCAGCTTGGGTAACAGGCATGAGAAATATGCAAAAGGCTTTGCTTTTCGCACTTCTTAAGCCGAATAAAATGCTCTCCGAGCTTCAGAACGAAAGAAACTTCTCAAAGCTTATGGTTATGCAGGAGGAAATTAAAACATATCCTATGGGAGATGTTTGGGATTACTTCTGTGAAACAAATAATACACCTGTCGGCGCCGCATGGTTTGACGAGGTTGAAAAATACGAAAAGGATGTTCTCTCAAAGAGGTAAAAAATTTACGGAAAACCCTTATTTTTTAGGGGTTTTCTTTTTTTATTTCTTGATTTGCCGCAAATACTTACCGCAAATAACTTAATATCGCACTTTTTAAAGACGTAGTATTATTGATTGACCGAACTTGGAAGTGACATGGCGAAACCGTAAAATTTTAAGTTGCACAAGATTTTTGTTAAGCAATGAATACATTTTTTAATTAAACCTATTGAATATTTTTTGATTTTGTGATATACTAACAGTGGATTATTACAATTTTGGGTTCCGGTAAGATTGTAAATGATAATATACTCAAAAGGTTAGAACGATCGAGAAGAGGCAACTATTAAATTAATGACATACAGCAAAACAAGGAGAATTTAAAAATGGAATTAACAAGCAAAAAGGATTTTTTGGACTTATTCGACAAGATTGTAAATCCGCTTATACCATATATGAGAGACGGAGGTATGAAGGTCGGGTTTACAGGCGCTGTATATAATGAAAAAACTGCGTGTGCGGAGGGTTTTTTGCGTGTATTATGGGGCTTGGTGCCGTGCGCTGCCGGCAAAGAGCGCGATTACAGCAAGCTTGCCGAAATATACCGCAAAGGCTTTAAAGCCGGTACGGACAGAAGCTCGGATACATATTGGGGAGATTGCACGGATTATGATCAAATGTTTGTTGAAATGACAACAATTGCGTACGCAATATTATTTGCCGAAGACATATTTTGGACGCCACTTGATGAAAAAACGAAAGATAATCTTTCACAATGGCTTTACAGAATTAACGGACACGGTATGCCGACAAACAACTGGCAGATGTTTAAGGTACTTGTAAATTGTGCGTTAAAAAAGGTCGGCAGAAAATACAGCAGCGAAGACATGGAAGCTGCCTTTAAAATGGTTGAGGGAACGTATAAAGGTGGCGGATGGTATACAGACGGATACACTCAGCGGCGCGACTATTACGTTTCATTTGCCATTCATTTTTATAGCTTAATATATTCAGCCGCTATGGGCGATGAAGATGCCGAGCGCTGCAAGACATTTAAGCAAAGAGCATATGACTTTGCACAAGAGTTTATATATTGGTTTGATGATAACGGCTCCTCTGTTCCTTACGGCCGCTCGCTTGTATATCGCTTTGCGCAGGTTTCTTTTTGGAGCGCGTGCCTTATTGCGGATGTAAAACCGTTTGATTACGGTGTTATAAAAGGAATTATTGTAAGGCATCTTAATGCATGGCTTGACTGTCCTATTTTCGACAGAAGCGGTATTTTAACGCTTGGATATAAATATCCGAATTTGTTAATGACGGAATACTATAACGCTCCGGGCTCACCCTACTGGGCGCTTAAATCTTTTGCATTTTTAATGCTTAATTCAAATCACCCGTTTTGGAACGTCGATATAAAACCGCTGCCGAAGCTTGACACGGTAAAGCAGCTTAAATACGCCGATATGATTATAACAAGAGCATCAGGGAATGTATGTCTGTATCCGACGGGATTTTTTGAGGTAAACAACGATTTGGGGAAAATGGACTGCAAATATTCAAAATTCGTGTATTCCACAAAATATGGCTTCAGCGTATCGCGCGGAAGCGAAAATATTGAGCAAAGCGCTCCGGACAGCACGCTTGCTTTTTGTGTAAACGGCAATATATATGTGCGAAATATCGTTGAGAGCGGAGAAATAAAAGATAATTCTGTCTGCTCAAAATGGTCGCCGCTACAGGGAATAGAGGTTGAAACAAAAATAATACCCTCCGGAACAAACGAGCATATAAGAAAGCATATAATCACAAGTGAATATGACTGTGAGGTGTATGACTGTGGCTTTGCCGTTGAAAACTGCAATAATGACGCCGTACAGACAAAGGGTAACAATCAAGCAACCGTTTCAAATAAAGGCTTTGAATGTACCGTATGCGGATCAGGCGGAGCGGGATATATAATAAATGCCTGCCCGAATACAAATCTTTTGTATAACAGAACGGTTATCCCGGCTGTAAAATACGAAATAAAGCAAGGCGTTTCCAAAATAACAACTAAGATCAGCTATAAATAATACAATTTAAATGTTGACATTTATTTGAAAGTATGACACAATACAATTAAACAAAAAAATATTATATGAAGGAGAATTACACAATGAAAAAAACATTATCAATTATTTTAACAGCCATAATGCTTTGCTCAATGACAACGATTGTATTTGCCGATGATAACGTTAATAACGCGATAAAAGTAGGCATCAACGCAGAATATATGCCGTTTGAATATTATGACAACGGCAAACTTAAAGGATTTGATATTGAACTGATGAATTTAATCGGTGAAAAAATCGGCAGAAAAGCTGAATTTGTCAATATGGATTTTGATGCACTCATTCCGGCAGTTTCAAGCGGAAAAGTTGACTGTGCAATTTCCGCAATTACCGTTACGGAAGATAGGGACAAATTAATTGATTATTCGAGAGAATATTTGAGCACAACAACCGTAACCTTTGAAAACGGTCAAAAGATCCGCAAAAACGGCGAGGATTATGCTATTGTTTTCCGTGACGGTGTTGCTCAAGCAAAATACAGGTCAACCGTACCTACAGATTACGAAAAGCTATATATTGACGTTGACGATGCGTTAAAGGAATTATCTCAAAACGGATCTATCGGAAAGCTCATAGAAAAATATGATTTGAATCAACCATTGGACGAAACAAAAGAAAATATTGAATATACGGATGTACGCAGCTGCGGCACTTCCGCTGCAAAAACATCCGAAATATCCGTTCCGGCAAGTAAATGGGCTGAGGAGAGCATTGAACTTGCAAGGGAAATAAACATTATAAGAGGAAACTATAACTTCCCCGAAAAAATTAACCGCGAAGAATTTTGTGAAATGATATACAACTATCTTGAAAATGTTGCAAAAATATCATTGAACACAGATAACAAAAAGCTTTTTGACGACACGAATAATGAACATATCGGGGTATTGAATACATTGGGCATTATTAACGGGAAGTCCGAAACCGAGTTTGCACCGAACGATTCGCTAACACGCGAAGAAGCCGCAACAATTCTCTATCGTTTGATAAAAAAAATATATCCGAATTCGACCGCAACCGAAATTTATTTTGACTTTGCCGATAGTAATCAAATATCCGATTGGGCGGCGAGCAGTATTCAAGTTATATGCAATATGAAAATTATGAACGGCATGGGTGATAATAGATTTGCACCGCAGGATTTATACACAACCGAACAGGCTGTTGCAACACTTGTGAGGGTATATAATAATTTTGCAAAATCAAACAATATATCAAACGCAGAAAATGTTGTTGATGAAAATTTCATGGTTTTGTCACTGTCTTGGGGAGAAAAGTGGGAAAATGTAAAAAATCGTTCTGCTCTTTCGACTGCAAGTGTGGTTAGCGACGATGATAACAAATTTGCAATTGAGATAAACAATACTGCATTTTTGGGAGCAAACGGAAAAATGGTATTGCAGTTTTCACCGTCAAGTAACGCATTTCCGTCCGTCGGGCTTGTAAAAGCTTATTTTAGTTATGATGAAACAGATGAAAAAGAAATTCTGACTCAAGGGAACAAACTATATGGCGAAAGAAAAAGCTACTTTCTTGACAAAAATGGAATTGAAAACCCTCTCGATCCATCTGCTTGGTATAGTGAGGAGAATATGGATAACAGCCTGTCAGCAGATGAAAGAAAATATTTTGAAAAACTGTTAAGCGATAAAGGTACAGAAGAAACGAGAGCAGATGCAATACTTAGAGGACCCCTCGTGATTATATCGGTAAATGAAGATGATAATATAGTCACAATAAACGGAGATAATGCGGCGAACATATTTAATTTAAGAAATTATATGCCCTGAGCCGTCCCGGTGTTTCCACCGAAACTGATAGAGCTTAAATTTAATAAACCGCTCTATTTTGCAATCTGTGATAATACAAACGAAAAACTCTATTTATTTGAAAGCGGGATTTTACAAAATAAACATACAAGGCTCGCTGCCGAATTTAGCGGCAACGAGCCTTTACTTTATGTGATTATTCGATAGCAATTTTGCTTGATAAACCAAGTTTTTTCTGTTCCTTTTTCGGAAGAACAATAGTTAAAACACCGGATTTATATTTTGCTTTCACATCTTCGGGAGCAACATCGCCTACATAAAAGCTTCTTGTGCAAACGCCTGCATAACGCTCCTGTCTTAAAATCCTGCCTTTCTTGTCTTCCTCATCTTTATCAAGACCCTTTTGGGCACTGATTGTAAGATAACCGTCCTTTACATCAAGGTTAATCTCATCTTTTTTGAAGCCCGGCAAATCAACGACAATTTCATATGCACCGTCTTTTTCGTGAATATCGGTCTTCATCAAATTCCTTGCGTGCTTTCCGTACAGCGGATTATGCGCTCCGAAGAAACCTTCGTCAAAGAAATCATCAAACATATTTTCTCCAAAAATACTCGGTAACATAAGTCATTCCTCCAATTTATTATATAGTATCTATATATAAACCTTGTGCTGCGGTTAATCCGTATCACAGGATATTTATTGTATGCTTTGCACTGTTACTTACTCATCGGACTCACTCTCTTTCTTATCTTTTAACTATATTATACAACTTTCTGTTGAAAAAACAATAAGTTTGTGGTATAATAAATATATAAAATATTGTGCTGTCGGCACAAATAAAAAGGAGTGACATCGATGAGTCAACGTAAATGGGATAATTGCGGCGTTCAGGCACTTGTAAACGAGTTTTTCCGGCAGGATGATTTACATAAGCTTGCCGAAGATGTGGGAATTTTTCTTGAATGTCCGCTGTTGATAATAGATGAAACATTTCATATTGTCACACATTTTAATCCGCCCGATTTTTCCGACAGACTTTTTAAGAATGCGGTTTCCGGTGGTATAATTACATATGAAATCGGTGCGATAATAAGTAAAAACAACGCTCTTTGTGCAGGAGAAGCCGACTATATTAAATTGGACGAAAGCGCGTACAAAAGGCGTTTTGCACCGCTTATCAGTACAGGTGTAAGGCTCGGATACTTTGTTTGTATTGATGTTGACGGTCATTTGCAGAAAATTCCGCCGGATATTTGGAAGCAGATCGAAATGATACTGTCCAAGCAGCTTTTTATTGAAACGAGCAGACAAGACAAACCCTTTGAAACAACAGAGGAAATACTTATGCACCTGCTTGGCGGCGGTTTCCCGTCCGAACCTTATTTTCGGCTTCAAACGGCAAATACCTATCTGGCAGATTTTCATCCGGCGGCTTTTGCTCTTATTGACCTTACGGCTTATAACAGTGAATATATCGGGAAACGGCACTTAAAAGAGGAAATTCGACAGCATTTTATAAATGCACACGAGTTTTTATATAAAGGCGATATATTTCTTTTTCTGCACAGCGAACACGATATAAATATATTCGCCGAGCTTGCAAATGAATTTGGATTAAAGGTAATCATATCCGACACGATAAACAGCTTGTTTGAGCTGCCGGAGCTGTACCGCACCGCACACGAAGCACTTGAAATGCTTATCGAAACCGATTTTGGAAATACTGTTGTATCATCTGTCGCAAATTTGAGGACGCCGCTGATGCTGAAAAATTTATCGCACCGAAAAGACCTTGTTCCGCCGGAGCTTATAAGTCTTGCAGCCCATGATAATGCAAAAGGGACAATGTACTGCGAAACGCTTTATTATTATCTTATATGCAGCCGTTCACTAAAGAAAACCTGTGACGAATTGTTCACACACCGAAATACCGTCCTTTACCGTATACGCAGAATACAAGAAGATTTTTTAATTCCGCTTGACGATACATCGGTACACACGGAATTGTTGCTCGGTACTGCATTGCTGTTATTTGAAAGCAAAGGCGCCGCGTTCTTTGCCAACACCAAAAATAATTAAAAAAGGAATGATTTATTATGAAAGAGAACAGAAAACTATTAAAAGAAGTGCTGAAAGATATTCGTCACGATATGACCGATGAGGAAGTTTTAAATCTTTTGGCCGACAGTAAAATCTCAATCAGTCCCAAAAGCGAAAAATCAAAATACACTCTCGGACAGCGTGCCGCCGATAAAATTGCTAAATTTGCAGGAAGCTGGGCGTTTATATTTTCATTTACAGGTGTGCTTATATTGTGGATGGCAGTCAACGCTGCACTTGCGGCAAAAGCATTTGATCCATATCCGTTTATCCTGCTTAACCTGGTTTTGTCCTGCGTGGCTGCCATTCAAGCTCCGCTTATTATGATGAGTCAGAACAGACAAGAGGAAAAAGATCGTCAGCGTGCTGAAAATGACTATAAAGTCAATCTTAAAACCGAAATTATGATAGAAGATATTTTTGATAAGGTTACTGCGATTTTGAAAAAGCAATCGGAAATGGAAAAGCAAATCCGCAATATGCACAATGAAATTAATTCCGAACAGACGGAAAAGTAGATAAAAAAGCGATTAGCCGAAAAAAGCAATCCTAACTCCGATTTTGAGTAGATTTTAGCACGGAGGATGCCGGAAGGCTCGCGCCTTTCAAAGACAACAAACTGAAATATGCCGAAATTATGCCTTTTCAGGCGGGTTCAAATTACTTTCTTTCGGCTAATCAGATGCTGGCGGCTTTTTTGAGAAATGGCAAAAATCCGGAGCTTGCAACACTTGGTGTGCTGCTTGGCGGAATTTTTAATGTTTTCGGCGATTACTTCTTTGTTTTTGTCTGCGATATGGGCATATACGGAGCGGGGCTTGCTACGGCTATCGGGTCTGTAATATCCTTTGTTGTTATGCTGACGCATTTTGTATGCAGGAAAAACACACTCCGAATAGTAAAAACACAAAAGCTCTCGGGCAAGCTGCGCGAGATTTTTATTACTGGATTTCCGACCTTTTTTATAGATGTGGCAATGGGTATTCTTACGGTGCTTTTTAACAGGCATATTATGAAATATCTCGGAGCGGACGCGCTATCGGTTTACGGACCGATTATACAGGTAAGTACTTTTGTTCAGTGCTGTGCTTACAGTGTTGGTCAGGCGGCGCAGCCGATTATTTCAACAAATTACGACGGCGGTAAGGGAAAGCGGATTATAGAAACGCTTCGGCTGGCAGTTATTACAACAGCTTTTTTCGGGGTGTTCTGGACAGCCTTAAGCTTGACTTGCCCGAATTTGTATATACGTATTTTTATGGACCCGACAGAAAAAATATTAAGTATGGCTCCGCCGATTATCAGAATGTATTCTTTATCGTTTTTGCTGCTGCCGTTTAATATATTTTCAACCTATTATTTTCAGGCTGTAATGAAGCCAAAGTCGGCTTTTATAGTATCGGTGTCAAGAGGTCTTGTTATAAGCGGAATTTTGATTTTAATTTTGCCTGCGGTGGCAGGAGCAAATTCTTTGTGGTTGGCTATGCCGATTACGGAATTGGCGGTTATGTTTTATGCGGTATATGCAATAAGGCAGAATGTAAAGCGGTTATAAAAGGGGCGAGAGCGCATTAGTAAATTAAAATATCGGGTGATTTCAAATAAAAGCCGTAAAATTGACTTATAAAAAATACACCTCAAAGGCAACAGCCTTGAGGTGTATAAAAAACAAATATTTTTAGTTTTGAGCAAGTGCAGTTTTAAGCCACCATGCGCCTATATCAAGTGCCGAATAAAGATTTGGTCTTTCAGACTGTCTGAAAACCTGCGCGTCGCTCGTATTGCTTACCAATTTAAGCTTAACGTTGGCAGCAGCGTCCAAATCGTTTATTTTCTTTGTTTCGGTTATATCAAATTGCATTATATACTTTTCACCGAGATCGCCGTAATATACTGTATTTCCAACACGGTAAAGAGGCTTGCCTTTATAGCTGAACTGCTTTTTTTTCTTCGTCTGCATTTTTCTCAATCCTCCTGTCAATCAACGTATTATCAACAATTGTACAATACAATTATATACATTATAACATTTTTTAATACCGTTTGTCAAGTATTAATTCAATTTATGTTAAGAAAATCGCTGACAACGCGCTGCATATGGTTTTTCTCGCATACGTTATCAAATATAATCGGCTTTGTTTTAAGCTCTGCAAGAGAAGCAGGGATTTTCATGCCGCTCTTTTCGGCAAGCGTTTCAAGCAGCTCAAATTCGTTTTTGCCGACAACGCTGTTATGTCCGCCGAGAGCAATAAGAACATTCTGATTGAACTTAAACGGGCTTGCGGTTGAAGCGATTATTGTTTTTGTTTTATCGCCTGTTTCTGCCGCATATTTATCATATACGCATTTTCCTACAGCTGTATGAGTATCTACCACGTATTTAAAATCGTCATAAGTTTTCTTTATAGCGTCCTTTGTTTCGCTGTCGGTTGCATAGCCTGCCCACATAAGCGATGTAAGCTTTTCAAACACGCTGTCGCTTACCTTATATTCGCCCGTTGACGAAAGCGCGCTCATCCATTCCGAAACGATTTTATCGTTTTCACCCGTAAGGTCATATAAAAATCTTTCAAGATTGCTTGAAATAAGAATATCCATAGACGGACTCGACGTTGTGTGGAACGGTCTGTTTTTATTATATACGCCTGTGTTTATAAAGTCCGTAAGAACATTGTTTTCGTTTGATGCGCATATAAATTTATTAACCGGGAGCCCCATTTTATAAGCGTAATATGAAGCGAGGATATTTCCGAAATTACCTGTCGGAACAACAACGTTTATCTTGTCGCCGCAGTTTATCTCGTTATTTTTAACAAGGTCTGCATACGCTGAAAAATAATAAACTATCTGCGGAACCAGGCGTCCCCAGTTTATCGAATTGGCGCTCGAAAGGCTGTAGCCGCCGGCACCTGCCGCTTTTTTGTATTCTTCATCGGTAAATATTTTTTTAACTCCGCTTTGCGCGTCGTCAAAATTTCCGTTTACGGCGCATACTCCCACGTTTGAGCCGTCCTGCGTTACCATCTGAAGCTTTTGAATTTCACTTACTCCGTTGTTCGGATAAAATACAATGATTTTTGTTCCGTCAACGTCCTTGAAGCCCTCAAGCGCTGCCTTACCCGTATCTCCGCTTGTTGCAACAAGAATTACAACCTCTTTATCCTCATTTGTTTTCTTCATTGAGGTTGTTAAAAGATGAGGGAGAATTTGAAGCGCCATATCCTTAAACGCACAAGTCGGACCGTGCCATAGCTCAAGGAAATACACGCTGTCGTCAAGCTTGTAAAGCGGCGCGATTGTATCGGTTCCGAACTTTTGCTTTGTATATGCCTTTGTTACGCAGTCCTCTATTTCGCTTTCGGTAAAATCGGTCAGAAATTTGCCGAGAATAAATCTGGATCTGCCCGTGTAGCTCATTTCGGAAAGATACTTTATATCTGTAAGCGAAAGCTCCGGAAAGCTCTCCGGAACAAAAAGTCCGCCCTCCTCCGACAAGCCCTGCTTTATTGCCTGAGCCGCCGAAACGCTTATATTTTTATTTCTTGTACTGTGGTAATACATTTGAAAATCCCCCATCGTGAATAATTTATTAGATAATCAAAATGCAGAAAAAAACAAATTAAGTAAAATGCGGACTGCGCCGCATTTTACTTATTATATGTATTATGGCTGCATTTATTCTTATGCGTATTTCTTCATGTAATCCGGAGCTTCTGCTTCGTCTATGCTAACTGTAATTACAAAAGAAATGTTGAATTTTGCGCTCATAGCGTCAAGACGCTTTAAAAATTCTTCAAAGCCGTCAAGCTTGTCTGTTCCGACAATTTTAAATATTCCGTCAACGAAAATATTTGTTATATCAAAATTTCCGCTGATTATGCCGCAGAGAAATCCTAAAAATTCGCTGTAATCATCAATTTCAAATTCAGATGTATCAGCCATACGAACCTTTGTTGTTATATCATACATATTTCTTGCATTACAGTTTGATACAAAAACAACGTTTCCCTTTGCAACGCTTATAGCGTTATTTACATTTTCAATAAGATGCTTTGTCTTACCGGTACCCTTTTTTCCAAGAATTAATTCAACCATTACAATGTCCTCCTTTAAATTTTTGTGTACGGGGGCGGTGCAGAAAAAGTCAATTGACTTTTGCCGCGCAGCCTTTGCTCGTTTTCAAGGGGATAGGGAAAAAGCTTTGGAATAAACAAACTGAGCCAAAACCTTAGTTTTGGGATACCCGAAGGCGTACATTGGTACGCCGAGAGGCGAAGTTTGCTTTATAGCAAGAAAAGAAATGATTTTTTACTATAATAATTATATTTTATATAATGTGTACTTTCTATTTTTTTCTTGCGATCCGGAGTTTTTTAACATCCCCTTTATTAGATGAGAACAACGATTAGCCGGTGCTGCATAAATAACTGCGCTGTTTTAAAAAATTTTCTCTGCGCCCCTTGCTCCTCCGCGCGTAATCGCTATGCTCAAAAATCAACCGTTTGACCGAAGCTGTGCCTTTTTCGGCAAATTCGGATTATTTGTTTTCGGATAATCTTTTATCAAGCTCCGCTTTTTCCTTTTCATAGCCCGGTTTCCCCAGAAGCGCAAACATATTCTTTTTGTACGCTTCAACGCCCGGCTGGTTAAACGGATTTACGCCGAGAATATAGCCTGATATACCGCACGCCTTTTCAAAGAAATACACAAGCTTTCCGAAATTAAACGCGTCAAGCTTCGGTATTCTTACAGCGAGGTTTGGAACAAGACCGTCAGTGTGAGCTATTGCAGTTCCGAGAGCTGCCATAGAATTTACATAATTAAGTGTTTTGCCTGCAAGGAAATTAAGTCCGTCAAGGTTTTCCTTATCAGCCTCAATTTCAAAATCCTTTTCGGGCTCGTCCGGGAGAAGCGCAGTTTCAAATAAAATTCTCTGTCCCTCCTGGATATACTGACCCATAGAATGAAGATCCGTTGAGAAGTCGGCAGCTGCCGGGAAAATACCCTTGTTGTCCTTTCCCTCGCTTTCGCCGTAAAGCTGCTTCCACCACTCACCGAAATAGTGAAGTGCAGGCTCAAAGTTTATCATCATTTCAACGCTCTTGCCTTTTCTTGCAAGAATGTTTCTTACTGCCGCATACTGATAGCACATATTTTCGTTTACATCGGGATTTGAATATTCCTTCATGCCCGACTGTGCGCCTTTCATTATAGCATCAATATCAATTCCGGCAACGGCTATCGGAAGCAGTCCGACTGCCGTCAAAACGGAAAATCTTCCGCCGACGTCGTCGCTTATAACAAAGGTTTCATAGCCCTCTGTGTCCGCAAGGGTTTTAAGTGCTCCGCGCTTTTTATCGGTCGTTGCAAAAATTCTTTCCTTTGCTCCGTTTTTTCCGTATTTTTTCTCAAGCAATTCCTTGAAAATTCTGAATGCGATTGCAGGCTCTGTTGTTGTGCCCGACTTTGAAATAACGTTTACCGAAAAATCCTTTCCGTCAACCGCGTCAAGCAAATCGCGCAGATATGTTGAGCTTATGCTGTTGCCCGCATAGAAAATCTGCGGAGCCTTTCTCTGCTCTTTTGACAATACATTGTAAAACGAATGTGAAAGCATTTCAATCGCCGCTCTTGCGCCGAGATATGATCCGCCTATACCGATAACTATAAGAACCTCAGAATTGCTTCTTATTTTTTCAGCGGCTTTTTTAATTCTTTCAAACTCTTCCTTGTCATAGTTTTCCGGCAGGTCAACCCAGCCGAGAAAATCCGATCCCGCACCTGTTTTTTCATGAAGCATTTTGTGTGCTGCTTCAATCTGCGGCGCAAGATTCGCTATTTCATGAGCGCTAATAAATTCCTTCGCTCTGCTGTAATCAAATCGTAAATCTGACATTTAAATTCCTCCTGTGAAATAATGCGTATATTAAAGTATATATACACACTTCTATTTTAATACATTGGCGCGAAAAAATCAAGTGCTTTTCAGAATATTCAAACATTTTTAACTATTTATACAATCTTGAAAATAAAAAACAGTGAAAAACAATAATTTTATAATTTTTAAAAGAAAACTCTTGACAAATGATAATTTATGTGATATAATGATCTTGTCATGCGGGAGTGGCTCAGTGGTAGAGCGTCACCTTGCCAAGGTGAACGTCGCGAGTTCGAATCTCGTCTTCCGCTCCAAAACGACAAACTTTTTCAGTTTGTCGTTATTTTTTTGTAAAAATATGTTGACAACCGTAAGGTTTTGGTATATAATAGAATTAATGTACAAACCTCTTAAATTTACGAAAAGGGAGATTATTATGAAACGTTATTTTTATTTCTTACTGTGTCTGAGCTTAATTTTGGGCGGAATATCAGCTCCGGCAAGCGCCGCTGATGCGGAAAACTTTTTTACGGCGATAATCGACAGCGTTAAACAAAAAAACGGAGACCCGAAAATTATTTTTTCGAATTGCGAAGAAACAAGTGGCGTGTACACGATGGATTCGGATGTGTCATATACATATTTAAAAAACGGAAAACCGTCGGATATTTCTTCTCTTACCGAAGGTGCGGTTGTTACTGTTTATTACGATGGCGATGATTTAAGATGTGCGCAAAATGTCAGATTTGAAATCTGCGATAAAACAATTTCCGGACGGGTTGAGGATTTATCCGATCAAAGCTGCACGGTAGACGGAAAGCAATATGATATATGCGGTTATTTATGGCTCAGTGAGGGCGAATGGTATACGTTTTCTCTGGATATTACAGGTAGGATAGCAAATGCAAGAGTTGATTACTCAAAGCATAATTATGCCGTATTTGAGGGGTTTGAAAATGCGGAAGCGGAAGAGGTGCGTGTAAAGCTTATAACCTTTTCCGGTGACAGAATAACGCTTAAGGCGGCAAATGAAGATATAATCCGAAAAATTGACGGCGTAATGCTCGGCGAAATGCTTGAGTATAGTCTTGATTCAAATGGCAGGCTTTCCGAAATTAATAATATTAAAAGCTACGAAACGAGCGGTACTTTTAAGGCAAACAAGGTTTTCCCGGCTTATCTTTCCGATAAAACGTATATGCTTGACCTGACAGAACTTTTTGATGGTGATGATACAACAAATGATGTGCGCAGGTTTTCTCTTGACAGGTTCAGAGAGGGTTGCGAATATACGCTGCTTTACAGCAAAGGTTTAGAGTATGAGGACGGCAGCGTTGTTTTATGCGCTGTTACGCAGGGCTTTCAGGATGTTGACGTAGCTGATCCGTTCTCGGTTGTGACGGGGAACAAAAACGGAGTTATAAGCATAATTGACAGAAATAACCCGAACGGAGCTTCTTTCAAGGCAGATGTGCCTGCTAAGGCAGGAGATATTATTGCCTATTCCATAGGCTATAGCGGCAGCATTTTTAAGCTTTATTCCTTGCCGTCTGCGGACGTTACAAGACAAGGAATAACAACAAATTCGGCAGAAGAATTTATAACCGGAAGCACCTCCGGCGGATATATAAGCACGGATATATATAAGTGGGACAGCACAAATTTTGCTTTCGGCATCGTATCCGAAACAGACAGCGGATATATTGAGCTTGAATATCCGAACAAAGAAAACGAAGCGTTCAGAGTGGCGGACGACTGCTTTGTTATGGAATACAATGCTCTTACCCAAAAGACGTTTAAATCCGATTTCGGCAATATAAAGCCGTCTTATGAGGACGGATATGCAAGCTGTGCTTATCTTAAAATATATAATGACGCCGTTACGGATATATATTATATTCCGTCCGTTATAGCGCAAGAGAGCTTTGAGAAAATATATAATAATCCGTTTGAATTTAACTTTGACGGTGCAGCTGTCACAGCAAAGGGATTATATCCCCTGTTTGACACTCCGGCATTTTACGCCGCTTCATATTCGGGCAGCAAAATGCTCGGTGCGGAAAAGCTTTCAAACGGGCAGAGCATCGGCTCAAATGAGAACGCTGACGGCATTAAGCTTTTTACTATGAGCAGTGAAAATATAAATAAGCCGCTTGCGGCTGCCGAAACGCTTTCAAATATTGAGAGCATTGAATTTGTAAATATCGGATCGGACGGCGGAATATCAATCAATGCGGAGGATATTGCATCCGTAAGCCGTGAATCTATTGAAATACGTGGTGAAATATACAGGCTTGACGATGACGTGACTACATACATAAACGGATATTTATGCGATATTCAGAGCCTTGACAAGTACCTTACCCGTCCGGATGTGCTTACGATTTATGACACTGACGGAAACGGGCGGTATGATGTAATTAAAATAAAGCACGCACATTGGGGAATTGTAAAGGATATTCGAGTGTCGGGACAAATGATGAAAATTTATTTTTCATCAGGCAGCATGGCGCAAAACAGCATAGCGCTTTATACCGACGGCTATCACGGCTATAGGATAACGGACGGAGAAAATGAAATAAAGGCGAGCGACATAGCTGTAGGCGACGTTTTGACATTGTATTTTAACAGTGAAGACGATTTTGTTCAGTCGAAAAATGTTTTAATTGAGGTAACAAAGCCGTTTACCGCAGTTGCTTCGGAAGCTTCGAGAGATAATGACAGCCTGGAGATTATAATTAATTCAAAAAAATATTTTACGCAGTCTATTGATATAACTGCTGGAATAAATGCGATTTGGTACGTTACCTCGCTCGGAGAAATTGTAGATGTTTACGAGCTTTCTGAAAATACAAGCTATGGAATAATAGACAGAGTATATGAAGACAGAAGCTCAAAAATGTATATAAGAATTATAACTGCAGATGGCAAATTAGTGACGCTTGAGCCGAGAAGAGCACAAATATATTCGGATGCAAAGGGAATTTGCTATTCGCAGGACGGCTCATTAAATGACATTTCACAAAGAATAGTGTCATACAGAGCATCAGATGAAGGGAAGTTAGCTTCTTTGAGTAAAACGGACACAATTTCAGGTACTAATTCATATAACGCACGGGCAAAAAGATTTGGCATTTCAAGGATAGACGATAGCACAAAAATTCTTGATTTCAGCGAAATGAATTACGGCGATTGGCAGAATATTTCCGACTATTCCGAAGACGATTTTTGTCCGCTTACCATGAGTGCGCTTGTTGATGAAAAGCCGTATGAAGCGGTTATTTGCGACAGTGATAAAGCTGCTCAGTTTATGCTTATTTTAAAGGGTAATGCTCAGATTAATGAGGACACACCGTTTTCGGTTGTTGAAAGCGTGAGATCGGTGTCAAATGATGACGGCAACCAGGTGTTTGAAATAAGTCTTTATACCGGCGGAAGCGAAAACGTAAAAACATTTAAAACAAATGTCGACTGCACAGAGTATACCAACATTGACGGACATCATAATGATGTAAACAGGTTAAATACCGGTGATGTTATAATCTTTACTGTCGATAGTGAAAACAAAATAAAGTCAATAAACAGAATTTTTTCGGCAGGCTCTATGCTTAGAAGGGGATATTATTTCTCGTTTGACAATGCATATGAATATTTAAGCGGAATTGAGTATATTTCCGATGATAAGGTGAAAACGCATATTGATAAATGGGATCAGCTTAATTATGTGTCTGTCGGCGGAGGAATACCGGTATATGATGAGGATTTTGATTTGAGCGCTGCAAATATTAGCGGAAGCTATGGAAACTATTTTTCGGATAAAACAAACAGCTTTTATGTTGATGAAAATAATGTAAATGTGTTTGTTTATGACCCTGCCGCTTCAAATCTGATAAGCGTACAGTCGTATTCGGACGTCAATTATGAAAGAATTCCTTCATCCTATATTAAAGATGACAGTTATCTTTGGAGCGAAATGGATAAAGACTACGGCGGATATTGTCCGGGATTTGTATTTTATAAGGCAGTTTACGGAGATGTAACGGATATACTTTATATCGCTCCGGCAGAGTAAAACAATAAATAAAGGGCTGCTGCAAACGAACATTAAAAGCTCATTTGCGGCAGCCCTTTGAAATTTTATAAAATTTTATTTTTTTGATCTCATTTTTACGAGCCGAACGATTACGGGGCTTAAAATCATATTTATCGCAAGCTCAAATATGAAGTTTCCGCCGACCATACCGAATATAAGGTATTTTGCGGCGTTTTCAAAGCCGAGAGCCTGTCCCCACTCCGTTATCTGCGGCATGAAAAACACCTTGCAGCCTAAAAGAAATATTCCCGTGTTTACAACAGGGCATACAAAAGCTGCCGCAAAGGTTGCTAATACGGAGCCTGTTTTTTCGAGAGCCTTATACACAAGCCCTGACAAGTAGCCTGCAAGCACGCCCTTTAAAATTACGGTGCACAGCGTTCCGGGGATACTGACTGCCAGGAAAGCCGAGCTGTCCATGCACAAGACCGTAACCGAAAACACAAATCCGAGCCATGCTCCCGCTGCCGGGCCGCACAATGCTCCGCCAATGACAATCGGCATAAGCACGAGCGAAATCGAAAACGGACCAAACCGTACGAATGAGCCGAGCAGCTGCAGAATTACCACAATTGCCGTAAGCAGACCGTAGGTCACCAGCGTTTTTGTCGATGTTTTTTTCTCTTCCATAAAATAAATCCTCCTTGCTGTCACTCGATCACCTGCGTACCGATGCAACGCATATTTAATTTATATATAAAAGCCGCATCGGCTGTTATATATCAAGATTTGATACATATTTTGCGTGTTTTTCTATGAATTCACGTCTTGGCTCAACCTTTTCGCCCATAAGTATTGTAAAGGTTTCGTCGGCAAGCTGAGCGTCCTCAAGCTCAACTCTGAGCATTGTTCTTGTTTCGGGATTCATTGTCGTTTCCCAAAGCTCCTCCGAGTCCATCTCACCAAGACCTTTATATCTCTGAACCTTTGCGCCGGGACCCATTTCTGCCGTAAGCGCGTCACGCTCTGCTTCGGAAAAGGCAAAGCGCTCCTGATAATTTTTGTTCTTGCCCTTGAATACCTTGAAAAGCGGCGGCTGAGCAAGATATATATGACCTCCGTCTATAAGCGGGCGCATATAACGGAAAAAGAATGTCAGAAGCAGTGTTCTGATATGTGAGCCGTCGACATCGGCATCGGCCATAATGATTATTTTTCCGTATTTAAGCTTTGTAAGGTCTATATCCTCGCCGATACCCGCTCCGAGCGCCTGTATAATCGGGAGAAGCTTTTCATTTGAATAAACCTTGTCTATTCTTGACTTTTCAACGTTAAGCATTTTTCCCCAAAGCGGAAGAATAGCCTGAAAACGTCTGTTTCTTCCCTGCTTTGCGGAGCCGCCTGCCGAGTCCCCCTCGACGATATAAAGCTCTGCATAATCCGTGTTTTCATCGGTACATCTTGCAAGTTTGCCCAAAAGTGATGAATTGTTTGCGGCGGATTTGCTTCTTGTAGCTTCTCTTGCCTTTTTTGCCGCCTCGCGCGCTCTTGAAGCTGTGATTGTTTTATCTATAATTATTCTCGAAACCTTCGGGTTTTCTTCAAGAAATGCCGCAAGCTTGTCATTGAGCGCCGTTTCAACAAGCGTTCTCGCTTCGCTGTTTCCGAGCTTTGTTTTTGTCTGTCCCTCAAACTGCGCCTCCGTAACCTTAACGCTGATTATTGCGGTCAAACCCTCTCTTGTGTCCTCTCCTGAAAGATTTTGATCCTTTTCCTTAAGGAAGTTATATTTTCTCGCATAGTCGTTTATTACTCTTGTAAGACCCGATTTAAAGCCCGTTTCATGAGTTCCGCCGTCCATTGTATGAATGTTGTTTGCAAAGCTCATTATAACCTCGTTATATGAGGTTGTGTACTGCATTGCAACCTCAACCTCCATATTCTCGCGCTTTGCCTCAAAATATACAACATCGTCATGAATAGGAGTTTTGCTGCGGTTTAAGTATGTTACAAATTCCTTTATGCCGCCCTCTGCGTGCAAAGTGACAGGCTTAATATCCGGATTTCTCAAATCGGAAAAGATAATTTTTACGCCCTTGTTTAAGAAAGCCTGCTCTCTCAAACGCTTCAGAAGTGTGTCATAATCAAATTCAAGCGTTTCAAAAATTTCGGCGTCCGGAAGAAATGTAATTTTTGTTCCGGTCTTGTCGGTGTCGCCTATTATCTTTAGTTTGCAGGTCGGCTTGCCGCGCTGATAGCTTTGATAATAAACGTGCTTTCCGTCGGAAACCTCAACCTCAAGGCGCTCCGAAAGAGCATTTACGACAGATGAGCCGACGCCGTGAAGTCCGCCCGAAACCTTATATCCGCCGCCGCCGAATTTGCCGCCCGCGTGAAGAATTGTGAGAACAACCTCAACCGTCGGAATGCCCTGCTGCGGATGAATACCGACAGGAATACCGCGTCCGTTGTCTATAACCGTAACGGAACCGTCGGCGTTTATATTAACTATAATTTCCGTGCAGTATCCGGCAAGTGCCTCGTCTATGGAGTTATCCACAATTTCATAAACAAGATGATGAAGTCCCGGTGCGGCGGTTGAGCCGATATACATACCCGGTCTTTTCCTTACCGCGTCAAGCCCTTCAAGCACTTGTATTTGATTTTCGTCGTATTTGGTTTCGATTTTATCCATACTCATTTATAAAATTATTCCTTTCGATATATATTTATTATAGGTAATTGTAATTACCGAATATTTTATTTAAGCCAGCTGTCCTCCGACTGTCTTGATCTTTTAAGAAGCGTCTGCGTTGAAATTGACGATATGTAAACGCGGCATTTGCCGCCCTTTTGCGAAACGATAAAGGATTTCGGCAAATCGTCCGACGCATTTATAACGCTTCCCTTTTTTTCCGCGTCCGCGAGAAAATATCTGCCGCGCTTTGAAACGGTTGTATTGTCCATGTCAAAAACGCCGATTATATCATCTCCGTCAACCGAAAAATTATTTCCCAGATGAAGATACATCGTTTATCCCCCTGTCCTCGATTTTATTGTTCTGAACATAAAACAGCTTGGCGCCGTGTCTGTTCTCAAAAAAGTCCATATCCGTGCAGGTTATAAGCACCTGCTTGCCGATAATCCTCTCCCAGAGATACATTCGTCTGTTAATGTCAAGCTCGGAGAGTATATCGTCGAGAAGAAGCACGGGATATTCTCCGGTTTTTGCGAAAATATAGTCCGCTTCGGCAATTTTCATTGCCAGTGCGCAGGTTCTTTGCTGCCCCTGCGACGCGTATATTCTCGCGTCAAGCTCACCTATTAAAACAGAAATATCATCGCGCTGTATTCCGTGCCGCATTGCAGAAGCGAAAATCTCGCTTCTTTGGTTTTTTTCAAGAAATTCAAATATATCCTTTTTATTTTCGACGGGCAGGTTAGGCTCATAGGAAACGGTGAGCTTTTCGCCCGATATATCCGCTCCGACGGCTCTGCAAAGCTCTGCAAGCTCCGAAATAAAATCACGTCTGTGCTGCATTATTTTTTCTGCCGTTTCGGCAAGCCTGTCGTTCCATACCGATAGGTACGGATCGCTTTGCGCTCCGCTTTTTTTCAGCGATTTGAGCAATGTGTTTTTCTCCGATGCTGCCTTTTGATATTCCGAAAGCGCCGACATATATGACGGATACATTCTGCAAATTGCCGCGTCGATAAATTTTCGTCTGCCCGACGGTGAGCCCTTTACAAGCGACAGGTCATCCGGCGAAAACATAACAACCTTCATGTAGCTCATCAGTCGGCTCAGCTTTGTAATAGGAACATTGTTTACCGTAACAAGCTTTTTTCCGCCTCTGCTCAGCTTCATAACGGCGGTGTACGACCTTTGGCTGTTTTCAAATTCAAGTGTTACGGCGGCGGTTTTGCTGCCGAAATTAATCATTTCCGAATCCTGCTTCGCTCTGTGGCTTTTGCCATGCGCAAATAGGTAAACAGCTTCAAGAATATTCGTTTTGCCGTTTGCGTTATTGCCTAAGATAATATTTGTCGACGGTGAAAATTCAACCGTCTGTTCCTCGTAATTTCTGAAATTTTTAAGTATCAGCCTGTTTACACGCATAATCAGATTATTTTAACGGTTTGTTCCTCGTCAAGACTGACGCAAACCGTATCTCCCGCGCGGAGCTTCTTGCCACGCATGGTGCAGATTTCGCCGTTTACGCTGACAATTTCGTCCGCTATCATATCCTTTGCCATGCTTCCGCTGTCGGCAATTCCGGAAAATTTAAGAAGCTGATCGAGCTTTATATATTCCGTAGATATTTTTATATCCTGAGTCATTTTATACCTCCGTTTTTAGTTTGAAATTCTTGAAACGTTCAAAACATCCGGCAGCTGATGAATTTTCTTAACCACGTTTGAAAGCTCATATGTGCTTGAAATTTCAATCCCGACCTGAAGCACTGCGATATTCTTTTTATTCACAAATGCATTGACCGTTTTGCACGTTATATTCAAATCCTTTAAAAGCGCGGATATTTCAAACATTATTCCGGCTCTTTCGTGAGCCTCGATCTGAATGTTTGCAACATATGAATTTGAAGAATTATCTGCCCATGCAACGTCGATAAACCTTGCCTTGTCCTCTTCCGAAAGCACCTCAGGGCGCATATTTGGGCAGTCCGCGCGGTGTACTGAAACGCCTCTGCCTTTAGTGATAAATCCTACAATTTCATCTCCCGGAACAGGGCTGCAACAGCCTGCAAGACGAACAAGACAGTTGTCTATTCCCTTGACGATTATGCCCTTGCCCGACTGCGTTTTTGAAACGGTTGTCGGAGTTTTGTCGGCAACAAGCGGAGCTTCGCGCCGCTCCTGCTCTTTTTGTTCAAGCTTTAGGTCATCTCTGAGCCTAAGCACTATTTTCTGCGCCGTTACGGCTCCGTAGCCGACGCCGGCGTATAAATCGTCAATATTCTGATAGCAGTATCTTTTAAGAAGCCGTGAAACCCACTCGTCCCTGAAAAGCTGTGCATGGGTAAAGCCTATGCGCTTTAATTCGCGCTCTATAAGGTCTTTTCCGTGCGCTATATTGTCGCTTCTGTTTTGCTTTTTGAACCATTGATTTATTTTGCTCTTTGCCTGATTTGTGCGCACAATTTTAAGCCAGTCAAGGCTCGGACCGTGCGTGTTGTTTGCAAGTATTTCAACTATTTCTCCGTTTTTGAGTATATAGTTGTTCGGAACAATTTTTCCGTTGACCTTAGCGCCGCTCATTTTATAGCCGACCTGAGAGTGAATTGCAAATGCAAAATCTATTACCGTGCTTTTTGCCGGCAGACAGATTACCTTGCCCTGCGGAGTAAACACGAAAACCTCATCTGCGAACAAATCAATTTTAAGCGTGCTTAAAAAGTCGTCGCTGTCAACGTTGTTCATCTGTGTTTCGAGAAGCTGACGAACCCATTCAAGCTTTGAATCCAGCGGATCCTCTCCCGAAACACCCTCTTTGTATTTCCAGTGTGCCGCAATACCGTTTTCGGCAACTCTGTCCATTTCAAAGGTGCGTATCTGAATTTCAAACGGAATACCGTTTTCTCCTATAACGGTTGTATGAAGCGACTGATACATATTCGGCTTCGGCATTGCTATATAGTCCTTAACACGCATAGGAACGGGCGTATACATTTCATGGACCATACCCAAAACGGCATAGCAGTCCGCAACCGTGTTTACAATTACTCTTGCGGCAAAAAGGTCGTAAAGCTCATCTATTGTTTTGTTTTGAGTATACATTTTTCTGAATATACTGTAAAAATGCTTTGCTCTGCCCTTCACAATGCCCTTTATGCCTGCCTGAGCGATTTTTTCTTTGATTTTTTCAATAATATGTTTTATATATTCCTCGCGCTCGCTGCGCTTTTGATTTATGCTTTCTCTTATTTCCTCATACGCTACGGGGTCAAGATATTTAAGTGAGAGATCTTCAAGCTCTATTTTTATCTTTGACATACCCAAGCGATGAGCAAGCGGCGCGTATACTTCAAGCGTTTCGCGCGCCTTTTCAAGCTGCTTTTCGTGGCTCATTGCCGACAGCGTTCTCATATTGTGAAGCCTGTCGATAAGCTTTATTATGACAACTCTTATGTCCTTTGCCATAGCAAGAAACATTTTTCTGAGGTTTTCAACCTGCTGCTCCTCAAGCGTGGAGTATTGCAGCTTTGTCAGCTTTGTAACGCCGTCAACCAGCTCGGCAACCTCCGTGCCGAAAATTGTTTTTAAATTGTCAAGAGAATACGGCGTATCCTCAACAACGTCATGCAGCATACAGCCCGTTATCGCCGTAACGTCAAGCGACATCTGAGATGCTATATACGCAATTTGAACAGGGTGATTTATATATGCCTCTCCCGAACGGCGATACTGATTTTCGTGCGCATGCTTTGCAAGCCGGTACGCAACATAAATCATATCGGTGTTTGCCTGAGGATTGCTTGCCTTGACCGTTTCGATTATTTTGTCAACAACCGCATCGGTGTCTTCGCTGCAGTCTATAGGTTTGTCGTGTTCGATTATATTTTCCATAGATAAATCACTTCCCTGCTGTATGAGGTATAATTCATATGTATATTATGCCATTAGTTTACCAATTTTATGTCAAGTATTCTGAGCTGAACGCTTTCAAAGCCGTTATAAACGTTTATTTCCGGTGAAAAAGCAATATCAATCACTCTGCCCGGAGTCAGCTCCTCATAAAGCTCACCCATTCTGAATGCAATGCACGAGAGAGCCTTTCCCTGCTTTTCGAGCTGAAGCCTAAGGTGTGCCTTTGTATCTCCGAGCTGCATTGCCGTTTTAACGGTTGCGCCGTGAATCGAGAATACCGGCTCCTCATTTCCGCAGCCAAACGGCTCAAGTGAGGACAGCATTTTTATGTTTGCGGCAGTGAGCGCCGACGGCGATATGCGGCAGTCTATTTTAAGCGACGGAAGACGGGCTTCATCGGTTATGTTTTCATCTGCATATGAATTAATTCTGTAATCGAATGCTTCGAGGTTATCGGGCTTTACAGTCACTCCGGCTGCCATTGAATGACCTCCGTATGCGTCAAGCAAATCTCCGCAGGAGGATATGGCGTCATAAATGTTAAAGCCGTCTACGCTTCTTGCAGAGCCCTTTGCGCGTTTTCCGTCTGAAGAAAGCATTATAACGGGCTTATGATATTTTTCGCATATTATCGACGCGGCAATTCCAATTACGCCCTCGTGCCAGCCATCTCCGCATATTACAATTATTTTTTTATTTTTATATTCGCTGTCTGCTTCGATTTTTGAAACGGCGCTTTCGTATATCTTATTTTCTTCGTATTTTCTCAAGGTGTTTTTTTCGTTTAAAAGATTGGCAAGCTCCTCCGCTCTTTTTTTGTCGGAGCACATGAGAAGCTCAACGCCTATCTGCGCGCTTTCCATTCTCCCGGCAGCATTAAGGCGCGGCGCTATGCCAAACGCGACCGAGCCGGAGTTTAAGTCCGATATTCCCGCAGCTTTAATGAGCGCGGCAATTCCGCACGGAGCGTTTTCTCTGATCGCCTTTATTCCTCTGTCGGCGATTGTTCTGTTTTCGTCTGTCAGCGTTACAATATCGGCAATTGTTCCGATTGCGGCATAGGGGCAGTATTTGTAAAATACGTCCTTTGCGCTCTCTCCGAAAAGCTGCGAAACCGCAAGCACCGTTTTAAGTGCGACTCCGGCGCCGCAAAGCTCTCTGAACGGATAAACCGAGTCCTCTCTTTTTGCATCTACAACGGCAACCGCCTCCGGCAGTCGCTCCCTGCAATTGTGGTGATCTGTTACAATTACGTCCATTCCCTGAGCGCGCGCAAGCTGCACCTCGCCGACCGATGTTATTCCGCAGTCAACTGTTATAAGCAGGCGGCAGCCTGTTTTTGAAATTTTGTTTACCGCCATTATATTAAGTCCGTAGCCCTCGCTGAAGCGGTTAGGTATGTAATACGAAACGTCCGCCCCGTGCGAGAGGAGATATTTATAAAGTATTGTAACGGAGGTTATTCCGTCAACGTCATAGTCGCCGTATATGCATATTTTTTCGCCGTTTTGAATTGCCGAATAAATGCGGCTTGACGCCGCCTCCATATCGGGAAGCTCAAGCGGGTTATGAATATTCTGCATGGATTTTGCAATAAACGCGCGCATATCCTGTGGCGATGTTATACCGCGATTGTACAAAAGCGTTAAAATTACGGGCGAAACCGACAGGGACTGTGCAGTTTTTATTATTTCGTCTTTTTTGTAGTCCTGATTTCTGAAAACCCAACGCTTTTGCAGCAATATTATCACCTCTTTGATATTCCCGTTGTGAGAATATTTATTTTTAATTACACTGATCCATTTTGACTTATATCTATAATTATAACATGAATAAAGTAAAATTTCAATAGTTTTATGCGTTTTTTTTATTCAAAAGAAAATATTTGTACATAATTTCGCAAATTAATATAAGCAATCCGCGTTTGCAGACCGTGCAAAAGGCGATAAATTGATGTTTTTGTAAGCTTTGAGCTTTAAAAACGGTATAAAGTATTGACTAAATTTATCATATATGGTATAATCGGAATATAATTTGCAAGTCAAAATCCGACATATTTTTTGCATAAAAAATTATTTGCGGATAAAATTTGATTTTAATTTTTTTGACCGGAGCTTTGTAATTATGAAAAAATCAGGCAAAAACAGGATTATCGGCGCGCTTAGAAGTGTGTTTAAAAAAGGGCGCGTAAAAAACGGAAGCGGCAAAATGGTGAAAGTTGTTTTAAAGCTTTTAATGACGGACGGCGCTTTGAATAATTCCGAGCCGCCGGCGTGTGCAGGCTGCTTTGAGCAGCTTACCGCCGATAAAGAGGCAGGCACGATTGAGCTTATCCAGAGCGTGAGCGGCGGAAGAGTCATGCATAAATATGAGCTTCCCGATAATGTCAGAGCTCTTTTTGACCGCTTTGATGAAGAGGAATTGTTTAAATCATGCCGAAGCGGCAAAATTTCAGAGGAAAACGCGAATTATACGCTGACCGTAAGCTATGATGACGGTAAAGTCTTTACTGCAAATGGCATATATGACAGTGTCGGACTTCCGGAGGATTTTCCGCATTTCGCAGGCCGTATTCTTGATTTTTTGTGTACCTACAGGTTCGGAGATGCGCTTGATCCGGCGGTTTACAGCGTAAAAAGGCGGCTCGAGGGAGATTATATTTTTTGCAGTGTATCATTTGACGACGGATATAAGAGCTATTACTATATTACCGATGACGAAAGCATAGCTGAGGGGGATCTTGTTGTAGTTCCGGCAGGAGAAAATAACCGCGAGGCTATTGTTGAGGTGGTAAAGGTTGAATATTTCAGCGAGGAAAATGCGCCTTATCCTATAGAAAAAACGAAGCATATCATATGTAAATACGATGATGAGGATTTTAACGATTTTGATGAGTATTATTGATTATCAGCTGCCGCAGGGGGAGGGATTTATGTGTTTTTTGTACTGTTTTGGTCGGCTGCCGCGTACTACGGCGGTCTACTTCTGTCGGAAAGACTTTATTCCCTTGCAATCGAAAGAATAATATTTTATGCGGCTTTCTTTATAATTATTCCGCTTACAGTATGCGCGGCGGCGTATATTATAAAGAAAATGAAGATTGAAATTCTCCTTTGTGTGCCGCTTTGCTTTATTGTCGGCGTTTATGTTATGGGGATAAAAAGCGACAAGTCGTTTTGCCCGCTCAGCGAATACGAGGGTAAGGAAATTACCGTATGCGGCGTTGTTTGCTCCGACGTTAAAAAGTATTCCGAAAGCTCTTCATTTGCGCTGAAGGTGAAATATGTTGTTTCGGACGGAGAGAAAACCGAAATAAAGGGTAAAATTAAAGTATCCTCGTCGGATATTGCAAAAACGGGCGAAGAAATTATTGCCTTTGGAACGTTAAAACCCGTAAAGGAAAAGCTAAACACGACAAGCTATGACAGGCGGCGCGCAAGTCTTAAGGACGGAATATTCTATTCTATGTTTTCAAAGGAAATCCGTCTTTCCGGAGAAATTCCGCATTTGTCGCCTTATGAAAAATTTTCATATGCATATATTTCGGCCGTAAACGATTATGCGGACACTGCTTTTGATAAAACAACGGCAGCATTTTTAAAGGGTATGCTGCTTAAAAACAAATCCGAAATTCCCGATGAAATAGTGTTCGGTATGTCATATACCGGTCTTTACCGATATATTTACTGCCCATATCTTCATGTTTCGCTTTTGATTTTTCTGCTCGGCGGACTGATAAGGGAAAGAAAAAAGAAAATTGCTTTAATATCAGGCTTGCTTTTAGTCTATCTTTATATGAATATGACGGTTCCGTCCGCGTGGAAGCTGTGTCTTTTTATTGCGCTGTCGTACCTGCTTACCTATATGCGCGGACTGCGCAGCGAAAAAGAGGCTCTTTGCCTGGCTGTAATTCTGACCGGAATTTTCAGCCCGTTCACGCTTTTGGAGGGCGGGTTTATTTTGTCGGCGGTAAGCACGGCGGCTTTGATTTTGTTTTCAAGGCATATCCGCACATATCTAAAGAGATTTCCCGTGCTTTCTCTTGTTTCTTATTATGTTATAACCATGCTTGCCGCCTCGCCTGCGGCTGCGGAGCTCGGGTATTGCCTGACGCCGTATTCCTTTGCGGCAGGCTTTGTTATTATGCCGCTTTTTACTTTGGTATATATTTTGTTTGGGATTTCAGCTGCTGTAAGCGCGATTTTCGGCAGAACGCTTACCGCTTTTATTCCGTTTATTATAAAATTGATTGTTCATATATCAAAGGCTATGGAAATGCTGCCGTTTGCAAACGTTGCGCTCCTGCCGAGAGGAATTTTATATGTTGTTTCGTATTATGCGGCACTTTACGGACTTTGGCTTATTCTGTGGAAGAGAAATAAGCAATGCTTTGCGGCGCTGTGTGTATGTGCTGCGTTCATCGCTTCGTACTCAGCTTTGAAAATAATAAATAGAGATGTGGCTGAGGTTACGTTTGTAAACGTTGATCAGGGCGACTGTTCGGTGATAAAGCTACCGCATGATAAGGTTATAATGGTTGACGGCGGCGGAAGCCCGGTTTATTCCGATTATGATATAGGTGCGGCAGAGGTTGTTCCGTATCTGCGCAAAAACGGAATAATGGAAGTGGAAACTATAATTTTGTCACATTATGATAAGGATCATGCCGATGGAATTGTAACAGTTATGGATAATTTGCCCGCAAAAGAAATATTTATGCCCGACTACTTGCCAAACAATTCATATCGTGATATAATAGAAGCAAAAGCGGCGGAAAAAGGAGCTGCGGTGCATTATATAAGCTCATCATGCCGCGCAAACCTTGAAAACACGGACATAGAGTTTATTTATACAGACGCGCAGAAAAACGCCGGCGACGAAAACGGAAAATCGCTTGCTGCGAAAATTACGTATGAGGGCACATCCGTTTTGTATACCGGTGATATAACGCGCGAGTCGGAGGCAGGAATTTCGGACGTTAAATGCGATATTATGAAAATTCCGCATCACGGCTCAAAAACGTCAACGAGTCAGCATTTGTTAGATGAAGCAAGACCTGTTTTCTGCGTATTCAGTCTGGGGAAGGATAATATGTTTAAATTCCCAAATCAGCTTGTTGTTGACCGCTGCATAAATTCCGGCTGCAAAATTTACAGAACGGACCGGTGCGGTGACATTCATTTTTATATAGATAAAAGCGGAATAAAAAAGATTTACTGCTTTAAGGGAGCAAAAATTAATGAATAACGATATTGTTACTCTGAAAAATCAAATAAAAAACGATAAACTTTCAAAGCTTTACGTTTTTTTCGGCGAAGAGGATTTTTTAACAGAGCTTTATACAAAAAGAATATGCGAAAAAATTCCCGATATGGGCTTTCCGGAGTTTAATCGGATTACTCTTGACGGAAAAGACTCGGCTCCTGTGGAAATTGCCGATGCGGTAGATACGTTTCCGATGATGGCGGAGAGAAAAGCAGTTATCATATCGGAAAGCAGCGCGTTCGGCGCAAAGACGTCTGCGGAAATAAAGGAACTTTATCTGCGAATATTTGAGAACCTTTCGGACGACACTGTTATTATAATAAAGGAAACAAATGTAGATAAAAGAGGTGCCGTTTACAAATCGGCAAAAAAGCACGGCACCGTTATAGAATTTAAGCGCCTTTCGGACGCGGATATTGTAACGTGGATTATGAGAGAAGCGCGCGGATTGGGGAAAACCGTTTCAAAGCAAAACGCAATTCTTATGACGTCAATATGCGGAAAAAATCTCAACGCTCTTAAAAACGAGATTGAAAAGCTTTCCTCATATGCGGACGGTGATGAAATTACGGAAACGGATATTCGTCGCCTTGCCTCGCGTTCTCTTGAAGCGCGCGTTTTTGATCTGTGCGATTATATGATGAATAAAAATGCCGACAGCGCACTGCTTTTGATGGAGGATTTGAAGACAAATAAGGAGTCGCCGTTTGCAATTTTGTACCTGTTTTATATTGAGTTTGAAAAGCTTCTTAAAGCGAAGCTTTACACAAAGCAGAATATGCCGAGAAGTGATATTGCTTCCGCAATATCCGTTCCTCCGTTTAAGGTGGCAAAATATATTTCGGCCGCACGGTCGTTTTCGGAGGATGAGCTTGCGCACCTGATTATTATGGTTCCTCAGCTTGATTTGTCGGTTAAAAGAGGAGAAATTCAGGAGTGGCAGGCGATTGAATCTCTTGTATTTGAGGGCATAGGAGGGAAAAAATCCGATGAGTAAATTTGACAATATACTTTTGCTTACAGATCTTGACGGAACGCTTTTATATAATGCCGAAATGCCGGAGAAAAACAGAGCGGCAATTAAATATTTTACCGAAAACGGCGGAATATTCAGCGTTGCAACGGGACGTGCGCCCGATTTTATAAAGAAGAAAATTCCGTATATTAACGCTCCTGTATGCTCGCTTAACGGTGCGGTTATTTATGATTTAAAGGAAGATAAAATAATTAAAGAATATTTTCTCCCAAAGAAGAGCGTTAATGCCGCAAGCGAGGTGAGCGGCAGATACAAGCCTGTTCGGATAAATGTATTTTCGCTGACCGAAAACGCGTTTATAAATCCGAAGCCGTTCGACTTTGACGGCTTTGATAAAAGAATACACAAAATCGTATTTATATTTGACAGCGAAGAGGTAACAATGAACGCAAAAAAATATCTGTGCGAAAATTTTTCGGATATTGGTCAGATTGTGCGCAGCTGGAATACGGGACTTGAAATTATACCGCCGGGCGGCAAGGGAGAATGTCTTAAATTTATAAAGGAATATACCGGCGCGAAAGTAGCTGTCGGCGCAGGCGACTATGAAAATGACATATCGCTTTTAAAGGAAGCGAATATAGGCTGCGCTCCGGCGGACGCAAACCCGGATGTTACCCGAATTGCCGATTTTATTTCGGATGCTTGTGTTGACGGAGCGGTTGCGGGAATAATAAATATGCTTGATGAAAAAATATCGAAAGGAATTGATATATAATGCTCGCACAGATTAATACTGTCGGTCTTATCGGAATAGACGGCATGGTCGTTAAGGTTCAGGCGGATATTTCAAACGGTATGCCCTCGCTCGACGTTATCGGGCTTCCGGACGCTGCCGTAAAGGAAGCAAAGGAAAGAGCCAGAACGGCGATTAAAAATTCCGGCTGCAAATTCCCGGCAAAGCATATAACAATAAATCTTGCTCCGGCAGCAATGAAAAAGGAAGGTTCGGGCTATGATTTTCCGATAAGCATAGCAATTCTTGCGGCAACGGGACAGATCTCAATTCCGGATTCCGAAATGTCGGTGTTTATTGGCGAGCTTTCTCTCGACGGCAGAGTTTTGCCGATTTCGGGAGTTTTACCTATGGTTATTTCGGCATATAAGGCAGGCTTTAAAAAAATATATGTGCCAAAAGAAAATGCAGACGAAGCTGCGGTTATTGACGGAACGGAAATTTATCCGATAGAAAGCATCTCGGCGGCAATTAAGCATTTTAGCGGCGAAAGCGAAATAGAGCCGTTTGTAAGCGATAAGGAAAGCTATTTTTCGTCGGGCGGCGGAAGTATGTTTGATTTTTCTGAGGTTAAGGGTCAGGAAACGGTTAAAAGGGCGCTTGAAATAGCGGCTGCCGGAAATCATAATGTGCTTATGATAGGCAGTCCGGGAACGGGAAAAACTATGCTTGCCCAGAGAATAACGGGAATATTGCCGAGCATGACGTTTGAAGAGGCGCTTGAGGTTACGAAAATTCATTCAATTGCTGGGCTTCTTCCTCACAATACGCCGCTTATAAGCGAAAGACCCTTTCGCAGCCCGCATCACACCATTTCAACGGCAGGGCTTTCCGGCGGAGGAAGCGTACCAAGACCGGGCGAGCTGTCGCTTGCGCATAACGGCGTGCTTTTTCTCGATGAGCTTCCCGAATTTAAGCGCGATGTGCTTGAAGTTCTGCGCCAGCCGCTTGAGGATGGCAGAGTAACAATTTCAAGAGCGAGCGCAACCTATACATATCCGTGCAATATAATGCTTGTAGCTTCCATGAATCCGTGCAAATGCGGATATTTCGGAGACCCAAATCATGAGTGTACCTGCACTCATGCTCAGGTGCAAAATTACAGAAGCAGAATATCGGGTCCGCTGCTTGACAGAATTGATATTCAGGTGGAGGTTACACCTGTAAATTACAAGGATTTGAGCTCAGACAGACCGTCTGAGAGCAGTGCGGAAATCAAAAAAAGAGTCGACAAAACAAGGGCAGTTCAGCTTGAAAGATACGCCGGGCGCGGAATTGTTTCAAATTCGCAGCTGACGGCAGGCATGATAACCGAGTTTTGCCGCCTTTCTCCCGATGCGGACGCTTTGCTGAAATCGGCATTTGACAATCTCGGCTTCAGCGCACGTGCACATTCGAGAATTTTAAAGGTCGCGCGGACAATTGCCGATCTTGACGGCTGCACGGATATTTCGTCCGCTCATATAGCGGAGGCTATACAGTACAGAAGTCTTGACAGAAAATATTTCGGATGAGGTGAAATTTTGTTTAATATAAAAGAAGAGCTTAAAAACCTTCCGAAAAATCCGGGCGTTTATATCATGCACAGCGCCGACGGCACAATAATATACGTAGGAAAAGCGAAAAATTTAAAAAACAGGGTTACTCAGTATTTTCAAAGCTCCAGAAATCATACGCCCAAGGTAATTGCAATGGTTTCGCATATCGCTTATTTTGAGTATATAATAACCGATTCGGAGCTTGAAGCGCTTATGCTCGAATGTAATCTTATTAAAAAGCACCGCCCGAAATACAATATTTTGCTTAAGGATGATAAGCATTATCCTTTTCTTAAAATAACAATGCAAAACGACTATCCGCGAATGTCGATAGCGCGAAAGGCGAGCAATGACGGAGCAAAATATTTCGGACCGTATACGGGAACGAATACGATAAGGAACACTATGGAGATAATTCAGAAAATTTTTTCTCCGCCCGTGTGCCGCAGAAAGTTTCCGCAGGATATAGGGAAGGGCAGACCGTGTCTTAATTATCATATTAAAAATTGCTTTGCTCCGTGTACTGGAGGAGTATCTCAGGCGGAATACAAGGCGGTATTTGAGCAGATTTGCCGATTTTTAAGCGGAGATCACAAGGAGCTTGAGCGCGACCTTGAACGCGAGATGAAAAACGCGGCGGCGCGGCTTGACTTTGAAGCGGCGGCGCTTTTGAGAGATAAGCTCAAAGCGATAGAAAAGCTTGACGAAAAGCAGAAAATTTTAAAAGGCGGAGATAAAACCGACAGGGATATTGCCGCCGCTGCGTCAGAGGATAATATTGCTTTTGCCGAAATTTTCTTTGTTCGCGGAGGAAAAATTACGGGCAGAGAGGCTTATGAGATAAATAATACGGAGGGCATGAGCGACGCGGAAATTCTCGGAGATTTTGTAAAGCAGTTTTATTCGTCGGCGGTAAGTATTCCGAGCGAGCTGCTGCTTGAAAGAGAAATTTCGGATATGGATTTGCTTGAAAGCCTTTTAAAGCAAAAACGCGGCGGCGCGTTTAAAATTTATGTGCCGGAGCGCGGAGAAAAGGCAAGGCTTTTGGAAATGGTCCGTAAAAATGCGGAGCTTGAAATAGAAAACTATAAAATACGTAAAATTCGTGAAGAAAAAAATCATGTTCTTGAGGATCTGCAAAAAACGCTTTCTCTTGAAAAGCTTCCGCGCAGAATAGAATGTTATGATATCTCAAACATTTCCGGAGCGGACAGTGTGGGCGTTATGACAGTGTTTGTAAACGGAAAGAAATCGCCTAAGGACTACAGAAATTTTAAAATTAAAACAGTTGAGGGCGCGGACGACTACGGCTCCACGTCGGAGGTTATATACAGACGTATAAGGCGCGCGTATGAGGAAGAGGAAAAAATCAAAAACGGTGAGCTTCTTCTGTCCGATGCGAAATTTCTGCCGCTTCCCGATTTGATTTTCGCCGACGGCGGAAAGGGTCATGTTAAGGTTATTTTGCAGACGCTCGAAAGTATGGACGCGGAAATTCCCGTTTTCGGTCTTGTAAAGGACGATAAGCACCGCACGCGCGCAATTGTGTCGACGGACGGCGAAATTGAGCTTTTGCGGTCGAGTGCCGTTTTTGCGCTTGTAACGCGCATACAAGATGAGGTGCACAGGGCTGCAATAAGCTATTTCAGAAAGCTTCATTCGTCCGAGAGCTTCAAGTCGGAGCTCGATGAAATACCGGGAGTCGGCAAAAAGCGGCGCGCTGCTCTTTTTGAGCGCTTCGGCGGACTTACGGGTATAAAAAACGCTTCGTTTGAAGAGCTGTGCGAGGTTGTTGATAAAAAAACGGCAGGCTCGGTAATATCACATTTTAAGGGGAAAGATAATCAATGAAAAAATTTATGATATATTTTTTGAGCGTCATATTTCTTTGCAGCTGCTCAATTCCGATAAAACAGGAGGAAACAAGTACCGAAAATACCGATCCCGGTTTAACCGAAACGACAAACAGGGATACAGACTGCATTAATACCGCCGTAAGCGGCGATTTTGATTTTCAGCCGCATTCGGTCAAAAACGAAAATTCAAGAAGTGCACTCGGATTTATGTATGAGCCGCTTTTTGCGTTTGAGGCTGATATGACGCCCGTGCCGGTGCTTGCCGAGAGTCTTGAAAAAAAAGATAATGTAATAACGGTACATCTTAAAAAGAATGTTATGTTTCATGACGGCTCGTATTTGACTCCGTCGGACGTTGTTTATTCGGTAAACCTTATATTAAATAGGGTTTCAACCTATACGGCGGATAATATCGTGTCGGCAAAGGAAAAGGGCGCGTCGAGCGTTGTTATAACGCTGAAGCATCCTGCCGCCTGCCCGGAGGAGCTTTTGACTTTCCCGATTGTTAAAAATAAAGCGCCGCAGAAAATGGAGCGGCCGAACGGAACGGGCGCATTTACGTTTTATGCGGAGCAGGGGTTTGACACGTATATTTTAAAAAGGTTTGAGTCGTATCACGGAGAAAAGCCGAAATATTCCACTCTTAAGCTTATCACCTGCACAAGCGATGAGCAGCTTAAGCAAATGTTTGACATAGGCGAAACGGATATTATAACGGCGGACAGCAATCTGCTTGCATCCTTTACTCCGAGAACAAATTCAACGCTTTTCTCCTATCCGATAAATGAAATGATTTTTATAGGCTTTAATAATTCGCGTGTTCCGAAAAGCGTGCGCCGCGCGGTTTATCTGGCTCTTAAGAAAAAGGAGCTGACGGAAAAATACTTTTCTCATGCGGCGGAATATACCGATTATCCGATAATTCCGTCATATATTAAGCCTGATGCAAGCGCATACAGCGCGGAGGATGCCGAAAGCGAAATGAAAAATGACGGATATGAATTAAAAGACGGGATGTTTGTCAAAGGCGGCAAAAATGCCGAAATCTCCTTTATGCTCGAAAGTGAGGAATATGACGCGCTTTTTGAAGAAATATCGGCAGCTCTTAAAATTTTCGGAATAAGCTGCACAAAGGTTCAGACAAGCTTTTATTATGACAAGCTTTCGTCATCGGATTTTGATGCGTGTATCGGCTGCGTAAAGGCAGGGTGCGATATGACGGATATTCTCGGCGAGGGCAATCCGTTTTTGTATGAAAACCCCGATTTTCTTGCGCTTGCAAGATATGACAAGGAAAATGCGGCAGCGGCGGTTAAAATTTTTGAAAATGACGCGCCCATTGTTCCCATATGCTTCAGAAAATCCGCCGTTTCGGCAGGAAACAAAATTTCAAATGAGCTTTCGCCGTGCTATACCTACCCGTATTACGATTTTTGCGGCTGGATATTAAAATAAATAAATTTTTCGCGCAGTGCGGCTTTTGAAGCTCTGCACTGCGCGAAATTCGCATTTAATGCTTTGCGGCCGATTTGGGAGAAAAGTTCATAATTTCAAAATATGCGTTCTTTTCCGCTTCGCTCTTCGGCGCCGACGGCATCAGTCCGGTGCAGTCGGTTGCGCTGACGGCGTTTGTTATATCAATATCGCAGATGTTATAATTCTTTTTTGCTTTTTTCATTAAAATTCACCACCTGCTTTTATTATTGCAAAAATGCGATATAATATAAACGTATTATATTTGATTATTTCCCTTATTTCAGCTTGACAAACTAATATTTTCAAGATATAATTATATTAAAATAAACTAACGAGGAGCTGATACGTTTGAAACAAAACAAATATAAACAGCTGAGAGATCAGATAAAAAACCACAAGGTGACATTTACGGTTTATGTTCTGCTTCGTGCGCTTGTTGTTGCGGCGCTTGTGTTTTCCTGTGTTGCCGGGAAATATGAAAATGTTTTTGTGTGCGCACTGTGTCTTATTCTGTTTCTTGTTCCCGCATTTATTGAGCAAAATTTTTCAATAAAGCTTCCGACCGTTCTTGAAGTAATAATACTTTTGTTTATCTTTGCCGCGGAAATTCTCGGTGAAATGAACAGCTATTATACAAAATTTCCGTTCTGGGACACAATGCTTCATACAATTAACGGCTTTTTATGCGCGGCTATAGGGTTTTCGCTTGTTGATTTGCTAAACACAAACAAGAAAGCAAAATTTCAGCTTTCTCCGTTTTATCTTGCCGCAGTCGCTTTTTGCTTTTCAATGACTATAGGCATACTTTGGGAGTTTTTCGAGTTTAGCTGTGATGTGCTTTTGCATACGGATATGCAGAAGGACACGGTTGTTCATACTATTTCGTCCGTGCTTCTTAATCCGACCGGGCTTAATACGCCGATTGTTATAAAGGATGTTGCGCAGACGGCTGTAAACGGTCAGGTGCTTTCTATAGATGGCTATCTTGACATAGGTCTTTATGACACAATGAAGGACCTTTTTGTCAATTTCATAGGCGCCGTTGTGTTCAGCATAATCGGGTATTTCTATGTAAAAAATCGTGGCAGGGGTAATTTTGCAAAGCATTTTATACCGGTTGTCGAAAAGAGCAATAATAAACAGGATAAAAAGGAAGATGAAAAATGAGATATGTTACGCACCCGAATACCGATATAACTTCAAGCCGAATAGCGCTCGGAACAGACAGGCTCGGCTCTCACCTTGATAAAAGGCAGTCGCAGGCGGTTCTTGACGAGTTTTGCTTTCTCGGAGGAAACCTTATCGACACGGCCGCCGTTTACGGCGACTGGGACGCAGACGAAAAAAGCGTAAGCGAAAAAACAATAGGCGTCTGGATGATGGAAAAGAAAAACAGAAGCGAGCTTGTTATATCAACAAAAGGCGGTCATCATGACCTTTTAACGGGAAAATCGCGGCTTTCAAGGGAAGAGATTATTTCGGATATAAATTCAAGCCTTAAAAATCTCGGCACGGATTATGTTGATTTTTATTTTCTTCACCGCGACGATAAAACGCTTGAGGTGCCTTATATAATTGATACCTTGCTTGAAATATTAAAGGACGGAAAGGCACGTGCCGTAGGTCTTTCAAACTGGTCTGCGGAGCGCTTTGAGGAAGCGGACAGCTATTGCCGCTCCTGCGGAGCAGCTTTGGCGGCAAGTCAGATACAGTTCGGTCTTGCCTGCCCGAATATCAGTCTGATAGATCCGACGCTTGATATAATGAAAAAGGCGGAATTTGAATACTATTCAAAAAAGAATGTCAGTCTTTTTGCATATTCGTCGCAGTCAAAAGGCTATTTTTCAAAGCTTTATCATAATATGCCGCTTTCGGAAAAAGCAGAAACAAGGTATAAAAACGAAAAATCGGAGAAAGTTTATAATATGCTCCTTGAAATATGCCATGAAACAAATGTGGATATTGCGTCGGTTGTTGTGTCGGTGCTTTTAAATAATCCGGCTTTTTGCACAATTCCGATAGTCGGCTGCAAAAATGCGGAGCAGATACGCACCTCTCTTATGGGCGCAGATTTAAAAATAGGCACCAAAACGGTGCTTGAAGTAATAAATGCGGGTCTGTATAGTGCATAATTGACAAAAACATGACAATATTCCGATTAAATTTAGTATGACTAAAGTTAAAAAATAGCTTGAAAAAAATTTCTAAATGAGGTACAATATAAGTATAGGTAAAAGCCTGAAAAAGCATTTGTGCTTTGCACAGAAACGGAGGAAATAAAAATGTTTAATAAAAAAACTGTTGAGGACATCGAAGTCAGCGGCAAGAGGGTTCTTGTAAGATGTGATTTTAATGTTCCCCTCGATGAAAACGGCAATATAACCGACGAAAACAGAATTGTGGGAGCGCTTCCTACTATTAAATATCTCATAGATAACGGAGCTAAGGTTATCCTTTGCTCACATATGGGTAAGCCTAAGGGCGAGCCCGTACCGTCGCTTTCACTTGCGCCGGTTGCAAAAAGACTTTCCGAAAAGCTCGGAAAAGAGGTTGTTTTTGCAGCTGATGACAATGTTGTAGGCGAAAATGCCAAAAAGGCTGTAAGCGAAATGAAGGACGGAGATGTTGTTCTTCTTCAGAATACAAGATACAGAAAAGAAGAAACAAAGAATGAGGACAATTTCAGCGAGGAGCTCGCTTCACTTGCCGACGTGTTTGTTGACGACGCTTTCGGTACGGCTCACAGAGCTCACTGCTCGAATGTCGGCGTTACAAAGTATATAGACACTGTAGCTTGCGGCTATCTTATCAAAAAGGAAATTGATTTTCTCGGCAATGCCGTAAACAATCCGGTAAGACCGCTTGTTGCTATTCTCGGCGGATCAAAGGTATCGAGCAAAATTTCTGTTATCAACAATCTTCTCGAAAAGGTTGACACGCTTATAATCGGCGGCGGCATGGCTTATACATTCATGGCTGCAAAGGGACTCGGTGTTGGTGATTCTCTGCTTGAGAGCGATTATATCGACTATGCAAAGGAAATGATGGAAAAGGCAGCGGCTAAGGGCGTTAAGCTTCTTATTCCGGTTGATACCGTTGTTGCGGATGATTTCAGCAATGATGCAAACTCAAAGGTTGTAGAAAACGGAATTGAAGACGGCTGGCAGGGGCTTGACATAGGTCCTAAGACAATCGAGCTTTTCTCAGACGCTGTTAAGAGCGCAAAAACAGTTGTTTGGAACGGTCCTATGGGCGTATTTGAAATGCCTAACTTTGCAAAGGGTACAAACGCAATTGCAAAGGTTCTCTCGGAGATTGACGCAACAACAATTATCGGCGGCGGCGACAGCGTTGCAGCTGTAAATCAGGCAGGTCTCGGCGATAAGATGAGCCACATCTCAACAGGCGGCGGCGCTTCAATGGAATTTTTGGAGGGCAAGGAGCTTCCGGGCATTGCCACTATTAATGATAAATAATTAAATTTTGAGGGCAGCCGAAAGCTCGGCCGCCCTTGATGTGCGTATTAGAGGAGGAAAACACAATGGGAAAATATATTATTGCAGGTAACTGGAAAATGAATAAGCTTCCGTCGGAAACATATGATTTCGTTAAGGAAGTGGCAGCCGCAACAGAGGGCGCATCATGCGAGGTTGTTTGCTGCACACCGTTTGTAAACTTAAGCGAGGCTGTAAGAGCCGCTAAGGGTACACACGTTAAAATCGGTGCCGAAAATCTTCATTTTGAGGATAAGGGCGCATACACGGGCGAAGTAAGCGCAGATATGCTTACAGATCTCGGCGTTGATTATGTTATAATCGGTCACTCGGAGCGCAGACAGTATTTTGCCGAAACTGACGAAACTGTAAACGCTAAGGTTAAAAAGGCTCTTGAAAAGGGACTTCTTCCTATCGTTTGCGTAGGCGAAAGCCTTGAGCAGAGAGAAGCCGGAATTACAATGGACCTTATCACAATTCAGATTAAAAAGGCATTTGCGGGCGTAAGCGCAGAGGATGCCGCAAAGGTTGTTGTAGCTTACGAACCTATCTGGGCAATCGGCACGGGCAAAACCGCAACGGCTGATCAGGCTGAAGAGGTTTGCGGCGGCATAAGAAAGGTTCTTGCCGATCTTTATGACGCTAAAACAGCTGACGCAATCACAATTCAGTACGGCGGCAGCATGAATGCCGGAAACGCTGCTGAGCTTCTTGCAAAAGAAAATATCGACGGCGGTCTTATCGGCGGTGCTTCTCTTAAATCAGCTGATTTTGCCGTAATTGTTAAGGCAGCCAAATAAACTATGTATTTAACAGGGAGAAGCATTATTTTCTCCCTGTTTTAAATTTTTTGCCGTTATCTTACGGCGCGAACAACAAAAAGAAAGGATTTTTTATATGAAAAAACCTATTGCACTTATAATTCTTGACGGATACGGTCTTAGCGACAATGTAAAGGGTAATGCGATAAAGGCAGCAAATACTCCGAATATTGACTCGTACTTTGCCGATTATCCGCATACAATTCTTTACGCAAGCGGAATGAGCGTTGGTCTGCCTGACGGACAGATGGGTAACTCCGAAGTCGGACATACAAATATCGGAGCCGGAAGAGTAGTATATCAGGAGCTTACAAGAATAACAAAATCCATAGAGGATGGCGACTTTTTCAAAAATGAAGCGCTTCTTAAGGCTGCCGAAAACTGCAAAAAGAATAATTCGGCAATGCATTTTATCGGCCTTTTATCCGACGGCGGCGTTCACAGCCATATAAAGCACCTTTTCGGTCTTATAGATTTTGCAAAGGCGAACGGTCTTAAAAAGGTATATATCCACTGCATTATGGACGGAAGAGATGTATCTCCGACAAGCGGCGTGGGCTATCTTGAAATGCTTCAAAAGAAGCTTGACGACTGCGGCGTGGGCGAAATTGCAACCGTCAACGGCAGATATTACGCTATGGACAGAGATACAAACTGGAACAGAGTTGAAAAAGCGTATAATGCTATGGTAAGAGGCACCGGAGTTAAAACTGATGATGTTATTTCAATGATGAAAAAATCCTACGAAACGCTTGACGAAAACGGCGCGGCAATCACTGATGAATTTATTGTTCCGGCTGTTGTTACAAAGGACGGCGCTCCAGTAGGACAAATTGCAGAGAATGACTCTGTTATATTCTTCAATTTCCGCCCGGACAGAGCAAGAGAGCTTACAAGAACGCTTGTTGATCCCGATTTTACGGGCTTTGACAGAAAATTTTTCCCGCTTTACTATGTGTGCATGACGCAGTATGACGCTTCAATGCCCAATGTTGATGTTGCGTTCAAGCCGGAGTCGCTTGATGATACATTTGGTGAATATATTTCCAAAAAGGGTCTTAAGCAGCTCAGAATTGCGGAAACGGAAAAATATGCTCATGTAACGTTCTTCTTTAACGGCGGTGTTGAAACCGTTTATGAGGGCGAGGACAGAAAGCTTATTCCGTCGCCAAAGGTTGCAACATACGATATGCAGCCGGAAATGAGCGCATATAAGGTAGCCGACGCTTGCGTTGAGCTTATAAACGAGGATAAATATGATTGTATCGTACTCAACTTTGCAAACTGCGACATGGTCGGTCATACGGGTGTGTTTGAAGCTGCAAGAAAGGCTGTTGAAGCTGTTGACGAGTGCTTGGGCAAGGTTGTAAATGCTCTTCTTTCAAAGGACGCTTCAATTCTTATAACCGCCGATCACGGAAATGCCGATTGCATGGTTGATCCCGAAACAGGCGATGTGTTCACAGCTCATACAACAAATCCCGTTCCGCTTATCGTTATGGGTATAGGCGATAAGGAGCTTAAAAAGGGTAAGCTTGCGGATATTGCACCTACAATGCTTGATATTATGGGTCTTGAAAAGCCGGCTGCAATGACGGGCGAGTCACTTATAATAAAATAATAAATTTATGTATAAAAAATTTATAAGGCGGTATACTACTAATGTAAATTTAATTTACACAATATACCTTCCCTTTAATATTTTATTAAGGCGTTATACTCCTTTGGGAGTATAGCAAGCAAAATAAGAGCGCTTAAAATTTAAAGCGCTCTTATTTTTTTTAATTTGCTTTCATATAATCATATAAGAAGGGTTGTGATTTTATGAAAAAAATACTTGCGGCTGTAATATATATAACATTTATTACCGTGCTTTTACCGATGATAATAATTTTAATTTCGGATAAAATATATACTGACGAAAAGAAAGAATACATAAGCATCTATGTAGCCGACGAAAACCGTGTTGAAAAAATGAATGTGTCGCAATATCTAAAGGAGGTTACCGCTGCGGAAATGCCGGCGGACTTTAATATTGAAGCACTAAAGGCGCAGGCTGTTGCGGCAAGAACATATATGCGCTATAAAATTAAAGCAGGCGGCAATCCCGAAGAGCATAAGGACGCTCCGCTTTGCACGGACTATCATCACTGCAAGGCGTGGATGAGCGAAAAGGACAGAAGAAGCAGCTGGGATGAGGATAAAAGAGATGAATACTGGGGTAAAATATCAAGGGCGGTAGATGAAACAGCAGGTCAGATTATGGTTTATGACGGAAAGCCGATAAACGCAGTGTTTCACTCAACATCTTCGGGAATGACGGAAAACGCAAAGGACGTGTGGGGCGGCGATATACCTTATCTTGTGAGCGTTGAGAGCAGGGGAGATGAGCTTTCGCCGAAATACAGCTCGGAATACTGCTGCACATCGGAGGAATTTAAAAATAAAATTTTTGAAAACGTGCAGGCGGCAAATGAAGAAAGTGAGCCGTATTCGGATATAGTAAGAAGCGATGCCGGAGGAATTATAAGCATCTGCGTTTACGGCGCACAGATTAAGGGTACGGAATTTAGAAAAATATTTGATCTGCGCTCAACAAACGTAACGCTTGAAAATGACGGCAGCACGATTAAAATGAGTGTAAAGGGCTACGGTCACGGCGTGGGAATGAGTCAGTACGGCGCAAATTATCTTGCCGGTGAAGGGCTTGGCTATAAAGACATATTGGAAAAATATTATACGGGAGCGCAGTTAAATGGTTAAAATTCTTGACATACATCGACAAATGTAGTATAATATTTACAAGGAATAATTTATATCGCATAATTTGCTAATGACAAGGGGGTGATGCATTGAGCGAGGCGGAGCTTATAAAGCGCCTGAAAAGCGGCGACAGGGAAGCTTTTAACATACTTGTGAGAGAATATGAAAGCAAAATTATAAATATAGCATACGGAATTTTATCGGATAAGGAAGAGGCGCTCGATGCGTCACAGGAGGTATTCATAAGGATATATAAAAATATTGATTCGTTTAAGGGTAATTCATCGCTTTCTACGTGGATTTACAGAATAGCGGTCAATATTTGCCGCGACGGGCTGAGAAAAAGGCAGAGAAGCGCAAAAACAATCAGCATTGATACGCCGGTAAACGATGATGAGCAAATTATTGATTTGCCCGACAGCGCGCCTACTCCCGAACAGATGACGGAAAAAACAGAGGTGCAGCTGCTTGTCAGAAGAGCAATTGATGAGCTTAGCGAGGAATACAGAACTGTAATTACGCTTTGCGATATTGAGGGCTTGCCTTACGATAAAATTGCCGAAATAATAAAGTGTCCGACCGGAACTGTAAAATCGAGGCTTAACAGGGCGCGCGCCGCATTAAGAAGAAAAATTTCTGAAAACAGGGAACTTTTCTTTTAGCAGAGGCGTCTAATATTGTGAAAAGAGAAATAAATAAGAGCTTTTACATTATTTATGAGTGCTTAATAAATTTTTCTTATATGGATAAAACCGCAAAAATCATATCGGAAGGGAGGCGATTGCGTTGAATGATAAGTATTTTGACATGATAGACGATTATGTCAGCGGAGAGTGCAGTGCAGAAGAGAAAAAATCGTTTGAAGAGCATATTTGCGAATGTAAAAAATGCAGAGAAGAATATGAGCTTGCAATGTCAATAAAAGCAGCGCTTTCTTCAATGCCGAAAATAGAGCCTCCGGTCGATTTCCTCGATAAATTAAACAGCAGGCTTGATGAGGAGCTTCAAAGGGATAAAGAGAGAAAAAGACATTTTTCATATATCCCCATGCGCAGATATTCAGCCGTTGCCGCATGTTTTGTGCTCGTAGCGGTTCTCGGCGTTGATATGGTAAGGCTGACCGACAGCAGAACGGATTATACGGCTGTGCCGTCTGTCACGCAGGCTCCGGAAGCTAATTCCGACGCTGAAAACGCAGCTGAAATAAGCAGTACAGAGCTGCCGACAGAAGCGCCGGCAGTGCAGGAGGATAAAATACCTGAGACGGCTGCGGCAGTAAATACGGCTAAAAGAGCCGCCGTGCCAAAGGCTAGCAAACCGACAGCGGTGCCGACTGATAATACGCCGAAGCAGGAGGTTGCTCAGGTGCAGCAGACAGCTGTTCAAACGGAAAAACCGATTGCGTCGGTGCAAAATAATGCTGCTCCGACAGAAAACGTACAGGTATCCGATAACAGCGGAGATATGCCAAAGGGTGTTCCGTCATATATGGATCCGAGAAAGCATGTTGTTCTTGCTTCAAGCGTGGAAAAGGATTTCGAGGTTTCGGGAGTTTCGCTTGAAGATATTCCTGTTAAGAAAAGAGATTTGCAGGCTGAATTTGCGCTTCTCGAAAGCAATTCAAATTCAAAAACGGGAAGCATTATAGCTACTCCGGCAACGCTTGCGTCGCTTGACAGCATAGGCGTTGCAGAGCTTGAAGACAGCCGCAGTAAAACAGATAAATATGAGGACGGCAGAGGCTCGCTGTTTATCTCGTCAAAGGATAAGGAAGCCGTTGCCGCGCTTATAGAAAAATATGCTTCAAATGAAAGCGATCAGTATTATTACTTTACCGGTGATAATTTTAAGAGCTTTACCGATGAATTAAAAGAAAATGGAATTTCGTATCAAAAGCGCCTTATTTCACAGGACGGAAGTAATGTTGCGTTTCAGGTAGTTTTTTCATAATATAAAAATCAGGGTAGTATTTGCCCTGATTTTTTAATGCGGCAGAGGTCTGAAAAGGTACGATTTATGCGGCTCAAATAAGCTGCATAATGATTGCCCTTCAAGTGTGCTTTTGTTGCTTTTCAAGCGTGTTTATCCTTGCTGCTGTTTAATTCTTTTCTTTTATTTCTGCGCACGCGGTTAATGTGTCTTTCAAAGTCTCCGTTATTCAGTAATTCCGTCAGCACATACTGTTCAAATGTCGGAACGGTGCATGAATAAAAGCCGAGCTTTTCATGAAAAGGCTCTGCAAGTTTTTTCGGAAGAACCATATATCCGACACGCATTGATGATGAAATGGTTTTTGAAAATGTGTTCATGTATATTACATTGTCATTGTCCGAAAGCTTGAAGAGCGTTTCCAACGGCTGCGATGATACCGAAAATTCGGAGCCGTAATCGGATTCTATAATAAAGCGGCCGCACTTTTGAGCCCATCTTATATATTCGTATCGTTTTGATGCCGAAGCGGTTACACCGCTCGGAAAGCTTTGATACGGTGTGGTGTGTAAAATATTTGCTTTTGACATTGATAACGATTTGCTGTCAATTCCGTCCTTTGATAAAGGCAATAATTCGTATTTTACTCCGGCTGTACGATAAATCAGTTCGATTTTTTCATAAGACGGACTTTCGATCGCAAAAATCTTATCCTTACCGAATAAATCAACAATAAGGGTGTATAGGTATTCCGCTCCCGAACCGATTACAATTTGCTCGGCAGCTACATTCATTGCGCGGTTACGCATAAGATACTGCTTTATTGCGTTTCGCAGCTCCAAGCAGCCCGTGTTCGGGGATTTATCTAAAATCACATCATAATAATCGGCAAGAACCTTTCTCATTGTTTTGCTTAAAATGGAAATTGAAAAATCCGGATAAGACGATGTTGTAATTTCGTGATTTATCGGAGCGGCAGGTGCCGGATTTGAAGAAGCAAAGCCGTCTGTCTGCTTGAATATTACAAAATAACCGCTGCGTTCGCGCGCGTCCGCATACCCTTCATCACATAAAAGAGAATATGCGTGCTCTACGGTTATCGTGCTTACGCCGAGCTCGTCTGCGAGCAATCTTTTTGAAGGCAGCTTGCTGTTATATGGAAAAACTCCGGCAATGATGCTATCCCGTATATGCTTATATATCTGTAAATAAAGAGGCTGATTTGTTTCCTTAGTTATATAATTCATCTGGTTATATTTTTTTCTCCGTTTCTGACTATTGTGTATTACCAATTATAATTATATAATATTATTATTCAAATGTCAAGGAGGAAATTGATATGGAAAAAAGGAAAACAGTTTTATGGTTATGTATTACAGCTATGTTCATGGCGCTTAATGTGGCTATGAGCTCGTTCGGAGTTCCTGTTCCGGGCGGACATCTTTATATGAATGATATTGTTATATGCACGGCTGCAATTTTGTTAGACCCGTTAGCAGCATTTATTGTAGGCGGGGTCGGAGCCTTTTTGGGTGATTTGTTCTTTTATCCGACGCCGATGTTCGTTTCTTTGGTTACTCACGGCTTGCAGGCAGTTGTTATTTCTGTTTTTTCGCACAACGTACTTAAAAAACACCCTGTGCTTGCTTCGGGAATAGGCGTTACGATCGGCGCTGTAATTATGGTTGTCGGCTACTCGCTCGGCAGAGCTTATATTTACAGCACACCCGAATATGCTGTTTTAAAGCTGCCTTATCAGATTTTGCAGGCGGTTGTCGGTGCTGTTTTGGGTATGGTATTATGCTGGAAGTGCGGAATAAATAAGCTGTATAACAGGCAAATCTCAAAGCAATAATGGTAACATACAGATAAAAGGATATGTATATTTTCCGGGCTTTTTTGCATATTCTTTTCTTTAACAAAATCTGCGCAAAAAAACAATCGAGGCATAAATTTACGCCTCGATTGTTTTTTTTACTGTTTATTTCATATCCGCAAGTTTTTGCATTATCATATTGCTTCTTTCGATAAATTTAGTCATCTGCTCAGCCGGAAGCGGTTTGTTGCAGAGCATTGCAAGATCGTAAATATTATCGCAAACCATACGTGCGTCATCATCTGACAATTCCGGAAGCTTTTTAATAAGCGCGTTTGACGAATTTAGAACAAGTGTATATTCATCCTTAAACATTCCTGCCATTGCCGCCATCTGCTGACCGTATGCCTTGTACATTTCCTGCATTCTTCTGCTTTCCTCACCGAGAAGCATGACAGCGGGTATGGAACTGTTTTTAAGAGCTTTAACCTCGATTTTAGTGCCCTCCGGAACAGAAGCTTTCATAATTTCCGAGAGCTTGTTTACGTCCTCATCACTTTGACTGTCTGCGCTGTCTGCAAGGTCGGAGGCGTTCGAGTCAACACGCTTGAATTTAACGCCCTCGTTCTTCATTTCCTCAAATGACATAAACTGCGTGTCCATCATTGTCGAAAGCTCAAGAACCTTTATTCCCTGCTCGTTGAAAAGCTTTATATATTGTGACTGCTGATTTTTATCGGAGGTGTAGTATACGTCTTTGTTTTCCTTATCGCCGATATAGTCATTAAGCGTTACATATTCTCCGTCGGTTGTTTTGTATATGATAATATCCTTAACCTTTTCGTAGAATTTTTCATCTCTCATGCAGCCGTATTTGATAAAGATATTAATATCATCCCAGTATTTATTGAAGCTTTCGCGCTCTTTCTTAAATATTCCCAAAAGCTTGTCCGCAACCTTTTTCGTAATATGAGCCTGAATTTTCTTAACATATCCGTCATTTTGCAAAAAGCTTCTCGAAACGTTAAGCGGAAGATCCGGACAGTCAATTACGCCCTTAAGAAGCATTAAAAACTCCGGTATAACCTCTTTTACGTTATCGGCAACAAATACCTGATTGTTAAAGAGCTTAATCTGACCCTCATTTACCGTAAATTCATGGTTAATTTTCGGGAAATACAAAATTCCCTTAAGCCTGAACGGGAAGTCGACGTTAAGATGAACCCAGAAAAGCGGCTCATTAAAGTCCATGAATACCTTTGTGTAAAATTGCTTGTATTCCTCATCGGTGCAGTCGGACGGCTTTTTCATCCAAAGCGGGTTTGTATCGTTTACCGGCTTCGGCTCTTCGGGCGTTTTATCGTCTTTTTCGTCCTTTTTCTCTTCGTTATCCTTTCCTACGGTATTTAAATATACCTCAACCGGCAGAAAAGCACAGTATTTATTAAGTATTGAGCGGATTGCATATTCCGACTTAAACTCTTTTCCGTCCTCTCCCAGATAAAGCGTTATATCCGTTCCTCTCGTTGCTCTCTCGCCGTCGCCGAGCTCATATTCAAGTCCTCCGTCACAAACCCATTTAGCCGCCTTTGCGCCTTTTTGATATGAAAGAGAATCTATTTCAACTTTGTCCGCAACCATAAACGCCGAATAAAATCCCAGTCCGAAATGACCTATTATCTGATCCGGATTTTTTTCATCCTTGTATTTTTCAAGAAAATCATTTGCGCCGGAAAAAGCTATCTGCGTAATATATTTGTCTATTTCCTCAGCCGTCATTCCTATGCCGTTATCGGATATTTTAAGAGTACCTGCGTTTTCGTCGAGGGTAACATCTATTCTGTAATTTTCGTTGCCTGCGGCGTCGGCCTCGCCTATTCCTACAAGTTTCTTCATTTTTGTAACAGCGTCACAGCCGTTTGACACAAGCTCTCTGAGGAAAATATCCTTGTCCGAGTAAAGCCATTTTTTTATAATCGGAAATATGTTTTCCGAATTAACCGATATATTTCCTTTAGTCATTATAATTCCTCCAGTTAAAAAGTTTTTATATCATTTTATATTTTAGTCCCTTATACACAATTTGTCAAGGCTTTATTAGCACTCTTAACTAATGAGTGCTAATTTTAACACATTGTTTACAAATTAACAAGAAAAAAGCGGCCGCCCGATAGTCAGGCAGCCGTTTTATTTAGTTTATAAATCCTATATATTCAAACCATTCCTTAAGCCTTTTTGCCCATGTGGCAACGTGCGGCACGTCTTCGGCAAGACCGAGCCCGTGATTTCCGTGCGGCAGAATATGTATCTCCGCTTCAACATTCATCTTGCGCAGGCGCTTTGCGTAATCGAGCGAATTTATGACGTTTACACAATCGTCATCAAATGTATGCCAAATAAAAGCGCGCGGCGTTTTTTCGTCCGCAATAAGATCGGGCGACAAACTCTGCTGAAGATCGGCATAGTTTTCTCCGAGAAGATTTTTTCCTGAGCCAATATGTGCAATTCCGTCACCGGAAAGCTTTATTACCGGATAGCATAAAATTTGACCGTCAGGCAGAAAATCCTCATTGTCAACCTCGTCCGCACCCTCAAATTCCACAGGCTTTTTATATGTGCTTGTCAGTGCGGCAAGATGACCGCCTGCCGAAGAGCCCATAATAAATATTTTGCTCTTGTCAAGTCCGTATTTTGCCGCATTGTGTCTTACAAAGCGCATCGCACGCCTTGCGTCGAGAAGCGGCAGCGGAAACATATGCGGATAAACTCTGTATTCGCATACAAACGCCGTAATTCCCAAGCTGTTTAAATACTCCGCGTAGCCTTCGCCCTCGTGCGGAGCACGTATTGCATAGCCTCCGCCCGGCAATATCACTACAGCGCCGTCGGATTTTTTATTTTCCGGAATATACACCTTTATAACAGGTGTTTCCTCACATTTGCCCGGTGTGTTTTCCCAAAGCTTTAATTCTTCCTTTTTCAAAATATATACCTCCTATCATGCAATAAGAAGAGTATATCACATCAGGCAAAAAAAGTCAATGTTTTTAAAGAATATTTTCAAGTCTTATTTTATAATTTTTCGGCATATGACGAAGCAGAATTTCCATTTCCGCGCATTTGGCGAGCGCGTCGGAGCGCTCAGATGCTTTTACATATTCAAAAAGCTCTCCGAGATTAACCTCAAGCTGCATTATTTCCGAGTGATCGCCCGTTGCCCAGAGCATAACGCTGTGACTTTCCAAATGCTCTCTTGCGCCCTTTATTGTAAGAGCGGCATTTTCGTAATCTTCGCCCTGAACATAAGAATATATTTCTTTGTTTTTTTCGAGCATTTCCTCCGACAGCCTGTCCATTTTAGCAGTATATATAAAGCTCCCGACAATAATAGCCGCAGTTATCAGTATCGCCGCAAAAAAGCTTCTCATTTGCCGCTTCCCCCTTTTTTCTTAAGCTGTATATAAGCGTGTCCCTCCGCGTCAACGGAGGCAAGAAAAACGTCCTTTACGCTTTTTATGTTCATTTTTTTCAGTATTTTTTCAATATCTCCTACTGTTTTTTCCGCTCTTTTTATCTCGCCCTTATTATATGAGCCGTCCGAAATAACAACAAAGGGAATACCCTGCTTTTCCTCATTGCTTGATTTCGGAATAACGCTCAGCTTTCCGTTTGTTTCAAGAACAGCCGCCTCAACATCCGCAATATTGCAGCAGCCGCAAAGCCGCAGTTCTTCCATAAGGTCGCTTATGTTAAATCTAAGCCGTGCAAGCTCCTTTTCGTTTACCGCTCCTTTGTATATCACAATGCTCGGCTCGCCCGACAAAAAACGCCTGAACCATTTGAATTTCAGGCTGAAAAAAGACATAAAAACCTCCGCCACTATCAATGTTAAAACAGGAATTATTCCCGACAGAAGCGGTATGTCAATCGCCTGCATGGGAACAGAGGCAAGATCGGAAATCATGATTGCAACAACAAGCTCCGACGGCTGAAGCTCTCCGATTTGCCTTTTTCCCATTATGCGAAGCGAAATAATTACTATTAAATATAAAATAAGCGTGCGTATAACAATTATCAGCAATTTTTTGTACCTCCGCTTTTATTGCTGATATTATTTTCTTTCAAAATCGGTAAAATAATTCGTTGAATTGAGTTTTTTTATTTCTTTTTTTAATTTGTCAAGTTGCTGCTTTATTTCCTCAAGCTCGCGTTCAACATCACCTTTTGGCGATGAATATGGGCTTGTAACGGACCCATAGCAGCGGTAAACATTATTTTTCTGCGCAAATTCGATAATGCACGGCTCTCTTTCGCTGCCGATATAGCGCATCGGCGCCGACCAGGTTTCGCAGTCGGATGAGACGGAGTATTTCACCTTTCCGCCCGAAAGCCATTGCAGAATATATTTTCCGCCCTGAAAGAATAATACTGGCTTTTCCGCAAATCTGTCCGATATAACGGATTTGCTGTCGACAAATACGCTGCCGTCGTCCGTATATGTCATATGAAGCTCTCCGCACGCCTCAACGCAGCACGGGTCATCGGCGCAGTCGCATATTTTTATATGCTCGCGCGGTTTCCCGCGCGTCATGTCAACATATCCGAAGCCGTCCTTTGCACTTGTAAAATAAGCTCTGCCGCCTCCAGTGCAGTAGCCCGTATGCTCTTTTGAAAGCTGAGAAACGGCATACGGCTTTTCGGATGAGCCGAGCATACAGTGAAATAAAAATGTATTGTTTTCAAAATCCGTTTTGTAAAACAAATCAAGAAAGCCGTTTATTGAGGTAAGTGTAAAATCATACGGCCTGACATCCGCTTTGCCGGAAATAACGGTAAAGGGCTGTCTTCCGCTCTGGCTGTAAATTATGTTGTTTTCCTTGTCGGCGCAGATTATATGAGTAGTGTCGTCGCGGTAAAGTCCGAAGCCCTCGCAGCCGCCCTTTACAATAAGCTCCGCTTCGCATCTTCCTCCGCTGACAGCCTTAAAAATGCCGATATTACGGCGGCTGTAATATCTTGCGTTTTCGTCCGGAACGATATAATATTTCATGCCTTTTTACCCCTTATTAAAATCATTAATTCAGCATATGAAAAAGGCGTTTTAAATATTCCGAACAACAGGTAATTTAACTAAAACATCAAAGAAATTTCAGTAATAATAAACAAAAAAATTTTAATTTCAATTATGGGGTTGACTTTAAAAATAAGTTGGTATATAATGTTCAAGCCTTGAAAAAAACGGCTAAATTTTTCTTAATATATCGGGGGTAATCGGTATGAAAAGGAACAAGCAATTTTACGAAAATTATTTGCCGGACTACAGCAGCTTTTTTGACGGAGCGAGGGATAGCGAAAAAATCGTATCTCGGCTGTTAAAAAGCTTTCTCAAATCCTACAAAATGGAATTTGTTCTGTCAACAATCCTGTTTTGCATAAAGCATTGCGCCACATGGATTATCCCGATTATAACGGCGAATGTTATAAATATAGCAACACATCCCGAAAGTCACAGCGTTTCAGGTCTTTTTATCAACGGCATATTTTTAATTGCCGTAATTGCTCAAAATCTGCTGACGCACGTGTGGTATTCGGACTATACAAGCCGCGCGCTCAGAAGCATAGGCACGGGACTTAGAAATTCGCTTATTAAAAAGCTTCAGCAGCTTTCAATCACGTTTCATAACGAATTGAAGTCCGGAGCGCTGCAATCAAAATTTATAAGGGATATTGAGGCTATTGAGGGCTTTCTGCGGCAGATTATAATGAGCTTTATACCTTGCATTATTACCGTGCTTGTGACTGTTTCGGTGACTGTCGGGAAAAGCCTTATTGTAACGCTGTTTTTCGTTGTTATGATACCTATAAATGTTTTTCTGATAAAATTTTTCCATGCGAAAATAGGTCAGAATAACCGCATTTTCCGCCGAGATGTTGAAAACGTATCGTCAAATATAACAACCATGCTTGAAATGATTCCCGTCACAAAGGCGCACGGTCTTGAGAATGCGGAAATTCATAAAATGGAAAAAAGCCTTATGAATATGCAGAAAAACGGACTTAAGCTTGATCATTCGCAGGCGCAGTTCGGCTCAAGCGCATGGGTTGTAGGCACGGCAATGAGCGCGATATGCCTTGTTTTTACCGGGTACCTTGCCTACATAGGAAAAATTTCTGTCGGAGATGTTGTGTTATATCAGACGTATTTTAACACAATTACGGCAAATATTCAGTCACTTTTAAATATTTATCCCGAAATTGCCAAAGGCACGGAGTCTATAAAGTCTGTTTCGGAAATAATGATTTCTGACAGAATTGAGGATAACTCAAATAAAATCTGGCTTAAATATGTGCATGGTACGGTTGAATTTAAAAATGTGTCCTATAAATATCCGGGAAGCAGCAAGGAGGTTATTAAAAATCTTTCCTTTGATGTTGAGCCGGGCGACTGCGTTGCTTTTGTCGGCGCTTCAGGATCGGGAAAATCAACCGTTATGAACATGATTATCGGATTTCTGCGCGCAACTGAGGGAGAGGTACTCATTGACGGGAAGCCTATAGAAGCGCTTAATTTGCAGCAGTATAGGCATTTTCTGTCGGTTGTGCCGCAAAACTGCATATTGTTTCCCGGAACTATAAGGGATAATATTGTTTACGGCCTTGATAACTATTCCGAAGAGGAGCTCCAAAAGGTTATAAAGCTGTCAAACATAGATGAATTTATAAATAAGCTTCCGGACGGAATTAATACTGTTGTCGAGGAACACGGGGGAAATCTCTCCGGCGGACAAAAGCAGAGAATTTCAATCGCAAGAGCGTTTATGCGTGACCCGAAAATTATTATTTTTGACGAAGCAACTTCAGCGCTTGATAATATATCCGAGCGTCATATACAGGAGGCCATGTCGGAGCTTATTAAGGGAAGAACAACGTTTATAGTGGCGCATCGCCTTTCAACAATCCGCGATGCAAATAAAATAATTGTAATGGAAAACGGCAAGTGTGCGGAAATGGGTACATATGATGAGCTGATGAGCAAAAAGGGCAGGTTCTTTGAGCTTAAAACGCTGAGCGATATAGGTGCATAAAATATTTAACGGAGAAGCCGAAATTAAGCGGACGGATAAAAAAGTAGCATAAAATTACCGATATGTCAAGGGCGCCCTTTTAAGAGGATGCCCTTGACTTGATGGCAATTTCACGCTATAATGCAGCGCGGGCTGAAAGCCTTATTATGGCTTTCAGTCCGCAAAAAATAACTTGGATTATATCATCATTTTGGAGTCAAATTTGAGGTTTACATAAAATATGGGATGGCCCTTTATTCGATTATTATAATTATTATTAACACATTCTGTTTTTATAAAATAATTTCTTTTGTATCACAAATAGGCTTTAGTGTATTAAAACTATTCCACCACATTAATTTAGCTGTTTTAGCGTTTTTTGGAGAGGATACGCTTATTTGTGTTTCGGTGTCATTAAAGCTTTTTAATGATATAAATTTTCCGTTTTCATCATAAAAAGAAACCAAATATTATCCCTGTTGTATTTTCCTTGCTTGTCAATGTATAATCAACATTATTTACTTTAATGTTTACACTCCGTTTTGATGTGATAATTGCTTCCCCTTGTACCAAACCGACCTTTACGGGATTTAGGTCACCGTCAACTATATCACCTTCATCAAACGAAACCGATATATCATAACTTCCTTCTGTTTTCGGAGCTGTAAATGTCAGATACGCAATAACGCCGTTGGAAGTATCAGCTTCCAAGCCGTCCCATACAAGTACAAACGGGCCGGAGGAATAGCTCTCGGGTTTTGTCATTGTCAGACTTGAAAATCCGTCTCCCTTTGTTATATTCGTTAATGTAAGGGATGTACTGTAATCAAATGTTAATGTTGCTCCGCACGCTCCTGTATTTCCGTCAATTCTCACAGGCACGGTAAAGCTTTCTCCCGGTTGTGCTGTAACGGTATCGACTGTAATTATCGTACCCGAAACAGGTGCAGAATCTTCAACAGTAATACTTCCGTTTTTCAGAGTTACATTAACAGGTGAAAGCGTTCCGTCAACAATATCCCCCTCATCATATGAAACATTTATAGCCACGTGCAAAACTCCAAAGACATAGAGTTCATGCGGTTTTACGGACGTGGCGAATCCGTTTTGTCACTATAAATTAACATTTAATGTATAGAAAAAACCACTCTGATTTGGTATAATATAGTTGTAAACAAAATCCCACAAAGGAGAGTGGTTTTTATCTATCGTCAAGAAATTTTAAAAGACGTCAGTCTTTTTACTTCACAACCAAAAGCTAAATTTTACGATGAACTATTCATCAATTTGGACTTAAGCTGTATTCCGGCTTACAATTCCAAAATCGGTCGTACAGGTTACAGCAATCACGCTATGATTTGTGCCTTTATCGTCATGAAATGCGAGGGCTTCTCTCAAATTTCTGACTTGCACGACTATCTGTCAAACAATCTGATTATCGCTCATTACTGCGGTTTTGACATATCCCGTGAATTACCTTCTTATGCAAAATTCACCCGATTTATCCGCGAATTTGATAACAATATGCTTCAAACCGTTATGCAATCGCAGGTACTGAAAGCTGCCGGTTTATCGTTGATTGATTCATCTTTTATCGCTTTGGATGCTACGCCTGTTAAGGCTAATGTTTCTAACAACAATCCTAAGTCCTTTAAAAAGGATAAGTTTTCTAAAACTTCTCCTCCAAAGGCTGACAAGGATTGCAGGCTTGGTGTTCAAACCGCTTCCAATCAGCATAACGAAAAGAAGTATGAATTTTATTGGGGTTACAAAAATCATATTCTTGTCGACTGTATATCGGGTTTACCCGTTTGTGAATTAACAACCGGTGCCAATGTTTCCGACAGTTCTGTAACTCTCGAAATTCTCAAAAGAGCAAATTCTTTTCTTCCGTTAGCGGAATGTACGTTTTTAGCCGACAAAGCCTATGATGTTAAAGCTATTTACAATACTGTTCATGATACATACAACGGTGATTGCTTTATTGCCTTAAACAAACGAAACACCAAAAATCCCAAAAAGCTGCCGGCAGGAAATATCATTTGCGAAGCCGGACTGGCAATGCATAAAGACGGCAAGTTTTCAGACAACGATCGAACGCGGCAGAAATACTGCTGTCCGTTTAAACGTTCTAAAAGCGGCAGATGCCCCTGCAATCACAAATGCTGGAATAACGGTAAGAAAAATCGCGGCTGTACTAAATACGTAACTATTCCGGATGATTACAGGCTTTCTATTGACAGAAGCTCAATAGCTTTTAAATCTGTTTATGCTCTCAGAACAGAAGCCGAAAGATACAATTCGCGCTTTAAGCAGACAGGCTGCGAAAGAGTTTTTGTCCGCAGCGGCAATTCTGTTAAAAATCTTAATACAATTGCTCATATATCGCTCTTATCGATTGCAATTGCTGCCGTTATCACTAAGAAAGATGTTTCTTATCGCAGCGTGAAAACTTTAAAACGACTTGCATGACTTTTTTAACTGAAAATTTTTGAATTTCGCCGTAAGGTTTGTTTGCTATACCCTTTTTTGCTATTATTCGCTTTTGTTGTTTTGTTTGGCTTTGTTGATGTTTTATTTACTTTTCATTTCATATGTTTTGCACCTCTCTATTCTGAATGTTATATTATACGTAAAAAGCGCCGCTACATCTGCCTTTTTTGCAGCAAAAAAGCAATAGCTTCGTCTTTTGATGTAAGCAACGGCTTTTCTCCGTAGAAGTATTCTATTGCATCCAAAAGAACGGAAAGAGAATATTCTTCAAGCCTTATGAAGGTCAAGACGTGCATGGCCCTGTCTCTGTCTCTGCCGAAACGCAAATCGGAAATATGCATGCAACCGACCCTATCTTTTAATATCTCAAATAAATCTTTTTCCATAGTCAGCCATCCTTGATTACAAAGCGTTTACTCTGCCGATAACTTATTTTCAGTGTATTTACAACATAATTGAGATTATGTTGTAAATGGGTGTTTGCCTTATGCAAACCATTGAAAAACATGAAGTTTTCTTGAATGTTTTTTGCATAAAAGCGCTTGCTAAACAGACCAATGATATTGCAAATATAACATTGGTCTGAATTTCCGTATCCTTTTTTTTGTTGCATAGTGACGAAATTTTGGAGATAAACGGGAAAGAAATCGCAAACTATTGACAAATTCGACTTTTTCTGATAAAATATATGTAGATAAGTATATCTTTTTTTCGACAGGCACAACATAATCGCAATTATGTTGTGTTTTTAACATCGCAAAAGACCAAACTTTTGCAACTGTTTCATATGCTCTGTTCCGCTTTCCGCAGTGTAAATTCTTGTAGTGTTAATATTGGAATGTCCGAGTATATCAGCAAGTCTTACAATATCTTTTTGCAGGGAATAATAAGTTCTTGCAAAAAGATGGCGAAAGTTATGCGGAAACACTTTTTCTTTTGACACTCCCGCACTCTCGCACAGCTCCTTTAACATTCTCCATATATTCGATCTGTCAAGAGGCGTACCTGTTCTCGTAACAAAGAGGCTGCCGCTTTTGATACCCTGTTTCGACGCATACTTTTGCAGGATAATACACAGCTTTTTGGGCAGAAAAACCTGCCTTATTTTTCCCTTGCAGTTTATTATTGCCTGTCTGCGTTTTATGGCCTCAAATGTTACAAATTTAATTTCCGATACCCGAAGTCCTGTGCTTGCAATCGTCTGTATCAGATAATACAGCTTTTCGTTTTTCCTGTCCTTTGCCGCCGTCAGCAGCCTTTCATACTCTGTTTTTGTCAGTTTCTTTGACTTGTCTGCAAAAATCTTACGCTGTGTTTTCAATGTTTTTACCTTCATTTTGTGCCAATCGGCATATTCAAAGAACATATTGAGCGAGGACAGTATCGAATTAACACTTGCGGTTTTATATTGCGCAATCAGGCGTTCTTTATATTGAATGACCCTTTCCTTGCGCGGAATTTCTCCGCCGAGCCATTTAACAAACGCTGTAACGTCACGAATATATTTCTCGACGGTGGCGTCCGATTTTTCTTCGTTTACAAGATATTTTCTGAATTTTTGAATTTGTTTTTCGGTTATACTCTGTAATTTCATATTGACCGCTTCCTTTCTTTTCACCATATATATTGTACCACTCAGGCAAAATTTATAAATTGAAGCTGTCAACAGTTTGCTCCTTTATCTCCGATTTTGTCAAACTTGCCGTAAAACGAGTCTTACTATTGCCGAATTATATAAAAGCCGCCCGACAATAAAGGCATGTTGCCTCTATGCCGGGCGGCTTTTTCTGCCGTCTGAAACCCTCGTTTTAAAAAGGCTTATTTTAATTTTTTTATTTAACAATTACATACCATAAACCGACGCAGGATTTTTATGGTATATTTGCACGAGCATTATTTTAATATTATTCTCATTTCATATCGGCATCAATACATTGGTCGATTAATGATTTCAGCTTCTCCATTTGCGATTTGCCGGTAACGGCGCCGACAATCGGTTCTCCGACGATGCTACCGCTGCGGTCAACCACATATGTTGTGGGATAGGCGTATACATTTTCGACAAACTTTCCCGCCTCGCTGTCAGAATCAAAGTATACGTTCCGATAGGAGGCGTCTTTCTTTTTCAAAACTGCCTTTGCTTCGGATATTGCCGCTTCATCTCCGTCTAGCGTGAAAGAATTTATTCCGATGAGAGAGCCGCCTTTCCCGGAAAGCTCCTCATTCAGCGCATCGAGTTCGGAAAGCTCACCCACGCAGGGAGAGCAGGTAGTAAACCAAAAGTTTACCACCGTGACAGCATTGCCTGAAAACAGCTCATCACTCTTTATTTCGTTCCCGTCCAGATCCTTTCCTTCAAAGGAGGGAAAATTTCCCGTACTGCCGTTATCGGATGGCATACTCATATCATTATCCGACGATTTTTGCGCTGCATCCGGATATTTTTTTTCAATCATAGTCAGCTTATTTTCAATATCCCGGATTTTCTCCGCTTCACCCTTGAGCAATTTAAGCTCGTCCTCCGTAAACCGTTCCTTGACGGTGTCAATGGTTTTGAGAAGAAAATCACCGTAGTTTTTACCGTCCTCCTGCAAAGTCATACCTTTGTCCGCCGCCGCAAAAACTTGTTCCCAAAGCTTTGTATTCTCCGCCAGAATCGAATTTTCATGTGCCATCAGTTCTTTATGCATTGCTACCGCTTCTTTGGCATTTTTCGGTTCATTTTCCATACCGTTCAATTTGTTTTTATCCGCCGTTGTGCAGGCTGCCGTAACCAACACCACCAGCGCAAGCGTCAGCACCTCTGTTATAAGTTTCTTTATATTCATGTTTATTCCTCCTGATTTTTTATTTATCATCTGCGGCATTTGCGCCGCTTTTATCTTTACCTTCTCCGAAGCCGTAATGAAAACTAACGGCGTTTGTCGGACATTCCCGGACGCACATACCGCAGCGAATACATTCGGTATGGTTAGGCGTTTTCGTTACGTCCACAGCCATTTTGCAAGCTTTTGCGCATTTTCCGCAGGCTACACATTTGCCGATATCCACTTTCATTTGAAACAGTGAAACCTTGTTCAGCAGGGCATAGAACGCACCAAGCGGACACAGCCATTTGCAGAACGGTCTGTAAAACAACACGCTTACCGCAATTACTGCAATCAAAACGCTGAATTTCCAGGCAAACAATACTCCGAGTGCAGACCGAATACCGGAATTGACAACGGACAGCGGAATTGCCCCCTCTAACACACCCTGCGGACAAATATACTTGCAGAAAAAGGGGTCACCCATTCCGACATCGTTTACCGCCAATGCCGGCAACAGAAACACCGTTACCAAGAGAACAGCGTATTTAATCCAAGTCAAATATTTCAGCTTTTTAGTTGAAAACTTTTTTGTCGGGATTTTATGCAGCAGTTCCTGAAACCAGCCGAACGGACACAAAAAGCCGCAGATAAAGCGCCCCAGCAATACTCCGAGCAATATAAGAGTTCCTGTAATATAATATGAGAAACCATATTTTGCAGATCCCGCTGCCGTTTGAAGCGCACCGATAGGGCAGGCTCCGGATGCCGCAGGACAGGAGTAGCAGTTAAGTCCCGGCACACATACTGTTTTTCCGGCTCCCCGATAAATTTCGCCCTTCAGAAAATTTGGCAGATGCAGGTTGCTCAACAGAGCCGCCGCTGCCTGAATGTACCCGCGAAAGCGAGTCAATTTTTGTGATATACCTGAAAATTTCTTACCCAATTCCTACACACTCCAGACATAACCTGATTGCCTTGCTCAGCACGGTCGCCGCCTCACCACGCAAAGCTCCGGCGCATAGCATTACTGTTCCGACAGCCAAAAGCAAAGTCTGCACCGCCGCCTTTTTCCAATGCATAATTGCCACATCCTTTCTTTATCCGGTTTCGGATTATATATTGTTTTCCGTTTTACATTCCGGGCAGATTCCCTCGAACACGGCTCTGTGACGAAATACCGTGTAACCGGTCGCATTTGCAACCTTTTCATTCGGATCGGAAAGATAATTAAACGGAATATCAATTACCTTTCCGCATTTAAGACAGATAATATGATAGTGAAGGTCTGTTCTCAAATCATATCTGTCTGCACCCGGCACCTTGATATGAAGTATTTCTCCGTCCTCTGACAGACAGTTTAAATTGCGGTATACGGTACCCTGACTGATTTTTCCGTCAATTGCATGAACCTCCTCACATATCGTATTGGCGGTCGGATGATTTGTGTGGCTTCTGACCGTTTCCAGAACGATTCTGCGCTGTTTTGTTTCCCTGTGTTTCAGCATTATTTATGCACTCCCCTAAGTTTTGTCATATTTCAAATTTGTTATTCAGCGTCTGTCAAGCGGAACATATTCCCCGCATGGAGCAACAACAGTATATGTTGGAGAAATGCCTTCATTAAATTTTTATTGGTTCTTGTTCTCTCATATTTATTGCTTTTCATAATCACTTCATACTTTTTATTTTATTTTTGTATTATTAGGAATTATTCCTAATAACAATTATACAATAATCTATTATTCTTGTCAAGACAAACGGCGGAAATCTTCACCAATCTCTGCTTTTTCGGCATTTTGCACTATGAAAATTTTTATGATTTTTTTGCTTTTCTAAAAACGCAAAAACTATTTTTCTTTCAAAACTACAAAAATCATCAGTATGTATTGCCAAAAAAGAAAATCTGTGATAGAATACAAAATAACCGTATACGACGAGGAGGTGTGACGATGAACAAATCAGAGTTGGTTGCGATAATGGCTGAAAAAGCGAGCCTTTCAAAAAAGGACGCAGAGGGCGTATTGAACGCATTTGTTGACGCTGTAAAGGATGCCGTAAAGAAGAACGACAAGGTTCAGCTTGTCGGCTTCGGAACTTTTGAATCTCGTAAAAGAGAAGCAAGAGAAGGCAAAAACCCGCAGACGGGCGAAAAAATCAAAATCGCCGCGTGCAACTCGCCGGCTTTCAAGCCCGGCAAAGGCTTCAAGGATTACATAAACTAAGAAAAACAAGAGAAAACCGCCAATATGATTAAAATCATTCTCGGCGGTTTTTCTATGTGAATTTATTACTGTCTATTTATATTTATTCCAATATTCCAAATTGGAATAAGGTTACTATTAACTGCTGTTAAGCTCTGCATAATTTTCTTTTTCAGCTTTATTTAAACTCTCAGGATCATTATTATCAGTATCGTTATATTCAGGTTTATTATTATCAGTCTTATTTGGTTTTAATTTTGAAATGTCCTGACATTTATTTTTTAAATCTCCCGACCTTTCAGCCGTAAAAGTCCTGTCCTTTAAATTTTCAATGTCCGAAGATAAAATAGAGGTACTCAGACACAGTATACCACAATGAAGATCTAAAGTCACTATCCAGATACAGATTTGATAAAGTTTCTGACAGATAAAAGCTGAAACAATCTGTTTCCCGCCTTGTAAACATCCTGTTCCCGGAACTCGAAAAGCTTGTATCAACACTTCACACAAAAGCTGTGTATGAGCTTCTTTCCGAGTTTCCCGGCGCTCATCAGGTCGCATCTGCCAATCTGAAGCATCTGACGGCTTTGCTTTCCACTGCATCCAAAGGACATTTCGGCAGAGAGAAAGCAAACGAAATCCGTGAAGCCGCGAGACGTTCGATCAGTACATATCTTCCGGCAAAGTCATTGGAGCTTAACCGTGACTTGTTCCGTTGATGCATAGCACGGTAATGATTCTATCGGAACGGGTGCAGCATTTGCCGTGACTGCACTCGCCGTTAGTGACAATGTGATTAAAAATATAGATATTTTCTTCATTCTTCAAACCCTCCATACACATATTCTCTCATAATAAATTCTTCCGCTCGGCTGTGAATTGAGTTCATTTTTTGTACCCATAGCATTTGATTATCTGCTTTTAACCGTTCCGAAACTTCTTCTTGTTTTGCCATTTTTGACACCATATCTTTCAGAATGTTGTGGCAAGTTTCGTCTATCTCTGCAAGGTGTTCCGATAACTTGCCTTCAATCATTAAAGCCGTATAAAAAGATTTGTAATATTCTTTCAAAAACTGCCTGCGTAACCTTCCATATTTTCCGATTATGTATTCCTTTGTGTCGGGTACGGTTAAATTGGGAACGTAATAATCACCGCACTTTGAATAAGTAATTTTGTCTTTCATATTGTTTTCGACCTCCATTTGTGATAAAATTAGTTTGTGGTTATACTTTTAGTTTTCGGTTATCACCGCCTTGTTTTATATATAACCACTTTTCAAATTATCGCAAATGAGCCGCAGCCATATATATGTATTAGGTTTAAGAGAAAATCTCTCCGTCACCCTTTACATTATATATCTTCCGATACCCTGATCCCGGTTGAACATATCGTTTGCATCAGCAAGTGCAGTCTGTCGCTTTCTTTGCTTTTCGCAGCTGTCAATAATCGTTCATATTCCGCCTTTGTCAGCTCTTTATCCTTATTTGAAAATATCTGTCTTTGGATTTTCAATGCCTTAATCCGTATATCGTGCCACCCTATAAACGCAAAAAAGCTGTTAAGCGAAGATATTGCCGCATTTACGCTGCTCGGTGCATACTTTTCGCATAATTCCTTTTTGTATTCCAAAGCCAATATTTTTGTTACTTCTCGGCCGCTAAGCCATATCATAAAGAAAGTAACATCTCTTATATACTTTTCTATGGTGTTTTCGCTCTTTTCCTCCAGTGTTAAATATGTTTTAAAGTTTGAAATAAACTCATTTGTGATTTTTCTCATTCAAATCAACTTCCTTTCCTATATGTATTTTACCACTTATGTAAATACACTATCCGAAATTATCAATGAATTTAACCGTTCACGAAAAATTTTCTGTATAAATTTTATTGGATAAGCGGCATTTTATAAATATACGATTTTCGGAATATAAATAAAGTCCGAATATGCAGACTTGCTTGTATATTTGAGTTTTTACCTTTTTAAATAAGCATATTATAACAAGAAAAACGGAGTAGCTCCTTGATTTTGGAACTACTCCGTAAAAAACATCCTTATCCGGTGGTGGCTAAACAGCCTCTCCCTTTTTGAATGCTTAAAAGGCGGCGCGGGAGTGCGTCACAGCCCTTTTAAAATTATTTTCTCCCGCCTCGAAATTATATCTGCGAGCCTTTCAAGCCTTTTTGCAAGGAATGCGGCAGCGCAGGACGAGGGCTTCATTCGGTTTAACAAGAATAAACCGGCGTCAAGCACAAGGGCGAGAAGAAAAAATATAAATGCATTTATTAACAGCTTCATATTTTATATGCTCCATATCCGATTTTATTTTTACCTGTTTATTATTAACATATGCCGCCGGATTTAATTGTTGAAATATATGGAATGTAATTTTTAAAATAGAAAATGAGAAAAACGAAGATAACAAGAGAAAAACAGAGATTAAAAGAGATTATAAAATAAATTTAAAAAAATTTCAAAAAAGGTATTGACAAACTGCAAAAAATGTAGTAGAATAATTCATGCAGGTCGGAAAGGTATATTTTCGACGCTTAACATATATATGATAGGAGGAAATATAAAGTGAATAATAGCTATATGGCAAAGCCGGCTGAAATCGAAAGAAAATGGTATATAATCGACGCAGAAAATAAGCCTTTAGGTCGTGTTGCGGCTCAGGCAGCAGCAATCCTCAGAGGTAAGCACCTGCCGACATTTACACCGAATGTTGACTGCGGTGATCACGTAATCGTTATCAATGCGGAAAAAGCAATTCTTACAGGAAATAAGCTCAACCAGAAGGTTCGTTATTATCATACCGGATGGGTTGGCGGAATAAAGGAAATCCACTATAATAAGCTTATGGCGGAAAATCCCGAAAAGGCTATGATGTACGCTGTAAACGGTATGCTCCCGAATAACGCAATCGGAAGAAAAGCAATTGCAAGACTTCGCGTATATAAGGGTGCTGAACATGAGAATGCAGCACAGAAGCCGATCCCCTGGACGCAGGAAATTAAATAAGAAGGAGGAAATTAAGTAATGGCTAAAGAGCAATTTTACGGTACAGGCAGAAGAAAATCTTCTACAGCAAGAGTTCGTCTTGTTCCCGGCAACGGAAACATTACAATAAATAACAGAAGCATTGACGATTATTTCGGTCTTGAAACTCTCAAGGTTATAGTTCGTCAGCCCCTCGTACTTACAAAAACAGTTGATAAGTTTGATGTAATTGTAAGGGTTGAAGGCGGCGGCTTTACAGGTCAGGCAGGAGCTATCCGTCACGGAATTTCAAGAGCACTTCTTGAGGTTGATACGGACGCTTACAGAGCTGATCTTAAGTCAGCAGGTTTCCTCACTCGTGATTCAAGAATGAAGGAAAGAAAGAAGTACGGTTTGAAGGCAGCTCGCCGCGCACCGCAGTTCTCAAAGAGATAATTATTTTATCTATCAAACCCCACAACCACAACGGTTGCGGGGTTTCTTCTTTTTATCCATGCCACAAATTTGCCGCAAATTAATTTCATTGACTGCCACATTAGTATATGTGATACATGCTACTTTGGTCTTTGGATTGTTTGAAAATATATGTTTCAAGGATTGGATCAGTGCATATGTTTTTCCACTACCGGCACCCCCGTTGACAACAAAGTTTTTATGTTTGTCAATCTTTTCATAAAATTTATCAAGGTGGGAATTTATTTTGCTAGCCATTCCAATCCCTCCTTAATATATTCAGGTATTATCCAATTCGAATAATCATCATTGCTGAAAAACAGAATATCTGTAGCAAAAGCACTTTTCTTGTCAATACATTTATCTGCTATATCATAGTAGGGCACCTTACCGTCTTTGATTTTACTTCGATTTTTCAATCCTTTAAAATCATCTTTGTTCTGCTTAATAAATTCATAATTGCAATTAATAAAAGCATCTTCAAAGCTTCTTGCATGGTACCAATTTTGCATTGTTTGATACGCAATTCTAACCAAGCCGTTCGGATCGGATTCCCATTTTCCTTCTTTATTCTTAGACAAAACTTTATCTGATTTCTTCAATGCTTTTAATTTCGCGAATGGCGGATTATTAAAGTAATGCATTAAAAATGCATTGCTAGTTCTTTCCCCAGAAGATACTTTGCAGGCTTCGTAATATGTCTTTCCATTAGATGATACTTTTCCTTGTGTTGAATCTATATCAGTTATTATTAATGCTTTGATCCCTAAATAGCTGATAAATTCATCAAACACATGAGAATATGCACCAACTTCGACTACAGATATATTCTGAGACATTAATGGCACATACCCCTTAACATCTTTGTTAGCAATATCTGTTTTTAGCATCATTGCATTTATTAATATTCTTTCTGTATCACCTTCAACAAAAATAACCTTGTCTGCAAAGAACAATTCAGAACGCTCCAATGTTAAATATTGCTTCAAAAATCTAAAGCGGCTTTCGCCATCTTCTCCGGTGCTTGTCATTTCTGTTTTTAAATCAGACAGATTTTTTGAACATATAGCATCATTTTCTCGATAGAAGAACTTGATTTTCTCAAAGTCGCTCTGTGATACAATATGCGATGAATGTGAGGATAAAATCATTTGAAGGTTAATTTCTTCTTCGCCTTCTTTTCCTTTGCGCCCTTCCTGTAATTTAGCTTGTATATTCTTTATGAACACATACTGCATCTGTGGGTGAGTGTGAGCCTCTGGTTCTTCAATGTATAGTAAATCTATATCAGACGGAACTTGATTGCTCTTTGTAATCTTTCTGAATTCATTAATTTGAATGTTTATGTAGAAAATCATTGCAAAAAGATTCATATATCCTAAGCCGTTGTATTCTTCGGGCAGAAACTCTGTTTCTTTGCTATACACTACATTTGTATTTTCTTTTATCAAAGTGGAGGCACTTAACATAGATTTTACTGACAGTTTTGCTTCTCCTCTTCCATAGGAAAAACGTTCAATATCTGTTATTACATCTTTGAAGATTTTCTTATAACTTTGGTCTAACTTTACATCTGATTCTTTTAATACATCATCTATCAAACTTTCGTCGAGTGTTTCCTGACGTCTAGCCTCGCAATATTTAACAGCTAATTTGGACAAAGTCTGACTTTTAGCCTTTGCTTCATCCAAATTGCTTACATCGCGAATAGCTTTGATGTATTTGAAATTAATAATTCTCTGAATATCGCTTTTTTCTTTAATCTCAACATATTCATTTGTATCAGCAGGATTAACGCTTTTAATTATTTGTTTAAAATACTTCGAGTGTTTTTTTTCTATATATTCACGGACGGTACGCTTCTTTTTGCCTGCTTTACTACAGTATGCAGCATAATCTTTTGCTGCGTTTAAGTACAATTCATATGTCATTACATATTCAAATCGAATAATTGCAGTTCTGTCATTTGGATCCAATGTCATAAATAGTTTTGATAAATTTCCGATATAATCCTCTTCGTTGTATTCGACATGTACAGTCAGTGAAATATAAAACGGCTCATATTCTTCTGCAGGAATAGTCCCTTCTTTGTTAAATGGAAAATTGCTTGCAAGATATTTCTTGTTGAAATCATGAAATTCAAATGAGGATTTAGACTCACCTAAAAATCTGTCTAAAATACTAAGCAACGAGGTTTTTCCAGTATTATTTTTACCAATAATAACAGACAGATCTTCCTCTATTGTTAAAACAAAGTTTTCTAATGCTCTAAAATGATTGATTTCAAATTTGGTAATCTTCATGATTTCTTCTATCCCAAACCGTTTGTTATAATATGGCTTGTAAGTCCGTTAATGATTGTCCTATTTTGCTTTCGGTTGTCTTTATATAGCAAAAATAATTATACATGTCAATAGCTTTGACGTAATTTGTTTCGATTTGTAAAACATTCACAACTATTATATTTATTCTGCTTTTATATCAATGTAAATTTGCTTATACTGTTACCATTTTATTATTTCTGCTTTAGTTATCGGCATCATACCATACACATTTTCCCAAACAGTAATTTTAACATTATCACAATCTCCGGCAATGGCAAAGGTTTCTGTATCGGTTTTATAATCTCTTGTTTCCAGTCCAACAAATTTGCTGCCTTTATATTTCGCAATAATAATTTTTGCCGGAGCATTGACATAGCTAAGCTGTATATTTCCTATTTTATAACTGCCGTAATCGGATATTTCTGTCTTTGTGTACGGAATTATTTTCCAAACCGCATACAGAATTAAATCGCTTGATGATACAATTTGCTCACCCGGCTTATATTCAGCAGCTGCTGATGTTTTTGATTTTGACCAGCCCAAAAATTTATATCCGTTCCTTGACGGAGTCGAAGCAGAAATCGTTATACTGCTGCCCAAATCAGCCGTTACAGCTTCAAATACACCATCTCCGCCATTTGTGTCATACGCTATTGTGTAGGTTGCTTTTTCCCATTTAGCATAAAGAATTTGATTTGAGGTTATTGTTACCGGTGTTGTACTTTCTATCCTGCTTCCTGCGGCCGTATACCAGCCATTGAATATATAGCCTGTACGATTTGGTGTCGGAAGCTCGCCGTAGGTTGAATTATAGGTCACACTCTTGCTCGCTGTGGGTGTGCTTCCGCCGTTTGCATCAAATGTAACGGTATAATTTGCCGCATTCCACTGTGCATAAAGCGTTTGATTTGAGGTTATTGTTACCGGTGTCGTACTTTCTACCCTGCTTCCTGCGGCTGTATACCAGCCATTGAATATATAACCTGTACGAGTCGGTATCGGAAGTTCGCCATAGGTCGAATTATAAATTACGCTTTTACTTGCTGTCGGAGTACTTCCCCCATTTGCATCAAAGGTAACGGTGTAATACGCATCCTCTACTGTAAAGGTAAGCGTATTGCTCATTTTCCATTCATAATAATTGCTTGCGTCAACATATGCCTGATATGTTCCGGCAGGCAGGTTTATTTCATATACGGAGCTTGCTCCCCATCCGATATGGTATGCTTCGCCCTCATACAGCTTATTTCTCCATATTTTCACATCGTATTTTGATTCACCGTATACATCATTCCATGTAAACCTTGTTTTTGAAGCCGAATTGCCGACGCTAACACTTAATTCGGGACTTTTTAGCTGACTTTCATCACCGCGATATATCGAAAATTTCTGCGCACTTGAATTATTCTGCGAATACAGCTGAAATTTATTTCCCGGAGAAGTGTTATTATCAATCAAATCCAGAACACAGTCAGGCGCACATTTAGGCTTAAGCACCCAGCTGTTTTCATACATACCTATATACCAGCGCTGTGCATTGCAGCCGTTCGGCGTACATAGCCCTACACTTGTTCCGGCTGTAGAGCCTTGATTTAAAACGTCAATACAGGTACCGTCCACGCACGAGGATATTGTATATGTACTGTCAAGATTTCTTTCAAACCGCCATAAACAATCGGAATTAGTTGTGTCTTTAGCTCCCAAAACAAGATCACCGTTTATATTTGATAGCGGTTGCCACGAGGCCGTATTAAGAAACGGCGCATAAAATGTATCACCTAAATCACTAAATCGAAAATATCCTTGCTTATAAATGCTAAAGCCTTGAGCCGCCGTACCGTTTTGCTCCCAAAGCTACATTTTTGTACCTACGCTTGTACTTGCGTTAGTGCAGTCAAGGCATGAATTTAATGCATTTTTCGGATATATAACAAATCCATGTTCACCGTTTTTACATACCACTTCTGAGCATCGGTTCCCGAATATTCCCACACCTTAATTATGGTTCCGTTATCTGTTTTTGCATTATCAACGTCAAGATATCTATTGTCCTCCATAGACTGTATATGATACGACCCGTCGTCCTGTCGTTCAAACCACCACAGCTCATTTGCATACCCGTTTTCCTTAGCTATTTCCACACTTCCGTTATTATTTACTACCATTGCCCAGTCATCACGCTGTATAATATTTGCATAAAAATTTGTGCCAATATCTGCATAGGTGTCGGAATTACATATATCTTGAATATGAATAAATCCACCCGTAACGCTGCTTGCCGCAATTGTTCTTTCTCCATAACCTCCGCTGACGCCATGATTATATTCATCAATTGTTATATTGCTGCCGTTTATTGCCTTAACCCACGCAACATGACCGTAATTACCGGTATTCCACCATGCAACAGAACCAATTGCCGGGCTTCTGTCAACTGTTATTCCCAGTCCCTGTGCAACAGTTCCCCAATACATTGCATTTCCCCATCTTAAAGCACCACCATATTGGTTTGTAAAATGTACTCCATTTCGGCTGTTTAAACACCACGCTGTAAAAGATGTACATTCTCTGTTATAAAAATTCCACTCATCAACAAGAGAATCCTTTGCCGCGTTTTTGTACTTCTCAGGATAATCATCGCCTGTATTGTACGCAAAAGCAGTCAAATTCAATATACTTAGAGCCAATGATAAAATTAGCATTAGTTTAAAACCGATTTTTTTCATAAAATAAAAACCCCCGTAATTTAAATATGCGTAAACCCGATGACTAATGCATAAAAATGCTAAGCCTCGAATCATTATCAAACAAAGTTTAAATCATAATTAATAATATAAAAGAGAATCTATATATTTTTATTTTAAAAAACAAAATCGCACTTTTAAAAATAAAAAAATCATTAAACTTTATTTAACTATATTCTTGTATCATAAAATGCGGAATTTGTAAATAGTATTTTTAACAGATTGTAAAATAAGCACTAAAAATCTAAATAAAAATATACAGAATATAAAACAACGTTTACATTAAAAACCGCCTGTCGCATATCACAGGCGGTTTTTCCTAAATTTTATTGCATTTAAATACCTTAACCCAATGCTCCGGCATATCTATATAGAATATACCGTCGGGCGAGTTTTGCACCTCTTCACCGAAAACGCTTTCGATATGATTTACGCCAAATCGTCCGGCGTCAAGTCTGATTTTTTCAAACCCGGAAGAAAAGCTTGCGGCAACAATATATTTTTCATCATTTACATATCTTATAAACGCAAAAATTTTACCTATGGTATACACCGGCTCAAATTCTCCGTCCGTAAACGCTGGGCTTGAATTTCTGAGCTGTATCCATTTTTTAAATTGCTCTGCATAATCCGAATTTATGCTTTCCCAATCAAATGTACGTCTGCAAAACGGATCTGCAAACCCCTGCATACCTATTTCATCACCGTAATAAACACACGGGACTCCCGGAAGCGTCATTTGCAGCGCAGTCACCGCAAGCGCACGTTTTTTTGCCGTTTCGAGCAAATCCCCCGAAAGAGAAAAGCGCGACTGCTCATCTCTGTTATCCGGCTTTTTTACGCCGCTCATAACGGTCAGTATCCTTTCAACATCGTGACTTGAAACCATATTAAGACACGAATAAAAGACCTGACGCGGATAATTTTCCTTAAGGCTCATAATTCTTTTGGAAAAATCCTGCGCGTCTATATTCATAAGAGCCAAATCTATAAGCGCATTTCTGAGCGGATAGTTCATTACGGAGTCAAGCTCCGCGCCGAGAAAATATTCGCGCATAGTGCCATAGCTTATTTTATTTGACGCATCCTCCCAGACCTCTCCTATTATTACGCTGTCAGGCAAAGCCTCCTTTGCATTTTCGCGCAGCTCCTTTACAAAAAAGTCCGGCAGCTCATCAACAACGTCAAGCCGCCAGCCCGACGCGCCGCATTTGAGCCATCTTTTTATAATTGAATTTTCGTCTGAAAGAATATATTTTCTAAAACTTTCGCTTTGCTCATTAGTATGCGGAAGCGTTTTCATGCCCCACCAGCATTCATATTCATCGCGGCTGTTTCCGAAAGCAAACCAGTCACGGTAAGCCGAGCTGTCGCTCTGATACGCACCGACCGTGTCATATTCGCCGTTTTTGTTAAAATATTTAGAATTGCTGCCGGTATGATTAAACACGCCGTCAAGAATTATCCTTATTCCGCAATCTTTTGCACTTTTGCAGAGGCTTTTAAAATCCTCCGCGTTTCCGAGTATGGCATCTATCTCCTCATAATCGCCCGTATCATATCTGTGATTTGAAAAGGCTTTAAAAATCGGGTTTAAATATATAACCGATATTCCAAGCTCCTTTAAATACGGCAGCTTCTGCTCTATTCCTTTTAGCGTTCCTCCGAAAAAGTCATTTGACAAATACTCTCCGCCAAACTGCTCCGCCTTGTAAAACGGCTCCTCGCCCCAATTTCTGCGTATTATATCATTTCTTTCGGAATTAATTTCACCGGTGGGATTAAAAAACCTGTCGGGAAAAATCTGATACGCAACCGATTTTTTAAACCAATCCGGCGTTTTAAACGCTTTGTCATAAACAGTTATCTGAAACTTAAAAGCAGGCTCGGCAGTATATATTTTTCCCTCTCCGCCCAAAAGAGCGGTATTATTTCCGTAATAATACGTTCCGTTGTCGGTGTCGGTGCGGAAACAATACCACAAAATCGATGCCTCCTCCGGAGCCGTAAAGGTACACGAATATATATTTTTGCCGCAGATTTCAAACACAAAATTCATATCGGCCTCAACAAGCATTTTATCCTTATTATAAACGATACATTTTACGCAGTGAGGTATGCCAGACTCCGCCATTGCAAGCCGCAGCGTTACAGTGCTGCCCGTACCTACCGCGCCGAACGGCTCTCTGAAAAAAAGCTTTTGAGAATTATGCTCCAAATACAAAAAAATCAGTCCTTTAATAATATTTCTGCTGCAATTAAGGGTGCGGCTTCCGCCGCACCCTCGTAATAAATTTTATTTCATCGGTGTAAGCTTCCAGATTTGATCGTTATATTCCTTAATCGTTCTGTCGCTTGAGAAAAATCCCGACATGGCTGTATTCATAATAGCCTTTTCAAGCCATTTGCTTCTGTCCTTATAAAGCTCGGAAAGCTTATGATGCGTTTCCATATAGTCCGCAAAATCGCGAAGCACCATATAGTTATCCGCATATCCGTAATCGCCGAAAAGAAGTGTCTGATACAAATCCCTGAAAAGCTGATTCGACTCATGCGAATATGTTCCGTCAACAAGCTGCTCCAAAACGTGTCTGAGCTCCTGATTTTCGGAATAAATATCTCTTACCTCTTTATTGTCGTTAAATCTTACTCTTGCGGCAACCTCATCGGCCTTAAGACCGAATATATAAATATTATCCTCGCCGACCTGTTCGAGCATTTCGACATTCGCTCCGTCAAGCGTACCGATTGTTATAGCTCCATTAAGCATAAATTTCATATTGCCCGTTCCGGAAGCTTCCTTACCCGCAGTTGAAATCTGCTCGGAAATATCGGCCGCAACAATAAGCTTCTCGGCAATTGAAACGCTGTAGTTTTCAAGGAATACCACCTTGATTTTTCCGTTAATTCTCGAATCGTTGTTAATTACGTCGGCAACGGAGTTTATAAGCTTTATAATAAGCTTTGCTCTTGTATAGCCCGGCGCAGCTTTAGCTCCGAAGATATATGTTTTCGGATAATAATCAAGATTTGGGTTTGCCAAAGTTCTGTTGTATTCCGCCATTATATGAAGAATATTCATAAGCTGACGCTTATATTCATGCAGACGCTTTGACTGTACATCAAATATGGAATCGGGATTTATATCTATATGATTATGCTCCCTGATATATTCGGCAAGCTTCAGCTTATTATCCCTCTTTATTTTATCAAACTGCTCCGCAAATGCCTTATCCTTGGCAAAGGGCGCAAGCTTTTTAAGCTCATCGGAATTTTTAAGCCAGCCCATGCCGATTGTCTTTGTTATAAGCTCTGTGAGCTCCGGGTTGCAGTTCATTATCCAGCGGCGGAAGGTTATGCCGTTTGTGATAGCGTGAAATCTGCCGGGATTGAGCCTGTAATAGTCGGCAAAAATATCCTTTTCAAGTATCTCCGTATGGAGCTTTGATACGCCGTTTATTGCAAAGCATGTTGCAAGGCACACGTTTGCCATAAACACCTGATTATCCGCAATGATTGCCATATACTTATGCTTTGCCGGATCGTTCGGATAAACGCTTTCAAGGTACTGCATAAGTCTTTTATTCATTTCCTCAACTATCATATCTATTCTTGGAAGAACCTTTTTAAACATCGGAAGCGGCCATTTTTCCATAGCCTCGCTGAGAACAGTATGATTTGTGTATGCAAACACATGAGTTACAATTTCCCATGCATCGTCCCATCCGAGACCCTCTTCGTCCATAAGTATTCTCATAAGCTCCGGTATCGCCAGAGTCGGATGCGTATCATTTATATGAATTACTATTTTATCCGGCATTTTCTTAAAGTCATTGCCGTTTCTGTCCTTAAACTCGCGCACAATCCACTGAAGCGTTGCCGAAACGAGGAAATACTGCTGCTTTAATCTCAGCTCCTTACCCTCTGTATGATTATCCTCCGGATAAAGAACATTTGAAATAACCTCTGCCAAATGCTTTTCCTCAACGGCGCGCATATAATCCCCGCTGTTAAACGCCTTCATATCAAAATTATCCGGCGATTTTGCACTCCAAAGGCGGAGCTTATTTATAATTTTTGAATCATAGCCGCAAAGCGGGACATCATACGGCATTGCTATAATTGTATGGCTGTTTTCATATCTGAAAGAAAATTTGCCGTCATACCAATCAGTGTAAACCTGACCGCCGAATTTAACCTCAACAGCCTCCTCCGGACGCGGAATTTCCCAAACGTTTCCGTCCTCAAGCCACGGGTCCGGAAGCTCAATCTGATAGCCGTCAACTATTTTCTGCTTAAAAAGACCGTACTCATAGCGAATTGTACAGCCGTATGCCGGGAGATCCATCGTCGTCAGCGAATCTATAAAGCACGCTGCAAGACGACCAAGACCGCCGTTTCCGAGACCGGCGTCATTTTCAAGCTCAACAATATCGTCCATAGAATACCCAAGACTTGATATAACATTTTTATATTCGTCCGTCAGCATAAGATTAAGAACATTTGTTGCAAAAAGTCTGCCCATAAGAAATTCAAAGGAAAGATAATAAAGCTTTTTGTTGCCGTCGCGCTTTATAACTTTATGCGACTTTGCCCATTTCTCCATTATCTTATCTCTTGCGGTCAGTGCGCACGCGGTATAAACCATTTTCGGAGTTGCCTCCTCCATAGTTTTTCCGAAATGGCGCTCAACCTTTCCTACGATTTCTTTTCTAAGCTTTTCTTCAGCTGACGAAAGCTTTTTTTTCTTTAATTCTGCCAAAACCTTTCATTCCCTTCATAAACATTTGCCGCAAAAGTCGGTTTATTATTTTAATTTCATTCCTGTTACATCTTCATATAAAGATATGTATTTATCCGCAGAAGCATTCCAGGAATAGTCCTTTCTCATGCCGTTTTTCATAATGCCGAGCCATTGTTTTTTTCTGTTATAATAAACGTCCATTGCATAATAAATAACATGGAGCATATCATCAGCATTGTAGCTTGCAAATGAAAAGCCGTCACCCTCTCCGGTATACTCGTTATATGCAACAACCGTATCCTTAAGACCGCCCGTTTCCCTTACAATAGGAACGGTGCCGTATTTAAGGCTTATCAGCTGCGACAGTCCGCACGGCTCAAAACGCGACGGCATTAAAAACGCATCGCTCGCCGCATATATTTTATGTGACATTTCATTTGAAAAATAAATGCACGCTGCCACAGACGACGGATTTTTCCAAGCATAATGGCGGAAAAGATTTTCATATTTATCATCGCCCGTACCGAGAATAACAAGCTGCAAGCCGCCCTCCGTAAGCTTATCCATTGCATACGCAACAAGGTCAAAGCCCTTTTGGTCGGTAAGCCTTGAAACAATTCCTATCATCATTTTATCCGGATTTACTTCAAGCCCAAGCTCCTCCTGAAGCTTCAGCTTATTTTGAACCTTTTGAGCGGACAGATTTGTAAGACCGTAATTATTATATATAAATTTATCCGTTTTGCTGTTCCAGTCCTCATAGGAGATGCCGTTTACAATTCCGACAAGATCGCCCCTGCGCGCATTTAAAACGCTGTCAAGCCCCTCGCCGTATTCATATGTGCATATTTCATTTGCATACGTTTCGCTGACGGTTGTGATTTTATTTGCGTAAACCATACCGCCCTTTAAAAGATTTGCATCGCCGTAAAACTCCAGCTTATCATTTGTAAAATAATAGTCGGGCAATCCCATAATATCCTTAATTTCATTAAGACCCCATCTGCCCTGAAAGCGCAGATTATGAATTGTCATAATTGTTTTTATTCCGCGATAAAATTCGTTATCGTAAAATGTATCGAGCAAAACCGGTATAGGTCCTGTCTGCCAGTCGTTGCAATGAATTAAATCCGGGCGAAAGCCGAGCGTCGGAAGCAGGGAAAGCACCGCCTTTGAGAAAAACACAAATTTTTCGGCATCAAGATGAATATAGTCATAAGGCTTATCGCCGCTGAAATAAAATTTGTTATCAACAAAATAATAGGTAACGCCGCCATGCTCAAGTCTGAACACGCCGCAGTATTGCTTTCTCCAGGCAACATCAATATAAATGCAGTCGATATATTCCATTTTATCAACGTATTGCTGAGGTATACACTTGTAAAGAGGAAGAATAACGCGCGCGTCAACGCCCTTTTCGCAAAGCGTTTTCGGAAGCGAGCCGGCAACGTCGCCCAAGCCTCCTGTTTTAACAAACGGCGCAGCCTCAGATGTTGCAAATAAAACGTTCATAAACAACCCTCCTGAAATTTGTTTTCTTAAATATAAATATTATCCCACATATATATAATACTAAAAAATCGGCTGTTTGTCAAATGTATAGATACAAAATTGACATTTTAACATATTGCATAAATAATGATTATAAATATTTATATAACTTTACAATAATATAAGGTAATAATTTCATTGCAAATATGTTATTTTCTCACCGCGTTTTCCGCACGTTTTATAACAAAATATGCACATAAGCATATAATAACCGATAAAACCGACCCGACAGGCGCCGCAAAGCCCATAGGATAAAGCGTGTTCGGAAATTTTACCGAAGCAAGATACGAAAGCGGTATACGTGCGGTAACAATCGACAGGAAATTATGCAAAAACGATATTCCCGACCTTTCCATAGCACAGAAATAGCCGCTGAAGCAAAAATGCACGCCGGCAAATATGCAGTCCCACACGTAGCTTTTTAAATACTGCGCTCCGGAGATGATAACAGACGGATCGTCTTCAAAAATCCCGACAAGTCCGTTTGCGAAAAACTGAGATATTAAGGCTATCACAAAGCCGAAGCTTACGGTAACGGATATAGCATACCAAAGCGTTTTTCGCGCGCGGTCAAGCTTACCTGCACCGATATTCTGCGCCGCAAGCGCGGAAACTGCGGACAGCATGGATGACGGCACAAGAAAGAATATGCTTATCAGCTTTTCAACTATTCCCACAGCAGCGGAGTCTGTAAGTCCGCGCCTGTTTGCAATAATGGTTATAACAATAAACGAAATCTGAATAAAGCCGTCCTGAAGCGAAACCGGAACACCGATTTTCAAAAGCTGCGGCATTATAGACCTGCTCGGCTTAAAGTCTGTTTTTTTCAGGTCAATTCCCATATCCTTTTTTATTATCACCGCAAGCGATATAATAACGCTTATCGTCTGCGACAGCGTTGTTCCGAGCGCCGCACCGGCAGGGCCCATTTTAAACGCGCCCATAAAAATAAAGTCAAGCACAATATTTGCCACGCACGCTGCGGCGATAAAATACATAGGGCTTTTCGAGTCGCCCATTCCGCGAAACACGGAGCTTATCACATTGTACGCCGTTATAAACGGTATGCCGATAAAACAGATTTTAAGATAAGCCGATGTGCCACCAGCAGCCTCTGCCGGAGTTGACATAGCAGATACAATTTTTCCGAGCAGCGCCAAAAGAACAGCCGTAAGTACAGCCGACGCCGCAATAAAAACAACTGCCGAATTTCCGATTGACTGCGAAACTCCTCTTTTGTTTTCCGCGCCGACAGAGCGGCTTATTGTAACCGTAGTACCCATAGCAAGCCCGACTATCATAACAGTCAGCATATGCATCACCTGACTGCCGACAGCTACCGCTGTAACATCCGCAACGCTTCCGAATTTGCATATTATAAAAAGGTCTGCCATTCCATAAAGCGTCTGCAAAAAATAAGAAAGCAGATAAGGCAGTGAAAAATATATAAGATTTTTAAATACGCTTCCGCCGGTAAGATTTTTCTGCACTCTTTAATTCCTCCGCCTTTTGAATAATTATTTGGCAAGCACCCGTCCGAGCGGCTGCTCATTACGTTTGCAACCGATGAAATCGGCGATACTCCAAGCTCTCCGTGCCTTGTTACCGCAACACCGAACGCCGAGAAAAAAAGGCTTATTATAAAAAGTGTGTATCTTTTTGCTGTTTCTTTTGCTGTCATATTTATAATCATTCCTTTCGTTCTGTAAGACACAAACTTAAGTCTGAAAGAAAATTGTTCACAAGTAGCTGCTTTGCAGCGAACGGTGCTGTTGCGCCCGAGTTCAAATCTTTGATTTGATGTACGAGAGCCATGCAACAGTGTTCCAAATCTTTGATTTGGGTAACACTACTGCTCGTAGTGTACCGCCCTGAGCAAAAAGTTGTACTATGGGCTTTTTTTTCAGACTTAATCTCTCCTTTATAATAATTATATACTTATATTCGGAGAATTTCAAGAGCTGCATCGGATTTTGCGGCAATTTTATAAAAATACAACAGAAAATTAATATTATGCATAATAAAAGCAAGCATATTTTCGTATGCCTGCTTTTAAAATTAAAAATCGCTTAAATACTTATCTACCGAAAAAGCGGCATCTCTGCCCTCGCGTATAGCACGTACAACAAGGCTCTGACCTCTGCGGCAATCGCCTGCCGCAAAAACGCCCTCAACGCTCGTTTTATGATCCTCAGTATCGGCTGCGGCGGCTCCGCGATTTGTCATTTCAACCCCGAAGCTTTTAAGCAGTTTATCGTCCGCACCGACAAATCCCATTGCAATCAGCACCAAATCGGCTTTAAGAGTGCTTTCCGTTCCGGCAATAGGCGCAAAGTTTTTAACCTTTGTTATATTAACCGCCTTAACGCAGCCGTTTTTATCGCCGTCAATGCTCACAGCCGTTGTTTCGTAAAGGCGCGGATCGTTGCCGAACACCTCAATTGCTTCCTCCTGACCGTAATCGGTCTTTTTGATGCGCGGCCATTCTGGCCAAGCATTGCCGGGAGCTCTTTTTTCGGGCGGCTCAGGCATAATTTCAAGCTGAACAACGCTTGCTGCGCCCTGACGTATTGCCGTACCAACGCAGTCATTTCCCGTATCTCCGCCGCCGATAACAACAACATTTTTACCCTTTGCATCAATATAGCTTCCGTCCTCATGATTTGAGTCAAGAAGGCTTTTTGTATTTTTGCCCAAATACTCAACAGCGTAATAAACGCCCTTAAGGTCTGCTCCGGGAACTGTAAGCGCTCTTGGCTTTGATGCGCCCGTGCAAAGAACAACCGCGTCAAAATCCGTCATAAGCGTATCGGGAGAAATATCCTTTCCTATTTCAGAATTTGTTTTAAATACAATTCCCTCTTTTTCAAGCAAATCTGTTCTGCGCTTTACTATTTTTTTGTCAAGCTTCATGTTCGGTATGCCGTACATAAGAAGTCCGCCCGCGCGGTCTGATTTTTCAAACACCGTAACGCTGTGGCCTAACTGATTTAAAATATCCGCGCACGCAAGCCCGGCAGGGCCTGAGCCTACAACCGCAACGCTTTTCCCTGTTCTCTTTTCGGGTATTCTGACCTTTACATAGCCCTTTTTAAAAGCGTTATCGATTATGTGGCACTCTATGTTTCTTACCGTTACGGGCAACTCGTTCATTCCGAGCGTGCATGAGCCCTCACAAAGTGCCGGGCACACTCTTCCCGTAAATTCCGGGAAATTGCTTGTAAGAGAAAGTCTTTTATAAGCCTCCTCCAGATCGCCGTGATATACAAGGTCATTCCATTCGGGAATTAAGTTATTGAGGGGACAGCCGAGCGTGAAACCGCCCGACATATCGCCCGTATGGCAAAACGGAACGCCGCAGTTCATACATCTTGCGCCCTGTCGCTGTAAGTGCGCCAGATCGTATGACGTATGAAACTCATCCCAATCCTTTATTCTCTCCTCAGGAGCTCTGTCCTTTGGGAGATTTCTTTCATATTCCATAAATCCAGTTGGTTTTCCCATAATCCATTTCTCCATTCCTTATTAGGCGTTCAAAAGCTGCTGAAAAGCCGTCATTGCAGCGTCGTCATATGATGCACCCTTTTCGCTTTCCTCACGCATGATTGTAACAACCTTTTTATAGTCACGCGGTATTACTCGCACAAATCTTTTCTTTTCCGTTTCCCAGCTGCTGAGTATTCTGAGCGCCGCGTCGCTGCCTGTATACTTTCTATGATTTTCTATTATGCCCTTGAGCTCATGCAGACTTTCCTCATCAAGCGTATCCTCAACATTTACAAGTCCCATATTGCATTTTGAAGCAAAATCGCCTTTTTTATCATAAACATACGCAACGCCGCCCGACATACCTGCTGCAAAGTTTTTGCCGCATTCGCCGAGAATAACAACGCGTCCGCCCGTCATATATTCGCAGCCGTGATCGCCTATGCCCTCCGCAACGGCGGTTATACCGGAATTTCTTACGCAGAAACGCTCTCCTGCCTTTCCTCTTATATAAGCCTCTCCGAACACAGCGCCGTAAAACGCAACGTTTCCGACTATAACGTTATCCTCCGGGATAAAGTCCGCTCCTGCCGGTGAATTTACAATAATTCTTCCGCCCGACAGACCCTTGCCGATATAGTCGTTGCTGTCGCCCTCAAGATACATTGTAACGCCTCGCGCAAGGAACGCGCCGAAGCTCTGACCGGCAGAGCCGACAAAATGAAGACGTATGCTCTCATCGGGAAGTCCGTCCGCACCCTTAGCCTTTGTAATTGCCGAAGAAAGCATTGCTCCGACAGCTCTGTCCTTATTCGTTATTTTAAGCTTTGCTTCAATATGCTTTCCGCTCTTTATTGCCGGCGCGCAAAGTCTTATGATTGTGTTTTTGTCAAGCGTGAGCTCAAGCTGATGATCCTGCTGCTCGGTGCAGTAGCGTTCATTTTCGTTTGAGCATATTTTCGGCTGATATAGCACTGATGTCAAATCAACTCTCTTAGCCTTTTCGTGACGAACGTTAATCTGTTCGAGATATTCAACGTGACCTATAAGCTCGTTTACCGTTCTTACACCTATTTTAGCCATCCATTCTCTCAAATCCTCCGCAATAAAGCGCATAAGATTTTCAACGTATTCCGGCTTACCGGAGAAATTCTTTCTAAGCTCCGGGTTTTGCGTTGCAACTCCGACAGGGCAGGTATCGAGATTACATACCCTCATCATTACGCATCCCATAACAACAAGCGGAGCCGTTGCGAACGCATATTCCTCCGCACCGAGAAGCGCGGCAATTGCAACATCGCGTCCCGTCATAAGCTTACCGTCCGTTTCAATTGCAACCCTGTTTCTGAGGTTATTCATAAGAAGTGCCTGATGCACCTCTGCAACTCCGAGCTCCCACGGAAGACCTGCGTGTCTTATAGCCGTTCTCGGCGCCGCTCCCGTGCCGCCGTCATAGCCGCTTATACTTATTACGTCGGCAAGCCCCTTTGCCGCACCTACGGCAATTGTTCCTACTCCTGCCTCCGAAACAAGCTTAACGCTTATTCTTGCATCGGGATTTGCGTTTTTAAGGTCGAATATAAGCTCTGCCAAATCCTCGATTGAGTATATATCATGATGAGGCGGCGGAGATATAAGGCCTACGCCCGGCGTTGAATGTCTTGCTTTTGCAATCCACGGATAAACCTTTTTGCCCGGCAGATGACCGCCCTCGCCCGGCTTTGCGCCCTGCGCGATTTTTATCTGAATTTCGCGCGCGTTTGACAGATAATGAATATGAACTCCGAAACGGCCGGACGCAACCTGCTTAATGGCGCTCGACAAATTATCGCCGTTTTCACTGATAATATATCTCTCCGGAATTTCTCCGCCCTCGCCGCTGTTTGACTTGCCGCCAAGCCTGTTCATTGCTATTGCCAGACATTCATGCGCTTCAAGGCTGATTGAGCCGTAGGACATAGCTCCCGTTTTAAATCTCTTTACTATGCTATCCACACTCTCAACCGAGTCAAGCGCTATAGGCTTGTCTATAGTTTTTATATTCATCATGCTTCTGAGCGTGCATAAATTTCCGTCATGCGTGTTAATCTCTTCTGCATATTCCTTATAAAGCCTGTAATTATTCTCTCTGCACGCCTTTTGAAGCTTGTAAATCGTCTGCGGATTATACATATGATACTCGCCGTCGGCGCGCCATTTGAAGCTGCCGCCCGTTTTAAGAGCCGGAGTCTTTCTTCCAAAGGCTTCATCGTGCATTTTCATTACTTCTTTTTCAATATCGTCTATTTCAAGGCCGCCTATTCTTGAAGCTGTGCCCGTGAAATATTCGTCAACAACCGATCTGCTTATGCCGAGCGCTTCAAAAATCTGCGCGCCCTTATAGCTCTGCACCGTTGAAATACCCATTTTCGACATGGTTTTTACAATTCCCGATGTCATTGCGGATATAAATCTGCTTACAGCCTCCTCCGGCGTAAATTCAACGGCTCCGTCGAGGCTGAGTTTTTCGGCAATCGCATACGCCATATAAGCATTAACGGCGTCAGCGCCATAGCCGAGAAGCAGTGCAAAGTGATGAACCTCACGTATCTGAGCGGATTCAACAACTATGCTGACCTTCATTCTGCTGCCCTTTCTTATAAGGTAATGGTGCAGTCCGCTGCACGCGAGAAGGCACGGCATCGGCGCATGAGTTTTATCGGCGCCCTTATCGGAAAGTATTATAATATTGCAGCCGTCCTTTATCAGCTTATCCACCTTTGCAAACATTCTCGAAAGCGACTTTTCAAGGCTTCCGCTTTTTCCTGCCTCAAACAAGATAGGCACGCTTGCGCTTTTAAAGCCCTCTGTTGTTATGGCTTTAAGCTCTCTTAATTGCTCATCGTTTAAAACAGGTGTTTCGGCATAAATTCTTCTGCCGCACGCCTCATGATCGAGAAGCATACCCTTTTCGCCGCCGATCAATGTAACGGACGAGGTTATGTTTTTCTCTCTCATCGCGTCAATAGGCGGATTTGTTACCTGCGCAAAAAGCTGCTTGAAATAGTTAAAAAGAAGCTGCGGCTTAGCGGATAATGCGGCAAGCGGAACATCATTTCCCATTGCACTTATAGGATCGTCGCCCTTTATAACCGTTTCCTTTATTGTTGTATTTATATCCTCCCAAGTATATCCGAAAAGCTTTTCCTGCTCTTCGCCGCTTACAGCGCTCTTTTCAATCTCGCTGTCCGCCGCTTCAATATCTTCAAGCTTTACAATGTTTTTATCAACCCATTTATCATAATCCTTTTGCTCATATACGGACTTCTTTATTTCATCATCGCCTATAACCTTGCCCTCTTCCGTATCAATAAGAAGCATTCTGCCCGGATGCAGACGTTCCTTTTGAAGAATATCCTCAGGCGGAACATCAACAACCCCGACTTCGGAGGCAAGAATTAAAAGCCCGTCCTTAGTTACAATATATCTTGCCGGTCTGAGTCCGTTTCTGTCAAGAGTTGCGCCGACATAACGTCCGTCGGTAAACGCGATTGCGGCAGGGCCGTCCCAGCTTTCGGTTATGCGGCTGCTGTAGAGATAAAAGCCTCTTTTCTTTTTGTTCATTGTTTCATCCCTCTCCCACGGCTCAGGGATTGTCATCATAACGGCATGGGGAAGCGATATGCCCGACATATTAAGAAACTGCAAAAAATTATCGAGCATTGCCGAGTCGCTGCCGTCCTCGTTTATGATAGGCTCGGCACGTTCAAGATCGGGATATTTTTCACTTTTGAGAAGAGCCTGTCTTGCTTTAACCCAGTTCACGTTTCCGCGAATTGTATTTATTTCTCCGTTATGAATTATATATCTGTTAGGATGCGCTCTTTCCCAGCTCGGAAACGTATTTGTTGAAAATCTCGAATGTACAAGAGCGATTGAGGATTCAATATCCATATCCTTAAGGTCAAGATAAAATTCGCTTACCTGCTTCGGCGTAAGCATACCCTTGTAAACAATTGTTCTTGCGGAAAAGCTTGCAAAATAGAAATAGCTGTCACCACCGATTTTTTTATATCTGATTTCCTTTTCCGAACGCTTCATTGCAATATACATTCTGCGTTCGAAATCATCTGCGCTGTCACCATCGGGCTTTTCGACAAACACCTGCAAAATATACGGCTTTGCAATGAGCGCGCTTCTGCCTATGCAGTCCTTGCAGCACGGAACGTCACGGACAAAAATCAGCTTCATTCCCTCTTCGGCAATAATCTCCTCAAGCCTTGCTACGCTCTCCTGCCTTGTCTGCAAATCCGGAGAACAAAACAGCATACCAACGCCGTAGCAGCCTGCCGGCGGAAGCTCCACTCCCTCACAGGCACAAACCTTTCTCATAAATTTATCGGGAATTTTAATAAGTATTCCCGCGCCGTCACCTGTATCGCTTTCGCTGCCTACACCGCCGCGGTGAGAAAGATTTATATTAATCTCAACTGCCTGCTCAATTATTTTGTGTGAGGCTTCACCCTTTATATTTACTATAACACCTATTCCGCAGGCGTCATGCTCAAAACTCGGATCGTAAAGCCCTTGCTTTTTCGGATAACCATTCATTAAAAATGCACCGACCTTTCTTCATATTTTATAGAAAAAAACAAGACCGTTTTATAAATTACCGTAGGGACAAGGAAACCGGTATGCAGCGCCGTATTCGCTGCTGCCTGATTATTTTGTCTGACCTATTTATAGAAACGCCCTTGTTTCCGTTTTTATATATTTTTCTTTATTCTTTCCATTGCTTCTTTGGTTTTTTCAAGGCTTGAAAAGGCTGTAAGTCTTACATAACCCTCGCCCGACGGACCAAATCCGGCGCCGGGAGTTACCGCAACGCGAGCCTTATCGAGAAGATAATCGAAAAATTCCCACGACCCGAAATTATCGGGCGTTTTAGCCCAGATATACGGAGCATTCACGCCGCCATATACCGTAAGCCCCACATCTGTGAGCGCATTTCTTATTATCCTCGCATTTTCAAGATAATATGCAATGTTTGCTTTTGTCTGTTTCTGACCCTCAGGCGAATAAACAGCCTCAGCCGCGCGCTGAATTACATACGATACGCCGTTAAACTTCGTGCACTGACGTCTGTTCCACAGGCTGTTAAGGCTTGCGCCGCCAACTTTAAGCTCCTTAGGAACAACAGTATATGCGCATCTCGTTCCGGTAAAGCCTGCCGTTTTTGAAAAGCTTCTGAACTCTATGGCAACCTCTTTTGCGCCGTCTATTTCATATATCGAATGAGGAATATCCTCCTGAGTTATAAACGCTTCATATGCGCTGTCGTAAAGTATTACGGCGTCATTTTCATGCGCATATTTAACCCATTGTTCAAGGTATTCTCTGCTCGCCGCCTCACCCGTCGGATTATTCGGGAAGCAAAGATAAATCATATCTACCTTTTTATCGGGAATTGCGGGCAAAAAGCCGTTTTGTGCCGTACACGGCATATAGTAAAGTCTGCTCCATCTGCCGTCCGTAAAGTTACCGGCTCTGCCGCTCATGGCGTTTGTGTCAACATAAACCGGATAAACCGGATCGCACACGGCAACAATATTATCCTCCGAAAAAATATCAACAATATTTCCGCAGTCGGATTTTGCTCCGTCAGACACAAAAATTTCATCTGTTTTTATATCTATTCCCCGACTTTCATAATCGGATTTAACAATTTTCTCTCTCAGAAAATCATAGCCCTGCTCCGGGCCGTAGCCGCGAAAAGTTTCCGCCTTTCCCATTTCATCAACCGCGCCGTGCATTGCCGATATAACGCTTTCGCATAGCGGCAGCGTAACGTCGCCTATGCTCATCTTAATTATATCCGCGTCGCTGTGCGCCGCTCCGTATGCCGCTATTTTCTTTGCAACCGTTGAAAACAGATAGCTTCCCGGAAGCTTAAGAAAATTTTCATTTACCTTTGCCATTTGCAAAACCCCTTTCAAAGCAGCTCCTTGCCGCCCGATAATTAAGAAATTTTTTTAAAGAACATCCTCATCAAATACGCCGTCAAACACAAATCTTGCTTTTCCGGTCATATATATGCAGTTATCCTCTTTCCAACTGATAAATAACTCTCCGCCGAGAAGATGAAGCGTTGCTTCCCTGTCGGTAAGTCCCAGCGTGCTGCACGCGGCAAGCGTCGCTGATGCGCCCGTTCCGCAGGCAAGCGTTTCGCCCGCGCCGCGCTCCCATACGCGCATTTTTATATTTTTCCTGTCTGTTACTTCTGTAAATTCGGTATTAATTCGTTCAGGGAAAAGCTCGTTGTTTTCAAAAAGAGGACCTATTTTTTCAATTTCGATTTTTTCAATATTCTCCGTTATAACAACGGCGTGCGGATTTCCCATAGATATTCCCGTTACGCGATACTCTTTTCCCAAAACCTCTACGGGCTCGTCAATAAAATATTCCTTATCCGACTTAATCGGAATTTCCGCGCTTTTTAAAACAGGCTTTCCCATATTAACGCAAACCGTGTCAACCTTTCCGCCTGACACGTTTAGCTTAAGAGTTTTAATTCCGGCAAGCGTTTCGAGAGTTATTTCGGTTTTATCGGTCATGCCGCGATCAAACACATATTTGCCCACGCATCTGCTTGCGTTGCCGCACATCTGCGCCTGAGTTCCGTCCGCATTATACATATCCATACGAAAATCAGCCTTATCGGACGGCTTAATAAGCACAAGCCCGTCAGAGCCTATGCCGAAATGACGGTCACTTACAAGCCTTGCCGCTCTTGACGGATCCTCAACCTTTTCTTCAAAGCAGTTTACATAAACATAGTCATTTCCTATCCCCTGCATTTTTGAAAATTTGAATTTCAATGTAATCTCCTCCCTGATTTTACAATCGCCCGTTTACAGGCTTAATATAAGCTTAGCTGTTTCTGTAAATTTCATTCCCGTATTCATGCTTCGCTTCTGTATAAATCTGTGAGCCTGCTCCTCCGTCATCATATATTGATCCATAAGCTTAAGCTTTGCCTTGCTTATTAATTCCTTATCCCTGTCGCTTCTGTCCGGCTTTTTTTTGTGCCCGACATACGCAGCATGGAAAGTTTCGAGAGCTTCGCAAAGTCTTGCTCTGTTTATCGGAAGAGGTACGGTAAAAATATCCTGTTCGCGTATATACTCAATATTTTCTGCCTTTGTAAGAACAATTATCCCCGAATGAGCCGGAAGATTTTCGTAAACATCATCGCACGTTCCGTCCGAAAGCTTGTAGCTCATAACCAACACGGCTTCATCAATTGCCGTATAAGCTCTTACGGCCTCCGCACACGAGCGACACGTGCCGACAACGGAAAATGAGGTACCTTCGAGCATATTTTGAATTTTATGAATAGTTTCTTCCTTTCCGAAAGCAAGAATTAAACGCTTCAAAGTATCTCATCTCCCTCTTTGGTTTAATGTTTATAAAAATCAACAGTTAAAGTAATTATCTATCTCCCATTTGCTGATGGTGCATCTGTATTTTGCATATTCGCTTTCCTTTAAGCTCAAATATACATTTTTCAAATCCGCTCCGAGCAGTTCTGTTATAAACTCCGACTTTTCCGCAATAGCAGCCGCTTTGTTAAGGCTTGACGGAATAACTTCGGAAATAAGCTTTCTCTTTTGCGGATATGAAAGCGACGATACCGAAATATCGCTCTCCGGAGGCATTTCAAGGTTTTCCTTTATGCCTGTAAGCCCCGCCTTAAGGTATGCTGCCAAAACAAGATATGGATTAGCGGTGCAGTCCGGAATTCTGAGCTCAACGCGTGACTTTTCCGCCTTTTTAATCTTTGGCACTCTTACGAGCGGGCTCGGATTTTTATCCGACCAGAACGGATAACACGCCGGCTTTGTATCGGACATAAGGCGCTTATAGGAATTTACCGTCGGATTTGTAAGGCACATCATTTCCGGGGTATATTTTAAAATTCCGGCAATAAAATTATATCCGAGCTTGCTCAGCTTTCTTTTATCGTCCTTATCATAAAAAACATTTTCGCACTCGCCCGATAAAAGACTCATATTTATATGCATTCCGGAGCCGGATTGATCCTCAAACGGCTTCGGCATAAAAGTTGCATGAAGTCCGTTTCTTTTAGCCAGAGTTTTAACAACGTTTTTAAAGGTTATAATCTCGTCGGCAGCATTCTTTGCGCCGCTGTATCTCAAATCTATTTCATGCTGACCGGGCGCTGCCTCATGATGCGACGCTTCAATAACATAGCCCATTTCCTCAAGCGTAAGGCTTATATCACGGCGGCAGTTTTCGCCGTTATCGAGCGGCGCAAGATCAAAATAGCCTGCATTGTCATGCGGTTCAAGCGTCGGATTTCCCGCTTCATCGGTTTTAAACAGGAAAAACTCACATTCTGCACCGACATTTAAAAAATATTCGTATGCTTTCGCTTCATCAATAACCTTTTGAAGAACATATCTCGGATCATTTGCATATCTTGTACCGTCAGCGTTGTATATATCACAGATAAGTCTTGCAACCCTGCCGGTATGAGGGCGCCACGGAAAAATTGTAAACGTATCCAAATCGGGATAAAGATACAGCTCCGTACTCTCTCCGAAGCCGTCTATAACCGACCCGTCAAAGCTGCACTCGTTATTGAGCGCGTCCTCAATTTTGTCCTTTGTAACGGCAATGTTGCGCATTTGACCAAGCACATCGGTAAATTGAAGTCTTATAAAGCTTACGTCCTCATCCTTAATAAACTTTAAAATTTCGTTCTTTGTATATACAGACATTTCTTTCTCCTCTCATTTACGCAAATTTTGCTGCTTCTCTGCTTTGCCTGATTAAAAAAGGGCGCTCCGCTGCCATGTGCGGAACGCCCTTGTTCTTATAGACCATACTACCACAATCCGTTTAATTTGTCAAGCATAATAAACTTTTTTGTACGGTAGCTACAAAAAAAACCGATTTTTTTATGCTCTATATATTTATTTTCTTGATGCAAGGGCAGCTCCTATGATACCTGCGTCGTTAAAAAGCTTTGCAATTCGTATATCCGTTTTCGGCATATACTTGTTATAATCAAGCTTATCTACAATTTCCTTTACCGGAAGCAGCAGCTTGTCGCCCTCCTTGCTTATTCCTCCGCCGATTACGAGAATTTCCGGCTGGAATATGTTCACTATTGAAGCTATTCCGACAGCTACATACTCGATATATTTTTCAACAACCGCGTGTGCCGCACTGTCGCCCTTTGCATCAGCCACAAAAGCAGTTCTTCCGCTGACCTTTCCTTCTTCCTTTGCAATAGCGTGCATAAGGCTGTCGGGATTTTTGTCCATAGCCTCCTTTGTCTGCCTTATGAGCGCCGTAACGGACGCATAAGCCTCCCAGCAGCCATGATTTCCGCAGGTGCAGGGAACTCCGTCAATATCCATTATAAAGTGACCGAGCTCCGCGCCGGCGCAGTTAAAGCCCCTGAAAATTTTTCCGTCAAGCACAACACCGCCGCCTACTCCCGTACCGAGAGTTATAAATATGAAATTCTTTGAGTTTGCGCCCGTTGCAACATATTCTCCGAACGCTGCCGCATTAGCGTCATTTTCCATATATATCGGATTTTTAACGTATTTGTGCATTTCCTCAACAACAGGTGTGTTGTTAAACGGGATATTATTTGAATAGGTAACAATTCCTCTGTCGCTGTCAACCGTTCCCGGCGTGCCTATTCCTATCGCGTCAATGTCTTCTATTTTATATCCGGCATCCTCCGCAACCTTAATTGAAATCTGCGCCATATCCTTTATAATTTCCTGATACGGACGGCTCGCAAGCGTTGGCGTTGAAGCCGAAGCGATTATTTTACCGTCATCGGTTACAAGTCCCGCAGCTATATTTGTTCCGCCCAAATCAATTCCTATATACATAATAATTCATTCCTTTTCTTTAAATAATTTCGTACAAAAACCTTTCATAATAATAGTTTACTACAAAATCAATAAAAAATCAATACAAATTTAATAAAAATGCGAATTTTTAAATTTCTGTAACATAATCGAAAAATTAGCCCCCCGTTTTGTATGAGATTCGAAATATGTCGCACGGTTATTGTAGACTAACTTTGTTTTTTGTGATATAATTAATATGTAAAATTTTGTAAAGGATTGATTTAAAATGACGACTAATTATTTATACGGTACATATATCGAAAAGGCAGGGGATAATATTCCTTATGACATGACAATTGAATATTACCTGACTGAGCAGCCGCTCTGCTGCGAAAAGTCGGAGCTTACAAGATACGGAGTTTTGGTAAGAAAGCTTGCCTCAACGGACGGCGGCGAGCCTGTTTGCACTTCTCAGGCGGTAAACGATATTTTTTATAGGAAAGAGGACGCGGAGAGATTTATAAAAATTTTGATACGCGAAAAAGTCACACCCGCAACCTTCAGAGAAATAACCGAAGAATTTGTAACGGACAGACTTGATTTTTCGGGTCTTGATTATGGTCTTGCACGTGATATATAATATCACGTGCAAAGTAAAGAAACATACAATTCCATTGACATGGCAGAGATTTAATCCGCCCGCCGACAGCTTGAAAATTATAATCGGCAACAAAGTAAACAAAACCACGAAAATCATCAGTTTTCCCACGATGACGAGGACGAGTTGGAGTTATAAAAACTTATCGGCAAAATGACGAATTTTTCTAAAAACTATTGATAGTATAAAAAAATTATGCTATACTTGGTATGCTACATTATATTTACTATAATGGGTTATTTGTATTTATTTTTGCTGCAAGAGGTACGCAAATTGGTAAAAACGTGCGCTCTGACTATCTGAACTTTGTGGTGAGGATATTGTAAGTGTATAGCAACCTTAAAGTCAGGGTTGTATGTTTTTCGGTGCATAGCCCTGCAAATTAGGGTTATGCACTTTTTAATATTTAGGAGGGAAACATATGAGAAAAATTTTACTTGGATTGTTATTTTCGTTGTTAATGCTCGGCGGAATAACAGTGTATGCTGACTCGGATGGTACTTATGTATATTCTGTGTCAAATAATGCTGCAACAATTACAGGCGTTGCAGATAAGACCACTTTTACAGGCAGTCAGACTATACCGGAAAAGATTGGAGGTTATACGGTAAATAATATTGCGGCATCGGCTTTTAAGTATTGTACAAAACTAACTTCAATAGTAGTGCCTGACAGCGTAACAAGCATTGGAGAAGGTGCATTTTCGGGTTGCAGCAGCTTGTTCAGCATTACAATTCCGTATGTAAGCGGTTCACAGTTTGGATATATTTTCGGTAAAGATAGTTATAACGGGGGAATTAGCACGGAGCAGTATTATTCTTCCTCTTACCCCTACTATTATACTTATTATATACCGACAACATTAAGGGAAGTAACTGTAACGAAGGCAACAAGCTTAGCCTATGGTGCTTTTTCAAATTGCTCCAATATAACCGAAATTAATCTTAACGACAAAATCACAAGTATTGGCAACAAAGCTTTTTACAACTGCAGTTCATTGAAGACAATTGCAATTCCTCAGGCGACAACAAGTATAGGTGAAGATGCCTTTTACAATTGTGATTCATTGACAAATGTTATCATTCCGAACAGCGTTACAACTTTAGGTGCTTCTGCATTTAGAGACTCGAATAATCTTTCAAATGTAACACTAAATGAAAATTTAACAACAATCAATTACTATACATTCTCCGGATGTACAGGATTAAAGAATATTTCAATTCCTGCTTCTGTAACAACCATCGGAGAAAAGGCTTTTTATAACTGTTCAAGCTTCTCTGAAATATCAATTCCCGATAAAGTTACAAGCATAGGCTCCTCCGCTTTTGAAGGATGCAGCGGAGTAACTAAATTGTACATAGGAGAAAGTGTAAAGACCATAGGCTCTTCCGCTTTCAAGGGGCTTTCAAAAATCACTACGGCTAAAGTTCCTGACAGCACGACAAATATTGGAAGCGGCGCGTTTTCGGGTTGCAGCAGCTTGTTCAGCATTACAATTCCGTATGTAAGCGGTTCACAGTTTGGATATATTTTCGGTAAAGATAGTTATAACGGGGGAATTAGCACGGAGCAGTATTATTCTTCCTCTTACCCCTACTATTATACTTATTATATACCGACAACATTAAGGGAAGTAACTGTAACGAAGGCAACAAGCTTAGCCTATGGTGCTTTTTCAAATTGCTCCAATATAACCGAAATTAATCTTAACGACAAAATCACAAGTATTGGCAACAAAGCTTTTTACAACTGCAGTTCATTGAAGACAATTGCAATTCCTCAGGCGACAACAAGTATAGGTGAAGATGCCTTTTACAATTGTGATTCATTGACAAATGTTATCATTCCGAACAGCGTTACAACTTTAGGTGCTTCTGCATTTAGAGACTCGAATAATCTTTCAAATGTAACACTAAATGAAAATTTAACAACAATCAATTACTATACATTCTCCGGATGTACAGGATTAAAGAATATTTCAATTCCTGCTTCTGTAACAACCATCGGAGAAAAGGCTTTTTATAACTGTTCAAGCTTCTCTGAAATATCAATTCCCGATAAAGTTACAAGCATAGGCTCCTCCGCTTTTGAAGGATGCAGCGGAGTAACTAAATTGTACATAGGAGAAAGTGTAAAGACCATAGGCTCTTCCGCTTTCAAGGGGCTTTCAAAAATCACTACGGCTAAAGTTCCTGACAGCACGACAAATATTGGAAGCGGCGCGTTTTCGGGTTGCAGCAGCTTGTTCAGCATTACAATTCCGTATGTAAGCGGTTCACAGTTTGGATATATTTTCGGTAAAGATAGTTATAACGGGGGAATTAGCACGGAGCAGTATTATTCTTCCTCTTACCCCTACTATTATACTTATTATATACCGACAACATTAAGGGAAGTAACTGTAACGAAGGCAACAAGCTTAGCCTATGGTGCTTTTTCAAATTGCTCCAATATAACCGAAATTAATCTTAACAACAAAATTACAAGCATTGACGACAAAGCTTTTTACAATTGTAAATGGTACAACAATCTGACTGATGAATTTTCAATAGTTGGTGACAATGTTTTAATTAAATATAATTCGGAAAAGACAGCTGTTATTATTCCCAAAACCGTTAAACATATTGCACCAAGAGTATTTTGCAATAAAACGGCATTAATTGATATAACATTGCCGACAAACTTAAAGTCAATCGGAACTTATGCATTTTATGGCATAAATCAGATTAGTACATATACTATTCCGAAGTCCGTTACATCAATCGGTACATCAGCTTTTGATTCCGGCAAAACAATAAGATGTTATTCCGGCTCATATGCGGAAACCTACGCTAAAAATAATAAGTTAAAAGTTTCTATCATAAATGAAACCGAAACAATCGGTACGGACACATTCTACTATATTATAAATGCGAATAATACTGCTGAAATTGTCGGCTGCGAAACCACAAGCACAGCAATTACAATTCCATTAACGCTCGGTGGCGTAAAGGTGACTAAGATTGGTGACAGTGGATTTAAAAACTGCACCACCATCACAGGAGTTACAATTACTGATTATATTACCGAAATTGGCGCAAGAGCATTCTATGGTTGTACAGCAATTGAAGATGTTACTATTCCCACTACTGTTGTAAGTGTAGGCGATTATGCGTTCTATGGTTGTACTAAGCTTGAAACGGTAACGATTTCGGAGGGCTTAAAATCAATCGGGGCTTATGCATTCTGCAATTGTTCTTCCATAGCAGAGCTTACGTTACCAGATACACTTAAAACACTTGGTGCATATGCATTTTACGGATGTACTTCGGCAAAGAGTGTAACAATAGGTGTTAATCTTGTTGGTATTGAAGAATATACATTCTATAACTGTACGAGCCTTGCAACAGCCGTAATCGGTACAAGTGTGAGTCATATTGGCGATTATGCGTTCTATAATACAAATGTTTCGAGAATTACATTACCTGCCGTTACAAAGTCAATAGGAAATCATGCTTTTGAAAATTGTAGGAGTCTGGCAAAAATGCAAATCAGAAATAGTTTGGAGTCTATTGGTGCGTATGCATTCAGCGGCGATGGAGAACTGTATCAGATTTCCATTCCGGCAAGTATAAATAAAATCGGAGAATATGCATTTAATGATTGCGCTAAGTTAACTAAATTCACAATTCCGGATGCCGTTACAAGAATTGAAAATTCGACCTTTAACAGATGTACAGGCTTGGCAACTGTTACATTAGGTAAAAACACAACTTATATTGGCAAAAATGCATTCAGTGGATGTGCATTTGATAAAATCACATTACCTGAAACATTGACACGGATTGATGACAGTGCATTTAGTAGCTGCAAAGCATTAACTTCCATGTACATTCCCGATGCGGTTGAAAAAATCGGACTTGGTGTATTCTATCAGTGCAATAGCTTAAACAGTATTTCTGTTGCGGATAAACTTGGAGAAATAGGCAAATCAAGCTTTTACATGACGGATAATATATCTGCCGAAATCAGAAATGTATGCGGAAGGGTAACGGACGGATTGTTTGAAGATCAAATTATCGCAAGTGTTACAATAAATGAGGGAATTACCACAATCGGAAATTATGCTTTCTCAGGTTGTCAAACATTAAAAACTGTAAATTATCCAGAAACCCTTGTAACAATTGGAGATTTTGCATTTTACGATAATGTAGGTTATTCAGAAACTATTCTTCCGGATAATGTAGAATATATAGGAACCTATGCTTACGGAAACTGTATTTACCTTACTAAAATAGGTTTCTCAGATAAAATGAGGGATATTAAAGATAACGCATTCTACAACTGCAAAAAGGTGTTGGCTGAAATTAGATGTGTGGATAGCACTATAGAAAACGAATTGTTAAACGGACAAAATGTAGTTGCGGTCAGCATCCCTGACACAATTACAAGTGTAGGTGATTTGTCATTCAATGCACAAAATGAATTATCACTTACAATAAGATATGAAGATGGAACTATTGATGATTCATTGTTTGAAAACACAGCAGATATAAACAAAATAGGAACTATCGTTAGTATTGTAATTGACAACCGAGTAGAAACAATCGGTAAATCTGCTTTTAAAAATAGCACTAAGGTAATATCTGTCGATGTTGGCGATTCGTTAAAAACTATTAAAGATCATGCATTTGACGGTTGTAAGATACTTCCTGCGGTGGTGCTTCCCGAAACGGTTTCAGCTATTGGTGCTTATGCCTTTTACGACTGTAACTCAATGACGAGCATTAATATTCCGGCGAATGTATCAAAGATTAATGAATATACATTCTACGGATGCGCTAATTTGAAAGAGGCGATTATGCCCGATATTCTTGAAAGCATTGGCGGATATGCTTATTACGGATGTACTGCTTTGGATAAGCTCGACTTAAATGAAAATCTTAAATCAATCGGAGAATATGCTTTCTATAACTGTAATCAGTTGACAAAAGTAGTGCTTCCCGGCGCTATGGAAACCATTGATAATTATGCATTCAGAGGCTGCATCGGAATTACCGAAATTATCGTTCCCGATAATGTAACCTCTTTAGGTGCCGGTGTATTCTATGCTTGTACAGGCCTTGAAAATGTGTATGTAAGTCAACAAATTACAAGCATAAATGACAAAATGTTCTATGGTTGTGTGGATCTTAAAAAAGCTATGGTTTCTGACAAAACCGACTACATTGAGGATTATGCATTCTATGGCTGCAATGATTGTGTACTTTACGCTGCGGATAATGATTATGTTGCGGAATACGCCGATTTCAATTTCTTGCAGTATTACAATACAGGCGGTGACTTTAGCTTAAATGTTTCTGCTCCCAAAAAAATTGATTACTATCAGGGTGAGGAACTCGATCTGACAGGAATGGTAGTTATCGCTGATTATAATGGCAATACCGTAGAAATTATGTCAGGCTACACCGTAACAGGTTATGATTCAGAAATGATTGGAACACAGACTGTTACTGTTGAGTACAACGGACAAAAAGCGGAGTTTACCGTAAATGTTATTCTTCGTGATTGTGAGTCGATAACAGTTACACCTCCTGCAAAGGTAATATATTACACAGGCCAACAGCTTGATTTAAACGAAATGGTAGTTACTGCAATGTTCACAGGCGGTAAATCGATTGTAATTGAAGAAGGATATACAGTGGAGGGTTATGACAACATAGCGGCCGGAGAACAAACTATTACTGTAACTTACGGCGAACAAACTGCTCAATTTGTTGTGACCGTTATAGAAAAGGCTATTGAAAGTATAAAAGTTAGAAATTTAAAATCAACGTATATGCAAAACGAGGAATTTGACTTAAATGCGGTGACAGTGATAATTACATATAACGATGGTGAAATTTCGGAGCTTCCTTATGACGAAAATACTATGACGATAGTCGGTTTTAATAGTTCCGAAATTTGCGAAAAACAAACTTTAAAGCTTACTTACAACGGCTTAGAAGCTGATTTTGAAATCAGTATCATTGAAGCCGTCAAACCTTTGACAACAACCACAACAAGAGTCGGTACAAATTATACTCGCTTTTATGTAAATTTTGAAGAAGAAATTTCAGACGCAGTAATCGTTATCTCTGTTACTGATGAAAAAGGAACAATTGAAAACCTTATAACAGCAGATTGTGATGGCGATTCAAGTTATATCCTGACAATTCCGTCTTTGACAAATTCAAAAATTGCAAAAGTCTTTGTATGGGGTAGCTTAGATACAATGATACCATTAGGAATTACTGAAACTGTTAATATCAAATAACACAAAAATTAAGGGCATATCAATAAAAATGGTATGCCCTTAATTTTTTCATTTAAGCTGAATTTTCGGGTATAATATAATAAAAACTGATATGAATTCTGCAACGAAGACCATTACTAACAAGTAAAAAATTTTTACAGCACAAACGCCGCCCGAAAAGGCGGCGTTTTCATTTTATTTTGTTTCAAGAGTTCCAAGACTTGCAGCTTTAAGATAAGCATTAATAAATCCGTTCAGATCTCCGTCCATAACGGCGTTTATGTTACCCATTTCAAAGCCTGTACGATGGTCCTTAACGAGGTTATACGGGTGGAAAACATAGGAGCGGATCTGACTGCCCCAGGCAATTTCCTTTTGAACGCCCTTAATATCCTCAATCTTTTCCTTTTGCTGCTGCTCGGCAATCTGCACGAGCTTTGATTTGAGCATTTTCATTGCATAATCTCTGTTCTGATGCTGCGAGCGCTGCGTTTGGCAAGCAACAACAACGCCTGTCGGAATATGAGTAATTCTCACCGCCGACGCTGTTTTATTAATATGCTGACCGCCTGCGCCGCTGGCATGATAGGTATCAACTCTCAAATCCTCTGTTCTTATATTTACCTCAATTTCATCATCTATTTCCGGCATAACCTCAATAGATGCGAAAGATGTATGACGTCTGCCGGACGCGTCAAACGGAGAAATTCTGACTAAGCGATGAACGCCCTTTTCAGCCTTAAGATAGCCATATGCATTAAGTCCGCTTATCATAACCGTTGCGCTCTTCATTCCGGCGTCATCTCCGGGAAGAGAGTCTATAACGTCAAACGTAAAACCGTTTTTCTGAGCCCACATCTGATACATACGCATAAGCATTTCGCACCAGTCCTGCGCCTCTGTTCCGCCTGCACCGGCATGAAAATCAAGAATAGCATCGCATTTATCATACTTACCCGAAAGAAGCGTTTGAAGCGTCATTTCATCAAGGTCCTTATTAACCTTCTCGACAGCTTCTTTTATTTCAGGGAGCATTGACTCGTCATTTTCCTCATTCGCCATATCGATAAGCATAAGCGTGTCTTCTCTTAAATTTTTAAGCTCTTCATAGCGGCTTACCTTATCCTTAAGCTGCTTGATTTTTTGGAGAACCTTCTGACTGTTTTCCATGTCATCCCAAAACTCCGGCTGAGCGCTCTGCTCCTCAAGCTCCGCTATCTGCTTTGACGCACCTGCGATGTCAAAGTGAATCCCTCAAATCTGTAATGTTTTTTTCAAGACCGTTGAGCTGTATTCTGTACTCATCATACTCTAACATTTTAACACATCCTAACCGTTTATATTTTTCAGGCGACCGCAAATTTTCTTTCAGTCACGCCAAGACAGGTAATTGCAAAACCTCAATTTTACAATTACCTGCACAAATTCGGATTATTTATCCTTGCCGCAGCAATGCTTATACTTTTTGCCGCTGCCGCACGGACACGGATCATTTCTTCCGATTTCCTTTTTAGCTCTTGCCGGCTGCTTGGAGAGCGAGCCGTCACCGCCCGTATCAAGCGGCTTTGCAACCTGTTCACGCTCTATTTTGATTTTAGGCATTGCAAAGAGAATATATTTAACCGTATCGCGCTTTATTGATTCGAGCATACCGTTATAAAGCTCACTGCCAACATTTCTGTATTCAACAACAGGGTCGTGCTGACCGAAAGCACGAAGACCGATTTCACGTTTTACGTGCTCCATTTCGTCAAGGTGATCCATCCAAAGATTATCAACAACTCTGAGCATTATAACTCTTTCAAGCTCCGGCATATTCTCTCCGAATATTTCAGCCTGCTCAGCCATACGCTTTTTGCCTATTTCCATAAGGCTGTCAAAAACATCTGTTTTTGTGATTGTTTCCATTTCGTCATCGGAAATTTTAAACTCGCCGTTTGCTCTTAAATTACTGTTTGCAAACTCGGTTATTGCGCGGATATTCCACTCCTCCGGAATATCGGAAATTCCGATATAATCGTCAAGTGCGGAATTTATAATCGACTCCATCATATTCATAATAGTATCATGAATATCCTCGCCGTCAAGCACCATCTGACGCTGCTTGTAAATAATCTTTCTCTGCTCGTTCATAACCTCGTCATACTGAAGAACGTGCTTTCTTGAGTCAAAGTTACGGCTTTCAAGATTTTTCTGCGCATTTTCTATTGCCTTTGTAAGCATATTCGCTTCAATCGCTTCATCCTCCGCAAGACCCATTCGCTCAACCATAGCCTTAACTCTGTCCGAGCCGAAAATTCTCATAAGGTCATCCTCAAGTGAAAGGAAGAACTTTGAAGCACCCGGATCGCCCTGACGTCCGGCACGGCCTCTGAGCTGATTATCTATACGACGCGACTCATGTCTTTCCGTACCGATAATAAACAAACCGCCTGCCTTTTTAACCTCTTCCTGCTCCGGAGCAATTTCCTTTTTAAATTTCTGATAGTATTCCTGGAACTGACGGCGCGCTTCGATTATTTCCTCGTCGTCCGTTTCGCCGTAGCCCGTAGCTTCGGCAAGCAATTCATCGCTCATACCGTTTTTGATAAGCTCATGCTTTGCCATATACTCCGCGTTACCGCCGAGAATAATATCCGTACCACGACCTGCCATGTTTGTTGCAATGGTTACGGCACCCTTTTTACCTGCCTGCGCAACAATTTCAGCTTCCTTTGCGTGAAACTTTGCGTTTAAAACCTCGTGCTGTATTCCCTCGCGCTTTAAAAGAGCCGAAAGCTGCTCCGATTTATCAACGTTTACGGTACCTACAAGAACAGGCTGTCCCTTTTCGTGACATTCCTTAATCTGTCTGATAACGGCCATATATTTACCGCGCTCGGTTTTATAAACGCTGTCGTGCATATCAATTCTTGCAACCGGCTTATTTGTCGGAACGGCAACGCAGTCAAGAGCGTAAATCTCCTGGAATTCGTCCTCTTCGGTAAGCGCCGTACCGGTCATACCGGAGAGCTTTTTATAAAGTCTGAAATAATTCTGGAAGGTTATTGTTGCCAACGTTCTGCTCTCGTTTTCAACCTTAACTCCCTCTTTTGCTTCTATAGCCTGATGAAGTCCGTCGGAATATCTTCTTCCGGGCATAATTCTGCCGGTAAACTCGTCAACTATCATAACCTGACCGTCAACAACAACATACTGCTTGTCCCTATGCATACAGCCGTTTGCCTGAAGCGCCTGATTAATATGATGCTGAAGCTTCATGTTATCCGGATCGGAGAGATTTTCAATTCCAAAGCCCTGCTCCGCCTTTTTAACGCCTTTTGCGGTAAGCGTTGCGGTCTTTGCCTTTTCATCTACAATATAGTCGGCATCAACATCCTCGTCAAGCTCCTTATCGTCATGCTCCGTTACAACAAGCTTTTTAAGACGCTTAACAAACATATCCGCAACGGCGTAAAGCTCATTTGCGCTCTGACCCATACCGGAAATGATAAGCGGAGTTCTCGCCTCGTCTATCAAAATAGAGTCAACCTCGTCGACAATCGCATAATTATGACCTCTCTGGACCATTTCCTCCTTGTGCACAACCATGTTGTCACGCAGATAGTCAAATCCGAGCTCATTATTTGTGCCATAGGTAATATCGCAGGCATACGCCTCACGTCTTTCCTCGTTATCCTTATCGTGAATTATAAGGCCTACACTCATACCAAGGTATCTGTAAACCTTGCCCATCCACTCACTGTCACGCTTTGCGAGATAATCGTTTACGGTAACGATATGTACACCGTCGCCGGTAAGCGCATTCAAATATGCAGGAAGTGTTGAAACAAGAGTTTTACCCTCACCTGTTTTCATTTCGGCAATACGTCCCTGATGAAGTATAATTCCGCCTATAACCTGAACGCGGAAATGCTTCATTCCGAGCACTCTCCATGCCGCCTCACGCATTGTGGCAAAAGCTTCGGGAAGCAAGTCATCGAGCGATTCTCCGCCCTTAAGCCTTTCCTTAAATTCTGCCGTTTTACCTCTTAAGTCATGGTCGGAAAGCTTTGAAAATTCATCTTCAAGGCTCATAACCTTATCTGCAATAGGTATAACTCTTTTGAGTTCTCTGTCGGAATATGTTCCGAAAACCTTTTCAAATAAACCCATCTCTATGTTCACCTCTGATTTTTCAATAGTATATAAATCCATACCCTATCATTATATCACATATCAAATGAATTTACCACTATTTTTTTAAAATTTACTATTTGTTCACATTTTTTTATTATTTGCCGCCGCTCTTTGTGCAATCTGTTTTTTAAAGCTGCTCGTCGGGGATTTGCTGTACATACCTTCCCGGCGAAACGCCGACGGTATTTTTAAATGTTCTTATGAAATTGGCATAGTCGAAAAATCCGCAGCTGAGCGCCGTTTCGCTGACGGTTGCGCCCTTTCTGAGCATTTTTTTTGCCTCTGTAATGCGCCTTGAAATAACATATTTCGTAACCGTTGTTCCCAAATGGCTTTTAAACAGGCGGCAAAGCTGATTTACCGACACAAACGAATTTTTTGCTATAAGCTCAAGCGATAAATGCTCCGACAGATTTTTATTTATATACTCAACGCTTTTTGAAACAACGCTGTGCTCCGAAGCGTTCGGAACATATTTATATCCCTTTGCAAACTCTCCGTTAAGCCTTGCAAGCATCTGAATAACAATCGCGTCTTTGACAACATCATCGCCGTAAGGATATTCCCTTTTAAGCTCAAGAATTTTTTCTCTGAAAAAGTCAAAGTCCTCTTTTGAAAGGCTGATTTTATTTGAAACCTCACGATTTCTCAAATAAAAGCACCGCGACAAATCGGTATATTCGGTGGATTTCGCATACAAAAACGCCGGATGCACCTGCAGGATAAACCTTTCAAAAACGCCGTCGCTTGAAAAAGTAATTTTATGCGGCTCAAACTGATTTATTATAAAAACATCTCCCGGAGATACATCATATACCCTGTCATTAATAAGAAAATTTTTGCCGCCCGAAACGCAGAAAAAAACCTCGCAGCATTCGTGTACATGAATGTCGGTGTTTATCGTTTTATCTTTAGTGTAATAAACGCCGTAGCTGTTTGTGCTGTTTGCTCTGTTAATCGCTTCCGTGCAGCTTCCGTAAAAAATATTCATGCTCACCCCTCCGGTTAAATATTATAACATAAGATGATGAGTTTTGCAACATTTTTAATGAAATTTAATTAAAATTAGCAAATCTGACAAAAACCCTGTTTGATAATCGTTAATCTTGACTTTTAATGAAAAAAATGCTATACTTAGAATGAGGAAAAAAGCTTGATTTACATTGTTTATCGGGCAAAGAAAGTAAATTTTCAAAGAGGGAGCAGCAAAAATGTATAAATTCAATAACGACACAAAAGAAATTACATTTGATAAATACAATACGCCTACTCCGTGGATGAATTACCTTTCAAACGGAACGTTTCATACCATGATGTCGCAGGCAGGCGGCGGCGTTGCGTTTTACAAATCGCCGCAGATATGGAGAATTAACCATTATAAATTTTTCCATATCCCGACCGACCGCAGCGGATTTTATACCTACATAAAGGACGGCAGCGACGTATGGTGTCCGACAAACGAGCCGTGCGGAACAAAGCCGCAGAAATGGCAGTCAACACACGGAATGGGTTATACGCGCTTTGAGGCGGAAAGAAACGGCCTTAGCGCAAGCGCGACTTATTTTGTGGGCAAATACGAAAACGCGCTTATATGGAATTTAAAGCTGAAATCGGACACGGGCAGAAAAATAACTCTGTTTCCGTATGTGGAGCTCGGCATGATGGAGTTTATGCGAGAGCTGCAATGGCAGTGCTACAACAAACATCAGCTTTCCTGCTATAATATGGGCGACATTTTAGTTTATAAATACGGAGTTGAAACGCAGCCGAAGCCCGACGAAACTCCGCTTGTATATTTTGCGTCAAGCGAAAAGCCGACGGCATTTGACTGCGACCGTGACGAATTTATAGGAGCTTACAGAAGCGAAGAGGATCCGCAGAACATAGAAAACGGAAAATGCACAAACTCGACAATGTACGGCGGCGACCCGTGCTTTGCTTTGCAGCTTGACATAAGCCTTAAAGCCGGAGAGGAAAAGGAAATTAACATTTTTCTCGGCACGGCAATGACGGAGGAAGAAATTAAAAAATGCGTTTCACACTGCACGGAAAAGGATTTTGTTAAAAAATCCTTTGACGCGCTAAAGGAACAGTGGGACGAATATCTTTCAAAGATGCAGTGCGAAATTCCCGATAAGGACGCGCAGACAATGATTAATATCTGGAATCCGTATCAGGCGGAGCGCAATTTCCAATTTTCGCGTAACATCAGCTATTATGCAACGGGAACGTTTCGCGGAGTCGGCGTAAGAGATACCGCGCAGGATATTTTGGCAATGGTTCCGTTTGACCTGCGCCGCGCAAAGGATAAGCTTAATTTGCTCTTTACGCAGCAGTATAAGGACGGACACTGTAACCATTACTGCTTCCCGACAGAGGGCTGGGAGCCTGTTACAAGAATACACAGCGATAATCACCTGTGGCTTGTTATGACAACCTACCATATCGTAACGGAAGAGGGAAACCTCGATTATCTTGACGAAAAGGTTGATTTTTATGACGGCGGCAGCGCAACCGTTTGGGAGCATATTAAAAAGTCAATTGATTTTTGTATGGCAAATCGCGGCGAACACGGATTCCCGCTTATGCTGTCATCTGACTGGAACGATATGCTGTTTAAGGTATGCCGCGAGGGAAAAGGCGAGAGCATATGGACGAGTATGCAGTTTGGTACTGTTTTGCGGCAGATTGCAGAGCTTGCGGAGCTTAAGGGCGAGGACAAGCAAAAATATCTTGACATATACGAGGAGCAGAAGAAGCTTATTAATACAACCGCATGGGACGGCGAATGGTTCAGACGCTGCATTACGGACGAGGGCAGATTTATCGGCTCGAAAAATGAGCCGCAGGCAAAAATATGGCTTAACGCGCAAAGCTGGGCAGTGCTTTCGGGCATGGGCGACGAGGAAAAGCAGAAAAGCGCAATGGACAGCGTAAGCAAATATCTCGATACCGAACTGGGCATTAAGAAAATTGATCCGTCAATGAAGGACTATCCGTCAAAGGAGGATCCGCTTACATATTACCATAAGGGCTGCGGAGAAAACGGAAGCGTATTCTGCCATGCAAACACATGGGCAATTATTGCCGAATGTTTGCTCAAGCGCCCGGAAAAAGCATATAAATATTATCATCAGCTACTGCCGATGATAGCGCAGGCAAAGGCAGGGGAATGGAGATATAAGGCAGAGCCTTATGTATACTCATCAAACATTTTCGGACCGGAAAGCGATAAATTCGGGCTTGCAAATGTTTCATGGCTGACGGGAACTGCCGCATGGATGTATGTTGCGGTTACACAATATATGCTCGGAATCCGCGCGCAGTATAAAGGACTTCTGATTGACCCGTGTCTTTCAAAGGAAATGCTGCCGGCAAAGGTAACAAGAGAATTTCGCGGCTGCAAATATGATATAACAATAACCAAAAACGAGAAAATATTTATTCCGCATGAGGACGGAAGAAAGACATATTCGGTTACAATTTAGAGCTGTTGCTTTCGGCGCAATTTACTTCGTTTCGCAGGGTTTTGCGTCTGAAATCAACAGACAAAAAAAGGTGCGCTTGCTTTGAGAGCGCACCTTTTTATTGTTAAGGAAATATGCTAATCCATATCCCTATGTATAAATATTAATTTATCAAACAATACCCTGAGCCATCATAGCGTCAGCAACCTTTAAGAAGCCTGCAACGTTTGCACCGAGAACAAGGTTTTTGTTTCCGCCGATCTTGTCGCCGTACTCGTCAGCTGCCTTTGAAGCATTCTTATAGATATTAACCATAATATCATGAAGCTTAGCGTCAACCTCTTCAAATGTCCATGAAAGTCTCTGTGAGTTCTGGCTCATTTCGAGAGCTGATGTTGCAACACCGCCGGCATTTGAAGCCTTACCCGGTGCGAAGTATACGCCGTTTTCCTGGAGATACTTTGTAGCTTCAAGAGATGTAGGCATATTAGCGCCCTCTGCAACAACCTTACAGCCGTTTGCGACGAGCATTTTAGCGTCGTCAATGAGAAGCTCGTTTTGAGTAGCACACGGAAGAGCTATATCACACTTAATGCTCCAGATACCCTTGCCCTCTGTGTATTTAGCGTTCGGTCTGTATTCGAGATATTCCTTAATACGACCTCTCTTAACCTCTTTAATTTCCTTAACAGCTGCGAGGTCAATTCCCTCTTCATCATAAATCCAGCCGTTAGAGTCTGAAAGAGCAACAACCTTGCCGCCGAGCTGCTGAACCTTTTCAGTAGCATAAATAGCAACGTTGCCGGCACCTGAAACAACAACTGTTTTACCGCTGAAATCTGTGCCCTTTTCTTTAAGCATTTCATTTGCAAAGTAAACAAGACCGTAGCCTGTTGCTTCTGTTCTTGCAAGCGAGCCGCCCCATGTAAGGCCTTTACCTGTGAGAACTCCCTCATATACGTCGCGAATTCTCTTATACTGGCCGTACATAAAGCCGATTTCTCTTGCGCCTGTTCCTATATCGCCTGCCGGAACGTCTGTGTCAGCACCAATATGACGGAAAAGCTCTGTCATAAAGCTCTGGCAGAATGCCATAATTTCTCTGTCTGACTTGCCCTTAGGGTCGAAGTCTGAACCACCCTTACCGCCGCCGATAGGAAGACCCGTAAGAGAGTTTTTGAATACCTGCTCAAAGCCGAGAAACTTAATGATACCGAGATTTACTGACGGATGAAGTCTGATACCGCCCTTGTAAGGACCGATAGCACTGTTAAACTGGACTCTGAATCCACGATTTACCTGAACATTTCCGTTATCGTCAACCCAGGGAACACGGAACATAATCTGTCTTTCCGGCTCTGTAATTCTTTCAAGAAGAGAAGCCTTTTCGTATTCGGGGTGCTTATCGAGCACCGGCTGAAGCGATTCGAGCACCTCTGTTGCAGCCTGGATAAACTCCGGCTCGGCAGGGTTCTTTTTCTTAAGAAGGTCAAGGACCTTTTCTGAATATGACATAATTAACACCTCTGAAAAATTTGATTTTTAGATAAATCAATTATCTAAATTTTTTCCTAATTAAATTTTATCATTAAATGCATAAAAAATCAACACAAAAAAACTTTTTTGTTAAAATTGAAAAAAATAGAGCCTATATTAAGCTCTATTTTAGGAAATACAGTTATAAAATGTTTTTGCGCAATAACTTTCTCAAAATCGGAACGAGTATGCACGGGATAGGCACAGACGCTGCCGCCTGAATAAAGTTAAACGGAATTGCAGCGGCAGGGCTTGTAAAGCTGCCGAGCATAATGCATTCCGCAATATAATATCCGCCGACCATTATAATACTTCCGCAAAGAAACGATAAAACATAATTAACCGGCCATTTTTTTATTTTTGTAAAAACAAATCCGGCCGCAAGCGCCATGAGTGACTTAACTATAATAGTAGGTATGCAATATACCGGAGCTACAAGCAGGTCTGCAATTCCGCCTCCTACAGCACCTACAAGAGCTGCTGACGGTCCTCCGAACAAAAATGCCGTTAGGTATATAACGCTGTCACCGAGATGAATATAACCCTCTGTCTGCATAATCGGAATATGATAAACAAGAGTTAAAAGCGCTGTCATTGCAGCCAAAATTGATAAGGTTACAAGTTTTTTTAATTTCATAATAAATCGCTCCTTTGTAGCATAGCGGCATAAAAATATGTCCGCTTGTTTTTTTGCGTCCCTTTTTATTTTAAAGGGCATGATAAAAAGTATTAAAGACCCGGCTGCAAATACGGTCAAAATTGTACCGTTTTGCACTGTTTCGGTCAGAATTTTATGTCCCGAAAATTAAATTTAAGAGTTCGGCCTTTGTTATTTCGATCGTCTCTCCGGACTCCAGAAAGTCGGGCAATTTCATTTTACCTATTGCAACGCGTTTTAGAAATGTAACGTTCTTTCCGCACTTTGCGCACATACGCTTTACCTGATGAAACTTTCCCTCCGAAACTGTTATATATGCACCGTCATCCAAAATTTCAAGCTTAGCCGGATTTGCGGTAAAGTCGCCCAAATCCATACCGTCGGAAAAAGCTTTTTTATCCTCCTCCTGCATGGGAATATCGGTAACGGCGAAATATGTTTTTGTTACGTTCTTTTTCGGAGAGATTAAATCATGCGCAAGCGCGCCGTCATTTGTTAAAATGAGCAGTCCCTCCGTATCAATATCGAGCCTGCCGACCGGGTACGGCTTAAAACGCTTGTGCTCATCACTTAACAAATCAATAACAACCGGCTGTTTTTTGTCATATGTCGCGCTGACATAGCCTGACGGCTTATTCATCATAATATATACAAATTCCTTATATTTGATTTTTTCCCCATTACAATTAACGTCATCAGTTTCCGGATTTACGCTGAAATCACCGTTTTTGACAACGCTTCCGTTTACGGTAACAATGCCTTTTTTTAAAAGTTTTTTAACTTCGCTCCTCGTGCCAACGGAGCATAGAAATTTGTCAAGCCGCATTTTAATCACCTATTATAATCGACGCGCCAAACACGCGCTTACCTATTAATGTTAATTCCAAAACGCTTATAGAAAAAGCTGACCGAAGTCAGCTTTCCCTATATTTATCAGGTTTTTAGCCTATGAACTCTTTATTTGTTAGAAAGTGTTCCATTAGCGTATGCATCATCATGCGGGATGATTACGATGATATCTGTGATATCGCCATCAACTGTCTTGAAGAATGCATAGTTAGCGTTCTGGAGACCACCTGCTGCAGCAGCTTCTGACCACTTATATGTGTCAGTTGCATCATCTATATAAGAATCTGCAAGCTTTGTAGGTGTTATACCACCAACAGTAGCAGCTGTAAGTCTGCCTGATGCTGACTTATCCTTTTCGTTCATGTCATATACATAAACCTTAGCGTCGCTTGTTACAGTGTAATCATAAGACTTATTTGTGATATAATTAGAACCGTCTTTTTCGATGTTACCGATTGTAACATTGTTGTTCTTCTTATCTGTGATAACACCGAAGCCAACTCTTGCATAACCGTTCTTAGCACCGATTGCTGATTTATCCCACTTAGTAACACCTGAATCGAAGTACGGAGCAACTACAGGAGCTGTAGCGGTATTATGAGCCTGGAAGAACTTGTATGCATCTTCATATGTAAGAGCAGAAGCAGAAGCTGTGGTCTTAGCTGAGAAGAGCTTAGCAATCTTAGAAACTGTTCCGTTAGCTGCGAGTGAAACTGCGATTACGTCACCACGAACGAGGTCATCAACATCTTCGCTTGAAGCAAATCCGCCAACCTTATCATAGTCTTCGTCCATGTAAAGAGCCTTAATTTCGTCAGCACTGTCAGCTGTATAAGCGTTGATTACATTTCTTTCAGAACCGTCTTCTTCAAATGTACCTGTGCTTACAGAGTCAACTACAGCAAACCTTGTGTTAACTGTAATACCTGCGCTACCTTCAAGAATAACTACAACTCTGTGGCAACTTGTGTTGCTGCTCTTGTCACCGTAAAGAACTTTATAGTCTTCACCGTCTGAAAGTGCGTCAAGTGAACCTGCAGCTATATCAGATGTTGTGTACTTATCAACATCGTTCCAAGCTCCAGTATTCATTGATGAAAGGTCAATGATCTGTGTTGATTCGTCAAGCTTAGCTGCCCCAATCTTGCCCGTGCTTTCCTTGTATTCAGCAGATGCAACATTAAGTGAAGGATTCGCGCTCGTATCATCTGTCATCTTAATAGCTGTGATGTCATAGATTTCGCTCTTGCTGTTAAGCTTAAAGGAAACTACACGCTTAGCTACGTCGTTAAGCTCTTTTCCTGTTGAATAAGCAATTGCTAATGCATCGTCAAATTCATTGTTAGAATTTCTTGCTACGTAAGAAACTCTTGTACCGTCAGCCTTTATAAGTCTAACCTTCTTATCATCGTTTGAATCTCTCCAAACTTTATCAATGATACCGAAGTTCTTTGAAGAAGCTGTTTCGTCAACCTTTACGATACGGTCAGCTGCGTCTACATAAAGTGTATACTCGTTACCAACCTTGATATCGCTTGAAATACCGTTAGCAGTTGTATAGTATGTACCGTCAACTTTGTATTTGTAAGTTGTTACTTCAGTACCCTTATCGTCTGTATATGTGCTGTCTTCAGCCTTTTCATCTACAGAACCCGAAACAACCTTATCGCAGATGTCAAACTTAATGAAGTTAGAATCATTGATTTTGCCTGTTACGTCATAAGTTACGAGAAGAACGCTGTCTTCTGTAACAGCCTTAACGTCTGTTTCAACGCCATCCTTAACGAATGTGTATGACTTATCGTCATCATCAGCATCTACTGTGATAACTGATGTAGCACCCGGAATATCCGAGTTGTCAAGATAAATCTTTGTCTTAGCGCCTGACTCAGAAACGCTGTCAACAATTGCCCAGTTCTCGTAAGAGATCATGATATAATCATACTTACCGTCTTTGCTTGTTGAACCCTCTTTCGGAGTATCTACGAGCTGAACTGTACCGATCTTGTTGTTCTTAACATACTTATCAATAGCATTCTTAACCTTTGCATCGCCATTAAATTCGATACCGTTTACATAAGCTACTACATCGTCATCGAGCTTGTATGACTTTGTCTTTGAAGATGTTGAGCTTACTGTGAAGTCGATTGTTGTAAGCTTATCATCATATGAATCAAAATCATCCGAGCTGAGGTCTACAATGTCGTTTCTGCCGTAAGGTGTGATTGAAAGGATGTGATATTCATCATTTTCATCCTTCTGGATTACAGCTTCTGAATATGTGAGGAGGTAACCCTCTGCAGCTGTATCGCCGAAATACATAGTATCCTTTGTAGCTGTATCGCTGTAATCGTTCTTATTCTTACCAACTGCGATCTTTTCGCCGTCGAAGTTGTCAGAATACTCAACCTGGAATTCAACCTGGTCAGCGTCTACTGTACCCTGAGCATGTGTAGCTGTTACACGACCCTTTACAGAATATGCATCATGATACTCTGTGAGGAGTGTCTGATACTTCTTTGAGTCGCCTGTGCCGTCCATAACCTCAGTTGTAGCAACCGGCTTACCGTAAATATCTGTTGTCCAGCCTGTAACTGCTACGATAGGAGTATCGAGAGCGTTGTCGATAAGCTGAGCAACCTGTGCTCTTGTTACATTAGTATCAGCATTAAGACCGCTTACGCCTGCTGTGATACCTGTTGAAGCACCAACCTGGAGATAACCGTTCGGATATCCGCCTGCGCCCTCTGCAGCTGATGTATAACCAAGAGCAGCAACGAGCATCTTTGTGATCTGTGCATATGTAACGTTTGTATCAGGTGAGAATGTTCCGTCACCCATACCGTTGATGAACTTCTGAGCAACACCTACATTGATGTAACCCTTAGCCCAGTGATTTGCGCAATCTGAGAAATCAGATGTAGCAGCCGAGCTCTCAGCAGCAGCTGTATAACTCGGACCCATAGCGGCAACAACCATCTTTGTTACCTCTGCTCTTGTGATCTCGTTGTCCGGCTTGAAGGTTCCGTCTTCGTAACCGTTGACAATCTTAAGAGCAACCAACTCGTCAATCGCTGTTTTGTATGCAGCTGTATCAGCTACATCAGAAAAATCTGCAGCAAATGCTGTGAAGCAGCTTGCAGACATTGCAAGAACAGCAACTGAGGAAATTACCTTTTTGAGATTCTTGTTCATAGTCTCAAATCCTCCTTAATAAATATATGAAAGAGTTAAATGCAATCCGCTCGCTTCGCTCTTTCTTCCGAAAGCGGCGGACGGTCAAAAGACCCTACACAATTGATTATATCACATAAAGCGACATAAATCAACCTATTTTTACAGTTGTAAACAAACTGTAAAGATTACCCAACATTGCTGTCACCTGCACGACAGACACGAGGTAATATATAAACGCAACAGATCTCTGTAACGCTTCTACCCAATTACGAGAAACTGCCTGTTCCCATTTTACTATGTATCAGCCGGTATGTCAACCCAAAATTAAAAAGCAGAAATTATTTTGTTTAATTTAGTATAAACAAAACCGCCGCCAAGTTAATTATTAGTCAACTTAACCCACCTACATGGGAAGTAATCAGCTGTTTTACAACTTTCACTACTTTAGACGCGGCATAAATAAAAAAGTTCCGCTTTTTTTAAAATTTTTTTCATATTTTTATTTTCACACATTTTTGCCGCATTTCAAGGGGTTTTAAACAATTTGGCTACATTTTGGAAAGGAATTTGTTACATTTGTAACACGTTTGTAATATTTTGCTTGCAAGCAAAAAATCCGAACGAAATTTACTGTTTTCGTTCGGATTTCTTCCTATATAATAGCGCTCTGTTTACAAAAACATTATAAGGCTTGCAGCCATAACCGCCATGCCGCCTATAACTGTTAATATCGTCAGCTTGCTTTTTTCATACTCCCGCGCCATAGGCAGCAGCTCCTCAAGAGAAATGAACATCATTATTCCGGCAATTGCGCCGAACAAAATCCCTATCATGCGATCGTCGAGAAACGGCTTTAAAATTGTGTAGCCGAGTATTGCTCCGATCGGCTCCGTAAGCCCCGAAACCGCCGAAAGCAAAAACGCCTTTTTTCTGTCGCCGCTTGCAAAGAACACCGGCAGCGCTGTTGCAATTCCCTCAGGTATATTATGTATCGCTATTGCAAGAGCTATCATTGCTCCGAGCTTTATATCGCTGAGCGTTGAAGCGAACGTTACCATACCTTCGGGGAAATTGTGTATTGCAATTGCCGCCGTTGTTAATATACTCATTTTCCTAAGCGACCCTTTTTTGTTTTCTTCAACGCTTCCTATATCGCCCTCGTCTGTCGGAACAACATAATCTATAAGACCGATAAACGCCATTCCGCCGAAAAATGCAAGCGCCGCGCCGCAGCTTCCCCAAAACTCCCCGTTTGCAGCCACAAGATAATCCTTTGACTTCACAAAAAGCTCCGCCATTGCTACATATATCATAACTCCGGCAGAAAATCCGAGCGAGCCGGCAAGAAGCTTTGTATTTGTTCTTTTTGCAAAAAGCGCTATCAGACTTCCGAGAAGAGTTGCAAGTCCTGCAAGAAGAGTCAGCATAAATGCATATCTCTCAATTGTACTCATAAAAACACCTTCCTATATTTTGCTATAATTATATTATGTCAAAAAAATATATAGGTGATTTTTATTGTACAAGCATGGCTTGCTGTAATCAATTTGATTTATTCAAAATGACCCTACGTTAATTTTGATAGTTTCTATTCGATTACAGCAAGCGTTATTTAGATACATATTTTGTAAATTTCCATTATCAAGCACGCGACAAGACCTGCATTTAAAACCGTTATGCCAAACGCCGCAAGCTTGTTTTTCTTCTTCTTAACGCTCCACGATGCATATGATATTAATTTCACTATCAGAAATACGGTTATCGCGGCTATTAAAATATTCATTGCACACTCTCCTTGCTAATATTGCTACTTCCGGCTTTTTGAGGTCAGACCTGTTCTGCGGATTTTAAAATGCGTGTTTATTTCAATTTTTAAATTCTGAAAATTTTCTTCCCAGTTAAACTCCTCAAAATCCTTATAGGTCAAAAATTTTTCTCTCGCGTATCTGCCTATCCCCGATATATCGGAATTATATTCTCCCTGCGTTACGTCAAAAAAATTATACATCGCATTGTTAAGAGCGTTTTTAAGCGAGTTTTCAAAATCAAGAATATTATCTTCTATTATATATCCTGTCGGGATAGATACAAATTCACCCTCAAGATAAATATTTATTTTGGCGCTGTGCTCCTGTCTGTTATATTTTATTTTTGTAGGCTTCGACCTCGAAACAACAACCGTTACGGGTTTTTGTGATTTATCCGTTTTAATCGTCATATAATTTGAGGAAAAGTCATTTGTTATTATATTGCACAAATCTGCGTCAATCGACCCAAGCGTTCCTACAAGCTTATCACCCTTAAAAACAGCCCCGCCCATCGCCTCGATTTTGCTTTCTTTAAAGCTTCCCGCCTGTCCGGCGCGGAAATTTCGTATTTTATTTTCATAGGCCTCCTCATTTACCGGAGCGGATTTTTCTTCATCATTACCCTCCGAGCTTTCCGACACACCCGAAAGCGACACAAAAGCCTCCTTATACGGCAGATTTATATCAAAATAAACCTCTCTGCCATACCCTTTCGGAATAGCTCCGAAATCCTTTTTATCATAAATCATCTGATAATATTTCGCCGGATTTGTTTCAACTTTTGGTTTTACATTACCAAGATAATCCTTGCAGCTGCCGGCGCAGACCGATATATAAACATTTTGGCGTATTTCCTCGCTTCTTGCTATTACCTCGATAAAATCGCCTATGCCATTTTGAGCAATTTTATCGGAAAATATGAAAAGCTTCATATGCGAAAGTGCAAGATTTTTGCTTATTATATCATTTACCAATCCGACTGCGGAATAGGTATTAGGCGCGTCAACGGTTATATTTTCAATAATGTCGCCGCCTTTTCCGCCCTCTTCCCCCGATCCGCTTATCTGTATCGGCTTTGCAAACTGCACCGTAAAGCTATAGTTTTCGTCCTCTCCCTCGTCAACGCCTATAGCGGTTACATACGCTATTTCATTCGGTTCCTTTAAATCATAGCAGCCGCCTGTCATTAATATCAGTGCCGCAGTTAAAACATATTTTATAAGCTTCATTTTCTTCTCCTGTCACATATTCCGATTAAGCCCGGCAGAAATATTATTACACACAATATAAATGCGGTATACCACGAATAATTATTACTGAATTCAAGATATGAGCCCGGCGCAAGCGACAGGCAAAATATTATCACCATAAATGCCGGCGCAAGCGGTCTGTGATACTCTATTTTAAACATTCTCTCCCAAACAAGACATATCGCATAAAGATAAACGGAGAAATAGAGCATTACAAGTATTGTCCATATAAATTCAAAAAATATTTCAAAGCGGCTGAAAAATTCGCCTATCTGAATTACGCGCGTCATCTGATAAATCGGCATGAGATAATACTGAGATATGTTATAAGGAACAATGCAGCAATACGCAAAAAGGATAAGCGTTATGACCGAGCCGGAAATAAGAATTGTTTTATATCCCGTTTTTATTATTTTTTCGCTGTTTCCGGGACTTATTCCTATAATAAAAAGTATTATTATATCCGAAAAGCCCGATATAACGGATAATCCGTCAACAAAAAGCGTTTTTGCTCCCGGCCCCAGAACGGGAGTCAGATTTGACAGCTCCATATGAGGAATAAGCAGCAGAAATGTTCCGACCATTACAACGCCTGCCGCCGGCAGAAATATAGAAATCACTCTGCCGAGAGAATCAATCCCGCAATACACCCCGAAAACCGCTGCCGCTCCGAGAAGCAGCACAAGAAGCTCTATGGGCGTATGCTTTAAAAATATGATTTTGACCGATTCGGGATATATCCTCACAAAAGAACACATTGACGTTAAAAGCAACGCCGTCAGCAAAGCGCCGCTTAAAAAACGAAGAAATGCTCCGCCGCATTTTTCCGCCTTATCCATTATCGGCTCTGAAAAATCATATATTTTTGAAATTGCATAAAATATTAAAAGCATTACAAGCGTTGCATAAATCGAAACTATCCACGACGAATTTCCGGATATATTAACAATTCTGCGAGGGTAAAACATTATCAGCTTAACTATCAGAATATTTACAAGAACGCTCGTTAAATCCTTACCGCTTATTTTTTTCATAATCTATTTCCTTCTTTTATATATCCAGCTGCGACTTATTTTTGCTTCCTTGACTATATTTTTTGTTTCAAGATATTCCGGCCTTTTTTCATTTTTCCAGATAGGCTCAACAAAAACGGATTTTTTTATTTTATTCATAACATTTCCCGGCATGGGCGAAAGAAACTTTATTCCGAAATTTCCGAGAGTCCCTATATAAGCCGAATACGCAAAAATTCCTATACCTATTCCATACAATCCAAGACTGCTGCCCAAAACAACAAACAAAAGCCTTAAAAGTCTGTACGACCAGCCGAGAGAATAATTTGCCGTTGCAAAAGAGCCTATGCCCGTTATCGCGATTACTATTATCATTATCGGGCTTACTATTTTTGCGCTTACAGCCGCCTGCCCGAGAATAAGACCGCCGACAATTCCGAGAGTTGAGCCGAGTGGACTCGGCATTCTGAGCCCGGCTTCTCTTATCATTTCAAACGACATATCCATAAGTATCAGCTCAACAACGCTTGGAAACGGCACGTTTTCTCTTGACGCGCTTATTGAATACATTAAATAGGTCGGTATCATTTCCTGATGAAAAAGCGTCAGCGCAAGATAAAGTCCCGGAAGAAGCACGGAAAAAAATATTGCAATCAGCCTTAGTGTTCTTGCCATGTTTGCAAACGCCGGCTTCATATACGCGTCCGACGCGGCATGAGTAAGCTCAAAAGCATTAGTCGGAAAAATGAGAGCATTCGGGCTGCCGTTTAAAAGCAGTGCAACTCTGCCGTCCGCTAAAAAACGTGCAGTTCTGTCCGGTCTTTCTGTTTCAAGCACCTGATTTGTTACTGAAAACTTATCATCCTCAAGAAGCATTCCGACCTCTTCAACCGAGATTATATAGTCAACATTTATGCTCTCTATTCTGCGCCTTACCTCATCTACAAGACTGTCGTTTGCTATATCGTTTATATACATCAAAACGCCGCGCGTTTTGCTCACGTTTCCTATTTTAACACCCTCGCATATAAGCTTTTCGGTTTTAAGAATTTTTCTCACAAGCGCACTGTTATTTCTGAGCATTTCGCCGAACGCTTCCTTAGGTCCGTAAATCACCTGCTCATTTTCGGGCTTATCTATTCCGCGATTTCCCCACTCTCTTACGTCCATGCAAAACGCAATATCAATTCCGTCTATAAAAACAGCACATGAGCCGAAATTTATTTCCTCCAAAACATCCTCCGCACTGTCTGTCGGCTGCGCCTGACAATGCGCTATAAATCTCTCCATTATCTCGTCTTTTTTTACTTTTATATCTCCGTCCGTTATTAAAGGGAGAAAAAGCAGCGTTTCAATGACATGTGAGTTTACAAAATCGGTGCTAACCATTCCGTCAATAAAAACAACAAAGGCGCGTCTGCCGCCCTTTAGCATTATTTTTCTCAGCACAACGTCATTGTTTTTCGGAATACTGAATTTCTTCTTTATATATTCCTCGTTATCGTCTATATTTCTGCTTATCGTATACTTTTCCTCAGGCGTATATGTTTTAAGCGATGGTTTTAAAATAAATTCATCACGATTTTCCGGTTCATGAAACAAAAAAGGATTTTTCAACTGTATCACCTCTGTTTTACAATCCCCAAAATTTCTATAAAATATACAAAAAATTTTTTCTGTATGCTTGTTTTATTACAATTATATTAAATTTATAAAATGTTTCACGTGAAACATTTACAAATCATTTTTTTGTGGTATAATATATATATAATATCAATTATGAAATGTTTCACGTGAAACATTTCGGAGGTGAACATGGGAAAGATTATTGCAATCATAAATCAAAAGGGCGGCGTGGGCAAAACAACAACCGCAGTAAATCTTGCAGCCTGTCTTGGCTACAAGGATAAAAAAACTTTGATTATCGACAGCGACGCGCAGGGAAACGCAACAAGCGGTCTGGGCATAGAAAAGACAAGCTATGAAAAATCAATTTATAGCTGCTTTATAAATCCCGATGATGTTAAGGACGCAATAATTGAAACAAAGTATAAAAATTTGTTTCTTCTTCCCTCATCAGCTGATTTGTCGGGAATTGAAATTGAGCTTGCCTATGAGGATAACCGCGAGCAATTTATGAAAAGCTTCATTAAAAAAATAGAAAACGATTTTGACTATATTTTAATTGACGCTCCGCCCGCTCTCGGAATACTTACAATTAATATTTTAACAGCGGCAAAATCGGTTATAATCCCTATACAATGCGAATATTACGCGCTTGAAGGCTTAAGCCAGCTTACATATTCGCTAAAAGCCGTAAGAAAAAAGCTTAACCCCGATTTATATATTGAGGGGATTTTGCCGACTATGTTTGACGGAAGAACAAATCTTTCTATTCAGGTTCTCGATGAGCTTAAAAAATATTTTCCCGATAAAATATTTAAAAGCGTTATTCCGAGAAACGTTCGTCTTTCCGAAGCTCCGAGCTACGGAGAGCCGATTATTAAATATGATATTACTTCAAAGGGTGCGGAAAGCTATTTATCACTTGCAAAAGAGCTGATAAACAAAGGCTGATCTTATCCAGAATTTTCAGAAAAGAGGTTATTGAATGAAAAAAGGCTTAGGAAGAGGTATCGGCTCTCTGCTGCCGGACGAGCCTATAGAAAAAGAAGAAAAATCCTCACCGATTATATTAAAAATAACCGATATAGAACCGAATAAAAATCAACCGCGAAAGGATTTTGACAAGGAAAAGATTAATTCCCTTGCAGACTCGATAAGAGAATACGGACTTATTCAGCCGCTTGTTGTGTCGGAAAAACCAAACGGACGATATATAATCGTTGCCGGAGAGCGCCGCTGGCGTGCGGCAAAGCAGGCGGGACTAAGAGAAGTTCCGGTTACAATAAAAAATTATACTCCGGAGGAAATTGCCGAAATAGCTCTTATAGAAAATCTGCAAAGAGAAGACTTAAATCCGATTGAAGAGGCTCTCGGCTTTCAGTCACTATTGGAGGACTATAATCTGACCCAGGAGGCAGTAAGCAAAAAGCTCGGCAAAAGCAGAAGCGCGGTTGCAAATTCTTTGCGGCTTTTATCGCTTGATGATGAAATAAAAGAGCTTATTTCATCCGGAAAGCTTTCAAGCGGTCACGCACGCGCCGTTTTGTCACTGCCGACCAAAGAAAAAAGACTGCTTTTAGCAGAAAAAATAATTGAGGACGATTTAAGTGTCCGTCAGGCAGAAGCTTTATCAAAGGTACTCCAAAAGGAAGCAAAAAAAGTTAAAAAGCAGTCCGCTCCGTCGCAGTATGAAATAGAATTATCTTCAATATGCGAAAAGCTTTCTTCAAAATTCGGTACAAAGGTTACTATGAGCAAAAGCAAAAATAAAAGAAAAATAGAAATAGAATACTATAACGACAAGGATCTTGAACGCATTATAGAAATACTTAAGGTTTAAAAAGGAGAATATGTATGCAAAATTTAGATTTACTGCTTTTTCCGCTTCTTGCCGTTATGTCGCTTCTTATTATATTATGCTTTATTTTGTGTATGGTTTGCTTTTCAAAATGCAGCAAGCTTAAAAAGCTTTCAAAAAGCAGCGAGCTCGACGAAAGAATGAATGAGCTTGAAGATATTATTTCTTCGCTTTCAAAGTCGTCACCGGCTGCTGCCGCATCGCCCGAAATTGCGAAATTCAGCGACAAATCATCCATAAAAAGAATTGGCATAGAAAAGTTTGACGCATTTGACGGAATTACCGGAGCTTACAGCTTCAGTGTTGCCCTTTTAAATGACAGGCTTGACGGAATTATTTTAACATCTCTTTACGGACATGAAACCTGTAATACATATTTAAGGGAAATATCAGGCGGAAAATCCGAAACAACTCTGCTTAAGGAAGAGCAAATAGCTCTTGACAAGGCAAAGAAAAGAGAGGTGTAATGATGAGCGAAAACAAAAAACCGGCGTCACTGTTTTTATACACGGCGCTTATATTCCTCGTTGCTCTTATTATGATTGTTTTATCCTTTTTCGGACAAAACCATTTTAACGAATATGAGGAAACGAAGCAGCAGGCAAAAACTCTTACCGAAAAGGCATCGGTTATAAGTGAGGAAAATCTCAATCTTACAGAGCAGGTTTCAAGCCTTAAGGAATCAATAGAGCAATACGAAAGCAATATAGCCGATAAAGACAATAAAATAAATGATTTAACAGGAAAAACCACTGCTTATGAGCAGCTTATAGCTGCATATGAACGTCTTTACGAAAACAAAAAGGACGAGGCTCTTAAAATAATTGAGCAAATTGATTCATCCCGTCTTACGGATGACGCAATAAATTTATACAATCAAATAAACGATTTAGTACGAAAGGAAGACTAAAAAATGTTAGACATTAAAATTTTAAGAAATGAACCGGAAAAAATCAAAGAGGCTCTTAAAAAGCGTTTTAACGATCTTGATATTACGCCGGCAATCGAGCTTGACGCCAAAAGAAGAAATATTCTTGCAGAGGTTGAAGCAAAAAAGGCAACTCAGAATGAAATCACAAAGAAAATACCGGCAATGAAAAAAGCAGGCGAAAGCACGGACGCAATTTTTGCCGAAATGAAAGAGCTGAGCAACGAAATCAAAGCACTTGACGATGAAGTGCGTACAATTGATGACGAACTCAGAACATTTATGCTTAAAATTCCGAATATCCCGAACAGCGAGGTTCCTGTCGGAAAGGATGATACAGAAAACGTTGAAATCAGAAGAAACGGTACTCCGCGCGAATTTGACTTTGAATATAAGGCTCACTGGGATATAGGTACAAACCTTGATATTCTCGATTTTGAAAGAGGCGCAAAAATCAGCGGCGCAAGATTTACGGTTTATAAGGGTCTCGGCTCACGTCTTGAAAGAAGCGTTATTCAGTTCTTCCTCAATACTCATACAGAAGAGAGCGGATATACCGAAATTTTCCCGCCGTACATGGTAAACAGAGCGTCAATGACGGGAACAGGTCAGCTCCCGAAATTTGAAGAGGATGCATTCAAGGTAGCAAACAACGGATATTTCCTTATTCCTACTGCGGAAGTTCCTGTTACAAATCTTCACAGAGACGAAATTCTTGACGGAACAAAGCTTCCTATTAAATACTGCGCATATTCCGCTTGCTTCAGAGCAGAAGCAGGCTCGGCAGGCCGTGACACAAGAGGTCTTATAAGACAGCATCAGTTTAACAAAGTTGAGCTTGTTAAATTTGCAAATCCGGAAACAAGCTATGATGAGCTCGAAAAGCTTACAAACGACGCTGAAATTCTTCTCCAAAAGCTCGGACTTCCGTACAGAGTAGTATGCCTCTCAACAGGTGACTTAGGCTTCTCATCTGCAAAAACCTATGATATAGAGGTATGGATGCCGTCATATGGCAGATATGTTGAAATTTCTTCATGCTCGAATTTTGAAGACTATCAGGCAAGACGTGCAAATATTAAATTTAAATTAAATCCGAAGGATAAGGCTCAATTTGTTCATACTCTCAACGGTTCCGGACTCGCTGTAGGAAGAACGGTTGCAGCAATTCTTGAAAATTACCAGAATTCTGACGGCTCGGTTACCGTGCCGGAAGTTCTCAGACCGTACATGGGAACGGATATAATCAAATAAATAACATTTATGCTGCCGGATTTTGTTTACTCTCCGGCAGCATTTTTATATTTATAAAATCAATCATAATACAAAAACAAAAATATTTTTGAAATATACTTGTAAAGATTATGTAAACTAAATCGAAGAATATTACAGGATATTAACAGGTGTGAACAAGCTTATCCACTTTATAAACGCTGATTTTAAGCCATTTTATTAAAACTTATTCACTTTATACATCAAGTTATCCACACATTTTTTGATTTACCATATTGTTTGTGTGGATAAATCGTGAATAAGTCCTGGTTTACATATATTTTTATAAAAATATTATTATTAATTCACTTTGAATTTGATAATATATGTGGATAACTCGTTGATAGCGTGAAAAACCGCCTTTTAAAGCCAAAATTATGCTGTGATTTTTTTTTATTTTATCCACACTGTTATATTTCAGCAATGTTACAGCGAAATTATGTAAATCCGGAGGAAAAAAATATTGATTACACCGCGAATGAAGCTAATAACAGATCATGTAACCGAAAAAAAGGTTGCCGATATAGGAACAGATCATGCATATATTCCTATAGAGCTTATAAAAACAGGAAAGTGCACTCATGTGATTGCTTCCGATATAAAGGATGGACCTGCGAAAACGGCGCTTAGGCATATTCAAAATAACGGACTTGATATAGAGGTCAGAGTCGGCGCGGGGCTTACGGTTTTAAAAGAAAACGAAGCAGATCAAATAATAATAGCCGGCATGGGCGGAAAAATGATAGAAAGCATATTACTTAATTCTCCCGAAATTGCAAAAACAACAAAGCTTATTCTCCAGCCGATGAACGCACAGTATGAGCTTAGAAAATTTCTTATAAAGAACAGCTATACAATTGCCTGCGAGGATATTGCGGTTGAGGGCTTTAAGGTTTATAATCTTTTTGAAATTGTTCCGGGTGCTGCGCCGCTTGTTTACAAAAATGATTACGATCTTCATCTTCCGTCATTTTTATCGGAGCATAAATATTTTAAGCAGCTCAAAGACAAAAAAATCAGAGAATTTACAAAAATAATAAACGGAAATGAAAAATCAGCGCATCGCTGCGAAAATGTTATTGAATATTACCGCGATATTCTCAAAAATATCTCCGCTCTTTAAAAACAGAAAAGGGAAGCAGACGCGGATAATTAAATTATCCGTGCTCTTCCTTTTTCCTGCGGTCATTTATACAATTTTAATACTGTAATGCTTTAACCACTCGTTGACCTGCAAAAGAAATCCGAAAAACGAGTTATATCCGTTTATGCAGGTATTTTCTATCTTTTTATAATCGCAAAGCGCGACAATAGGCTCATTTCTGTTTGAAATTATATCAAGAAGTATTTCCCCCGCAAGCCTTTCATAATTACTTTTTTCAGATAATTTGTTTTCTTTAAAATCCGCCGCTTCATTAAAAGCAGCTCCCAATATATTATCTCTCATATTGCACGGAATATTATAAGCGTATTGAATAAGCCTACTATCAAAAAGAGGAAATCTTATTTTACATGGTTTTGCCTGTTTGGCTTTTCTCTCAAGCTGATTTGACATAAATAAATTCATGTTAAGCCAAAACAGCCTTCTTCTTATTTTATCTTTTGGCAAATCGTCCTCATACAGCGGCGTCTGTGAAGCTGTACTTTCATATTTCATAAGCAGATATTCGTCAAGCTTAAGCGTTTTTTCAACCTCAGGCAAAAGGATATTTTTTATCGGCTTTAAATTTCCGCACTGCGAAAGGAACTGATTTTTTAAGGAGTTTTCATCTTTAATGCTCTTATCATACGAAAATATTTTATCCGCAAAAGCCGTGCTTATTACAGCCGCATTATTTATTTTTCCGCATAAATTCCATAATATAAAGTCATCCTCCGCAGACGGACAGTCAGACTTATAAACACATTCATAAATATATTTTAAATAGTCGCCGCCCGTGCAGTCAGGATATGTATTATCCGAGTTGAAATCATCGAGTCGGTATACGGAAAAATCCTTTTCATGATTTTTTATTCTCTTTTTAAGAGCTGCACAAATAATATCATTATCCGCCTTTACGGATAAAAATGCAGCTGATGCCGTATCGGACGGAATTTGACGCTCCGCACTGTCATATATAAGATACCTTATATTTTGTAAGGTTTCGTTGTATGAGTCGGTATGCTTATCTGCCTTAAGACTGAAATATTTCTTTACCTTAATGCCTGCTCTGCTGCATATCATATAGCACCCTGCGCCAAGCTCACTTATGCCCTCAAAAATTCCGCCGCCATGCGCTCCCGACGCGCAAAGAGCAAATACATCACAAAGTCCGTCAAGCGATATTTCCGCCTTAAAATCGGGATATTTAAAGAACGCCTTCCGCTCGCTCGCAAATATAATATAATCGCCTCTTAACGAATAAAAAAGCGGCTTAATTCCAAAGCTGTCACGGCATAAAAATGCCCTTTGCCTCATACTGTCCCATATGCAAAACGAAAAAGCACCCTCCAATTTTTCCGCGCACTCCGTTCCGTAATGAATATATGAGTAAAGCAAAATCTCGGTATCGGATTTTGTCGTGAAATTATATCCGAAGGCTGTCAATTCCTTTTTAAGCTCGGCTGCATTATAAATTTCACCGTCATATGTTATAACAAACTGATACCCCGCAACAACTCTTTCCATAGGCTGATTTTCGTTATTTAAGCTGCCGAATGCAGCATGATCACCTATCTTTGTTTCCGCGCTGCCGCTGTTATATAATGCATCGGTCATATTTTTCGTTATACTTTTATGCTTTTCCTTATTTTTAATAAGGTTATTTTTAAAATTTATATATCCGGCAATTCCGCACATTTTAAATACCTCCGTCGGCAAATTTTCAAAACGGTGCAATTTTTATCGGGAGGCCGCAAAAAAGCAGCTTTCCCGATAATCTGTATCTATATTAATTTATGCCGGATTTTAATATTGGTTACACAGTCAGTATTCCGTTTTCGCTTTCAATAAGCATCAGTATTTTTTCCTCACGTCCGTTATTTGCGTTTATATATATAATATAATTTCTGCCCTTAAAGCTGCCTTTAAATTCATAGCAAAGCACCTCTCTCATGCTGTCCTTCGGAACCAATACAAGAGATGAATTTTCAATATTTAAGTGACTGCTTAAATATTTTCTCGCTTCATTTTCCGAAAGCTTCGGTCCGCTGATATTTCTTTTTTCGTGATTCATCAGATATCCGTTCGCTTCCATTCCGAGAATTTCTCCGTTATCCAAAGCAACCTTAACCTTTATAAGATCGGAATAACACGTAATTCCATCCTGCTCATAAGCGTAATTTACCGTTGCAACGCCGCCCGCCTTGTCATAATAGCTGTTTTTCATAGAAGTAAAGCCGACCAAGCCGAGATATTCCTCTCCGAGCCTTACAGCGTCGTTAAATCCTATTTTTTCTTCCGTAACATCCCTGTTTTTAAGAAAATAAATTACAAATCCGCCTCTTTTGCTTATGCTTATATTAACCCTTGTATCAAGATCGGCATAAAAATTATACGCGTCTATTGCACTGTTTTGCGTGTCACATTCAAATATAACCTTGCTGACATCGGTTTTTATAAAATCCGCAGCAGCGGCTCTCGCGCTTTCCATACTGATTTCTTCACTTGCGTTTATAAGAGGTGACTGCCTGTTTTCTATATGCTCCGAAAAAGGTCCGTCATAAATAAGAGATGGATATTCCTCAAATGATTTTTCAACGTTCTGCAAATCACTTAAAATATCTCCTGCCGCGCTGACAACGCCGTTTCCTTTTTTATCCGTGAATGATACAGTGCCGTCAGACACTCCGTTTTTTATCTCATTAATTGCCGAATTTAAGCTTTCGGCATAATCCGTAAGCGATTCTATCTCCTTATATTGTCTGTCGGTTATTTTTTCTCCGTTAATTGAGCTTTGGGAAAGAACATATGTGTAGTCGCCGACCTGCGATAAAAATTTTGCAGTGTTATCAAGCTGAATTTCGCTTATGGGAAGCTCTCCGAGACACGCTTTTGCAGAGTTTGAAAGCCTGTAAATGTTTCCCGAAATGCTTGCAAGCTGCGCAGGGGATTTAACAAGCATACCCTTTCTGAGCTCTGTTTCAATATCGTTTACATAGTCAGCCATTTCATAAAATGCCCTTGAATACTGATTTTCAAGCTCCGCTTTAAGCTTGTTTTTTTCTCCTCTTTCATATATCGCCCATACGGTCATTAAAACCGCTATAACTCCGAGTACGGTATAAATTATCGCATTTGTTCTTGAATTGTTTTCTCTTTCCATGTGTCTGCCCCCTTACTTGCAAAATCTGTGCTTTCCTATAACCTTTATAAGAGGTCTTGACCATATCCACGCATTTGTGGCAGTATCGGGATTAAAATAATAAATAGCACCGCCCGACGGATCCCAGCCGTTTAAGGCGTCCTGACAAGCCTTGTAAACGGTTGAATTTGCACTTATGGGAACATTTATCTGCCCGTCGCTGACAGCGGTAAATGCGCCCGGCTGATATATAACACCGGCAATTGTATTCGGAAATGAAGAGTGCTTTACGCGGTTTAATATAACAGCCGCAACGGCAACCTGTCCCTCATAAGGCTCTCCCCTTGCTTCTCCGTTTACCGCTCTTGCCAGAAGCTGATTGTCAGACGATGTTCCGGTAGTCTGCGCAAGCTGAGGATAAATAATTATACTCAAACAAACAGACATAACCAAAATTAAAGAAATTTTCTTTTTCATTTTTATTCTCCTTTTTTCATCTGACCGCATACATATTTGCAGTCACCTGATTTTTATTTATTTTTATCTGATTTTTTAAAATTATGTACATATAGAAATAATTAATAGCATAAATATTTAATATTACAGATTAAAACGGAGTTTTTAAAATGAACATTTTTGTAATAAAATTAAACAGGCTTTTGATTTTTTCCTTGCTGCTCGGAATATTTTGCGCGAGCACATTTATAGTATTTTCAAAAAATAATGACGATATACCGCTGCCGATAGTAATGTATCACAGCATTTTAAAAGATGAATCGCGCGCGGGAGACTATGTTGTTCCGGTCCGTCAGTTTAAAGAAGATATTGATTTTCTGCTTTCAAACGGATATACGCCCGTAACCGTAAAAACTCTTACAGACTATGTATATAATAATGCTCCGCTTCCGGATAAGCCCGTTATGATTACCTTTGATGACGGATTTTATAATAATTATGAATATGTATATCCCTATATAAAAGAAAAAAATATCCCCATTGTAATTTCAATAGTCGGAAAATACACGGACGACTATACGAAAACAGGAGAGGCAAATCCGATGTACAGCTATCTGAGAAAATGTGATATAGAAGAAATGAACAAATCGGGATTGGTTGAGTTCCAAAATCACTCATATAACCTTCATTCGCTCGAAAATAACGCAAGCATGAAAAGATACAATGAAAGTGACGAGGACTATAAAATGCGCCTCACAGGCGATTTAAACGAGGTTCAGAATATGCTTCGGTCGGTAACGGGAAATTATCCTCAGGCATTTACATATCCGTTCGGAAAAATAAGCAATCAGTCAACCGATATTATAAAGGAAATGGGCTTTATCGCAAGTCTTTCATGTGAAGAGGGAATTAATTATATAAATCATTCTCCCGACTGCCTTTATAAGCTTAAAAGATATAACAGGTTTTCAAGATATACAACATATGACTTCTTTAAAAAAATGCTGCCGCAGTAACTACTGCGGCAGCATTTTGCTTTGAGAAAAATATAAATTTACATTGTAAATTTATTGCGTTTTTTATAGTGAGTATGAAGAAGCTCGTGTGACTTATGTGATCCCGGCTTTTCAAAAAACTCTCTGTAAAGCAGCTTAATATCGGGATTTTCATGACTCTTTCTGAGCGTTGATTCCTCATCCTCAGCGTAAAGAGCTCTTGCTCTTTCCTTTTTAACATCAACATCCATATATGTTTTAGCGGAGCAAATCGGCTGACCGCCGCCTGTTACGCAGCCGCCGGGGCAAGCCATAATTTCAACAAATTCATATTGCTTCTCACCGCTTCTTATGCTCTCTAAAAGTTCTCTTGCGTTTCCGAGACCGTGCGCAACGGCAATTCTTATATCCTTTCCGGCAATATTAAGCGTTGCTTCCTTAATTCCCTTAGTTCCTCTTACCTCTTCATATTCAATCTTGTCAAGAGATTTTCCTTCAAGAATTTCCGCAACCGTTCTCAGTGCAGCCTCCATAACGCCGCCGGTCGCACCGAATATAACGCCTGCACCCGTTGCTTCCTCAAACGGAGCGTCAAATTTCTCATCGGGGAGCAATTCATATTTAATACCCGACTGCTTTATCATTTTGGCAAGCTCTCTTGTTGAAATAACTATATCAACATCTCTGAGTCCGCCGACTGCCATTTCCTCTCTGTCCGATTCAAACTTTTTGGCAACGCACGGCATAACCGAAACAACAACAATCTTTTCCGGATCAATATTGTTTTTCTGCGCATAGTATGATTTCAAAACTGCGCCGAACATCTGATGCGGCGATTTGCAGCTTGAAAGGTTATCGAGAAAATCAGGGAAGTTATGCTCGCAGAATTTTATCCAGCCCGGACTGCATGATGTGATAAGCGGAAGCTTACCTCCGTTATTAATTCTGTCAAGAAGCTCCGTACCCTCTTCCATAATTGTAAGGTCGGCTCCGGTATCCGTGTCAAATACCTTGTCAAAGCCGAGTCTTCTCAGTGCTGCCGCCATTTTGCCGGTTGTCGGAGTTCCGATTTCATATCCGAATTCCTCACCTATTGCAGCTCTTACGGCAGGAGCGGTCTGAACTATAACATACTTATCCTTATCGGCAATTGCGTCAAATACCTTTTCGGTGCTGTCCTTTTCTCTGAGAGCTCCTACAGGACAGACAGCAATACACTGACCGCAGTTTACACAAGCAGACTCCGAAAGCGGCATATTAAACGCACAGCCTATATGTGTTTTAAATCCTCTTTCAATAGCGTCTATCGCGCCTACTGTCTGTATATCCTTACATACATTTATACATCTGCGGCAAAGTACGCATTTATTGTTATCACGTACAATTGACGGTGATAAATCATCAACTTCGTAATGAATTACTTCGCCCTCATATCTTATTCCGTCAACGCCGAGCTCATCAGCAAGCGCCTGAAGCTCACATTTTTGATTTCTTGTACACGTAAGACATTTTCTGTCATGGTTTGAAAGAAGAAGCTCAAGAGTAGACTTTCTTGCTTTTCTTACGCTCGGAGAATGAGTTAAAACCTCAATTCCCTCAGAAACGGGATATACGCAGGCAGCCTGCAATGCCCTCGCTCCTACTATCTCAACAACACACATTCTGCATGAGCCTGTTTTGGAAACATCCTTTAAATAGCAAAGCGTAGGAATATCAATTCCAACCTCGCGCGCCGCCTCAAGAACTGTATAGCCGGCAGGAACGCTTACGGCTTGACCGTTTATTTTTAAATTAACCATATCCATTATACTATTATCATCCTTTCAGCCTTATTTCTTAAAGATAGCGCCAAACTTACATGAATCCTTACAAGCGCCGCACTTAATACATTTTTCCTGATCAATTTCAAACGGCTCTTTGATTTTACCCGAAATAGCGCCGACAGGACACTGTCTTGAACAAAGGCTGCAGCCTCTGCACTTATCCTTGTCAATTATAAATCTCGAAAGCGCCTTACATACGCCGGCGGGACATGTTTTATCCTTAACGTGAGCAATATACTCATCTCTGAAATATCTGAGAGTTGATAAAACAGGGTTAGGAGCCGACTGACCGAGAGCACAAAGCGATGATGCCTTTATGCTGTAGCAAAGCTCTTCGAGCTTGTCAATATCCTCCATTGTACCCTTGCCCTTAGTTATCTTATCGAGTATTTCAAGAAGTCTTCTTGTACCTATTCTGCACGGTGTACATTTTCCGCAGGACTCGTCAACCGTAAATTCGAGGAAGAACTTTGCAATATCAACCATACAGTTATCCTCATCCATAACTATAAGTCCGCCGGAGCCCATCATTGAGCCTATTTTTATAAGCGAATCATAATCAATCGGTGTATCCATAAGAGAAGCCGGAATACATCCACCGGACGGTCCGCCCGTCTGAGCAGCCTTAAATTTCTTTCCTTTCGGAATACCGCCGCCTATATCCTCAATAATTTCTCTGAGCGTTGTGCCCATAGGAATTTCAACAAGACCTGTGTTGTGAATTTTTCCGCCGAGTGCGAATACCTTAGTACCCTTGCTCTTTTCCGTACCCATAGACGCAAACCAATCGGCGCCCTTGTTTATAATCTGAGTAATATTTGCATATGTTTCAACGTTGTTAAGAAGCGTAGGCTTGCCCCAAAGACCTTTAACAGCCGGGAAAGGCGGACGAGGACGCGGCTCACCTCTGTGACCCTCTATAGAAGTCATAAGCGCAGTTTCCTCACCGCAGACAAATGCACCTGCACCGAGTCTTATTTCTATATCGAACGAGAAGTCCGTACCGAAAATATTTTTTCCGAGAAGTCCGTATTCTCTCGCCTGTTTAATTGCAATTTCAAGTCTGTGAACGGCAATAGGATATTCCGCTCTTATATAGATATATCCCTGATTTGAGCCTACAGCATAAGCGGCAATTGCCATTGCTTCAAGAACGCTGTGCGGATCTCCCTCAAGAACAGACCTGTCCATAAATGCACCCGGATCGCCCTCATCGGCGTTACAACAGACGTATTTAACGTCGCCGGGTGAGTTATATGTAAATTTCCATTTAAGACCCGTCGGGAAGCCGCCGCCTCCTCTGCCGCGAAGTCCGGAATTTGTTATTTCCTCAATAACCTCTTCTCTCGTCATTTCGGTTAAAACCTTGCCGAGAGCCTTGTAGCCGTCCATAGCTATGTATTCATCAATGTTTTCAGGGTCGATAACGCCGCAGTTTCTAAGCGCAACTCTCTCCTGCTTCTTATAAAAGTCAACCTCGTTAAGACTTTTTATATCATCGTTTTCAATTGTTTCCTGATAAAGAAGTCTTTTAACTATTCTACCCTTTAAAAGATGTTCTTCAACAATTTCCTTAATATCCTCAACCTTAACTCTGCTGTAGAAAGCGCCCTCAGGGTATACAACCATAATCGGACCGAGCGCACAAAGACCGAAGCAGCCGGTTTTTATAACTTTAATTTCTTTATCAAGTCCAAATTCTTTAAGCTGCTTTTCCATTTCCGCAATAATAGCTTCCGATCCGGAGGAGGTACAGCCCGTACCGCCGCAGCATAAAACATGACCTCTTACCATATCCATGTTTCTTTATCCTTCCTTTCAAAAAGTTATTCGGCATTTCCTATTGTATATTCAGATACAATATTGCCGTTTACTATATGCTCCGCAACAATTCTCTTTGCCTTTTCAGGCGTCATTTTAACGTATGTAACCTTATCTTTTCCGTCCTCGTAAATTTCAACGATAGGCTCCAATCGACAGACACCTATGCAACCTGTCTGAACAACGGCAACGTTTGCAAGATTTCTCTTTGCGATTTCCTCCATAAATGAAGTCATAACCGGTCTTGCGCCTGCCGCAATTCCGCAGGTAGCCATTCCGACAACAACTCTTATGCCGTCAGCTTCCTTTCTTATTCCGACGCCGTGTGCCGCTCTTTTTCTTATTTCTTCCAAATCAGCTAAGCTTTTCATAAAAATTAAACCTCCCTGTTATATAATTTAAAAAATGAAAATTTCAATTTGGCAGCTTAATATTTTCTTCTCCCTCTCTCAGATAATCAATTATCCACGCCGATACCTCAGGCTCGGCAAAGGAAACTCCGTTTAATATTTTTCTTATCTGCCTTGTATCAAAAACAAATTTATTTTCATTTATAATGTGAGTGTACAAAAAATCAATTTCGGTATATGACTCAATAACCGAAAAAAGAGTATCGGCAATATTTCCGAGAGGCTGTCTGTCAATGCTTGAATATTTAAAAACAGCTTCCGTTTTGGTTCCGACTCCGCTCTTAGAGGTTATATTAATTCCTCCTCCGGCGTTTTCCGCCGCAAGCTTCAAAAGCGGTATTCCGAGTCCTACCTTTCTCGTTTTTCTTTTTGTTGTAAAAGGACTTGTAACATTTTTTAAAAATTCCTCGTCCATGCCCTTTCCGTTATCTTTAACATAAAACATAAAAATATCTTTTTCGGTGTTTTCTTCAATATACAGCTCTACAAGCGATGCGTCAGCGGCAATCGAGTTTTGAAGTATATCGAGTATATGAAGTGAAATTTCTTTCATAAGGAGCTCCGTTTTACACAAAAATGTTTGTTATTTTTTTCACATACTTTTATAAAAATTATTCGTATTTCTTAAGTATATCCGCAACATCATCCGGAACAAGACGGCCGTAAACGTCTTCGTTTACCGTGATAACCGGTGCAAGACCGCAGGCGCCTATACATCTTGTGGCAACAAGCGAAAATCTTCCGTCGGGCGTACACTCTCCGACATCTATTCCGAGTATACTTTTTATTTTTTCAAGAATATCTCCCGATCCCTTAACATAACAGGCAGTTCCGAGACAGACACCGATTTCATATCTGCCCTTCGGATTAAGCGAAAACTGCGCATAAAATGTTACAATTCCGTAAATCTCGGCAAGAGGAACGTTAAGCTCTTCGGCAATAATAGTCTGAACCTCAATCGGAAGATAGCCGTAAATTTCCTGAGCCTTATGTAAAATAGGAATAGTAGCACCTTCAGTATTTTTGTAACTTTCAATTACACTTCGCAGCTGCTCCTCCTGCTCCTTAGTGCCGTTAAACGGCAAAGTGTTTTTTTTCATTAATCAATAGACCTCCGTTTCCTAAAATTTAAACAATGATATATTCAGATTATATCACATTACGTATACCATTATATCATTTTTATTATGAAATTTCCACTAAAGTTTGATAAATTTTTTATTTACTCTTTTTTGCACAAAAAATTAAATATTTCTTGTACACTTTTGCTAACCGTATTCAGATAAAATTCCGGCTCTGATATATTTTCGAGATAATGAGCGTCGGAGTTTGATAAAATATTGTACATATTATATTCCGTTTCCATGCCCTGTCTGTTTTTCGGAGTTATTTCAACGGTTTTAAAATCAAGCTCTTCGGGAATAAATCCGAGATTTGAAATAACGCTGTAGCCCGATCTGTCAATATGTGCCGGAACGGTAGCGCCGCCGAGCTGCCTTACCGCCTTAACAGCCTCATCTAAATTAAGCTTTGTCGGAGCAACAAGCAGCTCTTCCTCTTCTCCGGTTATCTCATCGTTTTCGTCCATAAAAAACTGATTTCCGTAAATTTCGGTTTTGTTTTTTATTCCTCTCATGCTTTTCTTTATTAGCTTTTCCATCTCTTCCGCCGCTTCAATTTCAGGAAAATATGAAACAATATGTATTTCCTCCGCCGTTTCTATCTCCATCGCCGGTATAACAATTATTCTGCCGCCCGATGCTTTAATAACGCTTCTGACATTGCCGCATGAATTATGATCCGTCACCGCAATAACGTCAAGCCCCTTGATAATGCTCATGTTTACTATATTGTTCGGCGTCATATCATTATCGCCGCACGGAGAAAGGGCAGAATGAATATGCATATCATAATAAAGCTTCATTATCAATCCTCCGTCAGATTTAACTATATCAGCTTTGCCGCTTCATATGCACAAAGACCCGTTTCAATTATTGAAATTTCCTCACTTTGTGCCTTTTTAAGCGCGTCAGCATCCATATTAAAGCCGTCGCAGATAACAATGCAGCCGGCATCTGTAAGAGAAGCTACAGCGATAACATTTATATTTGTCTGAATTGTAATCCATATTTCTCCCGAATTGATTTTTGACATCGCAAGGCTTAACAAATCGCCTATATAGCAGCCGCTTACCTCTGTTTTTTCGCTTCCAGACACAATTTTTCCGTTTAAAACCTTTGCCAGTTCACCTACAGTCATCTTTTAATCACCGCTTTCTCTTTTTTTAACTATTTCATATTTTCCGTCAAGCTCAACCATTTGCTTTGCAAGAGAGCTTACTCTTTCTCTCAGCTTAAAAACGCAGTCGTTTTCGCTTGCGTGACCTCTTACAATATCTTCAGCCAGATCGCGGCAGCTCGGCGAGCCGCAGGAGCCGCAGTCAAGCTTCGGAAGCTCCTCGTAAATTTCTTCAATTTTCATTGCCTTTTCCATTGCCTTTGTTATGTCGTCATCCAAATTCATAACAGGTCTGTAAATAACGGGACGCTCCCAGAAAATATCGTTTTTAACCTCTACATTTTCATTATCCTTTATTTCTCTGCATATCCTTTTAAGCCTTGAGCGCGCAACAAAATTGTTTTCAACATTAAGCGGACCGCCCACACAGCCTCCCGTACATGCAAGCGCCTCTATGTATTCTATATCCCTGAGCTTTCCGTCCTCAACAGCCTCCAAAACATCAATAACATTGTCTATGCCGTCAACGCTTATATGCCTTTTACATTCCGTCGCATTCGCTTCTCCGCCCGATACGGCCCATAAAATTCCGCTTTTGCCGCATTTGCTTATGCTTTCTATCTCGTCTATATGAAGCTTTGAAATTTTGTGAGCAATAGCAAGATATAAATCCTTTACCGATATTGCACCGTCAACCTCAGATTTCGTAACATTTACGGGATTTTTTATTGCCGTTACCTTTGCCGCACACGGAGAAATAAATATAATTCCTATTTCTTCGTTCTTCAGTCCCGTTTTTTTAACAGCTTCATCTCTTGCGTCCTTTGCCGCAATCTCCATAGGAGATTTAAGCGGTATAATATTGCCTATTAAATTCGGAAATCTAAGTGAAATAAGTCTTGCAACAGCCGGACAGGCGGACGAAATTGTCGGCTTTAAAAGTTCTCCGCTTGCCAAAAGCTCCTTTGTCTTTTCCGTAACGGTCTCCGCGCCGCGCGCAACCTCGTAAACATCGTCAAATCCTACGCGTTTTACGGCCGACAATATCAGATTTATATCGTCGGCAATTGAAAATTGTGAAAAAAATGTAGGCGCAATAAGTGCCACACTGTATTTAAAATTCTTAATAATGTCAAACTCATCTGTCACGGCTTTTTTTGCATGATACGGACAAATTCTTATACATTCTCCACAGTCTATGCAGTATTCCTTTAAAATTTTTGCCTTTCCGTTTTGTATTCTAATTGCTTTCGTCGGGCATCTTTTAAGGCAGCTTGTGCAGCCCTTGCAGATTTCTCTTTTCAGTGTTACGGAATGCCAATAGTTTATATTCACATTAATCACTCCAGTCAACCTATTTTTAATCATACGTTTACTATAATTTCTACCCGTGTTCCTTTTCCTATTTCCGTTGTAATATTAAGCTCGTCGGCATATTTTTTCATATTCGGAAGCCCCATCCCCGCGCCAAAGCCAAGCTCTCTTACCTCATTTGTCGCCGTTGAAAAGCCCTCCTGCATAGCCTTTTCTATATCCGGTATTCCGGGACCGCAATCGTTTAAAACAACCCTTATTTTATCCTTTGAAATTTCCGTGTCAATATATCCGCCGTTTGCATGAATAACCATATTAATTTCCGCTTCATACATTGCAATAACAGTTCTGCGGACAGTTTCAGGAGAAAATCCGAGCTGCTTTAAAACCCTTTTAACCTTGCTTGAGTTTTCGCCCGCAACGCTGAAATCATCTCCGTTTACTATATAATGATTTTTTAAAGTATCCATAATAAAAATACCCTTACCCGAAAACTACTTGTTTCCGAGCCCTGCTTCATATAATTTTCCGCCTGCAATATACAGCGGATATTCGGTTGTCATAATTACAATGTCCTTCATCTTTGCCATACCGATTATATCATCGCCCGGCTTTTTTCCTCTTACGAAAATAACGGTTTCAATATCCATCATTTCCGCCGTTCTTATAACCTGCGGATTTATAAGCCCCGTAAGCAGCAGCGCCCTGTCCTTTACAAATGCAAGAACATCGCTCATCAAATCACATCCGCACGCCGAATAAACCTCCTTATCCAAAAATTCTTCTCCCGTAAGTACCTCTGCGTTAAGTATTTTTTTTACCTCCGCCAAAGTCATAGCTTTATCCTCCTTTTATTTTAATTATAAGAATTTATAAATGCTGTGAAATTATTTTATTGCCAGATTAAATTTTTTTTCGTATCCTATACTTGTTTTTCTGCCGTGACCCGGATAAACCTCCGTATTTTCATCCAAAGCAAAAAGCTTTTCCTTTACGGAGCTTTGAAGGCTTGATATGCTTCCTGTCGGCAAATCACATCTTCCTACAGTCTGAAAAAAGAGCGTATCGCCCGTAAAAAGCTTATCGCCGATTAAAAAGCAAACCGAGCAATTTGTATGTCCCGGAGTTTTGATTGTTTTAATTTTTATGCCGTTAAAATTAAAGTCCTCATTCTCGTCTAAAATTATATCCGCACCGTTAATAATTATTTTTTCGTCAAGCCAAAGCCCCGAAAGATTTACAATGTCATTTTTCAGATTTTCCGCACATTCCCTTGAAGCGCAAAGCTTCGCGCCGTTTTTCCGTAAAAATTCAACCGACGTTATATGATCGTAATGGCAGTGCGTCAGAAAAATGTATTCGATTTTTAATTTTCCGGCAAATTCGGCTGTTTTTTCCGGCTCGGAGCCGGGATCAATAACAATCGCGTTTTTCCCGTCAATTATAAAATATGTGTTTTCATCGGTATACAAATTATTTAAAACCTTAATTTCCATAAAAATTCTCCGTTTATCCGCTCTGCGTCTGTATAAAAAATCTCTTATCCGCAGAGAAGAAAATGATAAGAGATTTTTGCCCATTTGTATTTTCATAACTTAAGAAAATTACGCATGGGCAATTTGTTGCATTTTAATTGTAAAGCCTTACCGGGAGGACCATGAATACATAATTGCTCTTCTGGTCTTCAAGCGATCTCATAAAGCAGCCGCTTACCGGTGTTGAAAGATCTATTTCTATTTTTTCCTCATCACATGATGAAAGAGCGTCAATCAAAAATCTGCAGTTAAAGCCGATAACAAGCTCACCGCCATCAATTTTAGCGCTTATAATATCATTTACCTTTCCCTTTGATGTCATGCATGACACCTCTATTTTGTCATAGCCTATAGAAAGACGAACAGGCATTCTTTTGTCGGGTGATGTATCGTCATCGTTTATTATAAGCATTGCACGCTCAAGAGAATCTCTCAAATCCTGCGTATTAACTTCCATTTTTATTGTATTGTTTGCGGCAATAATCGGCTCATATCTTAAATAATCGCCTTCAATAAGCCGTGTAAACACCTTAAAATGCTCAAATTCAAGCATAACGTGCTTTTCAGAAACAGTAACATTTATAAGAGCTTCGTCATCTCTTAATATTTTAAGAAGCTCTCTGAGAGTTGAACCCGGAATAATAAATTTCATATCCTCAGTGTTGTTTTCTATCTTTTCCTTAACAACTCCGAGTCTGTGACCGTCACTTGCAACAACAGTCATCTCATCGCCCTTTATCTCAAAAAGCGAGCCCGTAAGGGTAGGTCTTTTCCCCTCATTTACCGCAACAAACGAAATAAGCTTTTTGATTATGTTTTTAAGCTTTCCCTCCTGAACGGAAAAGAAATATTTCTTTTCAATCTCCGGCGGCTCCGGAAATTCGTTTGAAATAAGTCCCTGAATATTAAATTCGCTTATTCCGCTTTTTATTTTTGTAATGCTGTTTTCTTCATTAACGGCAACCGTTACATTTCCGTCGGGAAGCTTTCTTGCTATATCTCCGAATATTTTTGAAGGAAGAGCAATGCTGCCGCCCTCGTTTACTGTAATGTCAGCCGTATATTCAATGCAAAGCTCAAGATTATTTCCCGTAAATACAACCTTATTATCTGCGCAGTCAAGCTTAATACATTCCATAACCGGAAGAGTGCTCTTCGGAGTTACAGCTCTTTGCACTACATTCAAAATATCTGTAAGCTCATTTTTGGTACATATAAATTCCAATGTGTTTCAAATCCTTTCATTTCTACTGATAATAAATTATATATGTATGTATATATAAATAAATATATAATATATATAGCAGTAGTAGTATTAGTTTGTGTGAATTGTTGGAAAATCTTAATTTTCCTTTATTTTATCATGTTTTTTATAAACCTGTCTTAATTATTAAATCGTTTACACGGTGTTTATAAAATGTGAAAAAAATCTGCGTGTATTTTATACACGCTTTGTAAACGCACTTTTTCACATATTATACATTGTTTAAAGACAGTTATCCATTTTTTAAATCCTTTAAAATACATTCAACATCGGAGCTTAAAACAGCGTCCGTTTTAACAGCGTCTTTTATTTTTTCAACATTGTGAAGAACGGTTGTTCTGTCTCTGTTTCCAAAATTTTTTGCTATTGCTCCGTAGTTTAGCTCCGTCAGAATATTGCAAAGATACATTGCAACCTGTCTGGGAAGAGTAAGGCTTTTTGTTTTGTTTTTGCTTATTATTTCTTCCTTTGTAATGTCATAATAAACGCATACTTTGTCAATTATCTTTTCAACGCTTATTCTGCCTGATTTATATGATTGCAGACATTCCTTTGCAAACGGAAGGTCAATTTCTCTTTCCTTTATCTGCGAATATGATATAAGCTTCAAAAGTGCACCTTCGAGCTCTCTCACGTTCGACTGTATGCAGTCTGCTATATATTCAAAAACATCCTCACCTATATGTATGTTTTTCTGCTCCGATTTATTTTTAAGTATCGCAACACGCGTTTCAAATGACGGAGCGGATATATCAATAACGGGTCCCGATTTAAATCTTGTTTTGAGCCTGTCTTCAAGTGTTATGAGCTTTTCGGGAATACGGTCGCTTGTGAGAACAATTTGCTTGTTCATGTTGTAAAGCTCGTTAAAGGTATGAAACAGCTCGTCCTGAGTTGATTCCTTTTTTTCAAGAAACTGAATATCGTCTATCAATAAAACATCGGCACATCTGTATACCTGTCTGAAATTTTTAGGTGTTTTTTTTCTTACGCTGTCTATAAAATCGTTTGTAAACTGTTCGCTTGTAACGTAAATTACCTTTTTGTCGGGAAAATTCTTTTTAACGCTGTTTCCTATAGCGTGCATAAGGTGAGTTTTTCCCACTCCTGAGCTTCCATAAAGAAAAAGAGGATTGTAATAAACGTTTTGTCCCGGATTTTCCGCAGCTCTTATGGCAGCCGCAGCCGCATATTCGTTTGATGAGCCTATAATATAATTTTCAAATGTATATTTAGGATTAAGGTTTGAGGAGCTTCCTGCCTCCTCATCGCTGTTATCCGATATAATTTGTGCGCTTTCCGGGCGTACGGGATTTTGTGATACTTCTATATTAAGCGTAATATCGTTTTGAAGAATATCTGACAAAATTTTTTCAAGCTGTTCCTTGTATCTGTTTTCAATCATGGTTTTGTTAATTGACATTGCAACAGCTATTGTAAAAATGTTTCCGCTCAGTGACAAAGGGACAGCATCTTTTAAATATATATTAAATCCGACCGGAGATAATAATTTGTTTTTAAGGCTGTTTATTGAATTTTGCCATATCAAATCAATATTCATTTTTATGCTCCTTTCATAATGCTGTACCTTAAAAGACTAAAGTACTCCAACTATAATAATAACAGATTTTCAGAAAATAATCAAGGCATTTTAATAAAAAAAATCAAATAGCAAAAAAATATTTTTTTTTATTATGCATTTTCTATAAAATAAGAAAAAAATAATAAATAAAAAATGCGCCTCATGGCGCACTTTTTATTGAAGCAAATTAATTTAAATCATTATTTTCATCATTGTGATTTTCGTTATCCGAAAAATTTTCAGCTTCGTTTACATTTGTGCTTTCGCCGTACGGCTGAGCTTCATTTGCAGATGATGAAGAATAGGTGTTATATGTCTGCGTATTTGATGATGTATTAACCGAATATCTGCTGTCCTCTTCCTTTAAAAATCTGTAGAAATTTATAAATGTTGCTTCATAGTACGGAATAACATATATAGATGCAATTCCAAACGTTATTGAGCAAAGAAAAGACCAGCCTATAAATGAAAGCTGCAGAACAAATAAATCAGCCTTATGGTTGTCCATCAGCCTTTGACTTTCCTTTATGGCATCCCTTACTGACATTTCGGGGTTTTCAATTAAAATCATTGGCGTCATTGAATAAGAATATGCCTTAACAATACCCGGTATTATAAAAAGCAATGACCACAAAAATGTATATATCGCGGTAAGATAATATGCTCCGAATATCTTCCATATAAACGATCCTCTTTCAAAGGCGAAGAATAAGTCTGCCGGTGAAAAAGGCTCGTCTGCGGTTACCTTAAGGTATATATAAGTAAGTCCGTAAATAATAGCCGGCGATAAAACAAAAACTGCAATAGCGCCGAAAAAAGGTATGTTTGCAACCAACATTAAAAGAGCAACAACAAGGGTGCATAAAAATAACTTCCATATTTTACCTTCAATATTTCTTTTTGCCGTTTCCTTTAAATGCTGTCTTGAATACATAAAATCATCTCATTTCTTTTAAATAATAAGCTTTTAGCTTTTCATATGTTTCTTCACTTAAATCGTGTTCGATTTTGCAGGCGTCTTCTGCGGCAGTCTTTTCGCTGACGCCGATAGAAAGGAGAATTTTAGATAACAGATTATGGCGGTCATATGTTTTTTTGGCAATTTCCATCCCCTTTTCCGTAAGGGTAATGTGACCGTTATATTCCATATTAATATATCCGTTTTCTCTGAAATTTTTCATTGCAACACTAATGCTCGGCTTTGAAAAATTAAGCATTGCCGCAACGTCTACCGATCTGGCATAGCCGTTTTTTTTCTGGAGCATCAGAATTGCCTCAAGATAATTTTCAGCAGATTCCTGAATAATCATTTTTGCATCTCCTTTCGTAAATTTTAAAATCGGTGTTATTTAACTTCAATTTCATCCGTATTAATCTTAATCTCCGATGCTTTTTCAAGAAGCAGAGTTTTCTGAATATCCTCTTTATTTGTAAACATTATAGAGGTGTCATAGCCGACGTTTGAAATTCTGTCCGAAAGTCTGAATTTTCCGCCGTTATCGGAAAGCGCCTTAAACTGAATTTTTCCGGCAACTCCGGAGCTTCCCTCAAATGCTTCTCTGTCTATTGTTACATAAACAACCTTAACAGAGTCGGGAGTAAAGTCTTCGTTATCCGCACCTATTGCAGAAGCCGAATTTTCGTCATTTCCGCTTCCGAAGCTTGATTTTACAAATTCAAATTCGCTCGGATTGTAAATAACTGCAGCCGTATATCCGGAATAATAATAATCGCTGTAAAGATCAACGTTATCTGCCGTAACGGAGATTTCAACAATATCTCCGGCATTTACGTCTTCCTTATCCGGCTTTAATGAAAGCTCAACTTTTTTGTCGTCGTTTATTACCTCATCCGATGCTATGGTAACTGTTTGCTTATCCTCAGACCATGAAAATTCAGCCTTTAAAGCCTTGCAAATCTGCTCAAAGGGAACAAGCGTTCTTCCGTCAACAATTTTAAGCGGAGCTTCAAGCTTAACCTCTTCCGCCGTACCGTCGGCAACCGATGTAAAGGTGAAAATTCTGAGATTTTCTTTGCCTATGTAAAGGAAAAGTCTTGTCATGTTGTCTTTTGAGTTTATAACAATCATTTGGTCCTTTTCATACCAGTCAACGCTTGCTCCGAGTGCGTCGCAAAGACGTCTTACCGGAACGGTAAATACTCCGTTTACTGTTTCGCCGTCGGGCTTATTTAAATAAATTACTCTGTCCGCGCATTTTATTGTAGGTGTATTTGCGGCAAATGCTGCCGATCCGAAGCAAAGAGCTGCTGCCAAAGCTGTTGATAATAATCTTTTTTTCATAGGTAATCCCCCTTCAAAATTAAATATTATATATATTGTATCATAAATCTTCCGAATATTCAAGAGTTATTTTAAGTTATTTAAATAATTTGCAAGTGCTTCAACCGCTATTATGTATCCGAAAAATCCAAAGCCGGTTATCTGACCTATGCAGGCCGGAGCGGTAACGGAATTTTTTCTGAACTGCTCGCGCTTGTTAATATTTGAAATATGAACTTCAACACACGGAACGGTAACGGATGTAAGTGCGTCGTGCAGCGCATAGGAGTAATGTGTGAATGCGCCGGGATTCATTATAATTCCGTCATAAACGCCCATAGCTTCGTGTATTTTATTAACAATTTCACCCTCTATATTACTTTGATAAAAGCTTACCTCTATATTTTTATCGCTGCAGAAAGAGTTTATCTGATTTTTAAGGTCTGAAAGAGTAGCGTTTCCGTAAATTTCAGGCTCTCTCATGCCAAGCATATTAAGATTAACTCCGTTTATAACAAGTAATTTCATAAATTTTCAATCTCCTTCATAAGCTCATCAACAAGTATGCTTTCGGGGACTTTTCTTATTATTTTACCGTTTTTAAATATAAGTCCCTCGCCATTGCCGCCGGCAATTCCGACATCTGCGTCCCTTGCCTCGCCCGGACCATTTACAGCGCAGCCCATAACGGCAACCTTTATATCCTTGTTAATATTTTCTACCCTTTTTTCAACCTCGTTTGCTATTGAAATAAGGTCTATCTGTGTTCTGCCGCAGGTCGGGCAGCTTACAAGCCTTACGCCGCCTTTTATAAGGTCGAGAGCTTTTAATATATCCTTAGCCGCGCTTATTTCTTTTAAGGGGTCTGCCGTCAGCGAAACCCTTATTGTGTCGCCTATTCCTTCGCTTAAAAGTCCGCCTATTCCGACAGAGGATTTGATAAGTCCCATATGCTCGCTTCCGGCTTCCGTTACGCCGACATGAAGCGGTATATCGTTTTCTGCCGAGAAAATTCTGTATGCGTCCATCATATCCGGAACATCTGAAAGCTTTATTGAAACAACGGTGTTAAAAAATCCGACATCGTTTAAAATTTCAACGTGCCTAAGCGCGCTTTCAACAAGAGCCTGCGGGGAGGGTCTGCCGTATTTTTGAAGCAAATCCTTTTCAAGAGAGCCGCCGTTTACTCCTATTCTTATAGGAACGCCGTAATATTCCGCGTTTTTGGCAACCTCCTTAACCTTGTCCCTGCTGCCTATGTTTCCGGGATTTATTCTTATTTTGTCAACGCCGTTTTCCATGCATTTTATTGCAATTTTGTAGTCAAAATGAATATCGGCGACAAGTGAAATATTTATTCCTTTTTTTATTATTCCCATAGCCTCCGCTGCCTGCATATCCGGGACTGCGCAGCGCACAATATCGCATCCGGCGCTTTCGAGCGCTTTTATCTGACTGATTGTTTTTTCAGTATCGCGCGTATCTGTATTTGTCATTGACTGAACGGCAATCGGGTTTTTTCCGCCGATTGTGACAGTTCCTATTTTAACCTCTTTTTTAATTTTTCTTTCTATCAAAAAAATCACTCCTCTTTTGAAAAACCAAAGCTTTTCATAAGATAATTGCTGTTTCTCCAGTCGCTTTTTACGCGAACCCAAAGCTCAAGAAAAACCTTTTTGTCAAGCATTTTTTCAATATCGCTTCTTGCCATAGAGCCTATTTTTTTAAGCATATCTCCGTTTTTGCCTATAATAATACCCTTGTGCGACGGCTTTTCGCAGTATATAACCGCGCTTATTGAGGTTATATTTTTTTTCTCCTGCATTTTTTCAATTTCTATTGCAATTCCGTGCGGTATTTCCTTGTCGAGCAGCCAAAGCAGCTTTTCGCGTATAATTTCAGCAGCAATTTGCTTTTCGGGCTGATCTGTTACCATATCGTCATAATAAAATTTCGGACCGGGATTTAAAAATTCTCTTATATCGTTTAAAAGAAGCTCAATCCCGTCCTTCTTTTTTGCACTCAGCGGAACAACGCCCGAAAAATTCATAAGACTGCTGTAGTTTGCTATCAGCGGCAGGAGCTTTTCTTTTTGAATAAGATCAATTTTGTTTATAACAAGAATACATGGAATATCCTGGTCGGAGAGCTTTTTAACTATTTTTCGCTCCATCTCCTGAATATTTCTTGTTGCGTCAACCATAAAAATTATTATATCCGTATCGTCTATTGATCTGTTCGCTTCATTTACCATAAATTCGCCGAGCTTGTTGTGCGGCTTGTGTATTCCGGGTGTATCGGTAAAAATAATCTGCTCATCATCGTTTGTGTAGATGGCGAGTATCTTATTTCTTGTTGTTTGCGGCTTATCCGAAATAATCGCAATTTTCTGACCTACAATTGCGTTTAAAAGTGATGATTTTCCAACATTCGGCATACCGACTATCGAAACAAAGCCTGATTTAAATGTAGTATTATTATCCATAAATCCTCCGTAGATTATTTTCTAAAAAAATTAATAAAAAGTATAAATATATCCGCTGCCAAAAGAAAGGCAAGAAAAATAACAGCCTTAACGGACGTAAAAATGCTTAAAAGAGCAGCGGTTATTTTGCTTATGTTTCCGAAAAGACAAATTCCGACAAGTACGGCAGCCACCGCACACACCAAAGTAGCAGCAGCGGCAAAATCCTTTGCGTGCATGGCGTCAGCCCTTATCTGTTTTGTAGCCGTGTCAACCGCCTTTTCGACTGCACTGTTTAAAAGCTCGCAGGAAATAACGGCGGCAATTGTAAGAATAAGTATTGCCCATTCGGCCGAGCTTATTTTATAGTGGTATGCAAAAAAGCATATAAGATTTGCGACAGCTGTATGAAATCTTAAGTTTCTTTCTCTTTTAAGAGCGTCGCTGTATCCGCGCAGAGCATGATAAGCGCTTGCGTAAAAAGAGCTGTTTTTAGCCATTTTCAGTTCCTTTCTATGCCTAAGTGTGACAATATTTCCTCCTGTTTTTTAAACATTACCTTTTCCTCGTCCTCTTCCATGTGGTCGTAGCCCAAAAGGTGAAGCATTGAGTGAGCTGTAAGAAATGCAACCTCGCGCTTCAGGCTGTGGCCGTAGCTTTCCGCCTGCTCCTGCGCTTTTTCAAGGCTTATTACAATATCTCCTAAAACAACGTCGTCCTCGTCAAAGTCAAAATCCTCGTTTATTATATTTCCGTCCTCGTCAAATTCCAAAATCGGAAACGATAAAACATCCGTTGCTCTGTCAATGCCGCGATGCTGTCTGTTAAGCGACTGGATATTTTCGTTATCCGTAAAGGTTATGCTTATTTCTGCGGGCTGATTAAAGCCCTCATATTCGAGAGTGTAGCTGCAAACGTCCTCCACAGCCTTTAATATTTCGTCAGTCAGCTCTATTTTGTCTTGCTCGTTCTCTGTTAGCAGCATTTTTCTTTTCCCTTTCACTGTCGTATTTTGCATATGCCTTAATAATTCTCTGTACAAGCGGATGTCTTACAACATCCTTTTCGGTAAGATAGCAAAATTCAAGATCCTCTATGTTTTTAAGAACTCTTTCCGCTTCCTTAAGACCTGAGCTTTTTCCCGTCGGCAAATCTATCTGCGTAATATCTCCGGTAACAATTGCGCGTGAGCCGAAGCCTATTCTTGTTAAAAACATTTTCATCTGCTCGCGCGTTGTGTTTTGAGCCTCATCGAGAATAATAAAAGCGTTGTCAAGAGTTCTTCCGCGCATATATGCAAGCGGTGCAACCTCAATCATGCCGCGCTCCTGGTATCTTGCAAAGCCCTCGCTTCCGAGCATTTCATACATTCCGTCATAAAGCGGTCTTAAATAAGGGTCAACCTTGTTTTGAAGGTCACCGGGCAGAAAGCCGAGCTTTTCACCGGCTTCAACGGCAGGACGGGTAAGTATTATTCTGTTTACCTCGTGGGCACGAAGAGCCATAACCGCCTTTGCAACGGCAAGGTATGTTTTTCCCGTTCCGGCAGGACCTATTCCGAAAACAATAGTGTTTGAGTCAATTGCATTAATATAATTTTTCTGACCCACTGTTTTTGCTTTTATCGGCACTCCCTTTGAGTTTACGGCAACAACATCGTTTCCTAAAAGCTTTAAATCAAAGCCGCCGTTTTCCTTTACCATTGTAACGGCATAAATAATTTTTTGCTCGTCGAGTATGTCGCCTTTAATAACGTTTTGAATTAAAATTTCAAGAACGCTTTCGGCGTCTTCAACGTTTTCCTCTTGTCCCGATACGACAAGCGCTCCGCCATGAGATGAAATTTTGACGGAAAGAGCCTTTTCAACCAACTTTATGTTAGAGTCAAAGCTGCCGAAAAGCGCCGCAGTATCAAAGCTCTGCGGAAGCTCAATTTGTCTTTGAAGCATTTTTATCATATCTCCGTTTTTTTATTATTTTATCGAGGTACGGTTGTACCTATATTTTCTATAAAGCTCATTTCGGCTGTAACGGTTATTTTATTTCCGTTTATTTGTGATGAGTAGCTTTCGCTTTGCTTTTGAGCGAGCGGCGAAAGCTGAGAAGCAATCCGCGCGGAAAGGTCGCGTTTTGCAAAGTCCTCCATCCAGTCGGGAGGAATACTTTCCTCGTTTTTTTCAGCCTCTTCATATATTATACGTTTTATACTTATAAAGGGCAGATGAAAGCTTTTTTCATGATTTATAAAAAAATCATATTCGGGCGGCGAAAAAATGTTTAATTCCTTTGAAAAAAACGTTATTTCAAAGGTTGACTTTTTTCTTCCCGTAGGAATAGGATTTTCTCTCGTCAGGCTGTAGCTTTCGCTTAACTTGTAACTTGTAAGCGCCAAAACATCGCCTTCAGCATGAGTTTCAAATTTAGGTTTATCCTCTCCTGTGTCAACATAACCGGAAATAACAATGTCGCCGGCATTAACAGCGTTTCCCTCGTTTATAAGCTTCATTCCCTTTTTTGATGAAACCTTGACAATAAAGCCGTCGCGCTTTGCGGCTATATCGCACGGAGCGTCTTCTTTAATTACAATCGGAGCAACCGTTCCGCTGTGAAGCACTACCTTTGCCCTTACTCCGTTTATGTAAACCCAAGCCCACGGCACGTTATCAAATGAGTTTATAAGCTTTTCCTTCATCGTCTGCCTGTCCGGAAGTCTGCAAAGAGGCACGCCCGGCTTAACGCCTATCTCCGATAAAACCGATTTAACAGCCTGAGGGTCTATGTCACAATTTTCGTCCACCTCAACCGACCATAAAAACATGGAGGCTGCGGAAAAAAATAATACAAACAGCGCCGCGCCGACGGTAAAGCACAGTCGTGAGCGAAGACGGCTTAAAATTTTAGGCAAGCCGCAGATTTTAACCCTGTTAATTTTTATTTCCGATTTGCGTGCAGCGTGAACAGCTTTTTTTAAATCCTTTCTTAAAACGGTGAAGGTATATATTTTATTGTGAACAATATTATATATATTAATTCCCTGCTCGCTGCACAGGTTAAAAAATCTGTATATATTTTTACCATCTGCTTTTATTATAACATATCCCTGCAGAAAATAAAAGAACTTAATTAAAAACATTCTGATTTTCTCCTATTTTTTTATATTTTATATATGACTTATGTGCAATTTGACTAAGAAATTCAGTGTTCAAATACAATATCGGAAAATACGCCCTCGACAAGTAAATCATATTTGTTGATATGAGATATTTTAAAATCGGCACCGGTTATTTTAATAACGCAGAATTTTGTTTTAATTCTTATAATATTGTCCGAATATTCGCATATGCCCCTGTGGTTTTCTATATAAAGCTCTTTGTTTTCGGCAAACGACAGCTTTGTTAAATTCATAACGGTTTCTTTCGGAACTCCGTAATATTCCGCAGCCCTGTCAAATATGCTCCTTTTCATAATCAATCACCTTCTTTTATAAAAACTGCTGTTACTAATTTATGATAGAATAATGTTTAATATTATTCAATAAATATATATTATAGAAAATAAAATAAAAGGGTGGAGGCTATGAAAAAATTATATCTGATATTAACACTTGTTTTAACGGCGCTTTTGATTTTAAAGGGCGCGGACGCTATACTTTATGTAAAGGACGCCTTGTATTTGTGCACCGAAATGATAATCCCGCCGCTTTTTCCGTTTTTCGTCTGTTCGGGGATATTGATTTATTCGGGGTTTTGTCAAAGCATTTCAAAAATTTTTGCGCCTGTTATGAAGCCGCTTTTTAATGTGAATGCAAACGGAAGCATAGCATTTATACTGGGGATAATAAGCGGCTATCCGCTCGGCGCGGTAACGGCGTGTCAGCTTTATGAGGCAGGATATGTTTCAAAATCGGAAACCGAAAGACTGCTTGCGTTTTGCAATAATTCCGGTCCGCTTTTTATTCTCGGCTCTGTCGGGATAGGCTTGTATGCCGGGCTTGATGTAGGAATAATTCTTTATGTGTCGCATATTCTGGGAGCTGTTTTGGTGGGGATTTGTATGAGAAGCTATTCAAAGGATAAGCATACGGCGCCTGATTATAAATTGAGTGTAGATGAAAAGAGTATGTCTGAAATATTCAGCGCTTCTTTAACAAATGCGGCAAACAGTATGCTTAATATATGTGCGGCTGTTGTTTTCTTTTCCGCGGCTTCAAGACTTTTGATAGACGCTCTGCCTTTTGAGATGCCGCCGTTTGTTTACGGTCTGTTTGAGTTTTCAAGCGGAAATAAATATATTGCGGAGTCGGGGTATGCTCCAATTCAGAAGCTTATAATGGCGTCCGTTATAACAGGCTTTGCGGGACTTAGCGTGCATATGCAGGTGCTTTCAAAAACAGCTTCAAAGGGGCTTAGTATGAAGCCGTACATAATAGGTAAAATAATGCATGGACTTTTTTCCGGAGCCGTAACGGCAATACTTTGGGATTTGAAAAATAAAAATTTTCGCCTTAAATTTGATTTTAATTTGTCCGCAGGCTTTGCAATGGCGTCGGCCTATGCGGTTATATGCGCCGCCGCAATAGCAGCTATTTTGATTATATATAAAATGTGTAATAAAAAAAAGTGCCTTTAAGGCACTTTTTAATTTTATTTTTTTTCTTCCCAATTCCAATTATCACCACTCTGATATTCAGAATAATATTTTTTAGATAAAGAATCTGTAGTGGTAGATATATTATTTCGTGATGTTAAATTTTGTGCAGCAATAGCTGTAGCAGTTGGTGTAGGATCAGTCATTATGCTTGTTTCTACATCAAAATTATGTACTTCAAATTCGGGTTTTATATAATTTTTCATTTTAATGCTCCTCCCTTATTATTCAGTAACATCCAGTGTAAACGGAATGGCTACAAAATCTTTCATATCATCAGTAATTCCATTAATCTGAAGTCCAACAGAAACAGTTGCCTTAATACTTTCTACATTATCGGCAGAATTATTAGTTAAATCAGATGTTTTCTTTACCAACTGAAGTACTGTATTGTCTTTGTTAATATATTGAAGAAGCCAACCTGAATTTTCTTCATCAAATTTTCCAAAATCACTTACTGTTGCATATGCATATTTTGATTTATCATCATTTGGATGAACTACAGTATCACGATTTGTGTAAAACGTAACATTGTTTGTTGAGCCCATTTTATTTTTTACAAATCCAGAATCAACATCACCTATAATAACTGTTTCTTTAAATCCATTACCAACGTTATCACCGCCTGCAATCAATGTATATGTACCTGCAGGAAGGTGACCGCCCTTTACACCGAGATTACTAAATGCTTTAACAAATGAAGTACCCTCTGTCTGATCTACATAATATATCTTCTCACCGGTAATTTCTGTGTTTTCATCTACATTACCTTGAACAAGAAGAACAGTAAGTTGTTGTGGGTTTTTAGTAGTGTCGTCCTGAGTAATACCGATTTTATTATCTCCATAATCGTAGCTGATTTTATTTCCGGGAACATTTATTGTTTCAGCAGAAGCGGTAGCGCTCATTAAACCGAAAAGCATACAGCCGATAAAAGCCTTCTTTAATAATTTATACATTAGGTCCATCTCCCTTTCCAAATAATTAGCTAACCATAGCATTTTATACTATTTAGTTATATTACGGTACTATTATATCACATAAAAGCGTCTGTTGTCAAGAGTTTTTGAAAAAAAGATTAATAATTAATGGATAAAAATACCCAAAATTTATAGCCGTTTATTGTATATTTTTACACTCAAAATAAAATCTCTTATCCTCAGCTTCGCCCATTGAGAAGGTTTTTCTCGGCAGAGAGCCGTCGAGAATAACTGTTTCAAAGAGCTGTTTTTTCTCCATTGACGGTAGAATAAAGCCTATTGAATTATCCTTTTGAGCGAGCTTTTCAACGATTGATTTACCGTGAATATAGTCTATATCGCCGCCGTTTTCCTTTAAATATGCGTCAAGAAATTTTCCGAGTGTTCCGACCGCCAGATTAGACGGAGCGTTATTTATATATATGCTTCCTGAATTACCCTTATAGCAGTAATCTATTTTCTGACCGCCGTTATCGCTTTTTGAAGCTTGTGGATAAAATTCAAAAAGTGATTTTAAAAGATCATCTGCTTTAATGTTATATACAAATCTGTGGATAGGTTCAAATTCAAGCGCCGGATCATGAATATTCATAACCTCAACAAGAGCAAATCTTGCCGGATGCGTCTTTTTTTCTTCGTCCGTTAAGCTTTTTTTAATGTTTTCCCAGCAGGTTTTTGCCGTTGCAAGAGAATGATTGCCGTCGCCTACCGCAAATTGAAGAACACTTTTCTTTAAATTGTACTTATTATAAAAGGTATTCTCGTCCGCAAGGCTGTCTATGGCTTTAAGTGCGCTGTCTGATGAGTCGTCATTAATCAAATATCCTTTCAGATGTCCCGAATTCATTTGAAGCTCAAAGTCATAAAGAACCTCAAAATTATCCTTTTGATTTTTTAGCGGCTCTATAACGGTTAAATCCGGATCGTCAATAAGCATTATAATATGCGGCATTTCAAGCGGTGCGTTTTCTCTTATTTTAACGCGCGGAGGTATTCTCTCGATAACAGTTCCCTCTGTCGCCCTTATTTTAGATGTGCTTCCCTTTGAAAAGTCATAGTCCTCAAGATCAACCTGACCTATCAGGCCGTATCTTTTTTTGCCGTTTCTTTGCGTTCTTTCAACAAGAATTAAAGAGTCTTTATATTCCTTAAAAATACCCTCATCAAGATATTTTTTCATTTTCTGATTTATGCTTTTAATTCTCTCATCCTTATTTTTTTCATTAAGATAAATTTCCGGATAGATTATATGAAGCGATGAGGGGCTGTCTCCTACCGTTTTTTCAACCTCAGCCCAGTATTCCGGCTCGGAGGTGTATTGGTCGCACGCAACAACGCTCCACTTTGTATAGTCAATATTATGAGGAATTAATATATTAGCACGGTTAAATGTTTTCATAAGCTGATCTCCTGTTTCTAATTCATTATTATATCCGCAAAATGCGCTCCGGTTACGCTTATCAAATCGTTCGGAGAAAGCTTTAGCGTAAGACCGCACATACCGCCGCTTATATAAATTTTATCGCAGTCTGCTGCGTTTATATTTATATAAGTCGGAAACTGTTTTTTCATTCCGAGCGGAGAAACGCTTCCGCGCGCATATCCCGTAAGCGCTATAAGGTCTTTAACATGAACAAGGCTGACGCTTTTGTTTGCAGACGCCTTTGCAAGCTTTTTGAGGTCCGCTTCCTCATCAACCGGAATAACCGCAACTATAGGCCCTGTTTTATCGCCTATTCCCACAAGCGTTTTAAAGGTTTTTTCGGGCTCCGTTCCGAGCATTCGTGAAATTTTACTGCCAAAGCTGTCGCCTATTTCGTCGGCTTCATATTCAAGCGCTTCAAATTGTATTTTCTTAGATGTAAGCATTCGCATAGCGTTTGTAACTGTGTTTTTCTTTTTTGACATAAATTTTATTCTCCCATAAATTAAAGGGTGCCGCAATAGCACCCTTTAACAGATTTCTAAGATTAGTTAAGAATAGCAAGCTCTGTATCCTTATCAAAGATGTGAAGCTTATTCATATCAAATGCAACCTTGATTGTTTCACCAATCTGAGCTGTTGATCTCTGGTTTACTCTTGCGGTAAATGATGTACCTGCAATTGTAAGGTAGAGATATGTTTCAGCGCCCATCATTTCTGTTACATCAACGTAAGCATCAAGTGTGCTGCCCGGATTTGCAGAAATAACAACAGCGTCATCATGAATGTCTTCAGGTCTGATACCCATAAGAACCTCTTTGCCGATGTATCCTGCGAGCTCCGGCTTGCTTGCCTTACCCTCCGGAAGCTTAACTGAGCAGCCGCCGAATTCAGCATAAACGCCGTCGTCCTTCTTAACGAGTGAAGCTGTGATGAAGTTCATCTGCGGGCTTCCGATAAATCCGCCGACAAATGCGTTGCAAGGATAGTTGTAAAGGTTTGACGGAGTGTCAACCTGCTGGATAACACCGTCTTTCATAACAACTATTCTTGTACCCATTGTCATAGCTTCTGTCTGGTCATGTGTTACATATATAAATGTTGTTTCAAGTCTCTTATGAAGCTTGTTGATCTCTGTTCTCATGGCAACACGGAGCTTAGCGTCAAGGTTTGAAAGCGGCTCATCCATGAGGAATACCTTAGGATTACGCACGATAGCACGACCGAGAGCAACACGCTGTCTCTGCCCGCCCGACAAAGCCTTCGGCTTTCTGTCAAGAAGATGGCTGATGTCAAGAATTTGAGCAGCCTCGTTTACACGTCTCTTAATTTCATCCTTCGGAGTTTTGCGAAGCTTAAGAGCAAATGCCATGTTCTCAAAAACAGTCATATGCGGGTAAAGAGCATAGTTCTGGAAAACCATTGCTATATCTCTGTCCTTAGGAGCAACGTCGTTCATGAGCTTTCCGCCGATGTAAAGCTCACCTTCGCTTATTTCCTCAAGACCTGCAATCATTCTGAGTGTTGTTGACTTACCGCAGCCGGAAGGTCCAACGAGAATGATAAATTCCTTATCGGCAATATCAAGGCTGAAATCACTTACTGCAGTAACTCCGCCGGCGTATCTTTTGTAAATGCCTTTTAATTGTAAATCTGCCATTTTAAATCCCCTCTCACATTTTAAAAGAAATTACTATAATTAATTGATAAGTATTATTCCGCCGAAGCGGACATATCGGTGTATGAAACAGCGTCTGCTGTTCAAGCCTAAAAAACCAACAAATTAATTTACGCTTATATCATACCACAAATGAAGCGTTTTGTGAAGTCTATTATTGCACAAAATTTAACCCTGTTCTTTAGTCACATTTCCCAAAACCCAAAAATGACGTTTTTTTCAGCTTTTTCGTTGGTTAAATTGCATAAAATAATACCGAATAATTCGACCTTTTGACTTGATAAAAAATTTTGTTTTGGCTAAATTGTATATTTTTTTAAAGGATATTTTGATAATTTTTTATTTTGATTTTTGATGTAATCTTTATGTAATAAACGTTTTAGAATAATGAAACAATATATTTAAAGCGTTATTTTGCCGAAGCATTGCGAAATGGCAGTGCTTCGGCAAAATATATGGATATATCCTATTGTTCGTTATTTTTTGCTTGTGCTATAACCTTATCGGCAATCGCGGCGGGAGCCGGCTCGTATCTCTTAAATTCAAAAGAGAACATTCCTCTGCCCTGACTCATTGAGCGCAAATCCGTTGCGTATTTAAACATTTCGGACATCGGGACCTCAGCCTCAACCATGTTAAGACCGGGCTTGTCGCTTTCGCCCATGCCCATTATCTGACCTCTGCGCTTGTTAATATCTCCTATAATATCGCCCATTATATCCTCAGGAATATAAACCTTTAAATAGCCTATAGGCTCAAGAAGAACGGGCTTTGCGGCAGTCATGCCGGCTTTAAAGGCGATTGATGCGGCTGTTTTAAACGCCATTTCCGACGAGTCAACAGGGTGGTATGAGCCGTCGAGAAGAGTAGCCTTCATGTTTACAACCGGGTAACCTGCAAGAACGCCGTGCTTGCAGCAGTCGCGAAGACCTTTTTCAACTGCCGGGAAATAGTTTTTCGGAACGCTTCCGCCGAATACATTTTCCTCAAAGGTAAGCTCCTCTGTAAGACCGGGCTCAAATCCAATCCAAACATGACCGTACTGACCGTGACCGCCCGACTGCTTTTTATGCTTTCCTTCAACCTTAGCCTTGCCCATAATTGTTTCTCTGTACGGAACAATAGGCTCATCAAGGACAACATTAACCGCATATTTTGATTTTAATTTGCTTATAAGCACGTCTATGTGCTGCTCTCCCAAACCGTTTATAAGAGTTTGCTTTGTTTCCGTATTGTTTGTAACCGTAAAGGTCGGGTCTTCATCCATAAGCTTTGTAAGGCCGCTTATAATTTTTTCCTCATCGCCCTTTTCCTTAGGCGCAACCGCCATTGAAAGAACAGGGTCGGGAAATTCTATTCCGGTTAGTATTATATCCTTGCCCATATCGCAAAGAGTGTCACCTGTTTTGGTTTTGTCAAGCTTTGCAACAGCGCCTATATCGCCCGCTTTAATCCTTTTTGCTTCAAGCTGCTTTTTGCCCGAAAGCATAAACACCTTTCCTATTTTCTCCTGCGCATTTCTGTTAGGGTTGAAAAGCGTTGAATCGGCGTTCACGTCGCCCGAATAAACTCTGAAAAGAGAAAGCTTTCCGACATACGGGTCAACGATTGTTTTAAATACAAGCGCCGCCGTTGATTCCTCCTCCGACTGAACAACCTCAACAGGCTCTCCGGTTGAAGCGATGTGCGCCATTTCTTCTATTTCCGACGGTGACGGCAGATATTTGCCTATTCCGTCCATAAGGCTGCGCACGCCTATGTTATCCTGACCGGAGCCGCAGTAAACGGGGAATATGCTTCCGTCCTTAACGCCCTTTCTGATAGCCTTTTTAATTTCGTCAAAGGTAAATTCCTCGCCGTTAAAATATTTAACCATCAGCTCCTCGTCCGTTTCGGCGATAGCCTCCATAATCATTTCACGCAGCGGAGCAATTGTTTCCGCCATGCCGTCGGGAACGGGAATATCAACTCTGTCCTGTCCCTCGTAGCGTCTTGCCGTCATATCTACTATATCAACGAAGCCCTTGAACTCATCTCCCTCACGTATAGGATATACGAACGGAGTTATACTTTTTCCGAACACCTGCTTCATCTGTTCAAGAGTTTTTTCGTAATTTGCTCTGTCATCATCTATTTTATTTACAAAAAATATTGTCGGAACTCCTCTTTGCTTTGCATAGCTGAATACCTGCTCCGTGCCGACCGAAACGCCGCTTCTTCCGCTCAGAACTATAAGAGCCGAGTCGGCAACTCTTACGCCCTCTTTAACATCGCCGACAAAATCGAAAAATCCCGGCGTGTCGAGAATATTATATTTCATATCCTTCCATTCAATAGGAGCTATGGCTGTGGAAATCGAAAATTTGCGCTTTGTTTCTTCCGCGTCAAAATCGCATACGGTGTTTCCGTCGGCAACCTTGCCCATTCTGTCTGTCATGTGCGCGTTGAAAAGCATTGCTTCCGCAAGCGTTGTCTTTCCGCATTTGCCATGCCCCATTATCACGACATTTCTTATGTCATCCATTGAATATTCCTTCATAATCCGATCATTCCTTTCGTTTTGCTTTTTTTATAAATATTTAAGTATCTGTGTTTGTTTTTTTTAGTTTTTCCAAGCCCTCCCGTGTGTAAAATTTTTATTATATCGGCTCTTTCCGCCGGATAAATCGAAAATTATATGCATTTAATAAATATATACTGATTATATACCCATAATACAACAATATAAACAAAAAAACAATCGTCATAATGTTCAAACTTAACGATTGTTTTTTGTGCATTTTTTATTTTATACTTATTTAAACTCTCAAAAATATATGCAGATTAAACTAATTCAAGCGAGCTTATCAAATCGTTCATATCGTACATACCAGGCTTCTTGCCGCAGAGAAATTTTGCCGCCTTGATAGCGCCGACCGCAAAAACCTCCTTGCTTGCCGCCGAGTGCTTAAGCTCTATAACCTCGTCGTTGCCCGCAAATATAACGCTGTGCTCACCGACTATTGTGCCGCCTCTTACGGAATGTATTCCTATTTCGTTCGGCTTTCTTTTTCTGCGCGCGGTATGCCTGTCATAAATATATTCGGTCTGCTTTGTCATTTCGTCCGAAATTGCGTCGGCTATTGCAAGAGCCGTGCCGCTTGGTGCGTCTATTTTCTGATTATGATGCTTTTCGACAATTTCAATGTCAAATGAATCTTCAAGAAGCTTTACCGCCTGTTTTGCAAGTGAAATTATAAGGTTAATTCCAAGACTCATGTTTGCCGAAAAGAATACCGGTATTGTTTCCGATGCCGCTTCAAGCTCGTTTTTCTGACGGTTTGAAAGACCTGTTGTGCAGATTACGGCAGGAATTTTATTTTTTTTGCAGTATGATAAAAGTCCCTCAATGCAATCGGGGTGCGAAAAATCAATTACAACATCCGCTTTTTCCTTGCAGTCGTCGGCACTTGTGTAAACCGGGAAGCTGCAATCGGTGTTTTCGGCAATGTCGAATCCGGCGGAAATATTAATTTCGCTGTCCTCTGCCGCAAGTCTTGCAACAACGTGTCCCATTTTTCCGCCGCAGCCGTTTATTATTGCATTTATCATATTAAATCATATCCTTTCTGACAGGTAAATATCTGTAACATATTTTGTATTTTCAAAAATTATTATAACATATAAAAATATAAAAGTCAATGCACACAAATAATTTTGTGGCATAATATATAAACAAAAGCGGTTAGGCATGAGAGAGTTGAACTCATGCGGTTTTCAGAAAAATAATTTCCATAATACTGCGTTAAAATGCTCGTTAATACGATAGTATTAACTGCGCTTTTGCCTTGACTCCCTCATGCCTAATAAATTTGTGCCTTGTGCACGGGAAGGAGCGTACATATGATCTGCGAAAAGCTGCTGTCGGGAATAAATCTGCCTGCCGCTGTGTGTAAAAGCTGCTGCACTCTTGTGCTCGGCTTTAGTCTGGGAACGGTAATAGGGCTGTTTCTTCCGTCGGGCTTTGTAGCATTTATTGCTGCGGCTGTTCTGGCGGCAATGGCTTATTTATGTTTGTCAAAGTGGAAATAGAAAGGAAGCGATTTTTATGAAGATTGTAGTTTATAAGCTGCCGAAAACGTTGTCGGGGATAGTTAAGAGAATACTTAAAATCTGAACATTCAAAAAGCAGTGCTTACGCACTGCTTTTTGACATAATTATTCGCTGCTTTCGGCTTCCTCATCGGATGGCGGCAGCTCTTCGGGCGGATTTTTAACCGATTGATAAATCTCCATAAACTGCTTTCCGGTGATTGTTTCCTTTTCAATAAGAAATTCCGAAATTTTGTCGAGCGCCTCACGGTTATTCATGAGTATTTCAACAGCCTTGCTGTAGCAGTCCGCCAGAATTTTTGTAACTTCGGCATCAACAAGAGTTTCCGTCTCCTGTGAGCAGTTTGCAACGCGGCGTCCGTCAAGATAGCGGTTTTGTATGCTTTCAAGTCCGAACATACCGAATTTGTCGCTCATGCCGTAGATTGTAATCATATTTCTTGCAAGCTCGGTTGCGCGCTCTATATCGTTTGCCGCACCCGTTGTTTTAACTCCGAAAACAACCTCTTCGGCAGCTCTTCCTGCCATGAATACGGTTATCTCGTCAACTATTTCGTCCTTGTTCATCAAATATTTTTCCTCTTCGGGCTTTTGCATTGTATAGCCGAGCGCACCCATAGTACGCGGAACAATTGTAATTTTCTGAACAGGGTCTGTATTTTTTGAAACGGCTGTAGCAAGCGCATGACCTACCTCATGATAAGCAACAAGCTTTTTCTCTTTTTCGGAAAGTATGCGGTCCTTTTTCTCCTTACCGGCGATTATAACCTCAACCGCTTCCATAAGGTCTTCCTGAATAACAACGTTTCTTTTCATTCTGACCGCACGCAGAGCCGCTTCGTTTACCATGTTCGCAAGGTCTGCACCGACAGCGCCGCTTGTTGCAAGAGCAATATCGTGAAGATCAACATCGTTTGACATTTTAACGTTTTTCGAGTGAACGCGCAGTATCGCTTCTCTGCCCTTAAGGTCAGGCTTTTCAACAATAATTCTTCTGTCAAATCTGCCCGGTCTTAAAAGAGCCTTATCGAGTATTTCCGGTCTGTTTGTTGCCGCGAGAATAACTACACCCTTTGACGAATCAAAGCCGTCCATTTCGGCCAGCAGCTGATTTAGCGTCTGTTCGCGCTCGTCGTTTGAGCCCATCTGATTGTCACGGCTTTTGCCTATTGCGTCAATCTCATCTATAAAAATAATACACGGTGCATTCTGCGATGCCTGCTTAAACAGGTCACGCACACGCGACGCACCTACGCCGACAAACATTTCAACAAATTCTGAGCCGGAAAGCGAGAAAAACGGAACATTTGCCTCGCCGGCAACGGCTTTTGCAAGAAGAGTTTTACCTGTTCCCGGAGGTCCTACAAGAAGCGCACCTTTAGGCTGCTTTGCGCCTATCGCCGTATATTTCAGCGGATTATGAAGAAAGTCAACTATTTCGTTCAGCGATTCCTTTGCTTCCTCCTGCCCGGCAACATCCTTAAATGTAATTCCCGTTTTGTTTTGCATATACATTTTTGCTCTTGACTGACCGACGCCCATAATTCCGCCGCCCATTTTCTTTGAAAGAGAGCGCCAAACAAGGAAGAACATACCGTAAATCAAAAGCAACGGAAGTATCCATGACAGGAAAAATTCAAGCACGGGATTGCTGTACTGAACGGGCGAGGAATACTTAACACCGTTTTCGTCAAGCTTTTCGAGAAGTCTTTGGTCGCTTATATATCCGGTATAATATACCTCCTGAAGAGATTGGTCCTTAACGCCCCAAAGCTTTAAAAGCTTGTTGGTTGTCGAGTCGCTTTTGTCTTCCTTTTTTACAATCTGAATTTTGCCCGACAGAAATATAACCTCGTCAACCTCGTGGTTTTCAACCATGTTGAGAAAATCGCTGTAGCGTATTTCCTCTGTTTTCGGCGCCATAAGCGCTGTTACGGCAAAATTTAAAATTATGGTTGCCACAATTGAAATTATAAGAAATACTATAATCGAATTATTGTTTTGCGGCGTTTTTTTACCCGAATTTCTGTTCGGGCTGCCGCCCGGTCTTTGATTATTGTTCATTTTTGACCTCCAAACCGTAAATTACTCTTTTGTAGTTTACCTGTTATTCATGCAAATATACTCTCGCTCCGGAGCAACGCTTTTATATGCCGGACGTATAATTTTTCCTGCATTAATAAGCTCTTCAAGTCGGTGAGCGCTCCAGCCGGCAATTCTTGCTATTGCAAAAATCGGCGTGTAAAGCTCAAGCGGCAATCCGAGCATTTTATATGCAAAGCCGCTGTAAAAATCAACGTTTGCGCTGACGCCTTTGTATATTTTCTTCTCCGATGCAATAACTTCGGGAGCAAGCCGTTCAACGTTTTCATAAAGCTGATATTCGCTGTAGAAGCCCTTTTCTTTTGAAAGCTTCTCAACAAACGATTTAAATACTCTTGCTCTCGGATCGGATATTGAGTAAACCGCGTGACCCATTCCGTAGATAAGACCGGACCTGTCAAACGCATCCTTGTGGAGCAGACGTTTTAAATATTCGCTTATTTCCCCGTCGTCGTTCCAGTCGGATACGGTTGTTCGCATTTCGTCAAACATTCTTACAACCTTGTTGTTTGCGCCGCCGTGCTTGGGGCCTTTAAGAGAGCAAAGACCTGCCGCAATGGCTGAATATGTGTCCGTGCCGGAGCTTGTTACAACTCTTGTTGTGAAGGTTGAGTTGTTTCCGCCTCCGTGCTCTGCATGAAGAACAAGCGCCATGTCAAGGACTTGTGCTTCAAGAGGTGAATGTTTCTTGTCGGGGCGCAGCATACGCAGTATGTTTTCGGCTGTTGAAAGCTCTTTTTTCGGTGAATGTATAAAAAGACTCGTTCCGAGATTGTAATGCGCGTGCGCCTGATAGCTGTAAATTGAAAGCATCGGAAGAACAGAGATAAGCTGCAAACACTGACGCAGAACATTGTCTATTGAAATGTCGCAGGCGTTTGTGTCATATGAGGCAAGCGTAAGAACGCTTTTTGCAAGCGCGTTCATTATGTCCGAGTTAGGAGCCTTCATTATAACATCTCTTACAAAATTTGTCGGGAGCGTTCTGTACTGAGCCAGAAGCTCTTTAAATTCCTTAAGCTCCTCCATAGGAGGAAGATTGCCGAAAAGAAGAAGATAAACAACCTCCTCATATCCCGATCTGCCGTCCGATATAAAGCCTTTTATTATATCCTCAATATCGTAGCCTCTGTAAAAAAGTCTGCCGTGCCACGGGACCTCAACTCCGTTTTCGGTTTTTGTTTGTCTGATTTCCGAAATTTCCGTCAGGCCCGTAAGAACTCCTTTTCCGTTTATGTCCCTGAGTCCCTTTTTAACATCGAACTTTGAGTAAAGCTCACTGTCTATATGACTGTTGTCAAAGCAAAGCTGAGATAAATCCCTTATCTTTGGTGTAATATCCGAGTAGTTGCCCATGTTTTCTCATTCCTTTCCGCGCAGTGCGCAATATTTGATGATATATAAGAACCCATTATATATTATTTAGTTTACCATATTCAAGACGAAAATTCAAGTATCCGAAAAAAGAATTAATACTTTTTTCATAATTTAATTAATAATGGAATGTGATTTAAAAATTAAAAGCGCAAATTAAATCAAATAATCATTTTTTGCATAGCTGTGCGCATTATTGTATTTTTTGCCTATACCCTTATTTATCAAAGACAATATTTATTGTATTTTTTAAAGATTGATTTTGCGGCTTTGCAATGCTATAATCAAGATATAAATAAATCTTTTGGAGGGATGCACCTTGAAAATGAGTAACAAATTTGTTTCTGCTTTTCTTGCGCTTTTAATGATGGTGTCGGCATTGCCCGGCGCTGTTATGGGTGCGGAGGAAGCAAGCTCGGAGCTGCAGAATGTTTATTACAGACTGAGCGTTGATAAGGAAGCAAAAATAGGCTATCTTGGAGGCTCCATAACGCAGGGCTATCTTTGCGATAAGGATCCTTGGGCAGATGTTGTCGGAAGCTGGATTACAGAAAAGTTTCCGAATGCAAAGGTTGAAAACGTAAATGCCGGACTCGGCGGGACGGGAAGTAAATTCGGATCATATCGCGCATACCGCGATTTGAAAATTGCCGAAAAAGCGCCCGACCTCGTTTTTATTGAATTTGCGGTAAATGATTTGTATGAGCAGCGCACGGAGGCTGAAACGAAGCGTTATTACGAATCGGTAATAAGACGTATTTACGCGTCAAATCCGAAGTGCCGTATAATTTCCTTGTTTACAACGGATTTATACAGGAAGGGAGAAGATTTTGACTGTAAGACGTGGCAAAAGGAAATTGCCGATTATTACGGAATACCTTCAATAGATATAGGCGCTGCTTTGTGGAACACGATTGTAGCGGAAAATAACGGTCAAAATCCGACGCAGACGACAGACGCTGTATGGAAGAAATATTTTGCCGATTATGTTCATCCGAATACAGCCGGACACGCAGTTTATGCTCAGGAAATTATAAATTATCTCAATGAGCAGCTTTTCGGCGATACGGTAACGAGAAACGAAATTCAGTATAAGGATTTGTTTGAGAACAAAAATGCTCTTACAAACGCGTATGCTGACGGAAACAGTAAAAATTTCACCGAAGCCGGATTTTATAAGGCATACACACCGGGATATGTTTTAAAGGCAACAAACAGCGGCGGAAGTCCGAGTAACGATATTCTCGCTTATGCCGGCGGAGCAACTCTTAAATTTGAGTTTACCGGAACGGCTGCAGGCTTTTATAATGAAGCAATATCCTCCGACGGAAATGTTACATATACCGTAACGAGAAAGTCGGATAATGCGGTTATGGCGCAAAACACCGTTGCCGTTAAGAGCAGAGATCTTACAATGTTTGCCGAAGATTTGGCAAATGATACGTATATCGTAACCGTAACATCGGACAAGGACCGCAGGTTCAGATATGTTGTGTATTCGGGAAGCAATCTTGAAATATGCAAGGATCGCCCCGATGCCGAGCTTGTTACGGCCGATAAGGTGTTTAACGCATTTGACCAGGTGTCCAATATGTCGCAGACAGCCGCATCAAAGGACGGCAACAGCACGTATCTTTATGAGGTGACGGGCACAGGAAATCCGATGGCACAGAGATGGGCTATAAATTACCTCAATATCTTTATGGATGACTACAGATATGCGGTTGTGGATTACTATCTTGATTATCCCGAAGCCTCAACCGAGCAGGCAAACATAGGTGTTCAGCTCGGAGGAGCGTCGCCGGTTGATGATACGGCGGAGCTTGCAACAGGCGCAGGTATTGTAACTAAAGCCGCAAAGAAAAATGTTTGGGCAACGGCTGTTATAGATATGCAGCCGATAATACTGAAATGGATGCAGGAAAATCCGCTTTACACAAATATAAGAAGATTTTATTTCTATCCGTTCGGAGATGTAAACGGCAGCGATGTGCCCGAAGACGCAAAGCTTTATGTAAAGTCGGTTAAGTGGTCTGTAACAAATCCGCAGCAGGAGGGCGAAGTAACGCTTTCGTTTGCGCCCGGCCTTGCAGCAGCTGCAGGACAGACGCCGGTTCAGATTAAGAGCGACACCTCAGAGGTTATAAAAATGCCGGCTAATCCTTATACAGTCGAAGGCTATAAATTTGCGGGCTGGGCTGTAAACGGCACAATTTATCAGCCGTCGGATAGCTTTACAACAAATATTGCGGGTAATTACATAGCATATGCGCTGTGGATTCCCGAAGAAGCCGATGATGTAAATACAGCGTATGTATCCGAAAGCGGATATATCGACAGCGATATAAACGGCGAGCCGGATATGATAGCATACAAAAGCATCAGCGAGGCTTATAAATATTTTGAGGGACTTGATTCTGCCGATGAGAAAACAATTTATATTTCGGGCAGTGCAGCTCTCTCAACCGATGCAAATGAAAAACGCGGAAAGGTTACAATAAAAGGTATAGATGACAGCGCGATTCTCACAAGAAGCGATGACGTTGTGCTGAAGGCTGATCTTACGATTGATAATTTAACGCTTTCTTCATTTAACAGTAAGACCTTTTCAGCTAACGGTCATATGTTTACAATAGGAAGCGGAGTAAAGGCTGACGGCACGCTTATTATCGAGTCGCATATGCCTTACGATGCCGCAGAGGGAACAAATGCAATTATTGCTCCGTCAGTGACATTTAATTCTCCGCAGATTACTTACAATACTATAAATACAGCCAGAAACGGCGCTTCCGGACTTGTAAAGGGAAATGCGAATTATGTGTTTAATAGCGGAAACTTTACCGGAACAATTGTTGCGGGCTCGTGGCTTTATGCTATGTCAAACCATAATATAAGCCTGAAGGAAAATGTAAACTACACCTTTAACGGCGGCAGCTACAGCAATAATATATTCCTGGGCTCAAGATATAATGTAGGTGTTGAGGGAAATGTAATCTTTACCGTAAACGGCGGAAGCTTTACGTCGGGAAAGACAATTACGTTCGGCCACAGCGAAAATTCTTCTCAAGGCTACAGCGGCTACAGCGGCGTTAAAAACTCGGCTGTTATAATTAATGCCGAAAGCGTACTTGAGCGCGGCGGCAGCGTAAAGGGTCTGAAGATAACTAAAAAGACGGGCAATATGGCACTTAATTCGGACGGAGCCGAGATTGTTATTGTAAACAACAGCGAAAAGGAATGTGGAGTTGTTCTCGATGACAGCCTTACCTCAGGCTACAGATTTAATGTTGAGGGCGGAAAGGCAAATCCCGTGTTTGAAAGCGGAGTCGGCGGAGCTCTTCTGGGCTTTGAAATAAATGCCGATAATCCGAGAAATAATAAGGTTTTGCTTGATGGCGAAGAAATAAAGCCTAATGAAAACGGCATTTATTCTCTTTCGGCAGATACAACGGCAGGAAGCGCGGGAGTAAGAACAATTACATTCAAAAAGAGCGTGTTTGCGGTTGTTGACGGTACTGCCTATGAGGCGGTAGACGATACTGTTAAAATAGGAAAATCGGGCACAATAAATCTTTCAAGTGCTGATTTGCCGGACGGCGAAAATAAATATTTTGTCGGCTGGAAAAATCAAAACGATAAGTATGTTGTAACCGGTGACAGCGTAAGTGACGGGGATGTATTGACGGCACAGTTTATAACAGCTGATGAGGGAAGCGTAAAAATCGGCGCGGCAGTTGACGAAAAAGCTCTTGCTGTACGCTACAGCGCTTCGGCCGAAAAAGCTCTTACGGATGCGCTTTACGCGATAAACGGCATTGGCATGGCAAAATTTGAAGCTCCAAAGAGCAGTGATGATACAAATATAGGGTATGGTATAATAATTGCGTCCGGAGATAATTTATCTCCCGTAAAGGAAACGGAAAATGCAGCAATAAAAGCAGCAGTCGGCGCAGGTGCGGATGACTTTTCGGCAGTGTCGGAGGTTATATCAAATGACGATATTGAAAAAAATCTTTACTCGGCACGCGCATATGTAACATATGCGGATACGCTCGGAAATATCCACACGATTTACAGTGATGTTTGCGGAAAAACTCTTTATCAGGCAGCAGCTGAGGAATATAAGGATGAGTCGACAGCTGCCGACAGGAGAGAATATCTTCTTACAAATATTCTTGACGCAGCTTCAAGAATTGCAAATCCGTTTTCAAACACAGCAAAGCTTCTTGAAAGCGAAAAGAAGCTTACAATCGGGTATATAGGCGGTTCAATAACAAACGGTTATTCTGCCGGCGAGGCAACAAGAGTAAGAAATAGCAATAGTAAATTCTCTGCCGCATGGGCCGATAAGAGCGAGCTTACAAAAGAGGCGCTTGCGGAGAAGAACTATACGGTAAACGACAACTGGGGCAACTGGAATGTTACGGGCTTGCAGGTATTCTATGACGAAAACGGCGTAAAATATACAGAGGAAAATGCCGACTTTATAGAATGCAGCTGGAACGACACTACAAATTCCTATGAATACGGCAGCTACTTTAACATAATTCGCGGAGATATTTCTCTGAACTGGGCAAACAGAGTTACAAACTGGTTTAAGGCAAGCTTCCCCGAAGCCGAAATCAGCTCCGTAAATGTTGGTATATCGGGTACGCCGTCAAGCTTCGGTGCGGCAAGAATAGAAAAGGATCTTTTGTATTCTGACGGGCATGATGTGCCGGATCTTGTATTCATTGAGTTTACCGTAAATGACTGGCTCTATCCTGACGAGGTGGTAAACGGAAGAACAACCGACGGACTTATTCAAAATAATTCTGACCTTAAGAGACAGGTTGAAAGTATGCTGCTTTCGATATGGAAGGCAAATCCGTATGCGGAAATAGCTCTCATTTACACAGCAGGTGAAAATGCGCCGACGAGCAAGCTTCATACAATTGTAGGCGATTACTACAATATCCCCCATTGCGATGTTGCTTCAAAAATGGGCGAGCTGAGAAGGGAGCGACTTTCAAAAATCTGGCCGGGCGAGGGCTCAAAATGGTATGAAAGCGTTGATAAAAAGGATCGCTATTATACAAAGGATAATCTCCATCCGAGCGTTATAGGCTATGGCTTATACTTTGACGAGATAAAAGAGCATCTTTTGGATAAGTATATAACAAATGACATGACTTACGGCTCAACTCTTTATAACTATGCAAATGCTTATAAGGATAAGGCCCCTGTTGACGAATGGTCAATGCTTAATCCTACGCATATACTTGCGGAGGACTTTACATGGACAGGAACACAGGGCGATGAGCTGAAAGAATCAGGCTGGGGCTTCTGGAACGGGCTTGATAAAACAACGGGCGCATGGGTTTCAACAGAGGGCTGCGAGTTTGATTATCAAAAGGCTCCTGCGGCTGTAGGCTCAATGTATTACACGGAAAACGCAAAGGATCAGTCGATAAACTTTGCCGAAACTCCGTCAACAATCCATGTAACATCGGATCAGGCACAGGCAAGCTTTGAGTTTGACGGCCGTGCGTTCGGATTTATCATGAAGCTTCTTTATCATAATGTTGATATGCTTTATCAGGTAGACGACGGAGAATGGAAAAAATTCAGAATTGCTTCTGACAACGGATTTTATGCAATGCTTTATGAAAATGTAAACTTTACGTTTGCAGAGCAGAATTTGGAGGAGGGACATCATAAGGTCAACCTCAAATTTGTAAAATCCGCCGGAAGGTATCTTGATTCGGCAAACGAGGTTAATGTTTATCTCGGTGCGGCGGTAACGTTCAGCAGCGTGGATCAGGCACAGACGAAAATTAATTATATAAACGGTATATCCGAAAATTCACTTTCGGTTGGCTATTCAAATCCGGATAAAAACGGCATTATTATAGCTGCTGTTTATGACAGTAACAAGAACCTGATTGATACGCAGCTTGCTTCGGCAAATTCGGATAAGGCAGTCTTTAATCTTAACGTTCCTCAGACTGAGGGAACAACAATAAAGGCTATGCTTATCGAGGATCTTAAGAGCATAAAGCCTATGTGCGGTGCAAAGACAGTAGAATTTGCAAACGGTATATGGGTAAATAAGTAACTTGGTACAAATCGGGTGCAGAAAATGCGCCCGATTTTTTTTAATTTATATTTTAACTATTGACATAAAGGAAATATTATGTTAAAATATAAATTAAAAAGGGAGTTCGTGTAACGGGCTGAGAGGATAATATCATTATCGACCTATTACCTGATTTGGATAATGCCAACGTAGGGAAATAAAAAGCATTTTTGTTTATTTCGGACGTTGCGGAACGTTCTTTTTTATTGCTTTAATGCACAAAAAATTTTAAGGAGTTGTTTTTATTATGAAAACAAAAAAATTAATTACATCCGCCGTGCTGATAGCCATTGCAACAGTGCTTTCGTTTATTCAGCCGTTTCAGCTTCCGTTCGGCGGAGGTATAACGCTTGCGTCAATGATGCCGATTGTTATAATAGCTTATATTTACGGCAGTAAATGGGGCTTGCTTTCGGCGTTTGTATACAGCCTTGTTCAGATAGTAACGGGCATGAAGGTTGTAGCGGCATTTTTCCTGCCGGGCGAGTCGCAGATGACGATTGCGGCAGCTTTGGGAGTTTGCCTTTTTGACTACATACTTGCATATACGGTGCTCGGCTTTGGCGGAATATTCAAGGGTAAGCTTAAAAATTCATCTGCCGAAATATGTCTCGGTACTGTTGTTGCACTGCTTTTGAGATACCTTATGCATATAATTTCCGGAGCTATTTTCTTTGGCTCATGGGCTGAGTGGTTTTTCACGCAGGACGGATTTTATGCAATAGGCGAAAAAATAATGAATACCTTTTCCGGAGTCGGACTCAGCATTGTATATTCAGTATTCTATAATGGTCTTTATATGATCCCGGAAATAATTATAACTGCAATAGTCACGCCGATTGTTTATAAAGCTGTTGAAAAATCAAATCTTGTAAAATAAGACATATTACGGTTAAAAATGGGCTGCAATCAAAAGTCAATTAACTTTTGATTGCAGCCTTTACTTATTTTCAAGGGGATAGGAAAAACTTTGGAGGAGAGCAAAATGAGCCAAAAAAAGCAATCCAAACTCTGACTTTGAAAGGTGAATTTCCACTTTACTTTCTTTCGGCTGCCCGAAAGCGTACATCGGTACGCCGCGAGGCGCAGCTTGCTTGATAGCGGGAAAATAAATGATTTTTCTACTTCGGCATATAATGTATACTTTCTATTTTATTCTTGCGATCCGAAGTTTTTTAACATCCCCTTTTTGTCGTTTTTTCAGTAAACCTTTACATATTAAATTCATAATATATATAGGGGCTAAAATGTTGAGCGCTTTTTATTTTTTCAGATGTTGCGGCATTTTAGCCTTTTATTTTATTTGAAGGGAGAAAAAATATGAACAGGCAAAATAATGACTGTCAGCGCAGTGAGCGTATGAAGGTGTACAGCAACGATATAAAACAGATTGAGACCTCTTCGTCATGCTGCTGCAGCTGCAGCTCATCTGTCGGGGCGACAGGTCCTATGGGTCCTACAGGACCTACCGGACCTATGGGCAGACCGGGTGCGTCGGGCGCAACAGGTCCGACAGGTGCAGCCGGAGCAGCCGGAGCAATCGGTGCAACAGGAGCAACAGGCCCTGCCGGAGCAGACGGCGCAGTTGGAGCAACAGGAGCGACAGGTCCTGTCGGAGCAGACGGAGCAATCGGCGCAACAGGAGCGACAGGCCCTACCGGAGCAGACGGCGCAACAGGAGCGACAGGCCCTGCCGGAGCAGACGGCGCAACAGGAGCAACAGGCCCTGCCGGAGCAGACGGTGCGGTTGGAGCAACAGGTGCAACGGGTCCTGCCGGAGCAGACGGAGCAATCGGCGCAACAGGAGCGACAGGCCCTGCCGGAGCAGATGGCGCAGTTGGAGCAACAGGAGCGACAGGCCCTGTCGGAGCAGACGGAGCAATCGGCGCAACGGGAGCAACGGGTCCTGCCGGAGCAGATGGAGCAATCGGCGCAACAGGAGCGACAGGCCCTGCCGGTACAACAGCAAGAACGGTTGAGCTTGCAACAATAAACAGTATACCGTCAGGCTCTTATCTCGGAATAGGAACGGTTTCGTCAGACTACAGCATAAACACATTTGTTGTTCCTGCAAACACAAGAATTACAAATATAACGCTTCAGGTAAGAAACAATGAGCTTACTGCAAACGAAACCGTTACTGCAACGGTATATGTAAGTCCCGACGGGAACACACCGACGGCGACTTTGGCTGTAGCAAGTCTGACAGCGCCGAGCGTTTGGTCGACATCTGCCGCAAACGTGTCCGTTAATGCCGGGTCGCTTATTTCGGTAAGAATTATTGCCGATTCGACTCTGCAAAGAGGTGCTGCGGTTACGCTGACTTTTTCAGATTAAAATTTTTATGCGGGAGCTGCTTTTTGCAGCTCTCCCATACATAACGGAGGTTTTTTATGGATAAATTAACATTTCACCTTTTAGGGCTTGCGCATATAAAAACGACGAGAGAAAATTCGTCGTGTGCATATACTCAAAAAATAATTAAGCTTGCCGATATGATAAAAAGCTACGGTCATAAAATATATTTTTACGGTGTTGAGGGATCAGAGGTAAACTGCGATGAATTTATAACGGTTGTTTCAGAAGAGGTTTTAAGGAAAACCTACGGTGATTATGATAAATCACGCGGATTTTTTAAGCATGATCCGTCAGATGAGGCGTACAGAACCTTTAATGAAAATGCCATACGCGAAATAAACGAACGAAAGGGAGCTCATGATATACTGCTTTGTACGCTCGGAAACTATCAAAAGCCTATTGCCGACGCGGTCGGATTGATGACGGTTGAACCCGGAATAGGCTATACAGGTGTTTTCTGCGATAACAAGGTTTTCGAGTCGTATGCATGGATGCATTATGTATACGGACTTATGGGGCAGGAAAACGGTATATGGTATGATGCGGTAATACCTAATTATTTTAATGTTGAGGATTTTCCGTACCGCGATAAAAAGGAAGACTATCTTTTGTATTTCGGTAGAATAATCGGAAGAAAGGGTGTAGCTCTTGCAAGCGAGGTTGCGAAGGCGACGGGAAATAAGCTCTATGTAGTGGGGCAGGGAAGCCTTGAAAATTCCGACGAGGGTATTCATCTGTCGGATGAAAAACACATTGTATATAAGCCTGCCGTCGGGCCGGAGGAAAGAGCGGAAATAATGGGCAAAGCAAAGGCGGTGCTGATGCCGACATATTATATTGAGCCGTTCGGCGGGGTAAATGTTGAAGCGCAGCTTATGGGTACACCTGTTATAACAACCGACTGGGGAGCATTTCCCGAAACAGTGCTGCACGCGGTAACAGGCTACAGGTGCAGAACCTTTGAGGAATTTTGCTGGGCGGTAAATAATATTCACACAATAAAGCCGGAAAACTGCAGAATGTGGGCGGCGTCAAACTATTCGATGCAGCGCGCGGCAAAAATGTATGAGGAATATTTTCAGAGGGTAAACAGACTGTTTAAAAACGGATGGTATGAGGAAAATCCCGAAAGAACAGAGCTTTCGTGGCTTGAAAAATATTATTTATAAAAAATTTATGCAACTTTTTTAGGGTTTAAATGGTATTAATAGCAGAAGAGGCTTCTTGATAAAATTTTCGGCAGACGTGCCGCAATTGAAAGGACGATTTTTATGAATAAGAAAATAATTGCAGCATTGCTTTGTGCGGCATCGGTTTTAACGGCTTTGCCGGCGTTTGCCCGAAAATGAAATAATATCACAAGCTGTGTCGGCAGGTATTATCGACAACGGCGATTTAAACAAATCCGAAAATGTAACAAGAGAGCAATTCTGCGGATATGTTTATAATATGTTAAATGCAATAAAGGAGCTGCCGCAGGCGAAGCTTTCCGAAAATCCGTTTGATGACGTAACAGATTACAAAATTAACGCTTTGTTTTTCTCGAAAGTAATTTGCGGAAAGGATAATCGTATTTTTTCTCCGAAGGATAACGTTACACAGGAGGAGGATGCTGTAATATTATACCGCGCTGCAAAGCTCATGGAGGTTGATTTGCCTATTGCAAAGGTAGACAGTGCAGCGGCACAGAAGCTTGGAATATCCGACTGGGCGGTTTCGGCGGTGTACAGTTTGAAGCTTGCAGATATAATTGACGTAACCGAGCCTAAGCAGGCGGTAACCACAGAGCAGGCGCTTGCCTCGATAATGAAGCTGTATACGATAATTAAAAAGTAATTGTAAAATGCAAAATCGGCATATCACTCAAATGTGATATGCCGATTTCGTAACATTAAAGAATGCGATAAACTGCATAAGCAGAAAATGCAGGCTTTAACAGATTGTCAATGAACCGTAATAAACAGCCTTTTGAAGCTTATCATGCTTCAGCCGATATGCGCTGCTGCAATATATGTACACAAACTGATTAAAAGGACACAAAAACGCATAAATTATTCTTAATCTGCTGCGTAAAAACTGTAAATTGGATGAAAATCCTAATCTGTATGTGAACGCTTATACTTATTCTTTCTTGAAATAATCAAGATTTTCCCGATTATCGAAAATCCGGTAACGCATAAACAGCTAAACATCATAACCTTTTGCAAAAAGATGTTATCATAGCTAAAGGCTACAAAATAAATCAAGACTGCTATACCAACCAAAATTCTGGCAATTACCTTAAATACCTCATATTCCCTTTCATCGAGCGGTTTTTGCTTTGCCTCAACCGGTGCAAGTATAAACATGGCAGCCGATGAAACGAGCATAACCGTAAGATATACAGATGAATTGAATACCGCGTATTTTACAAACAGTGCATTTGAAATGCAAAGCACACAAGAGGATAAATAGCATATTACGGAGTTATCAAAATGAAATCCCCCGACATATTTCCTCAGCGCTTTATACACTATCCAAAATATAAGAACACTTACGAAGCTTTTCATAATCAGACCGATAAGAAGCGCCGAAAGGTCCGTTACGGCAATTGTAAGAATTAAGTCAAGACCGTAGGAGTAGTCCTCTATATCGCTGTCTTTTATCATGCCGCGATCTGCGGCCTTTTGTATAACCCTTGATGTTATTGAGCCAAGCATTAGAACAACCTGTACTTTTTAGCACTTGAAGGCATTTCCGGCTGACCGTTTATCGGAGTAGCAACTGAATTGGTATTGATAATGAGTGCCAATGTTGCCATTACAGGAATAGCTTTAAGTACAATTAAAGAAATTTTTTCAATTGTCTTTTTCATGTAAATCATATCCTTTCTTTTATTTGAGTAGCCACGTGCAAAACTCCAAAGATATAGAGTTTATGCGGTTTTACGGATGTGGCGAATCCGTTTTGTCACTATAAA
>CAKSSN010000004.1 GCA_934489015.1 uncultured Clostridia bacterium
TGCTATACATTTTCACGTCAGAAGCGAAGGACAAATTGTCAAAAAGGCTGTGTATATAGCAATAGGTATCAATATGGAAGGGCAAAAAGAGGTTCTCGGAATGTGGGTAGGCGAAAACGAAAGCGCAAAGTTTTGGCTTTCGGTGCTAAACAGCATAAAAGCTCGCGGCGTTGAAGACATGCTGATAGCCTGCATTGACGGATTGACCGGTTTTACAAACGCAATAGAGGCAGTATATCCAAAGACAGAGATACAGCAGTGCATAATACATCAAATCCGCAATACAACAAGGTTTGTATCATACAAGGATATTAAGGCGTTAATGGCAGATCTGAAGAGAGTATATGCAGCAGTTGATGAACAAACGGCACTTTCGGAGCTTGAGAGCTTTGATGAGAAATGGAGTTCAAAATACCCCAAAATAGCTATTTCATGGCGTGCAAATTGGGCTAATTTATCGACATATTTCAAGTACCCGGAGGCAGTCAGGACATTGATCTACACAACGAATACGATAGAAGGATTTAACCGTCAGCTTCGCAAGGTTACAAAAAGTAAAAGCGTGTTTCCGACAGATGACAGCTTGCTGAAAATGCTCTATTTAGCAATGATAGACATCACGAAAAAATGGACAGGTAAGCGTAATAATTGGGGACAAATACATTCTCAACTTGAAATATTTTTTTCAGATAGACTGCCGCAGTAGCATAAAATCACCGACAAGTCAAGGGTAAATGCACGCCCTGTTGGGCGCCCTTGACATGACGGCAATTTCATGCTATAATGTAGCTATGGCTGAAAGCTTTATTATGGCTTTCAGCCCACAAAAAATAACTTAGATTATATCATCATTTTGGAGCTAAATTTGAGGTTTACACAAAATACGGGATTGTCCCCGCTCCGTTGTCGTTTTAAGCATTTACCTTTTTCTTTTCCAGTTCAGCAGCAATGCCGAATTTATAATAACAGCCACCGAGCCTGCATTATGCACAAGAATGGGCAAGTCACTTTAAAATTTTATTCACCCAAAACGCTTATGCGCTTTTTGATATTGCTTCCGTTTTCAAGCTCATCAACCATAGCAATTGCAAAATCCGCATAGCTTATAACGCTCTCACCCTTTGAGTTAAGCGTAAAATCTTCACCGGCAAGAATATATTTGCCTGTTTTCTCTCCGTCTGCCCGGAAATCTGCCGCCGGGCTTATATAAGTCCATTTCACATTGTCAGCTCCTCTTAAATAGTCAAGAGCAGTCTGATGTACGGCAGCCAAAGGCTTAAAAGCGTCGGGGAAATCCTTTCCGTCAGCAACTGTCAATGTACGCTCCGGATTAACGTAAAGGCTTCCGGCACCGCCGACTATCAAAAGTCTTGTGTCTGTTCCGTCGAGCAGTCCGCAAAGCTTCTCTACCGCTTTGGGAATTGTATCAACCGTTTCCGCCGTCCATGCGTCGCAGGCGTCAACAACAGCGTCAAAGCCCTGCAAATCCTCTTTTGTAAGCTCAAACAAATCCTTTATTATAGCTTTTTCCGCTTCCGATTTGTTTTCTCCTCTTACTACCGCCGTAACATCAAATCCTCTTCCTATTGCCTCCGCCGTAATAAGCTTTCCCTCTTTGCCATTTGCGCATACTACCGCTATTTTCATATTAAATCAATCCTTTCTCTGAGGCTTCCCTCATTTGTTGATTTAATTATAACTCAATATGTTTCATTTGTAAAGTAAGAACTTTTTTGTAATGTAGTTACCTATATGATACTATTGGGCAGTTACCGAAAGGGAACCTTTGCATCGCTATGCGGGTTTTTGCCTTTTAAAATTTTAAAAAAATTTTTAAATTAATTTTTTTAAAACCTCACCTATATCGCAATTCAAGCAAAGGCTTTGCTTTTTAAGCTGTGGCGGACACACCGCCTCGCTGAAATTAATACAGACGTAAAAAGCATTTTTATTTTCCGTTGTCATTTTCCAAAACGGATATTTAATAATAACAGGTGTGTTGCCGCCCACTCCGAGCTCCAGAAAAAGTATATTTAGTTTTTTATGCCGCCTTAAAAAGTCCGAATAACGCTCACCTGCCGCATACCAGCCATCATCCTGAACAAAGCTGTCGTCAGCGCGCAAATTCATTGTCATCGACGCTGAGCAAACGGGGCATTTCGGAATAAGCTCCTTTGGTATTTTCATATTTTCCTGACGCTTTACCATTTCCCGTACAAGCTCTTCATTATCATACGTTTTATTGCAGCACGGCTTTGAGCATTGGAATAAACCATAATCACCCTGCGTATAAAAAAGTCTTTTTTTATCAAAACCTGCCTTTTGAAACTGATGATCAACATTTGTTGTAATTACAAAATAGTCCTTATTCTCTATAAGCTTAAGCAGGTCCGAATAAACACTCTTTGGTGCGTCGGTATATCTGTTTATATATATGTATCTCGACCAGTACGCCCAGTATTCCTCCGGAGTTTTATAAGGATAAAAACCGCCGTAATACATATCCGAAAATCCGTAACGCTCCTTGAAGTCGAAAAAATATTTATCAAATCGCGCTCCGGAATAGGTAAATCCGGCAGAAGTTGAAAGCCCAGCACCCGCGCCGATAATAACCACGTCGGCGCTTTTTATCTTATCTGAAAGAATTTTTATTTTATCCGAGAAGTCTTTCGTAAATTCTTTTGTCCCCGTCCTTGAAAACATTAAAAATCACCCTTTCCAAGCTTGAATTTTTAAGTCTGCTCCGCACCGTATTTACAGCAAGCTCCGCCGCCTTATCATTCGGAAAATGAAACTCGCCTGTGGAAATACACGGAAAGGCTATTGACTTTATCGCGCACTGCTGCGCCAAATCAATACATGAATTGTAGCATGAAGCAAGAAGCCTGCAATGCTTCTCTGTAAGCTCGCCGCTGACAATCGGACCTACGGTATGAATAATATAATCACATGGTAAATTATATGCCTTTGTAATTTTTGCCTTGCCCGTTTGCTCCGCAAAGCCCTGCTTCTTCATGATTTTTGCACACTCAAGCCGCAGCTCGACACCCGAAAAGGTGTGTATTGCATTATCAATGCATTTATGACACGGCACAAAGCAGCCGAGCATTGCCGAATTTGCAGCATTTACAATTGCGCTGCATTTAAGCGTTGTTATATCTCCCTGCCAAAGACATATTTTATCTTCGGCAAACAAAAGCGTATCACCATCCGTTATTCCCGCCGCTTCAATTTCCGCTTTCAGATATTCATCCTGAACTCTTATAAATTCTTCGGAAATTCCTTTAGCTGCGCGGACATTCATAAGAGCGCGAAACAGCATTTCTCTTTCCTTAACCGATTTCGGAAATTGCAAATCACTGTACTCCGGACTTTCCGATTTTAAGTAATTAATTAAAAATATCAGTCTTTCATTCTGCGTCATAATATCACCGTCCTTTTTATTATAATACATCAAAAAATATCATTTGTAAAGTAAGCACTTTTTTGTTTTATAGTTACAAAAAGAAACTAATATGCTTGACAAAACCAAGCTTCTATAGTATAATTAACTCAAAAGGAGCTGATTATTTTGACAAAGGAATTACCTGCCTGCCCTGTTGAAACAACGCTTATGCTTATATCGGACCGCTGGAAAGTTTTAATTATCCGCGACCTTTTAGGCGGAACAAAGCGCTTCGGCGAGCTGAAAAAATCAGTCGGAGGCATTTCTCAAAAGGTGCTTACGGCAAATTTACGCTCTATGGAAAGCGCCGGACTTTTAACAAGAAAGGTTTATGCGGAGGTTCCTCCGAGAGTTGAGTATACCTTAACGCCGACAGGTCAAAGCCTGAAGCCTGTGCTTGACGCTATGGTTAAATGGGGTACGGATTATAAGGAAAAATTAAAATAAGGCAAAAGGCGACGCAAATTCTGCGCCGCCTAATTTTTTAATTCAGCGATTTTTTCCAGTATTCATTATCAATCTCCCACATTTTATCCCTTGTATGAAGAAAAGCAAACATTTTATAAAGAAACTTAACCTTTACGGACGGCTTTAAGTTTTTTGCGTGCTTTTGAATTTTTGCCGCCGCGCGATCAAGCTTTCTTTCAAAAGTCTTTTTAAATTTATCCGGCATATCATTCCAAAAGCGATCCCAGACCGTTTGCGAAACAATATACGTTCTTGCCACGCCCCAATAGTCCATGCTGTCCTTTATATCCTTTGCGGCAGACTTCATTCCTCCGCCGCCTGCCGTTGTTATAATAAGCGCCTGCTTACCGAGCATATCAAAATTCGGTCTGTGAACAAGCCATCTCCAGCCGTAATGATCCAAAAAAGACTTTATCTGTCCCGGCGCATGAAAGCACCAGACAGGGCAGCAAAATATAATCAAATCCGATTTTGAAAACGCTGCGTTAATCGGCTTTAAATATTCGTATCCGCCGCATTTTTCCTCTTTACCGTGAAGACAGGCATAGCAGCCGCGGCAAATATGCGGCATATCGTCAGGCAATGTAAATTCAAAAACCTCACCGACATTTTCAAGCCTTGAAACAAAATATTTAGCCGCATTATATGTACTGCTGTTTTTTCTGACCGTAGCTTTTATAATTGTAATATTCATATCATCACCGTCAATCAATAATTTCATAGCCCGCGCACGATAGCACCGAAATCGCCTTATCAAACCTTTCCGCCTTTGTAAACACATAATCCGTATTATAGGTTGAAACAGCAAAAATACCGATTTTGTTTTCCGCCAAAAGCGCTGAAATTTTTGAAAGTATTCCAACAAGCGAAAAATCCAGAACGCCTTGTATGCGAAAGGCTCGCCAGCCGTCATCCCTCTCCGTCACATTCGGCGGTACATCGACGGTAAGGCATACCAAAGAATTTTCTTCGTCCGTTTTGCCGATAAAGCAATACTGCGCGTTAAAATTTACAAGCGAATAGTCCTCTGCCTTGCATACCGAAAAATCATAATCAAGTCTTTTAATTTTCATTTTTTTAATCATTCCTTCCCGTGCCGTAAAGCACAAAGCTCACGCCCGGCACCGCCCCGAACAAAAAGCTGTTCTATAGCTTTTCTTCCTCATCCTTCATATCCGCCTGCTCTGCCATTTTGTCAAGCGCCTCTCCCGAAACGCGGTATACAGTCCAATCGGACATAGGCTCGGCGCCCATAGACAAATAAAAATCTATGCTCGGCTTGTTCCAATCAAGGCACCACCACTCAAGCCGTCCGCAGCCGCGCTCCTTTGCAATTGAAGCAAGCCTTTTTAATATTGCTCTTCCGCAGCCTTTTCCGCGATATGCAGGTCTTACATACAAATCCTCCAGATAAATCCCGGCACGTCCGAGAATGGTTGAAAAATTGTGAAAAAACAGTGCAAATCCGATTTCTTCTCCGTTCTCCATAGCAAAAATGACCTCTGCTTTTTGCTTATCAAAAATTCATTCTTCAAGCGTAGCTTCATCGGCTACAATCTCATCAAGCATTTTTTCATATTCGGCAAGCTCTTTTATAAATTGCAGAATAAGCGCCGTATCTTCTCTTTCGGCGTTTCTGAACGTTAATTTCATTTTCATCTCTCCCGATTAATATTAATAAAAGGCGTACTACATCTCGAGCCTAACGAACATTAGTTAGTTATATTATAATACATAAATCACTGTTTGTCAATAGCTTTCAAAAAATTTTTTTAAAACAGAAAAAACGCCGACACAAAACCATGCCAACGTTTTTCCTGTAACTTGGATTTTAATATATCGCATTACAACGCATCCGAAACCATCTTTATTTGTTCGCCCACCGGTAATCAGAATTATTGTATGCAAAGCTATAATAAATATTTATATTATCCTACAATCTCATCCGGATCATCATATGCAGTTCTGCCCGGAATTACCCAAATCATCTGAGTGTCTTTATCCCACTCAACGCGGCAATCAAGCGCGTCTGTTATATCACGAAGCTTAAAATAATTGTTTCCTTCAATATTATAGCAGGTTGCCTTAATCGGCACGCCGTCAAGCGTTAAAAATACCGATGACGAAAGAGCTGTTCTTTCGGCGCCGTCACCCGGCGTTAATTCACCGCCGACCGATGTGTAATCATAAAAGCTCAGCATATCAATGGAATTTGTTGCACCGTCATACTTAATGTCAAAGGTTTTAATAGTTCCGTCAAGGATTTTTGCAATATCTCTGAGCTTAAAGTAGTTGTTATCATCAATATTATATGCAACGGTATTATATTTGCGGCTGTCCAGGCAAACTGTCTGCGTTTTTGCAACAGAGTTTTTGCTAAATCCGTTTCCGGGATAATAGGTAAATGTTTCATGCTCATCATCCTCGTGAACCAAATAGCGAATTTCTCCGTTATAGAAAATGGTATAGATTTTACCCGTTATAATCCATGGCTCTATATCAGCAGGATCTACTCCGGGAATATCCCTCATATCCTCGTCACGGTCGAACGAATACTCTTCAATGCCGTATACATTCACCCATTCTCTGTCATGTATTTTGTTGATATCACCGTTGTTTGAAAGAACCCATGCGCCATATTCCAGGCTCTTATTCTCATCAGCGTTGATATATCCGAAACGATACTCTTTCAGCTTTTTAATTCCTTCGGCGGAATAAGTAAACGCACCCCATTCGCCCCACGGCGTATCTACGGACAGAACGCCGATAGGCGCACCGAGCGCTGCCGTATCCTCTGCGGACAAGGTTTCGGTCAGCTCATCAAGGTTGCTTGTCGGAATATAGCATTCCTTTGAATTAAACCAGATTTTTGAATTTGATCCGTCATAGTTCATCTCGGTAACATCAATTGCCGCGCCCTTTTTAACCGAACCGACAACCGAAGAGCCGTCGGAAATATCACAGTCGACAGCCGCTATTGCTTTGTACCGGATTGTCGGCTTTGAAGTATTTGCGCGCTGCATATTCACATACTTTGCGTCAACATAATAAATACCCTTCTTATAGTAAATCTTATAATGACCGTTCTGCGGAGTAGCATCTACAATCTGAAGCGACTGATTGATTTTAAAAACGCCTGATTTTACATAATCCGTAGCATCGGGAGTTGTTTTAACCAGCAAAAGACCCGTCGCCTTACCTACCGCCTGGATTTCCGGAGGTGTTGTTACCTGATTGTTAATATCCAAAATATAGCAATTGTTTCTCGGCAGGAAATATACGCCCGGCTTCCAGCTTGTAAAAGCAGTACCGTCCTTCTCACCGCACTGTCTGATCATGCCGCGCGATTCGTCAACACCGCCCTCGCTCCATACGGCAACCCATTTTTCGTTATAGGCAACAACCTCAAATTCACTCGATGTTGCAACATAAAACGCCGTATTAGCGAACGAATCAGTTCTGGTCCATTCAGCAAACGGGGGATCATACCCTATTGCTTTGAGCTCGTCAAGTCTTCTTATATGATAGTTCATCGGCGGATCTCCGGGATAGAACGCGGCTTTTACCGTACCGTATTTGCCCTCATCGCCTATATGTACAATAGCCATTCCCACAAGCGGCAATGAAGCGGGGCGGTCGTGTCTTACCCATTCCGTCGGCACCTTAGCATAAAAATTTCTTTCAGTGCCCTCGGTCGTTTTACTTCCGCCGTAGATGTAATCAGACAAAAATGTCATCTCTATCGCGTGTGAATACTTATCTGTATCGGAAGACGCCCATTGTTTGTTTAATTCCTTTTCGGCAGTTTCGGCTGCTTCAAGTATCGGTGTTGTTTCACGTGACGTTGTATAAGCAAGGATATATCCGATTGATCCGTCCGAAAGCTGAATTTTATGAAACTTTCTGTTATCCTCTCCTATTACATAAGGCTCCAAAATCGTCACTCTGGCTCCTTTACTGAGCACGGTTACAGCTCCCGAATAAGTGGCGTTTTTCGTAACATTTACAGTTCCGCCGTATACAACATAGGCAGTATCGCCGGCCTTCAGCTCAGCTGCAAACGCGACAGTACAAAGCAGCATAAATGCACAAAGCATTACCGTTAAAATTTTCTTAAGCACAATAATTCCTCCTTTTATTTTTACGTTCAGCCGTTTGTAAAGTTTTTTTCAAACGGCTCTTTTATGTATATGATGATTTTTCTTCGCTTTTATTGTATAAAGTACAATGCCTACTTTCCATAAGCATACCCCCTGCCGTTTCATTTATAAGATATTAATATTATACACCGTACATCAATGTACGATGCAATAGTTTTTTGATAATTTTATTTTAAAAGTTGTATAAAAATTACCTGCAAAAATTGTTGATTATCCAACATATTTATTTTCGTCATTGAGTTATAATTATATCGAAACAGCGGAATAATTAAAAAAGATATATATGTAACGGAGGAAATAAAAATGGAAAATAAAATGTTTTGTTTTCAGTGCGAACAAACAGCGCACTGCAGCGGCTGCACGGGCAGCGTGGGAGTATGCGGCAAGAATGCTGAGGTTGCGCGTCTTCAGGACGAGCTTACCGGCGCGCTGATAGGTCTTGCACGGACGCTCGGAAAATCCGAGCTTTCGGAGGAAATACGCGATTTGATAATTAAGGGCTTGTTTACAACGGTCACAAACGTTAATTTTAACGCACAGACAGTAAGCGAGCTTACAGAAAAAATACGCACTGCAAGAAGCTCTATTGAAAACCGCTGCGGCAAATGTCCTTCGCAGTGCGAGAAAAAGGGCGAATACGATATGTCGCTTGTATGGGAAGCCGATGAGGATATAAGAAGCTTAAAATCTCTCATATTGTTCGGCATACGCGGAATGGCAGCATATGCATATCACGCTCTTTTGCAAGGGTATACAGACAGCGATGTTGATAAATTCTTTGTAAAGGCGCTCGACAGCATAGGACGCAGCTGGGGTATGGATAAGCTTCTGCCAATAGTTACGGAAGTCGGAAAATATAATCTTTTATGTATGGAAATGCTCGATAAGGCAAACACGGAAAGCTTCGGGAAGCCGCAGCCGACAGAGGTGCCGCTTACAATAGAAAAAGGTCCGTTCATCGTCATATCCGGTCATGACCTTTCTGACCTTAAGCTTCTGCTTGAACAGACAGAGGGCAAGGGAATAAATATTTATACCCACAGCGAAATGCTTCCTGCACACGGCTATCCGCTTCTGAAAAAATATAAGCATCTCAAAGGGAATTTCGGAACAGCATGGCAAAATCAGCAAAAGGAATTTGATAATATACCGGCGCCTGTTTTGTTTACAACAAACTGCCTTATGCCGCCGAAAAAAAGCTATGCGGACAGAGTGTTTACAACAGAGGTTGTATCATATCCGGAAATGGTTCATATAGGAGAGGACAGGGACTTTACACCCGTAATCGAAAAAGCTCTTGAGCTCGGCGGCTACGGCGAGGATATGCATTTTACCGGAATTAACGGCGGAAGCACGGTTACAACCGGCTTTGCTCATGACTTTGTAATAGGAGCGGCTGATAAAATCGTCAGCGCGGTTAAAAGTGGGAAAATAAAGCATTTCTTTCTTGTCGGCGGCTGCGACGGCGCACGTCCGGGAAGAAATTATTATACGGAATTTGTGCAAAAGGCGCCTGAGGATACGATTATCCTGACACTTGCATGCGGAAAATACCGCTTTAATGACCTTGATCTCGGCACAATTGACGGCCTGCCGCGCCTTATGGATATGGGTCAGTGCAACGACGCATACAGCGCGATAAAGGTTGCCGCCGCACTTGCTCAGGTGTTCGGCTGCACACTTAACGAGTTGCCGCTTTCTATGATTTTATCCTGGTATGAGCAAAAGGCAGTTTGTATTCTTCTGACGCTTCTGTATCTCGGAATAAAAAATATACGTCTCGGCCCGACAATGCCCGCGTTTATTTCAAAAAATGTTTTCGCTTATCTGTCGGAAAACTTTAATATCGCCCCGATTTCAACGCCGGAGGAGGATTTAAAAGCAATTCTCGGCTGATGTACGCAACCTGCACGCAGAAAAGGCTAAAAAAGCCTTTCTGCGTGTAATTATTATAACTAAAAAATGAAAGTTGTAAAATAAAAAAATTATAAAATGCTTGACAAAAATATCATAATGTGATATAATAGCTTAGTATTCATTTGAATTGAGCTTAAAGCATCGGCATTTAAGTCTTTGTAATATGTATCGGGCTTTGTTTCCGCTGTCTGTAAAACTTAAATTCAAATAAATAATTCTGCATTATGCATTTTGCATTCTGCATTATTATAAATACGCACCTGTGGCGGAATTGGCAGACGCGCCAGACTTAGGATCTGGTGTCCCCGACGTGAAGGTTCAAGTCCTTTCAGGTGCACCACGTCTCGGCAAGCCTTTTGGCTTGCCGTATTTTTTTGCAAAAAATACGGCTTCGCTTTACCGGCTGCCGCTCCTCTTTCGCAAAAAGGCACGCTCGGCTCACCTATGCGCTTGTAAACGCGCGCACCGACAGCTCACTGTCGCTACCACCTTTTTGCGAGAGTGCCTTCGGCACTGTAATCCTTGATTTTACTGTGTTTTTCATTAAATCCTGTAAGGGCACACTCACGCCACTGCTATTCCTATTTCACAAAACATTACTTTCACATTTACTATACTCCGAATATTCAGATTTTATCTATCATCTTGACATATGCGGAAATATTTGTCATTATGTTTTTATAATAGTTTCAAAATTTGTCAAATAGACTTGAAAAAAAGATAATATTATGATATAATATTGTTAATCTTCTGAATATAGAACGAAAAAACAAGCATTATATAAATGATAAAGACTTTTTGCAGAGAAATTCTATTTTCTTTGAAGAAAATAAAACGGTGTGGCTCGCCCGGAAGGAGTAACAAAAATGGATACAAAAAAGTTGGACAAGTGGGCCGAACTACTTCTTGATACAGGAAAGCGCAATAATTTAATTAATTTTAAAGACACAAAAACTTCAAGCACAGAGGTGCTGTTTCCCTCTTCCGATGTTCTGTTTGAAAAAATTGACGGATCAGCATCTTTTGAAGTTTTTGATCCGAAAATCATTGAGACGGATAACGAATATGAAGACAATTCCGAAACTGCGCAGCTAAAAATTACGGATCAGGAAGAAGCAGATACTTTAAAAGGAAAGGCAGCTTTTTTAAACCAATATTCCGGAAAAATAAAACGTCAAAATCAAATTCTCCTTTATAACACCGGAGTAAATCCTATTACTGCAGTGAAGAATATTGATAAAAAGGCTCGGCAATTTGTTGAAGAAACAGGTGTCAATGTTGCATATATGGCATTTGGATTTATTCATTGGAAAGAAAGTGAAGCATCAAACTATATATTCCGTGCACCTATTTTGCTTGTACCTATTCGGTTGGAGCAAACATCTGCCATAAAACCGTATTTTATTAAATTAGAAGAAGATGACATTATTGTCAATCCCACATTCTCATATAAGATGAATGCAGAAAACGGAATAAAACTCCCTGATTATAACGATGAGGGTTTAAACGCATATCTTGAAAAGGTAAGAAGCATTGTAAAAAAACTACAGTGGGCAGTCACTTCGGAGTGCAAAATCAGTATTTTCTCGTTTCTTAAAATCAATATGTACCGTGATTTGAAGGATAATGCGGCAAAAATTCTTGCAAATTCAAATGTTCGTCGGCTTTTGGGTGAACCTATCAATAATAATGCAAACGATAATATAACATCTACACCCGTTGCCAACCCTTTGATTGAACTGCATAATGTAGTAGATGCGGACTCAAGCCAGATTGAAGCAATTGAAATTACAAAATCAGGAAAAAGTTTTGTCTTGCAGGGACCGCCGGGAACCGGCAAAAGCCAGACAATTACCAACATTATTGCAGAATGTCTCAGCGACGGAAAAAAGGTTTTGTTTGTTTCTGAGAAGCTGGCAGCTCTGAATGTAGTTTATGATAAATTAAAGCAAACCGACCTTGCAGAGTTTTGTCTGCAGCTCCACAGCCATAAAGCTAACAAGAAGGATGTAATTGCTGACATTTGTCATACTCTTCGCACCGGAAAAAGCGCTGTTTCTTCCAAAGCTGGCGCCGAAATTGCCATAAAGGAAAAGGCACAGCGCCAGTTGGATGATTACGCAGTCGAGCTTCACAAACAGCGACCAATTATTGAAAAGAGCTTATATCAACTGTATGAATCATATTCTGCATATCGCAATATGCCGGATATAGAATGGTATGCGTCGTGGATTTCTTCAAAAGGTGAAACATATTTGACTGAAACAGCTTCTCTTTTGGAGCAGTATGTAGATTATATTCCATCGGTAGGGTACGACTACAGAAAGAACCCATGGTACGGTTATATAAATCAAGATACATCGTTTCAGACAAAAATTGAAGTAAAAAACGATCTGCACTCTATTGTACAGCTTATGCAAGAATTAATGCCTTTGCAAAAGGAAATTTCGGAAAAGTATGAAATACAATGTACAAGTATAGAGGATGCTCGTATTTGGAATAATTTTTTTGGTTTTGCCGCATCATCCAAGCTCGTTACGCCGTCACTTTTAAATCGGCAGCAGTTTGATATTGTAAATACTGCATTACATGAGCTGCAAGCAAAAAGCTCGGATATTCTTTCCTATCGCTTGTCATTAGACAATGTATTTGATGATGACATTTACAAGCTAAATGGTAAAGAATATTATAAGAAACTGACAAAACAGTTCGAAAAAAAATATTCCAGAATTTTAAATACTGAATATAAAAAGCTTGTTAAAGACCTACGTCTATGCAAAAAAGACGGAAAAAAGCTGTCTTACAATGAAGCTGTCACAATGACAGAAAAGCTATCTTATTACCAGCAGAAAATTAATGAGTATTCTGAAGCCGAGACACCGATAAAAGCATTTTTAGGAGAAGCATATCACGGCGTTGAAACCGAATGGAATTATATAACCGAGCAAATGTCTGCACTTGAAGCTATATTTTCAAACAGAATTTTCTTTGGCAATTTAGAGCACTATAAGGATTTCTCTTCTGAAAGAAATATATTTACAGACTATAGCAAAAAGCTTGAAAATATTTTTGCTATAGTCGATAATGACGTACTCAAACGCGCTTCCGGATACTTTGACAGTACAATTCTGAATATCTATTCGGCATCATGTATTCTGATTTTAACACGTTTGAATGACTGTTGACATGAAATGGATAAGCTGGACAACTGGTGTCACTTCAGAAATCTGTTCTCTAAACTAAATGATAATCAGGCTGTGCCCTACATAGATATAGCCATAAGCCGGAACATTGAACCAAAGCATATTGCAGGTGCATTTAAAAAGCAATTCTACAGCCAATGGATAGATATAATTCTGTCTGAAGTACCAATTCTGTCTCTCTTTGACCGAATTTCGCAAGACAAAGCAATACATACATTTGCCGAGAAGGACACAGAGCAATTTGAAATTAACAAAGCCAAAATTCGCTCCGAGCTTTCATCTATGCGTCCATCGCTCGATATGATTGCTCCGGGAAGTGCATTGGCAATTCTGCTGCGCGAGGGAGAGAAAAAACAAAAACAAAAAAGTATACGCTCCCTGCTTGCCGAAACAGGTGAACTCGTTCAGCGAATTAAGCCATGCTTTCTTATGTCGCCGCTTAGCGTCAGTACATTTCTTGCGCCAAACTCTGTACACTTTGATGTGGTTATATTTGATGAAGCTTCGCAAATCTTTCCTCAGGATGCAATTGGTGCAATTTACAGAGCTGACCAACTAATTGTTGTTGGTGATTCCAAACAAATGCCGCCCAGCAATTTCTTTAACGCTTTGATACAATCAAAAAATCCTGACGATGAAACCACAGATGTAACAGATTTTGAATCCATTTTGGATTTATGTTCAACATCTATGCAGCAGCTGCGTTTGCGTTGGCATTATCGCAGCCGATATGAACAGCTTATTGCTTTCTCCAACAAAAACTTCTATGATGGGGCTCTTGTAACATTTCCGTCCTCAAAAGCGGATGTGACCGGAATCGGTGTAGACTACTATCATGTAGACGGCGTGTATGATCATAATTCAAATACCAATCGGAAGGAAGCAGAGTTAGTTGTTGATTTAATTTATAAAAATATTGAAAAATATCCAAATCGTAGCCTTGGTGTTGTTGCATTCAGCGTTGCACAACAGGATTTGATTGATAGATTACTCTCTAAACGGCGTCAGAATACACCCGAAAAAGAGTTTTTCTTCAAAAACGATGGTAACGAACCATTCTTTATTAAAAATCTTGAAACAGTGCAAGGTGACGAAAGAGATACGATTATTTTCAGCATTGCCTATGGCATTGATGCACAAGGACGTTTACTGCATAACTTCGGGCCGTTAAACCGCATGGGAGGAGAAAGAAGATTAAATGTTGCCATTACACGTGCAAAATGCAACGTTCAGTTGGTTTCCTCTATGCATTACACTGATATAGATTTAAAACGAACAAATGCAGAAGGCGCAAAATTGCTTAGGGAATATCTGGATTATGCAGAAAACGGTGCCATTGCACTGGAAAGAGAAATTTCTGTCAGTCCATTCGAGCAATTTGATTCTGAGTTTGAGATGGAGGTATGTGACTATCTGCGCTCAAAGGGATTTTCGGTAGATACACAGGTTGGTTGTTCAGGGTTTAGAATTGATCTCGGACTTAAAATACCCGGCAGCTCCGATTATGTTCTTGCTATCGAATGCGACGGCGCAGCATATCATTCATGTAAAAACGCTCGTGACCGTGACCGATTAAGACAAGAAATTTTGGAGCGTATGGGTTGGAAATTCTATCGCATATGGTCAACGGATTGGTTCAGAAATAAATCGGTCGAACAGCTCCGGCTTTTAGAGGCGGCCGCCGATGCAGTCAAAAATCCTACAAAAACAAAACCGAAAGAAAGTCAACCAACTGAAAATTTTGAAGAAGCCGCTGTTGAAAAGCATTTTGAATTTCCACAATATAAAGCAGCAGATGTTCAAAAGTTAAGCGTACAATATCTTCCTGATGATTTTAAAGGAATGATTAAAGCTATTTTGGATATTGAAGCTCCGCTTTCGGAAGATTTGCTTCTAAAACGCATTGTCCGATACTTTGGAAGAGAAAAGGTTACAGCTGTTGTACAGCGTGAATTTGAACAGCAGATGCATGGTTACCAAAGCTTAGGCATTATCCGCAAAAACGGCTTTTTATATCTGGATAACAAAGAAGAAATTTGCTTTAGAGCACCCGGAGCTATTGAACGCGATATTAAGCAAATTGCTCCTGAAGAATTGGCAGCCGGTATGCTTGAAATTCTTAAACAAAACATAACTGTGGACAAAAACGGTTTGTACCACTCTATGGCATTGCAGTGCGGCGCAACACGCGTCGGAAAAGCAATCAATGAAGCAATGGATTGCGCACTGGATATTCTAAAAGACCGTATTATTATTGACGGAGAACAAATCTCATTAAAGTAATTTAGCTAAAGTTACCACTTCGATAAAACCGATAAAATTGATTTCACGGTAAAAAAACAAGACCACCGAGAAAAGTTTGTAACAGACCTTTCTCGGTGATTTTCATGCAACAAATTTCATTTATTAAAACGCTGCAATATTTTCTGCCGCGTTCCGCACCTTATTGGCAATCGAAAATACACCGAACTTATTTGTGCAAACTGCACAAAACAAGGAGGTTTTAAAGGAAAAAATATTTTTGGTGCAAAATGTTTCATTTTGTAGACTATTTTTTGGAAAACAGATTATAATAAATATCAAAATGTTTCAAAATGTAGAATGTAAAATTATGTATAATTACGATATGTAAAAACACAAAAAAATGTATTGCAGTATTTTAAGAAAAGTATTATAATAAAGTTAAGTTAATGATTCAAAATTAATTTAACTTATATCCGGTTTACATGAAAAAGCCGACATTGCCGCAAAACTATCGTTTTACGCAATGGCGGCTTTTTACTTTTATACAATATTAATCCTTTTATATTCCGAAATTAAGCGCAAATTATGAAATCAGGCGCGAATTATTGACAACTCCGATTTTTTTTGATATAATATAGCTATACAAATTACAAAAAAGCGGACTTTAGCAAACGCGGCTATATGCACGATAAAAGATACAAGGGAGATTTGATATGTCAAAGCATCAAAGCAGAAAAAGAAAAGACAAGGATAACAGCCTTAAGGTTTTATTTATAATTTTAGTAGCTGTTATAGCAATATGTGCGGCTATTGCATTTTCGGTAATGGCTTTAACTGGTAACGAAAAGAAGCTTTCCGCACCGGCAACACCTACGCCGACAATAACGGCAACGCCTCAACCGAAAGCAACGGAAGAGGCACAAACCGAAAAGCCCACGCCGAGCGCTTCAGCTTCTCCGTCACATACGGCAAAGGAAGGCACTCCGTCATTTACGAAAATAACGGCTTCAAGCTCACGCGCGAACTATAATTCAATAACCTACGGGGCGGAAAATGTATCGGATAAAAACAGCTCAACCGCATGGACGCCCGAAGAAAATTCGGAAAACCCATGGATTTGCTTTTCGTCAAAAACAGAGCAGACATTAAGCGGATTTTATATTCAAAACGGATATTTTAAAAGTGAAAAACTGTACAACGAAAATATGAGGGCAAAGGATATTGAAGTTGACTGCAACGGGGAAGCATTTGAATTCACACTTAACGACGCAGGCTTCGGAAAGCTTCAAAATGTGAAATTTCCTCAGCCTGTTAAGTGCAGCTCGCTTAAAATTACCGTTTTGTCATATTATGAGGGCAGTAAATATAACGAGCTTTGCATAAGCGAAATAGAGCCTTATTAAAGGAGCACGGTCTGAAAAAAAGCCCATAGCACAGCTTTTTGTTCGGGCGGTATCAACTTAGGTTTTGTGCCCTACAGCACGAAAGGAATGATTAAAAAAATGAGTAATAAGCATACAAAAAAGCATAACACACGCATGATTAAAATTTGTGTCTGTGCCGCGCTTTCCTTTACGCTAATCTTGCAGCTTGCGGCACTGCTGCTTGTCGGGGAATCGGTAAGGAGCATAAAAAGCGAAACGGACGTTTTAAACGGCAAGCTCGTTTCAGTCAACAATGAGATTAATATTGTCAAGAACGAAGCGGCAAAGCTTGATAAAAATTAAATCTTCAATAACAAATAAAAGCCAAAAACCCGGTTAGGATTTTGGCTTTATTTTTCAAGACCATTATTTAACGGCAATCCATATTTCACACATATAATCCGGAGAGAAAATCCCCGATTTTGTGTAAACCTCATTTTTGGTTTACATAAACCTTTTATAAAATTATATCAAAATCCGTATCCCTGTAAAGGCTAAAATGCATGATAAAATCAGCCTTGACAGAAATACGGATTTTTGATTTTTGGGTAATTACAAAGGTTTACATAATTATGTGTTTAAAATTTTTACACAAAAAATGGGATAGCCCCAATCCGATCATCCGACAGATAAACCTCAAACTCTATACCGCCTGCGTATTCATAATCGCTTTGCGGAAAGAACTCCGTACAAATTCTCTTATATGTTTCGGTAAACGCCTCAGGCATCTTTCCTCTTACGGTAAAGACGGCATACGTATAAGCCGGGACTTCAACAACATCAAAATCCGCCGTATCCGCGTCCTTTTCACCGAGCGCAAAACCAATTCCGTAAGGGAATTGTCCCTGATCGAGAGATGAAGAAAAGCTGATACCGAGCAAGCCTTTCATAGCGGTATCGGACGGTATAAGACTGCAAAGCTTCTCAACCGTTCCGTCCTTTCGGCATTCATTCCAAAACTTATAAACGTCCTCAACGGCCGTATCATTAACAAGCTTTGAACACGCTTTCTTTTGCATACAAGCTTAATAGGTCCTCTTTTTTCAATTCTGTATTCCATAGTATCTCCTCCTGTTAATATAAGCTTTACTGAAATTCTTGAGAAGGATTTTATTTTCCCGGTTTTTCTCGCCTCTGACGGACTTACGCCGTGAAATCTCGAAAAAGCGCGTGAAAAGCTCTCCGGCGAATCATAGCCGCAGTCAAGTGCAATGTCAATTATTTTTTTATCCGTTTCGATAAGCTCACTGCCGGCCAGTGTGAGCCTGCGCATACGAATATAATCACCTACGGTAAAGCCGCACACCGCAGCAAACACTCTCTGAAAGTGAAACGCTGACATACAAGCGCATTTTGCCGCCTGTGCATAATCAATTTTTCCGCAAAGATTATTTTCTATATAATCAACAGCCTTTTGTATTCCGAGCATATCCCTCTCTCCTTTCGATACTATTATACATCCGAAGAGAAAAAAGTTCCTGACTTTAAATGCTTTTATGTGTTAAATTCCCTTTGCCCACAAAGCCGCATTTTCAACCCATTTTGCTATACACGGATTGTTCCATTTTTTGCAGCCGCACTCCGTTATTTCATTTCCGAGTGCAACGCCGTGCGGCGCGTCGGGATAAATATGAAGCTCAAACTTCATACCGGCATTTGCATAGGCTCCGGCAAGCGCAAGCGAATTTTTTACGTTTACGGCTTCATCGTTTGAGGTATGTACTATAAAAGCCGGGCTCGAATTTTCATTGACGTGCTTTTCAAGGCTGACCGCAAGCATATTCTCCTCAGTCATATTTTCCTTGCCTAAAAGGTTTTCAATGCTCCATATATGCGTAAAGCTTCTGTCAGAGGAAACAACGGGATATATCGGCATAATTCCTGTGGGTCTGTTATACCCCAACGGCATATCTATTTTTTCGTTTACCTCTTTGTTATCCCACAAAATACCCAAGCTTGCGGCAAGATGACCGCCTGCCGAAAAACCTGTGGCAAAAACTCTGTCGGGATTTATATTATATTCATCGGCATTATCCCTTATATGCTTCATCGCAAGCGACGCTTCCGTAAGCTGAAGCGGAAAATGCTTTCCCTCACCAACGGAATAGTGAAGCACAAACGCATTAAACCCATACGGCATAAATGCCTGCGCGATCGGCTCTCCCTCACGCTCAGAGCATACGCTCCCGTAACCTCCGCCCGGAATTACAAGTATTGCATCCCTTGTAAAGCCGTTTATTTTATCGGCAATGTATGCGTCAAGATATGCGTCGCTGCCAAGCTCTGTTTTCTTAAAAATCATGTTTATTCCTCCTTAAAGCCACACCAGTGTCATCAAACCCAAACTTTTCAAGCTCTGATCGACAGTATTCTACCTCTTCAAATTTATTTTTCCGGTCTGCATTTCAAGCACGGAGCATATCCCCGCTCTTTGGCTTGCTTTGTTGATATTGATATTTCATTGTTTTTTATGTACTTGCAATTCTTTTTATGAAATTTCGCGCCTGATGGTGTAATATAAACAACAGCAGTGTTATCATTCGCAATCGGTTGATTGTCCGAAAAACCTTTGTTATAGGAAAATACACTAACCCCAACAAGCAATACTACTGTAGATATTATAAATATAATTAGTTTCTTTTTAGTAATTATCATAAACTGTTTATACCCTCTTGATTATCTCTTAATACGCCCTTACAGTTACGCTTTGATTTTGTGTTTGTTCCGGCGTTGCAGCCTGCGTATTTATCGGGGCTGTTGCTTGTTCTGATGGCTGAACAGTCGGAGCTATGTAATCTTCTTTATATTTCGCATACTGATATGTTCCGAAAATGGGAACAATTATTATGGCTACTGCAATTATAGATAGCATCTTTCTATAATGCTGCGGCTTCTCATCGAATTATTTTTTAAATGATTTTCTATAGATGTATGCTTTGTTTGATTGTTCGCCTGAGAAAATTGTTTTTGCGCGTTTTCATCTGAAATTAATGTGTTATTTTTATATTGTTAGCCGAAAGAGGCGCTGCGCTAAGCAACGCCCCATCCTTTAGTGACTGCTGATTTTAGCAAAACGCGCTAAAGTCAGCAGTCACTTAAAAATTTATCTTACAACTATGTTTACAAGCTTACCCGGAACGGCAATAATTTTAACTATTGTTTTTCCGTCGGTTTCAGCCTTAATCTTTTCGGCAGCAAGTGCAGCCTTTTCCGTTTCTTCTTTTGAAAGACCTGCGGCAACCATTATACGATCGCGGATTTTACCGTTTACCTGAACAACTATTTCTATTTCGTCGTCCTTAGTTTTATCCTCGTCATACTCCGGCCATGCCTTAAGCGACAAAAGCTCTCCGCCCGAATACGGCTCGTAAAGCTCTTCTGTAATATGCGGAGCAACGGGATTGAGAAGCGTAAGAAGCGTAATAAATTCACCCTTTGTTATGCTTCCTTTTTTATAAAATTCATTTACGGCGCTCATCATTGTCGCAATCGCCGTGTTGAACTTCATTCTCTCAAAGTCCTCGCCGACCTTTTTAATCATCTTGTGCATGAGCTTTTCAAGCTCCTTTGAATAGCCGTCTTCATCGGTTACCATATCCTTAAGATTCCATACTCTCTCAAGGAATTTATAGCAGCCCTTAAGTCCCTGATTTGACCACGGCGTTGACTGATCAAACGCACCTATAAACATTTCATATGTTCTGAAGGCGTCTGCGCCGAACTCGTTTACAACCTCATCGGGATTTACAACATTTCCTCTTGATTTAGACATTTTCTCGTTATTCTCACCGAGTATCATTCCGTGAGATGTACGCTTCATATACGGCTCCTTTGTGGGAACAGCTCCGATGTCATAGAGGAACTTATGCCAAAATCTCGAATAGAGAAGATGGAGAGTTGTATGCTCCATACCGCCGTTATACCAATCAACCGGCGACCAGTATTCAAGCGCCTCGCGGCTTGCAAACGCTTCACTGTTATGCGGATCCATATATCTGAGGAAATACCAGCTTGAGCCTGCCCACTGCGGCATTGTATCGGTTTCGCGCTCTGCCGGACCTCCGCAGTGCGGACAGGTTGTTTTTATCCAATCCGTTGCCTTTTTAAGCGGCGATTCGCCGTTTTCTCCCGGCTCAAAGGTATCTATTTCGGGAAGCTCAAGCGGAAGCTCGCTTTCGGGGATAGGTACCCAGCCGCATTTTTCGCAGTATACAAGCGGAATAGGCTCACCCCAGTAGCGCTGACGTGAAAATACCCAGTCGCGCAGCTTATAGTTTACCTTTTTCTTTCCGAGTCCGTTTTCTTCAAGCCATTTTATCATTGCCGGGATTGCTTCCTTAACGCTCATTCCCGTAAGGAAGCCGCTGTTTACAAGAGTACCTGACGATACATCCGTATACGCCTGCTCCTGAACATTTTCTCCGCCGGAAACAACCTCTACAATAGGAAGATTAAATTTCTTTGCAAACTCAAAGTCCCTTGTATCATGCGCCGGAACTGCCATAATAGCGCCTGTTCCGTATGTTACGAGAACATAATCCGAAATCCATACCGGAAGCTTTGCTCCGTTTGCCGGATTTACGGCATAAACACCTTTAAGCGGCGCACCTGTTTTATCCTTTGCAAGCTCTGTACGCTCAAATTCCGATTTTTTGGAAGCTGCTTCTCTGTATGCCTGAACCTCGTCCCAGTTTTCTATAGAGTCCTTCATTTTGTCAACAAGAGAATGCTCCGGGCTTACAACAACGTATGTTGCGCCGAAAAGCGTGTCACAGCGCGTTGTATAAACAACAAGGTCATCACCGGTTGAAAGCTTAAAGGTTACCTCCGCTCCCTCGCTTCGTCCGATCCAGTTTCTCTGCTGCGTTTTTACTTTTTCGATATAGTCTACCTCATCAAGATCATCAATAAGTCTTTGAGCATAATCGGTTATTTTAAGCATCCACTGGCTCTTTCTTCTCTGAACAACCTCGCTGCCGCATCTTTCGCAAACGCCGTTTACAACCTCTTCGTTTGAAAGGCCTACCTTGCAGCCCGTACACCAGTTAATCGGCATTTCCTGCTTATATGCAAGTCCGTGCTTGAAAAGCTGAAGAAAAATCCACTGCGTCCATTTGTAATATTCCGGATCGGTTGTGTTTACCTCTCTGTCCCAGTCAAACGAAAAACCGAGCATTTTAAGCTGGCGCGTAAAGTTTTCGATGTTTTTCTTTGTAACAATTTTCGGATGAATTTTATTCTTTATCGCATAATTTTCGGTCGGCAGACCAAAAGCGTCCCAGCCGATCGGATAAAGCACATTATATCCGTTCATACGTCTTTTTCTCGCAATTATGTCAAGCGCGGTATAGCTTCGCGGATGACCCACGTGAAGACCTGCTCCCGACGGATACGGGAACTCTATCATTGCATAATACTTCGGCTTATCGCTGCCCGTTACCGCATGAAATGCCTTCTCCTTTTCCCATCTGTCCTGCCACTTTTTTTCAAAGCTCTTAAAATCGTAACCCATTTTAATCAATCCCCTTTATCTGTACAATCTCTCTATATCGTAAAAATTTCTTGCCTCTTCCGTCATAACGTGAGCTATAACATCGCCGAAATCAAGCAAGACCCAGTTTCCTCCGGCATATCCTTCGCTGTGGTGCAGCGCCTCTTTGGCTTCCTTCATTTTTTCCTCGACATTATCGGCACACGCCTTAACCTGATTTGACGAGCCGCACGTGCAAAGCACAAATTTTTCGGCTATGCTTGTAAATTCGGCAACATCGAGAATTTCAGCGTCCTTAGCCTTTTTATCCTCCATTGCGTCAAAAATGATTTTTGCTTTTTCTTCACTTGTCAATATATTCTCCTCCAATCCGTCTGTTTAATTTCTTTGCGTCAAAGCCGTTTTCGATCATCTCGTTCCATGCCAGAAGAGATCCCGGATGAACGGCGTTTCCCTTTTTCATATTCCATACAACCGATCGCCTGAGCGATTCGGCAAATGCCATATCAAAGCTGTCGTCGAGAAGCATTCGCAGCGTTTGAACTCCGCTGTAGCACCTTGACGGCTCAGCCATATCGGCAAGGTAAACTATTTTTTCAAGAAGCGACATTCTCTGTCTGCCAACCGTATGATACCTCACGGCATCAAATATTTCCTTGTCCCGTATATTATAATCCTCAAGCATTGCAGCGCCTGTCGGAGCGTGCATAAGCGCGGTGCTTGTCCTCTCCAGGCTGTCTGTTTTAACGCCGCGACGCTCGCAAAGTGCAATCATCTCATCAAGACTTTTTTCCTTTGCAATATCATGAACCATACCGGCAAGGTATGCTTTTTCGGGATCGGCGCCAAGCCTTTGCGCCAGACTCTCCGAAAGCTCCGCCACACCGCAGCAGTGAATAAACCGCTTTTCACTGAGCAGTCCCTTTATTATCTCCTTCAAAGCGTATCAGCTCATTTCCTGTATAAATTGTTTTTTTTAATTATTTCGCGCACGCCATCTGGTATAAGATACCTAACGCTTCTGCCGCTTTTTATCCTCTCTCTTATATCGGACGATGATATATCAAGCTGCGGAGCGGAAATTTTATGAACGCTTGCGCCGAAAAGCTTTTTTACGTTTTCAATATAAAAATCCGTATCAATATCGCCGCGCGGATAAACAAGAAGCATGCAGAGCTTCGCAATTTTCTCCGGCATATACCACGTCGGAAAATCACGGACAGAATCTCCGCCGATTATAAAATATATTTCGTCATATTCTTTCTTAAAATGCGTAAGTGTATCGACAGTATAAGAAAGTCCGCCGTTTTTAATTTCATAATCGCATACAAAAAAGCTGTCGTTTCCCTCAATGGCACGCTTTGTCATTTCAAGGCGCTGCGCTGCGTCCGCCATATCCTCACAAACCTTATGCGGCGGAGATGCATTGGGCAGAAACATTATTTTTTCAAGCTCGTACTGCTCCAGCGCCGACTCGGCAATTACAAGGTGCGCCGTATGAATAGGGTTAAAGGTGCCTCCGAATATACCTATCCTTTTCATTTCTTATTAACGCGCGGCAGCTCTATTTTTCTGTTCTTTTCTTTGCTGCTTTGTCTGTAAAGCACAAATTTTGAGCCTATAGCCTGAACGGGAACCGCTCCGAGCCTTTCGGCAAGAAGATTGCAGGTTTCCTTTGTGTCAAGAAGCGCCGTTTCGAGAATATGCACCTTTATAAGCTCGCGCGCATCAAGCGCAAGAGACAGCTGCTCCGTAAGAATATCCGTAATTCCGCCCTTTCCTATCTGAAAAACAGGCTCAATTCCGTTTGCAAGCTTTCTTAAATATGCTCTTTGTTTTCCGTTTACCATAAAATCAAATAACCTTTCTGAATTTATCGGATACATCAGTATATATCCAAATCAAATTACACATATTTAATTATATCACGCAACAAATAAAAAGTCAACGGCATATCCGTCCTTTTTACACATATGCACAAAAAACGAAGGAATAATTTGCACCGCATTGGATTTATATGAAATAAACTTTGAAATAAACTTAAATTTAAAACGGCTTTTACGGCAATTTTATATCGTGAATGTACATATTTTCACACAAAACGCCGTTTATATAAGTTATTTTGTTAATAAATTATAAATTGTAAAAAATACACTTGACAAATTGCTTCAATAGTGGTATTTTAATAATGTAATCAGTTAGCACTCAATAAACAAGAGTGCTAACAAAGTAAAATCAAAGAAGGTGACAGTATGGAATTGAATGACAGAAAGCGCAGGATTTTGCAGGCTGTCATTGACGAGTATATAGGCACGGCAGAGCCCGTCGGCTCAAGATCCATTTCAAAGGCAAAGGACTTAGGCCTTTCCAGTGCAACAATAAGAAACGAAATGGCAGACCTTGAGGAAATGGGCTATCTTGTTCAGCCTCATACCTCCGCCGGACGAGTACCGTCCGACGCCGGGTACAGATTTTACGTAAACTCGCTTATGTCACGCTACCGCTTGGGCATGGAGGCAATTGAAAACTTGCATCTGGAGCTTGAGCGCAGGGTAAATCAGCTCGACAAACTGATAAAAAAAGCGGGTGCCGTTACGGCTGCGCTTACGGATTACACAACGTTTGTAACATCGCCGGATCAAAATTCGGCAAAGCTGAAAAAAATTGACGTTGTTGATTTGGGAGATAACAAATCGCTTCTTATATTAGTAACGTGCGACGGTGCGGTAAGAAACAGAATGCTTAAGCTTTCCATCGGAAGCGAAAATTCCGCAAAGCTCGGTTATATATTAACCGAAAAACTTTCGGGGCTTTCGAGCGAGGAAATTGATTTTGAAAAAATCAAGGAAATAGAAAGCATGGTTTCTTCAAACATGACAATAAGCCCTAAGGTGCTTGTGAGCATATTAAACTTTGTTTACGATGCGATTTCGGATTTGTCAAATCAGGAAATTTATATTGACAATGCACAGTCGATACTGCGCTTTCCGGAATACAGGGACGTTGACAAGGCAAGAGAGATTTTCGGATTTCTCGAAAACAGGGATAACCTCAAAAAGCTTGTCAGCGCAAAGCAAAACGACAGCGATATTCACGTTACAATCGGCGACGAAAACACTCCGCAGGCTCTTAAGGATTGCAGTCTTGTTACGGTAAATTATTTGCTTGATAACAAATCGGTGGGCAAAATCGGCGTAATAGGTCCTAAAAGAATGGACTATGCAAAGGTTTTTGCAAGCCTTGATTTGATTTCCACACATATTGATAAAATACTTAATATGTATCATGACAGTTCACAGTAGAAAGGGGTTTATTCATGGCTGAAAAGGAAAATGAAGAAATTCTTGAAGAAGAAATTGAAGAAAACGAAGCTCCGGAGGAAAATGCTTCGGACGATGGTGCGCTTAAGGCAGCGGAAGACAAGGCAAAGGCAGCTGAAGACAAATATCTCAGACTTTATGCCGAGTTTGACAACTATAAAAAGCGCACACAGCGCGAAAAAGACGCGCGCTATGCCGACGCCGTTATTGACACGGTCGGCGAGCTGCTCAGCGTTGCCGACAATCTCGAACGTGCACTTGCCGTTGAGGTTACCGGCGAAGAAGCTCAGAAGCTTGCAGAGGGCGTAAATATGGTTTATAAGCAGCTTCAGGAAACCTTTGCAAAGCTCGGAGTCAGCGAAATTAAAGCTTTGGGCGAGCAGTTTGATCCAAATCTTCACGAGGCGGTAATGCACGTTGAGGATGAATCGGTTGACGATAACACGGTTGTGGAGGAGTTCAGAAAAGGCTATCTTTACAATGATTCAAGAGTGATAAGACACTCTATGGTTAAGGTTGCAAATTAAGAAAGGAAGTAAATTATCATGGGAAAAATTATCGGTATTGATCTTGGTACAACAAATTCATGCGTAGCGGTTATGGAAGGCGGTAACCCTACCGTTATAACAAATTCAGAGGGTGCGAGAACAACTCCGTCGGTTGTTGCGTTCCAAAAAGACGGCGAGAGAATTGTAGGACAGGTTGCAAAAAGACAGGCTGTAACAAACGCCGACCGTACAATAATTTCAATTAAAAGACATATGGGTACGGATTTTAAAGTAAACATTGATTCAAAGTCATATACGCCGCAGGAAATTTCGGCTATGATTTTGACAAAGCTTAAAAACGACGCGGAAGCATATCTCGGCGAAAAGGTAACTCAGGCAGTTATCACTGTTCCGGCATACTTCAACGACTCACAGCGTCAGGCTACAAAGGACGCAGGTAAAATTGCCGGTCTTGATGTTCTTCGTATAATCAACGAGCCGACAGCCGCAGCGCTTGCTTACGGCATGAGCGACAAGGATCAGACAATTCTTGTATACGATCTCGGCGGCGGTACTTTCGATGTATCTATACTCGAAATAGGTGACGGCGTATTTGAAGTTCTTTCAACAAACGGTGATACACATCTCGGCGGCGACGATTTCGACCAGAGAATTATAGATTACCTTGTAGCTGAATTTAAAAAGAGCGAGGGTATTGACCTTTCGGGCGATAAGGTTGCAATGCAGCGTCTTAAAGAAGCTGCCGAAAAGTCAAAGATTGAGCTTTCAACAACAACAACTTCAAATATCAATCTTCCGTTTATTACGGCGGACCAGACAGGTCCTAAGCATATGGACATCACGCTTACAAAGGCTAAATTTGATGAGCTAACAAGCGACCTTGTTGAAAAGACAATCACCTGCATAAGAAACGCCATGCGCGACGCATCGCTCAGCGCATCGGATATAAACGAAGTTCTTCTTGTCGGCGGATCTTCACGTATTCCTGCCGTTCAGGAGGCTGTAAAGCGCGAAATGGGCAAGGAGCCGCACAAGGGCATTAACCCTGATGAATGTGTTGCTGTAGGCGCTGCAAGACAGGCTGCCGTTCTCGGCGGTGAGGAAACGGGCGTTCTTCTTCTTGACGTAACTCCGCTTTCACTCGGTATTGAAACAATGGGCGGCGTGTTCACAAAGCTTATTGAAAGAAATACAACAATCCCGACAAGCAAGTCGCAGGTATTCTCAACAGCCGCAGACGGTCAGACAAGCGTTGAGGTTCACGTGCTTCAGGGTGAGCGTGAAATGGCTCAATATAACAAGACTCTCGGCAGATTTAATCTCACAGGCATAGCTCCGGCTCCGAGAGGTGTACCGCAGATTGAAGTAACCTTCGACATTGACGCTAACGGTATCGTTAAGGTATCGGCTAAGGATCTCGGAACAGGCAACGAGCAGAACATTACAATTACAGCTTCTTCTAACCTTTCAGATGAGGATATTGACAGAGCTGTTGCAGAGGCTGAAAAGTATGCCGAAGAGGATAAAAAGCGTAAGGAAGAGGTTGAAATCAGAAACAATGCGGAAACTCTTGTTTACCAGTCGGAAAAAACTCTCGGCGAGATAGGCGACAAGGTTGACGCTTCCGAAATTGACGGCGTTAAGGCTGAAATAGAAAAGGTTAAGGAAGCTCTTAAGGGAACGGACAGCGCAGCTATTAAAGCAGCGTCGGAAGCTCTTTCGCAGAAATTCTATGCGCTTTCGGAAAAGCTCTATAGTCAGGCAAATCCGCAGGGTGCGGCTCAGCAACAGGCAGATCCGCAGCAGCAGGCTCAAGGCGGCAGCGCAAATAACGGAAACGTTTATGAAGCTGATTACAGAGAGGTTGACGACAACAATCAGCAATAATTTATCAAAATATCGGGGATGCAAATTCGGCATCCCCCTTTGGATATTTAAAAAAGCAGTTTGTAAATTAGAATTGGAGATAGTTATCAATGGCAGATAAACGAGATTATTATGAGGTTCTCGGCGTAAGCAAGGGCGCGACCGATGACCAGCTAAAAAAGGCATACCGCAAGGAAGCCAAAAAATATCATCCCGACCTCCATCCAAACGATAAGGAAGCTGAAGCTAAATTTAAAGAGGTTAATGAAGCCTATGCAGTTTTAAGCGATCCCGATAAGCGCGCACGCTACGATCAGTACGGTCATGCAGGCGTTGACCCGAACTTCGGCGCCGGCGGTGCAGGTGCGGGCGGCTTCGGAGGCTTTGATTTCGGAGATATTTTCGGTGACATCTTCGGCGGAGGCTTTGGCGGCTTCGGCGGTCAATCAAGAAGAAACGGTCCAAGACGTGGAAACGATGTTCGTCAGGTCATTGACATAACATTTGAAGAAGCAGCATTCGGAACAAAGAAAAAACTGAACATAACAAAAATGGAAAGCTGTCATACGTGCGGCGGCAGCGGAGCAAAGCCGGGTACATCACCGGTTACGTGTCCGGACTGTCACGGAACGGGGCAGGTTAAAACGCAGGTACGCACACCGCTCGGATATATGACCAATATCGGCACGTGCTCTAAATGTCACGGCACAGGTAAAATAATCAAAGACCCGTGCCACGAATGCAGAGGTACGGGAAAAATCCGTAAAAGCTCTGTAATTGAGGTGGATATTCCGGCAGGAATAGATCACGGACAGACAATCCAGATAAGCGGCAAGGGCGAGCCTGGCGAAAACGGTGGACCGAGCGGAGATTTGCTCGTTACAATCAGAATTAAAGCACATAAGCTTTTCAGAAGAGAGGGCTACAACGTGTTTATAGATATGCCGATAAGCTTTGTTCAGGCAGCACTCGGCGCTACAGTTAAGGTACCTACGCTTGACGGCGCGGTTGAATATGATATTCCAGAGGGTACGCAGAGCGAAACGGTATTTAAGCTCAGAGGCAAGGGAATACCGTTTATTCGCAGCAGAGGACGCGGCGATCAGTATGTAAAGGTTATTGTTGAAGTTCCGAAAAACCTCAGCGCAAACCAAAAAGAGCTGCTCCGCGAATTTGATAAGGATACAAATTATAAACAGAAAAAGACATTCGCCGAAAAGGCAAAGGAATTTTTCAAATAAAATATGATAAAGCTGTTGATTTTAGCGAATTTTACTTCGATTCTGAATTGACAGTCACTAAGGGGGCATTGCTTGGCGTAGCACCCCCTTTTTTATATAAATGCAAAAAATTATTTTAATATTTTCATATTTTGGTCTTGACAAAGTGACGATTATGTGTTAAAATATTAAAGTGATTTAAATAAACACATTTTGGAGAGGTGGCCGAGTGGTTGAAGACGCAGCATTGGAAATGCTGTGAGGTTAATAGCCTCCGTGGGTTCGAATCCCATCCTTTCCTCCACGTCGGAGCAAAGTTCGCTTTGCTCCGTTTTTCTTTGCAGAAAAACATCCGCCCGCTTCCTTGCTCCTCCTTTTTCGCAAAAGCTCACGTTCACGTCGGCTACTCGGTTGCAAGCGCCCTCATAACGCCTTTGGCTCTCTACCTTACAGTCTTTTTATTCTATAAGCGCTCTGCGAAGGCGCATAAGGGTAAGTCTGTTTCTGACAAGCGGAGAATATTCAAGAAGCTTATCCCTGCACGTTTCAGGAACAGATATATCGCCTAAGGTCATTTTCATTCCGAGCAGAGTGTATATGCCGGCAAGCTTGTCATAATCGGGAATTTCAGATATAATTTTTTGTATCTGACCCATGTTTTCCTCTATTTGCACCGCTGTTATGCCTGCGGCGGCATCATGCGCATTTTCTTTTATAATCGCTTCACTCAATCTGCTTCCGAACATATCTTTTATATAATCCTCAGACGCAGCCCTATAGTCCTTCCAAACTATGCTTTTATCGCTTACAAGTCTGTTATATTCCCATGCCGCAAGCAGCGTTCCGACACCTACCTTTTCGCCGTGAAGCGCGTCGGAATGAATTTTCAGCCCCTCCGGCTCCATCTCAATTAAATGTGATATATGATGCTCCGCACCCGAAGCGCAGCGTGAATTTCCGAGCATTTGCATTGCAAGTCCGGACATTAAAAGGCCGTAAGTCAGCTTTTCAAAGGCTTTTAATTCTCCGTTTTTTAATCCGTCGACACATTCGACAACTGCCTTTGCGCCATTAAGCGACAGATTATATATCTCGTCACATAAAAATTCACCTGTGAGCAGATTTGCAATTTTCCATTCCGCAAGTGCAATGAATTTACCTATCATATCTCCGCAGCCCGATCTTGTAAGGCGCATCGGTGCGTTTGAAATAATATCAAGATCGGCAATAACCATTTTCGGAGATTTGGCAGTTAATGTTTTTTTATAGCCAAACCATGTCATAGCCGCAACAGATGAGCAAAACCCGTCAACGCTTGCAGCAGTCGGACACGATATAAACGGAATATTTCTTTTGTATGCGCAGTAACGCGTTATATCATGAATTGTTCCAGAGCCTACCGCAATAAGATAATCGCAGTTCTCCGGTATCTGCCCTATTGCTTTATCAACTGCCGCATTGTCGGCGTGAATACCGCTGTGGTTTAAGATTATCTCTTTATCTGCACGAGGACGTTTGCTCCCTGCAATTTCATATGTTATATCGTCATATACGGCAGCTGATCTGCCGCTTATGCCAAGCTTTTTTAAATATTCGTCAAACTCGGATAAACAGCCCTTTTCAATTATGCAAAGCTCCGTTGTCATAGCATGAGTGCGTCCGCAGCTGCATTTTTTGTTGTATTCTTTAGCGTTAATAATCATTTTAATCTATCTCCCCTGTCCGTAATATGCGTCTTTTCCGTGCTTTCGCAAATAATGCTTGTCAAGCAGCTCCTGCTGAAATGTCTGTTCCTTGCTCATCATCAGCGTATGCCATGCCATCATTGCCGTCTGTTCGAGTATAACGGCATTTTCTACTGATTGCGCAGCATCCTTTCCCCATGTAAACGGTCCGTGCGAGTGTACTAAAACGGCCGGGACCTTATCAAATGTGTTTAAAACACATTCGCATATCACCTTGCCCGTGTTAGCCTCATAATCTGATTTTATTTCATTCGGGGTCAATTTTCTTGTGCATGGAACTTCTCCGTAAAATGTGTCGGCGTGCGTTGTTCCGAGCGGATTTATTGCGCGGCCGCACTGAGCAAAAATTGTTGCCCAGCTTGAATGGGTATGCGTAATACCGTTTATTTCGGGAAAATTTCTGTAAATCTCCAAATGTGTGGCTAAATCTGATGAGGGTTTCAGCTTTCCCTCAATAACATTTCCGTCAAGATCGGTTATAACAATATCGCTGCGTGTCATGCGCGAATAAGCAACACCCGACGGCTTTATTGCCACATAGCCTGAATTTCTGTCAATTTCCGATACATTTCCCCAAGTGAGTATAACAAGCCCGGTTTTCGGCAAAGCAATATTCGCCTTGTAAACCCTGTCCTTTAAATCATCAAGCATTTTGGTTCCCTCCGTTTAAATTTTAAAAATCTGTTGATTTATTTATAAATTTGTGCTATAATCAAATTATACTATTTGCTCATTATGCTGTCAATCTATGGCGGTAAAATAGGCAAATGAGCAAAATTAAGGTGAAAATAAGCATTGCAGTAACGCAAACGCGAAAAATCCGTCCAAAACCTTTTTGCGCCGCAATGCAAAATTTCATCACCCTTTTAAATTGTGCCGCAGCATTGCGGCGGAACGGAGATTAAAATGAGCATAACAAAAAGACAGGAGGAAATACTGAAGCTTTTGGAGGAAAACAGATTTCTTACCGTATCAAAGCTTGCCGAATATACATACACGTCCCCATCGAGTATACGGCGTGATTTGACAAGCCTTGAAAATCTGCATTACATAAGCCGCACTCACGGCGGCGCAAATATTATCGACGAAAAAAATCTGCCGGCGGCATTTAACCTGCGCATGACAAAAAATACGGCCGAGAAAAAAATTATAGCAAAAAAGGCAGCAGCACTGCTTTGCGATGGTCAGAACATCATGCTTGACAGCTCAACAACGGCTGGCTTTCTTGTGCCGTACATTGCAAAGCATAAGAATATGACTGTTTTTACAAACAATATGATAACTGCGGTTAATGCCGTAAATCGCGGCGTTAACGTTCATTGCACGGGCGGCAGGTGCATTAACGGCTCAGCATCGCTGTCGGGCACGGCGGCATATGAATTCCTAAAAGGTGTATATGTCGATATTTTGTTTTTCTCATCACAAAGCCTTGACAGCAGCGGAATAATTTCCGATTCGACGGAGGAGGAAAATTATGCACGTAGGATAATGCTGAAAAACTCCGGGAAAAAATTTTTTCTTTGCGACAGCAGTAAATTCGGCTCAAAATCGCCGTATATCCTGACATCTGCCGAAGAGACCGACGTATGCATATTTGACAGGGAATACAGCGGACTTTCATTAAACGGCGGCAAAACAATAATTTTGCAATAAAATATTACGGCTTATAAAACAATTTCGGAAAAATATTGACAACACTTTTTCAAAATGCTATAATATTATCATAGAATTTAATTTCGGAGGAGGCAGCATATATGGCAGAAATGTTTGAAGGAAATCCTAAACTTTTATTTGAAACCATACAGCTTAAGCTCTCCGAAAACAACGAGCTTCCGACGGAATTTGAAAAAAACATATCAGAAAAAGCTTTCTTAATTAAAAAGCTTCCGCGCAGAGAAATAAGAGAATGTCTTGAGAAAATTTTAATGAGCGATACTGCCGAGATTACCTTAAGAGCTCTTTTCAGATGCGGAATACTTAAATTTATTCTTCCGGAGCTTGACAGGTGCTTTTACGAAAAGCAGAAAAACAAATATCATATTTATAATGTCGGGGAGCATATACTTCACGTTGTTTCGGGAACGCCGAAAATTTTGTCACTTAGATGGGCTGCGCTTCTTCATGATGTGGGAAAGCCGCTTTGCGCCAGCTGCGACAGCTCCGGCGTAATCCATTTTTACGGCCATCACAGCGAAAGCCGCAAAATTGCCGACGATATTGCCCACAGATACGGCTTTTCCGATGAGCTGCGCCGTGAGGTATGCACGCTTATAGAATATCATGACGTTCATTTTGAGCAAAGCGAGGTCGGCGTAAAAAGAGCTCTTTCAAGAATGGGCGAAAAGCAGTTTTTAAAGCTTTTGGATTTGCAGGAGGCAGATATTAGGGCAAAAAACCCTATATTTATAGAAGCAAAATGCAAATCGGTAAACAATCTGCGCAGAATATGTATGGAGGTTATAAAAAAAGGCGAACCCTACAGATATTCCGATCTTGCAATAGGCAGACGCGAGCTCATGAAGATGAAATTCCGTGCCGAGCGCGAAATGCGAGATGTTTTGCGCGTTCTGTTTGACGAGGTTGTTGAAAATCCGTCGCTTAACAGACGCGACTATCTGCTAAGCCGCGCAAAAGCACTTAAAAATAAACGCTGACAAAACCTTTATCTATACAAAATCAGCCGTTATACCTCATTTTGACTGTTGATTTAAGCCGTTTAGGTATCGGTATTTTATATAAAATAGAAGGAATAATTTGTGCAATGCGCTGTATTTTGACGAAATATTACCATCAAAAAAAATATTTTTATTAAAAGCCTTGAATTTTTTCCGAAAATATATTACAATATATAATATATAAGCATAGGGTGTGTTATTGTGCGCCTTTTGCGCTTTGGCGGATCTGCGTTAAAATATCCGCAGACTTTTATTTTGGTGCAGTTGCGGATTTATCCGAAAAATGCACATAAGAAAACTAATCTCTTGTCATTTACTCCCTGCAGACAAGAGAAATTTAATAATTTTTTGTGCCGATGCAGGCGGCGGAATGGAGATAAATTATGACAGCAGGCGAATTTAGAAACGGTATGACCTTTGAGTTTGACGGAAACGTATACCAGGTAGTTGAGTTTCAGCACGTTAAACCGGGAAAGGGAGCTGCTTTTGTAAGAACTAAACTTAAAAATGTTATAACAGGTTCTGTAGTTGAAAAAACTTTCCGTCCTACGGAAAAGGTTGAAAAAGCAATGATCGAAAGAAAGGATATGGAGTATTCCTATAACGACGGAGATCTTTATTATTTCATGGATCAGGAAACATATGATATGATTCCCATAGGTAAGGATCAGATCGGCGATTCACTTAAATTCGTTAAGGAAAACATGATTTGCAGAATACTTTCATATAAGGGAAGCGTATTCGGTATCGAGCCCCCGACCTTCGTTGAGCTTGCAATAACCGAAACAGAGCCGGGCTTCAAGGGCGACACGGCAACAGGCGCAACAAAGCCGGCTACTCTTGAAACAGGTGCGGTAATTCAGGTTCCGCTTTTTGTTGACGGCTCTGATATTATAAGAGTTGATACAAGAACGGGCGAATATATGGAAAGAGTTTAATTTTAATCTGTCGGCAGCCTTTAAGGCTGCCGGTAAGCTTTATTTCAGAGGTGTTGAATATGAACGATATTTACAAAAAGATTTCTTACCTTAAGGGCTATGCCGAAGGACTCAGGCTTGACGAAAAAAGCAGTGAGGGAAAAATACTTCTCAAAATTATAGATGTTCTCGACGATTTGGCTGAAGCCGTTGAGGACTTTGCTTGTGACATTGAAGAAACAGCCGAAAGAGTTGATGCTCTTGAGGACGATGTTGACACTATTGTTACAGATATTTACGATGATGATGAAGACGATAATGAGGACGAATATATCGACGATGATGACGATGATGACGACCTTTTCGGCGATGATGACGAGGACGGAAACGAATTTTTTGAAATTGAATGTCCTAACTGCGGTGAGGACGTTATGATCAGCTTTGACGATATTGAAAACGGTATTCATTGTCCGCATTGCCATGAAGAAATTGAGCTTCAGTTTGACAGCGACGATGAGGACGACTCAGACAATTTTGAAAACGATAACTAAAAATGAGATGTAAATTTTTATCCCATTTAGAAACAGACAGAGGCTGCCTGCAAAGTCAATTGACTTTTGCAGGCAGCCTCTTTTTAATGTTTTTATTTCAAACCGGCTTTACAACAGAAAGCGCCGAATACTCCGCATTATACAGGTTTTTAAACCTTGCTTCAACATCCTCAAAGCTTATATCCGAATACACCTTCTCAAAATCGGTATACATTGAGCCCATCATATACATATTAAGAAACGAGTGAGAAAACTCCTCAACATCATTGTAGCTTCTTATATAATCTCCCCAAACAACCTTTTTGGTGCGCTCATATTCGGCTCTGTCAATACCGCTTTTCTGCTTTTCCGAAATATAATCTATCATCATATTATACACTCTTTCGGCATCTGACGACTCGCCCTCAAAAAGCACATGACCGTAATCCGGCTGCGCGGTATAATCGGCTGAAAAGCTGTCGTTTATAATGCCCTCATCGGAAAGCCTTTTATAAAGCTCACTTCCCTTTGAAAAGAGCATTTTATTTATTATAGAAACCTCGATATATTTTTTAAGGAGCTTGTCGCCCGAGTATCCCGTATCGGTATCCTTAAAGCCTATCATGAAAAGCGGCATCGCAACGCTGAGCGACTGCTCAACATATTTCTTTGCAACAGCCTTAGGCTCTTCGGGATAAATCTTCCTGATTTCCTCATCAAACGGCTTTGACACCTTAATTCCGTCATCAATGCATTTTTCAACGGCTGACGGATCAATATCACCCGTTACGAATATCATCATGTTAGACAGGTTATAAAACGTGTTATAGCATCTATAAAGCAGCTGCGGCGTTATATGGCTTATTGTTTCAACCGTGCCGGCTATATCCTTTTTAACGGGATGCTTCTGATACAGCGCGCCGAGAAGATTGAAAAACACTCTCCACGAGCCGCTGTCGTCATACATCTTTATTTCCTGACCGATTATTCCCTGCTCCTTGCCTACCGTTTCCTCAGTAAAATAAGGACTTTGAACATAATCGAGAAGCACGGATAGATTTTCAAGCATATTATCGGCAGCGGCAAAAAGATAAGCCGTTGTATTAAACGAGGTAAATGCGTTTGCATTTGCTCCGAGCCTTGAAAACTTGTCAAAAACATTGCTTCCGTCCGGCTGATCAAACATTTTATGCTCAAGATAATGCGCAATTCCGTCCGGAACTATTGTTGCCTCCGCTTCACCCGGAACAACAAATTCAGAGTCAACAGAGCCGTATTTCGTACCGAAAATAGCATAGCCCGCTCTGTAATCCTTTCTCGGCATTATAAAAATGTCAAGTCCGCTTTCGTGCTTTTTATGAAAGAGCACCTCGCCCGTAACACCAATTTTAATCTGTTCCATCAAGCTTCAGCTCCTTTCAAAAAATACACCGTGTCAAGACGCACATTTTTCCATACTCTTACAACGTCGTCTATTGTAACCTTTTTGATTTTTTCAATAGCGTCTTCAAGGCTTACTCCGGTTTTTAAAATACATTCCGACAGCTCAAAGCTCTGCATGGCATACTGGTCGTCAAAGCAGGTTTTAAGCGAATTTACAATAGCGTTTATACTCGAAACATATTCAAGCTCCGAAATATCACCCTTTTTAACGTTTTCAAGCTGATTTAGTATTTCGTCATACGCTTTTTGATAATTTTTAAATTCTATTCCGGCGTTTACAACAATAAACGTTTTGTATCTGTCAACGGACGAGGAAGCATAATAGCAAAGACTCAGCTTTTCGCGCACGTTGTTAAACAGCTTTGAGTGAGCTCCGCCGCCGAATATACTGTTTGCAACCATAAGACAGTAGTAATCGTCGGAATTTCTGTCTATACCGGTTGTAAAGCCCATTGAAAGCTTACCCTGCGTAACGTCCATTTTTTCCTCGACATAGTTCACTTCGCCGCTTTTTTGGAGTATTCCCTCAATCTTAACGCTTTCGGGATTGAAATCTCCCTGAGGAAGAAGCTTTTTAATAAGCTCCGCCGTTTTTTTCTCGTCACATTCTCCGGAAATAAAAATATCTATATATGATGAGAAAATTATTCTTTTATAATACTCGTAAAGCCCTTTTTCATCTATCGCCTTTACGCCCTCCGCCGTGCCGTATGAGGCGATTGCATAAGCCGTTCCCTTGCAAAGCTCCTCCGTACATCTGTGCGCGGCATATGAGCGCTTGTCATTTTTTATGCTCTCTATCGCTTCAATGGCGTTTTTCTTTTCCTGGCGCACAAACTCCGCCGAAAAGCCGCCGTTTTCCTCTATCGGCTCAAATATAACCGACATCATAAGCTCAAGCATTTTTTCAAATATAGGCTCGTCATCGGGCGCATATTTTTCTGTTATTGATTCGAGCGTGAAATACATAATCTGATCCTCGCCCTTTTTAAAGCAGCCGCCGCGAAGCTCCGCGCCGTAGCATTCGTCAAGATATTTTTCAATTTCCTCACGATTTTTGCAAAGCTTGCAGCCTCTCTTTAAAACTCTCGGAATAACCGCATTTTTTGAAGCGTCGGCTTCACAAATCGGTCTGTGAATATATACGCCGATTGTCGAGGTTTTAAGCTTTTTCATCGGTATATAATGAAGCGTTATACTTTCATTTATTTTCTGCATTTTAATCCTCCATTCGCCGCAGGCAACATAAATTGCGCGCCGAAAATCAGCGTCACGGTTCTCGCCTGCTTCATATCATATTATACACCTTATTCTTCCAAATGTCAACCGTCAGCCGACATATTCTTCAATTTCACTAAGTGACATTGAATCCTGAAGCGCAAGATTTATTCCGCCTGCAATTGCTTTTGCGCATTTTTTAACAATCAGATCTATATCACGCGGCGTTACCATAAGCGGCTGCGTATTTTCTCCGTCGGTAATTGCAGATGCGTCAACTACGGTCGGAACACCGACGGCTATAACAGGTATCCCGAGACTTTCCTTGTTTAAGGCGTTTCTGTTGTTGCCGACTCCGGCACCGGGCTGTATTCCGGCATCCGATACCTGAACGGTTGTTCCTATCCTTGAATAATCGGCAGCCGCAAGCGCATCGACAACAATTATCAAATCAGGCTTCAAATCGTCCGCTATGCTTTTTATTATATCCGACGTTTCCATTCCCGTTGTTCCGAGAACACCCGGAGCAATTGCGCATACAGGGCTTATCTCGTCTGTAAATATTTCGGGTGCATGCTTTTTCATATGGTGCGTTACCATAATCTGCGATACCGCCATATTCCCTATTCTATCCGGTGTTATGTCATTGTTTCCGAGCCCGACAACAAGTGTCAGCGTATTTTTATGTGCGCCCGATAAGAGCTTTATCTGCGCCGCAAGCGCGGCAACAGCCTTTTGATAGCTCTCTGCGGAATATTTAAGCTCGGGAACACTTATTGTTATATACTTCCCTACAGATTTTCCGATAGCTTCCGCTCCCTGCTCGTTTATAACCTCAACCGTTGTGATTTCAAGCTCATCGAGCTTTTGAGTTTCCGATATAACTCCCTCAATCTCCGTTGCTTCTCCCCTTGATATTTCGTGCGCTTCCGAAGCCAGGTCTGTTCTGAAATTCATAAAATTTTACCTCCGAAATAAACTAAAATAAATAAGCTGCCGCACTTTTTATATTTATTTACGGCAGCTTTCATATTTAGTTTTAACCAAAAATATAAAATTTAATCATTTCGGGGCGTTACATTTTGAGCATGGTTCATATTCGAGTTTTGCTTCCGCAAGCGTTATCGGAATTTTGCTCTTTTTAAGGCTGCTGCAGCCGTCCGAGTGATATTTCTTTCCGCTTTTCGTAACATAAACGGTTGTATTCCCGTCTGCAGACTGCTCCGCTACGCTTGTTTGCCCATCGGCTTTTGCCGGCTCTGCCGAAGCGCTCGGCAGCTCGCTCGTTTCCGTACTGTCACCCGGCGGTGCGTTTTCCTTTATCGGAGAAATATCCTTGTTTATCAAAATATTTTCTCCGCCGCTTTCGGCTATTATTGTTCCGAGCTCATCTGTCCTTAAAATATTTATGTTCAGATAATTTAAAAGTGCAACAGTTTCGCTGTGCGGATGACCGTAAGAGTTTCCCTTGCCGCAGGATATTACCGCATATTTCGGATTTACGCGCCTTATAAAGCTTTCACCCGAAGAGCTTGACGAGCCGTGATGTCCGATTTTTATAACGTCCGCCGAAACGTCGCCGCTTATTCTGTCCTCTTCCTCCTTTTCCGCATCGCCCATAAACAGAAAGCTCGTGTTTTTGTACACAATTTTCAATACTGCGGAATAGTTATTAATACCGTCATATTCTCCGCCGTCCGGAGCCAAAAATTTTATTTCGCAAAGATCATCATCTATCGCCACTCCCGCTTTTGCTTCTATGGTCGGAATATTCTTTTTGTCTATAGCCGTCAGAAGCTTCATAAAGGTTTGTGTTGATGTTGAAGCATCGGGCATATAAACATTTCCTATTTCAAATTGGTTTACTATGTATTCCATACCTCCGATATGGTCGACATGAGGGTGTGTTGCGACAAGATAGTCTATTCGGCTGTAGCCGAGATAGCGTATATAATCGCCGATTTTCTTTCCGTCCTCCGCATTAGCCGCGTCAATGAGCATTGTTTTTCCGCTCGGCAGCTCTATAAATTCGCTGTCGCCCTGACCTACATCAAGATAATGTACGCGCAGAGAGCCGAAAACAAAGCCCCTTTCATATATTTTAACAGTCCTCGTCATATCGTCCCAGCTGACCGTGCAGTCAAGGCTTTCGGAAATAAATCTTACCGGAACAAGAGTTCTTCCCTTGACTATTTCGGCAGGCACATCAAGCTCTGTCTTATTGCCGTTTATATATGCCGCACTGCTGCCGACGGTAAGCTTTAGCGTTTTATCATCCTTTACGGCCGTAACCGTCTGCGCGCCCTCATCCCAGTCGACGCTTGCGCCGAGCCTTTCAAAAATCGCACGCAAAGGAACAAGTGTTCTGCCGTTTTTAATGACGGGATTGCTGTCAAATGCGATCGGCTCATTGTTTACCATAACTTTTATTTCGGCTTTTGCTGCGGAAGAAATTATCAGGCCTATCACGGCAACCATTGCCGCTATTAAAGTGTTTCTCAGTTTTCTGTTCATATGTAACCTCCGAAATCAGCTTTTTCTGAATGTACAATCTGTGTTCGGGCAGCTTTTGCATTTATGAACGGCGCAGCCGTCCGGCGTATCTTTTTTCCCTATTACCGCCGTTATTGACTTTATCGGCGTAAGCAAATTTCCGTCCGTAAGACAAAGACCTATTCTTTTCTGCGCATTTAGTATATCAAGAAGCTTTTTCTGATATTCAAGCGAAAAATCACTGTAGCCCGGACTAAATCGCGCAATAAGATAAATTTTTTCATCCCTTTGGATTTGCTCGCAAACGCTGTCGGCAAAAAGCTCAATCATAGCTGCGGCAGCCGCCTGCGCGGCAACGGCTTTAACCGGGGAAATTACGGAATATTTTGAAATAATTCTGTCAACCTCGCTTCCGAGCGTTGCGGCAAAGAAAAGCGCGCCGCTGCACCCCGACAGGTGATTTGCAAGACCACTGCTAAAAACAGAAAAGCTGTCAAAGCTGACCTTTATTCCGTCAATTGAAACGGACGTATCGCAAATGCAGAATTTCGGCATCGCGCCGCCGCTTATCTCCTTTATAATATCTTCTGTTATTTCGCGAAGTCTTTCGTCCGGCTCGCTTTTGCCGAGCCCCATATATCTGTATACCTCGCTTCTGTCTGCGCGTGACAAATCAATCATAAAAAATCATCTCGCAATCGGAATTATACGCTAAGAATTTCTGAAATATTGCTCTGAATTGCAGCAGCAACATCCGGCTTGTTCATTGTGTAAACATGGACTGCATGAACGCCGTTTGCAAACAAATCTATAATCTGCTCCGTAGCGTATGCAATTCCCGCCTGCTTCATTGCCGCCGGCTTATCGCCGTATTTGTCGGCAATCATTCTGAAGCGCGACGGAAGCGATGTTCCCGAAAGCTCGCATATATGCGCTATCTGCTTTCCGTTTGTAACGGGCATAACGCCTGCTATAACGGGCACATCTATACCTTTTTCCGAAAGCCTGTAAAGGAAGCTGTAGAGCGCGCTGTTATCAAAAAACATTTGCGTTGTAAGAAAATCGCAGCCGCTGTCAACCTTTATTTTCAGGTTTTCAAGGTCCTGCTTTCTGCTCTCACATTCAACGTGACCCTCAGGGTAGCACGCCGCGCCTATGCAAAAATCTCCCTGCTTCTTTATATCCTCGATAAGCTCCGACGCATATTTGTAGTCGCCCTGCATATCGTCCGTATAGTCTTTTGGCTTATCACCTCTGAGCGCAAGCACGTTTTCTATTCCTGCCGCTTTAAGCTCCGAAAGCCTGCTGCTTATTATATCCCTCGTTGCCGTAACGCACGTAAGGTGAGCAAGCGCCGTAACTCCGCAGCCTTGAACTGCCTTTGCAATTTCTATCGTATTTTTTGAGTTTCCGCCGCCCGCTCCGTATGTAACGCTCATATAGCTCGGCGAAAGAGAAGCAATTTTTTCAACGGCACTGCGTATTGCTTCGGCATTTCCGTTCGGCTTCGGAGGGAAAACCTCAAAGGAGAGAGTGTTTTCTTTCTTTTTAAGTCTGTCAATTATTTTCATAGGTGCATTTCTCCCTTAAATATTTATTGCTCTGATAAAACTTCAATTGCTTTTTGAAGCTGAACATCCTTGTTTTTGTCAAGTGACGATACCGGTGTATCCTTTATATCCTCCGGAAGCTCGGAAATAATATCAGGCGTTATTCCCTCGTCCTGAACACATATACCGTTCGGCGTATAATATCTTGCCACCGTAACCGACATTCCCGATCCGTCGCTGAACGGATAAACTCTTTGCATAACGCCCTTACCGAACGTTTTTGTGCCTATAACAGTTGCTTTTTTATGATCCCTCAGCGCACCGGTCATAAGTTCGGAGGCGCTTGCGGAGTTACCGTTTACCAAAATTGCCATAGGCATTGAAAGCTCACGCGAGTCTGATTTTATTTCATCGCGCCTGCCCTTTTTATCAATGGTATACATTATAAGCCCCTCAGGCACAAGTCTGTCAACTATTTTGCTGACAACGTCAACATCACCGCCGCCGTTATCGCGCACATCAATAATCAGCTTTTCCATGCCCTTTCCGGTAAGCTCATCAAGAGCATTCATAAATTCATCGCTCGTTGAAAGCTCATCCTTGCCGTCGCCTCTGTTAAATGACGAAATTCGTATATAGCCCGTATTGTTTGAAAGCATTTCCGATTTTACGGTGTCCTGATGGATGCGCTTTCTGACAATTGTAAGCTCCTTTTCCTCTCCCGATCGGCGCACAGTTACATTAACGCTTGTTCCCTCAACGCTGCCCTCCAAATCAAGACCGCGTATTTTGGAAACGGCGTCATTCATCTGTGTTCCAGTATATTTTTCTCCGTCTACCGCCGTTATAACATCGCCCGGCAAAATGCCTGCTTCAAAGCCCGGCGAGTTATCCATAACGGATATAACCTTTATTTCATCGTTTTCCTTGTCAAACATAACCGTAACGCCTATGCCGACAAAATCTCCGCTGCCGGCGTTCATATAATCGGAAAACTGCTGCTTATTGTAGTAAACGGTGTAAGGGTCGTCAAGCGACACCGAAAGACCGAGAGCCGCATAATCTGCCGCTTTTTCCTCATCATAATCATAAAGGAAAGCATCATCAAGCACGCTTTGAATACCGAGAAGCTTTGAATAAATTCCCCTGTGGACAAACTTGTCATAAACGCCGCGCGCACACCAGCTGCCCGAAACAAGCAGCACTGCGGCAAGAGAGCCGGCAACAATTTTTTTCTTACTCAAAAATGTCATCTCCTATCAAATGTTTTTTCCAGCCTGCTTTTGTAAAAGGCTGCTTTGACAATCAAATCAAAGCAGCCTTTTAATAAAGTCATAAATTATATCTTCATTGAGTCCGACGCAAGATATTTATGAACCATCATAGCAACCTTAAATACAATTGCCTGATCAAACTTTCTCAAATCAAGACCTGTAAGCTTATATATCTTTTCAAGGCGATAAACAAGGGTATTTCTGTGAACAAACAGCTGCCTTGATGTCTCGCTTACGTTCAGGTCGTTTTCAAAGAATTTATTAATTGTAAGTATAGTTTCATCGTCAAGAGAAGCAATATCTCCCTTTTTGAACACTTCGTGTAGGAAAAGCTCGCAAAGCTTTATCGGCAGCTGATAAATCAGTCTTCCTATTCCGAGATTATCATAATTTAAAATATATTTTTCCTCTTCAAAAACCTTGCCGACTTCAAGTGCAATCTGAGCCTCCTTGTAGCAGTTGTTAAGCTCGTCAAGCGTTGCGGCAACGGAGCCTACTCCGACAAGAGTGTTAAGGAACGTTTCGCCGTTTACCGTGTCAACAATCGACTGGGCAATCTGATGAAGCTCGTCCGAGTTGGGGATCTGACGCATTTCCTTTATAAGCACAACATTTGAGCTGTCAACGCTTATTACAAAATCGCGTTCCTTATCCGGATACATATTTCTTACAACCTCATAAATACCGTTTTCGGTGCGATCTGTAACCTTTACATAAAATACAGCTCTCGGAACATCAACGTCAACGTGAAGCTCCTTTGCTTTCTGATGAAGATCAAACGCAAGAAGGTTGTCAAAAATAATATTCTGCATAAACATTGTCTTGTCATATTTTTCATCGTAATAATGACGCACATTATTTGCGGCAACAACTACGGCGCTGCAGCATACCTTTGAAACCTCATCGGTTCCCTCAACATATACCACATATTCCGAATAAGGCTTGTTCGACAAAACCTTAACGGTATATCCGTCCTTAAACAAAATTTTATCGCTGTTTGCAACAGCGTATACCAAATCCTCAAGCACCTCATCTCTCGGCTCAACACCCGTTGAAGCTAAAATAAGTCCCTGAGAATCCGTAATACCAAACCGCTTCGGAAATACCTCTGCCATCTGGGTTACTATATTTTGAAACGCCTTGCTTATCATTATAACATTCCCCCCACGCATATTTAAAAATATTCTACGCCTTATTATATAATTATACATCATATTTTCCGATTTTGCAAGGCTTTTCGCAAAAAAATTTTAAACTATTTGTAAATATTTTATATCATACATATTTGGGGCGGATTTTTTGTGTAATTTTTCGTAAAAAAGGTGCACAGCCATCAAAGCCGCACACCGAAAAACGCATAAAATGCAATAATCATTTGGCAAAAGTAACATAGTAATATTTCTCAAACATATTTGCGCATTTGCTTCAGCGCGCTTTTTTCAAGCCTTGAAACCTGCGCCTGACTTATTCCTATCTCGTTTGCAACCTCCATTTGCGTTCTGCCGTGAAAAAACCTGAGCCTTAAAATATGCTTTTCACGATCATCAAGATGCTTCATCGCTTCATTTATGGCAATGTTTTCAAGCCAGCTTTCATCTGTATTTTTCTCGTCCTTAACCTGATCCATAACATATATCGCCTCTGTGCCGTCATGGTAAACAGGCTCAAAAAGCGAAACCGGATCGGCAATTGCGTCAAGCGCAAAAACAACGTCGCCCTTCGGCAAATCAAGCTCGTGTGCAATTTCGTTTACCGTCGGCTCGCGTGAATTTTCATTTGTGAGCCGCTCCTTAACCTGAAGCGCCTTATATGCAATATCCTTAAGCGAACGCGACACGCGTATTGAATTATTATCTCTTAAATATCTTCTTATTTCACCTATAATCATCGGAACGGCGTATGTTGAAAACTGAACGTTCTGCGACAGGTCAAAATTATCTATCGCCTTTATAAGACCTATGCAGCCGACCTGAAAAAGATCGTCGGCATTTTCGCCCCTGTTTGAAAACCGCTGTATAACGCTCAGAACAAGCCTGAGATTTCCACGCACAAAAATTTCTCTTGCCTCTTTGTCACCGTCTTTTATTTTCAGAAAAAGCTCGTCTTTTTCCTTTCTTGTCAGCACCGGAAGCTTTGATGTGTTTACTCCGCAAATTTCTACCTTGTTAATCATTGTGCAGCATTCCTTCCTTGTAAATTTGCCGAAAAGGGTTATTATCGGCTATGTAATACTTTCCGTGCCGCTCAATGATTATTCTTGCCTTAAAAACGTTTTGTTATTCAGCTCATTCTTGAAATTTCTTTTTTGAGCCGTCCTATAATTCTTTTTTCAAGTCTTGAAATATACGACTGCGAAATACCGAGTAGATCCGCAACCTCCTTCTGCGTTTTTTCCCTGCACGCGCCGAGACCAAACCTCAGCTGCATAATTTTTTTCTCTCTTGCAGGCAGTCTGTCAAGAGCGCTTAAAAGAAGATTTTTTTCAACCTGCTGCTCAATATTGTGATAAACGCTGTCATCGTCCGTGCCGAGAATATCCGACAAAAGAAGCTCGTTTCCGTCCCAGTCAACATTAAGCGGCTCATCAATCGAAACCTCTGTTTTTGAATTTGAGTTTTTTCTCAGATACATCAGTATTTCATTTTCAATGCAGCGCGAGGCATATGTTGCAAGCTTAATGTTTTTATCCGGGTCAAAGGTGTTTATCGCCTTTATAAGACCGATTGTCCCTATTGAAATGAGGTCCTCAACATATATTCCCGTGTTTTCAAATTTTCTTGCGATATACACAACAAGCCGCAAATTGCGCTCAATCAAAAGCTTTCTTACGCTCTCATCGCCTCTTTTGAGCCTTTCAACCGCTTCCGCCTCCTCATACTTTTCAAGCGGCGGCGGCAGAATATCGCTTCCGCCTATGTAATATATATCCTCAGGGCAGTTTTCAAACGTCCCGTAAAGATAAAAAAAGCGTTCTTTAAGATTTCCCAGAAATTTAAACATTGTGTAACAAATCCTTTCATTATAAACATTTACAGTAAGCCGTTTCAAATATTCATGCTGCTGTGAAGAAGCACCGAGCAGCCGCCGGAGAACATATGGTCCGATTTTGCGGCATACGCTCCTCCGCTCCACTGCCTTCCTATGTCCTCAAAGTAAAGCTCTTCAACCGGAAAGGCGGTAATTTCGCTAAGACCGTTTGCTGCCGTGCGGCAGTTTATTTTAACCGCGCCCGTCAAATTCTCATCAAAAAGAGATTTTTCCGCGAGAATAACAGGCTTTCCGTCCGGCGCGCGGAGGCTGTTTCCCGTGTCCGCAAACGCGTACCCTATTGTTTCCCTGCCGCCTATTTTTATCCGCACGCGCATACGCTTTCTCTTTTCGCACATGAAAAACAAAATAATCCTGACCGCCGCATAAACGCCGATAACGCTTGAATATAGGGCAAAATCATCGGCTATATAAAAGCTCATGCCGCCCGTCAGCAAAATTTCAAAGCTATCGGGCGGTATTACCGCAAGATATACCGCACTGAGCAGAAGCGAAGTGCCTATACATATAAAAAATCTGCGAATAAGCTCCCAAAACGAGCATTTCCCAAACAAAAAATAAACAGCAATCGCATAAACGGGTATGTAGGCAAGCCGCACGGCTGCAAAAAAAAGACATACAATTCCGCAGGCAGACAAGGCAGCAGAAAAGCAGATGAGCCTGCGCCGCTTAACTTTAAGCCTTAAAATGCGCCGCGCTATATCGAAAATAATACAGTTCATTACCGTGCAGCACAAAAGCGCGCTGTCAGCATAGAAATCCATATCAATCATCTCCGAATACATTATAACTCACACGGCGCGACTTTTCTGTCAAAATCGGTTGTCGTAATTTGGTATATTTATTATAATTGTCGATAAAAAGCTTTGAATTACGCTTTAATTTTCAAAAAAATAACAATAAAAAAGGATATTCCATGCGGAATATCCCGAAATAAGACGATAAAATTTCAGTTCAGATAATAAGCAAAAAAGTTTAAATATGCGGCAAAGGTGAGCCATATTACATACGGAATAATCATCAGACCTGCCGAACGGTTTATCCTATAGAATTTCACATTCATAATAATAACCCATACCCATAAAAACATGAGCCATATAAACGCAAACAAATATTTTCCGAAATTAAAGAATATTATCGGCCATACAAAATTTACAACAAGCTGTGCGCCGTAGAAAAAAAGCGCCGATTTCTTTTCGGGGTTTCCCGACATATAAATAAGGTAAGACGCTATTCCCATCAGAATGAAGAGAATTGTCCATACAACAGGAAAAAGCCATGACGGCGGCGCAAGCGGCGGCTTTGCCATCTGTGCGTATCGCTCCATACTTCCGCTCGTTACCACGCCCGAAAGCGCTCCGATTGCAAGCGGTATTACAAGACTTATTATAAACGGTTTTGTTTTAATCATTTAAATTTCATAACCTTTCTGCCCACAAGCATAAAACACTCTCCGCACATTATCTGTGGGCAGGTAATGCGCAAAAGCGAAAATCTGCTTTTAATAAAAAGCATCTGCACATATTTTATGCACAAAATCAAAAAATTATAACAAAAAAATAAATATAATAAGCGGCGCAGCTCATTGCCGCACCGCTTATTATATTTAATTATACCGTTCATCAATTACTCTCGCCGCTTTCTTCTCGCTTCGCGGCAAAACGCCTATTTCAACAACCTTAACGAGCGGAGTGAAGCCTATGCGGCTTTTTACCTTTTCGGCAATTCTGCGGGAAAGACCTAAAAAGTCGACCGTTCCGTTTGTTTCAACATAAATCCGCATTGTATCCTTGCCGTCAAGGTGAGATATGCGTATCTGATATTCGCTCGAAATTTCCGAAAATTCGCCGAGTACCTCTTCAATCTGGCTCGGAAAAACGTTTACGCCCTTGATTTTCATCATGTCGTCCGTTCTTCCCATGATAATATCAATTTTGGGGAACACGCTTCCGCACGGGCACTTTTCGGGAATAATTCTCGAAAGGTCATGCGTCCTGTAGCGGATAAGCGGCGCGCCCTCTTTTCTGAGCGTTGTAATAACAATTTCGCCGAGCTCTCCGTCAGGCACGTTTTTCTTTGTTACGGGGTCGATTATCTCAATATAAATATAGTCGTCCCAATAATGCATACCGTTATTTTCGCGGCAGCTTATTCCTATTCCCGGACCGTATATTTCCGTAAGACCGTAAATATCGTAAAGCTCAATCCCAAGCTTTTCGGATATACTGTTTCTCATTTTTTCGCTCCATCGCTCCGAGCCGATAACGCCCTTTTTAAGCTTTATTTTATCCTTTATGCCGCGCTTGTTTATCTCTTCGGCAAGCAAAAGGGCATATGACGAGGTTGCGCATAATACGGTTGAGCCCATATCCTGCATCATTTGCAGCTGCTTATCCGTGTTTCCCGGCCCCATAGGAACTGCCGTAGCGCCTAAAAGCTCGGCCCCTGCCTGAAAGCCTATTCCTGCCGTCCACAAGCCGTAACCCGGCGTAATCTGTATTCTGTCAAGAGGCGTTATTCCTGCCGTTTCATAGCACCTTTTAAACATTATTGCCCAGTCCTCAACATCCTTTGCCGTATACGGAATTATAACCGGAAGACCTGTTGTTCCCGATGACGAATGAATACGCACTATTTCGCTTTCCGGCGCTGTCATGAGTCCGAGCGGATAAGCGTCGCGCAAATCCTTTTTTTCGGAAAACGGAAGCTTTTCAAAATCCTCCGCACTTTCAACACCCTCAATTCCCATTTCTCTGTATTTCTTTCCGTAAAAGCTCTCGGAAGCCGTAAGAGCCTTTATCCGCTCATTTACAAGCTTTAGTTGTGTGTTATTTATTTTCATTTGTCATTACCTCCTTTAATACCTTTTCAAACGCTTCAGCCATGCAATACATTCCGAAATCGTTCGGGTGACAACCGTCAACCGTCATCATTTCACTGTCATGGCTTTTAAATATGCCGTCTATAAAATATATGTTGTTATCTCCCTCAGATTTTGCGCGCTCCGATGTCTGCCTTATTATTTCCGCCCGCTCCTGCGCATCTTCAAAGCACGGCGACGGAGCGGGAGCGGTTATAATCGGAATATCGGGATGTGCGGCGCGTATTTTTTTATACATTTTGTAATGTGTGTTTTTTAAATGCTCTGCACTCGGCGCGTTATGGTCATAGTCGTACACAAAAGCCGACATTTCAAGACCTGCTATATAGTCGCTCATTGCCTCCTCCGCGCGTGCGCTGCCGGAAAAGCCGAGATTTAAAAAGTCAAAGTTAAGGCGCCTTGAAAGAATACTCTGATAGCTGTTTCCGGGTCTTGAAGCGCAGCCGCCCTGCGTAATTGACGAGCCGTAGAAAACAATCGGCTTTTCGTTCGGGTATTTATCCCCCTCTTCAAGCACCGCATTTTCGTCAATGCCTATATAAAGCTTTAAAACATCATTGTAAAGCGGAAAATTTATAATTATATCGCGCATTTTTTCGTCTTTTAAATCAACCGCCGCCTCATAGCCGCTTTTAATATTATCGGGAATTTCCGAAGCGGTGCAGGTATTCGGCGGAATAAAGCTTCCAAGATATTTGCCGCAAGAATACATATCAAACCCTGCGCTGCCGCTTGCCGGCATATGCGGCATAATCCAGCAGTCCGCAAAGCTGCATTTTACGGCTATATGCCGCGAATTTGTTTTAAAGCGCACTCTCCCGCCGGCGGTATGATAATTAAGGCTCCCGACGCCGTCGTTTACCGCATTTGCGACAACGGGATCCATTCTTACAAATCCGCGCTTTTTGTCGGGCTTATAAACCCCGTAAATTTTAAAAGGCTCTTTTTCCGCATCATACAGCTTCATTTCTTTGCCGCAGACCGATGATGCCGCAAAATTTTTATCTATTTCGGTTATTTTTTTCATCATCTCGCACCTCAGCTCAGAAAGTTTAGCGCGCAGCAGTTTAATTCATAAAATTCGGGCTTTACCTTTTGCCTGAGCGCCTCTTTTATATCTTCGGCCGTAAGGCTGAGAGCGCCGCTTTTTATTGCCGCACCCAAAAGCACAAGGTTTATAACTCTTGACGAGCCGAGCTCCTTTGCCGCTTCGGAGCAGTCGACAAGCGTAAGCTGCCGAACATTTTCTTTAAGACATTTTACCATATCGCCGCTGTTGTACGTCGCTTTTCCGAGCGCTGACGTTACAGGCATAATGGGGCGCGTGTTTGCTATCATAACGCCGTCCTCTTTCAAAAACGGGAGCATACGAACTGCCTCCGCAGGCTCAAAGGCTATAATAACATCAGCTTCGCCGCGTGAGAACATAGGGCAGTAAATATCATCTCCGAATTTTATATAGCTTACAACGCTGCCGCCCTTTTGAGCCATTCCTATTGTTTCGGCACTCATAACGGGAATATTTTTATTCATTGCCGCAGCCGCAATAAGTTTTGAAGCGAGCACCGTTCCCTGACCGCCCACTCCGCACAGCAATATATTTTTACTCATAAACCTTACCTCCTGCCTTTATAGCGTTTGTCGGACAAACCTGAGTGCACAAGCCGCAGCCCGTGCATAGAGAGCTGTCAATTATTACTCCGTTATCGCTTAAGGCTATTCCCGGACAGCCGAGAGTGTTTATGCATTTTTTACATCCTATGCATTTTACCTTGTCAATTTCAGCCGCCCTTTCCGGCTTTATAAGCACAGCACACGGTGATCGGAAAATAATTGCCTTAACTCCGTCCTCCGCCGCAACGCGCTTTACGCAGCGAACAGCTTTTTCAAGATCAAGCGGATTTACCGTTTCAACGGTTTTAACTCCGACTCCTCTTAAAACCGCTTCAATATTTATTTTTTCGGTTATATCGCCCATTGCCGTTCGGCCCGTTCCGGGATGCGGCTGATGACCCGTCATTGCGGTGGTTGAGTTGTCAAGCACGATAAGCGTCATGTTCGCCCTGTTGTATACGGCGTTTACGACTCCGGTTATAGCGGAAGCAAAAAACGTTGAGTCACCGACAAACGAAAAGCAAACCGTATCAGGCTCTATTTTCCCGACTCCCTGTGCAATGTTTACTCCCGCGCCCATGCAAAGACAAGTATCAACCATATCAAGCGGCATAGCGTTTCCGAGCGTATAGCAGCCTATATCTCCGCAGAAAATTGTTTTCTTTCCTTTCATTGCTTCCTTTACCGCAAAAAATGACGCTCTGTGAGGGCAGCCTGCGCAAAGCACCGGCGGCCGCACCGGAAGCGGCGGCATTGCCTTTATTTGCCTTTCTTCGGGAAGCAAAAAGCCCATAAAATCAGATAAAGCCTTTAAAACGCTCCCGCAGCTGTTTTCTCCCGAAGATGCAATATCGCCTGTAAGCTTTCCGCGTATTTTGACGTTCAGATTATATTTTCCGCAAATATATGTAAGCTCACGCTCGATAACCGGGTCAAGCTCCTCTATGCAAAGCACCTCGTCAAGACCCTCCAAAAACAGCCTTGCCTGCTCCTCTGGAAACGGAAACGGCGTTGAAACCTTGAAAATTCGCGGCTTCTTTTTACCTTTGAGCGCTTCCATAGTATATGTATAGCTTATTCCGTGCGTTGCAATTCCGATTTTGCTTCCGCACTCTCCGCTATGGATAATATTCTTTTTATATGATGAAAAAACATTGCCGAGAAGCTCGTTTCTCTTTTCAATATCGGCGTGCGCCTTAAAAGACAGCTTCGGGAATATGACCCATCTCGATGAGTCTTTTACAAAGCCCCCCGGCACATTCTGCGCACATTCCTCATCGTCACGCACATCTATAGATGCATAGCCGTGACAGACTCTTGTAGTCGGTCTGAAAAAAACGGGTGTACCGTATTTTTCCGAATATTCAAAAGCGTCAATAATCATTTCATACGCCTCTGCAACAGACGACGGATCAAAGCACGGAAGCTTTGAAAATGCGGCAAAGCTGCGCGTGTCCTGCTCTGTCTGCGAGGAAATAGGTCCCGGATCATCCGCAACCATTATAACCATAGCCCCCTTAATTCCCACATATTCAAGGCTCATAAGCGGATCGGAAGCAACGTTAAGTCCAACCTGCTTCATTGTCACCATAACACGTGCACCGCTGTAGGATGCACCTGCTCCGAGTTCCATTGCCGCCTTTTCGTTTACCGACCATTCAACATAAATTTTTCCGTCCTTATTGTTTTTGGCCGTAGCCTCCAAAACCTCCGTTGACGGCGTTCCGGGATAGCCGCATACAAGGTTTACGCCTGCCGCGCGTGCACCTGCGGCAATGGCTTCATTTCCCATTAAAAATTCTTTATGCATTACCGTTTTCCTCCGTAATTACTAAGATAATCACATTATATCACACTTATTTTTAAATTGCAAGTGTGTATGATTTTTTTATTAAATGTAAATAAAGGCCGCCGCTTTACCGGCTGCCTTTGAGTTAAAATATTGTTTCGGAGCTTTTTATGTAAAATAATCGGCAAAAAATATAAATCCGAGAGCGAGCAATAAAAGGCGGTCTTCGCAGTTATCCATAAGAAGAATAACAAAAATTACGAGCAATATAATATCGTCGCTTTCGAGATTGCCGAGAAGACCGCCGCTGTCCTGCTGCTTTCGTTCAGGAGCAGGCTTTTGAGCTTGCTTTGGCGGCGGCTCCGGCTTTTTGATTACAGGCATATCGTTATAGCTGTAAAACTTGCGATACATAGACAAATCACCTCATTCTGAAAAGTCCTGAAAGCTTGCTGATGTTCAGCATACGTACAGCCATATCAATTGAGCCCTGCCGCGACGTGCGCATATAGGGCTTCAGCGACATGAGGAGGTTTGAGCGCGAATCGTTTGTGCTGTTTGTAAGCTGATTTACCATATCCCTTATCTGCATAAGAGAGTTTAATGTTCCGCTGTCAAGAGCGCCCGACAGCGCGTTTTGTACAGCCGCACCGGATGAAGCATTTGATGAAGCATTTTCCGGCGATCCACTGCTTTCACCGCTTTGCTGCGCAGCCGGAGCAGCGGCGGAAAGTGAGGAAAGCGCTGCTTTTATTTTTTCGTCGGCATTATCGCCCAAAAGTCCGCGCAGAGTATCCATTGCCGAGCCTGCCATTTTAGATCACCGCCTTTTTATAAATTATTCAGATTTTTTATTATATCGTTTACATTCATTCTTGAAAAGTCGTTCATGTTAAGCTTTGAAAGCTTTTGCCTGATTTGATTTGTATCAAGCCGTGAAAATTCGTCCATTATTCTTTTTTTGTCACTTTCCGAAAGTCTTGATAAAACGCCGCTGCTTTTTGCCGAGCGTACAAGATTTTGAAGATCACGCTTATTCATGCCTGCCAATGCACTTTCGAGCTTTCTGTTAATATTATTATTGTTATTCATGTCAACTCTCCCCTTATAACACGTTTAGTTCAATTATATTCATTTCACACTTATATTATGTTCAATAACAGATTATGAAACGAAACGAATTTTTGTTACAAATTCGGAATAAAAATTGTTATTTTGTGTATAATATCCGAGAGGTGATATGAAATGTTTGACAGTTTAAAAAGAAGCTTCGGCGGAGAAAAGCCTGTCTCCTCCGAATACAGTACGCTTATGAGCCACTTAAGCGAAACAAAGGCTGAAATATCCGATCTTAATTCGAGTATAAATTACGTAACCGATCCCATACTTTTAAATCAGCTGATTTTTCAGCTCAAGGCAGCGGAAATGAGGTACAGATACTGGTTTTGCCTTGCTCGGGATATGGAAATATCGGCAGATAATGATATATAAAAAAGGCAGGCAAGGGGCTGTTGCTTAACGCAGCCGCCCTTTGCCTGCACTATTTTTTAAATACCTATTTTTGTTTTATATATTCCGCGCATAAATATCAGTGCAAATACGCATGAAAGCCCCTCCGAGATTATAAATGTCAGCCACACAGTCCACGAAAGCGCCGCATCAGAAGCGGCAATATGAGCAAAAATCAAAGCCGGAGGAATAACGAAAAGCAGCTGACGCATTACGGATATTGCAAGAGTCTGAACTCCCGCTTCAAGCCCCTGAAACGCTCCCTGCAAGGATATATTCACTCCCGCAAACAAAAGGCTTACCGATATTATTCTGATTGCGCTTATATACATTATTTCCGTTTCGCCCGACAGCTTAAACACAGCGGCGAGCGGATGCGCAAATATTTCAAGCAGACACACTCCCGCAAGCATTATAACGCTTGTATAGCAAACTCCGCATTTGACTGCCGCCCTTATTCTTTTTTTATTCATCTGACCGTAGCCAAACGATATTACAGGCGTCAGCGCGTCACGCATACCGAACGCCGCGAACAGAAGAAACTGCTGGAGCTTGTAGTAAAGTCCGTAGGCGGTAACCATTCCCTCGTTTATTGTGACAAGAATTATGTTCAGCCCGTATGTCATAAACGACATGAGCGCCTGCGCGATAATTGCCGGCAGACCTATAGAGTAAATCCCCCTTATCAAATTTGCGGACGGTTTCAGCGATTTTACTGTTATTTTAATCGAGCCGTTAAATTTAATATGAAAAACAAGCGCAAGAAGAAATGAAGCAATCTGACCTATAACCGTTGCATAAGCCGCGCCGCTCACGCCCAACGGCTTACAACCAAAAAGTCCGTAAATCATTATCGGATCGAGAATTATATTAATAACCGCACCGAAAATCTGAGCTATTGACGAGTAAAGCGACAGCCCCGTTGACTGCAAAAGCTTTTCAAATATCGCAAAAAATATATTTCCGAATGAAATAATGCAGCAAATTCTGAGATATTTTACCGCCATATCATAAATAAGCGGATTTTTTGTCTGCGACGATATATAGGGCTTAACCGCAAATACGCCGAAAATAACGGTCAGCAAATATATAACAAATGCAAGAAAAACGGAGCAGCCTGCCGCCCTTGCCGCTTTTTCGCGGTTTCCCTCTCCGAGCGTTCTTGAAACGAGCGCGTTTGTTCCGACGCCTGTTCCTATCCCGATCGCAACTATAAGAATTTGAATCGGAAACGCCAATGTAAGTGCATTTAGCGCATCCTCTCCGTTTTGCGCCATGTTTGACACAAAGGCGCTGTCTACAATGTTGTAAAAAGCCTGGAGAACCATTGAAATAATCATAGGTATTCCGGTTGATAAAATAAGCTTCCCGACAGGCATCTGCACCATATTTTTGAGTGATTGTTCCTTATCCATTAAAAAACCTCCTAAAACAAAAAAACAGCGCGTAACCAAGTCGGATTTACACCTTTTCGGTTACACACTGTATTATAAATTATAGCATAAAGGCTTTAATTTGTCAAAGGCAATTTTGACTATATTTTGCCCTGCAAATTTTAAAAATTTTTATGCAAAAGCCTTAAATATATCAGCGGTATATTACCACATTATTTAAAACGGAATTATTCCATACACAAACTATGCTGTCACCCTCCTGCAAATCGGCAATTGACGCGGCACGTATGGGCTGCTTTGACTTTTTATCATATATGCAGTAGGATGTGCCGCCCTTTGAAATGCAGTTTACCGTTCCGTAGAACATTTTAATATAAAACCTGTCGGCAAAAACCTTTTCAACCTGCGCATACCCCATTGCAAGCGTCTGATGCGGAACATTTTCGGACCACCAGCCCTTTATGCTTGTGCGGTAATAATCCTGATTTTCCTTGTTCTGAAAAACGGTTATAAAGTCTTTCAAATACCCGGAAGAGTCGGTATGAAAGGATATAATATCTCCGCACTTAAGATCGGTCACGTGCAGATTAAGCGTTCCGAAGCTGTATGCATTATCATTATCGCATAAAATATCCTCCTTTGCATACACGGTTTTAAATCCGCCCTGCGAATACATTACAATACCCAAAACGTCATTTCCGTTTTTGTCAACCGACGTTACAATTTCCTTTACAACTCCTGAGGGCTTATTAAAGTAAACAGGCTCGCTGTAAACAGCTGCCGCGCCTATTTCGTATTTTTCGCTGCAATCGTAAATATCCACCGAATACAGCTCATCGTCCATAAGAGAACCGTAAGGCATCATTTCATATGCGTCAAGATTTTCTCTGTCCTGCGGCACTCTGACGATAAGGCTTGACGGCGTTACCGCAAAGCGCGTATAAAAGATATTGAAAATCTGCTGACAGTTTTCCTTTGAAAAGTTTCTTGTAAAAAAACCGTCATTTGTCGGATCGTCGCGCTTGTTCGCAATGCGCGGAAGCGAAACGGAGGATATTTCTCCTTTTTCGTTTGTTTTATATCTTATTATTCCGCTGTAATCCTTAAGAGCGTTATACAAAGCCTCCGGCTTCGGCTTTGACTGCTTGGACGACACGGAATAATCATAAAAAGCTGTTTTTTCGGAAGCGTCGCATTTCATTGCTCCGTCCGTGAGCGAGTAAAGCCAAAGTCTTACCGTATTTTCATCGCTGTTATAAACCGCCTTTGCAAGATACGCATAAGACTCGCTGTTTATATTAAGCGCATAAAGAGCCTTATAATCCGCGTCAAAATAAAATATTGCTTCCGCTCCTGCCTTGATATTTTTAATATTTCCGATATTTTCGTAGTAGTCATATGAGTTTGAACCTATATATATTTTATCTTCCTTTATCTGCTCCGCTTTTCCCTGCACGCTTTTACATTTTGAAACATATGCCCGTGAATGCTCTTCCTTGCTTTGATAAAGCTTTATCGTATCATAGGCTTCAATGTCTGCGGCGGATATTTTTTCACCGCTTTGATAAAAAATATCTGTATCCTTTAATGATATGAGCGTATCGGTTAAAATATCATACACATTATCGTCCGAATTTACGGGTCGCTTTACAAGAATTATTTTAAAGCGGTTTATAAAAACGCAGTCCTCTCCGACCTTGTTTTTGACAACCGTTATACTGCCCTGGTCCTGCGCATATGACGAAATAAGAGCTTCTCCAACGGTGCCGAGATATTCTCCGTTTAAAATTATTTTTGTATCGACGCCGAAATGCTCCGTTTTAAGAGAGCCGTTTTTATAATATTTCAGCACATCAAGTCCGTCCTCGTCAGCTATATCGTCGGACGATACGGTATATTCTCCGGTTTTTGTTTTGTACGCGTAAATCAGGGTATTCTCTCCCTTTATATCGGTATAATACGCTTTTACATATCTGCCCTCAAAAACCTTGTAATCGTCTGCATTTATAACAGTATCGTCAATTTTTATCTGACCGTCGCCGACCTGAGCGCCGATTGATTTGCTCCGGCATACTCCGCTTATTGTTTTTACGGAATACATTTCTTCCGCAATTGATTTTCCACTGCCGGAAAGCGTACTTTCCTCATACCTGTCAAGAAACAGTCCTCTTGACAAAAGAAGCGCTGCGTCCGATGCCGCAAGATATTCGCTGTCAATTCCGCTTGTCAGCTTAAGTGAAGCGGCCGCCGATTTATACCCGTTCGGATAACCTCCGCCCGATAAGGCAAGCTTTTTATAGCCGCATATATCGGTTATAACCTTTGCCGCGTCAAGCGTTTTTATCGGCATATCCGCGCCGAAGCTTCCGTCGTCAAAGGCGCTCATATATCCGCTTTTTACCATTGAGAGCGCATAAGGACTGTCCGTGTCGGAAAAAGCCGCATTTCCCGACGGAGAAAATTTTAAAAGCTTTGATATATATTCGGCAAAATCAAGCCTTGTTACGCTCTTTGACATATCGGAAAAATCACCAACACCTATATAGGAAAGTATATTATAAGCCGCCGTATGCTCGTCATTTTCCATTTTTCTTGTAAGCTTGGCACCGTTTATTTTCTCAAGTCTTATATTGTTTACATACAGTCCTGTTCCGCCCTTATATATTCCGCACCTCCCGGACTCTTCTCCGTCCGCATATGCCGATACGTAGTCTATGTTATTTACCGAAAGCGTCAGCTTTTCACCCTCTGCGCGCGCACCGAGAAGAAAATATTCTCCGCTCATAACGCGCACCGGAGCGTCCGCAACCGCCTTGAAACCGTCACCATCCGCCTTGCAGATATACGCATATTTGCCGTCAACGCAAAACAGATAGCTGCCCCTTAGAATAATTCCGACGCGTGAGGATATAAAGCTCTCTGCCATAATATTAGCGCTTACTCTTACGTTGCTTTCGGAAATATCAGAAAATGCGGCAGCCTCCCCGCTGCCTTCGGCATAAAGCTTTTTGTCAAAGCCGTTTGCGCTGAGCCGCTTCATTATGAGATTGTCAAACGCGACAGATGAAGCCCATGTGCCTATTCCTGCCTTGCCCGGCGGAATAACGCCTGCATCCGTTTTTAAAAATTCATTTCCCCTGACTTTAATTTCAAGCGCTCCGCCGCTGACTCTTACGGAAAAATGAACCGTTTCTCCCTCCGTAAAGCTGCACTCGGCGGCAGCTATGTTTTCGGTTCCGTTTTTTCTCAAAACCGCCCCGCTGTAGGAATATTCAAAGGTATAATATCCGTCATTGTTAGAGCCTAAAAACAAAAGCATTGTTGACGCGTTTGATACAGCTGTTGCGTCAAATTCAAGCGTAAAATCACTTACTTCCTCATTTATCATTGATTTTGATACAATGCTGTCGGTGCTTTTCTGAACATATTTTCCGTCCGAAATTTCAAAAATTCCGCTTTCCGCCGTCAGCTTATCACAAGCGCCGTCATCAAACGTATAGTTTACAATAACGGGCGGCTCCTCTTCCTTTACAGAAAATGTGCCTTTCTCCGTTTTCAGCGGATTTGAAGAGAGAAAATTAATGTCTTCAAGCAGCTCCGCGCCATTGTATTCTTCGGGTGTATATATCTGGGCATAGCCTTGTGCCGAAAAGCAAATCAGCAAAACAAACGCCGTAATTATTTTTTTCAAAACCATTTCCTCCGAAAATTTTTTTATAACAGCACCTACGCATAGGGTACTATCCGTTTAATTATATCACATATTAAAAGCTCTTTCAATTCCTTTTATATAACAATTATAAATATTATTTATTACATTTTATTTTCATGCCTATAAAATTTTCCTAAAAGTTTGTAAAAAAGCTTGAAAATCTGTAAAAAAGGTGTATAATATAAGATAAGTGATTATTATATCCCGTCACGGAAAGGAACGGTTTATTATGAAATGTCCGTATTGCGGCTTTGATGAAAGCAAAGTTATTGATTCGCGTCCCGTAGAGGAAAACAGCTCAATCAGAAGAAGAAGAGAATGTCTTAAATGCAACAAGCGTTTTACAACCTATGAAACGATCGAAATAATAGAAATGGTTGTAATTAAGCGCGACCAGTCGCGCCAGCCGTACACAAGGAGCAAGGTTATAGGCGGACTTATGCGCGCGTGCGAAAAAAGACCTGTTTCCCTCGCGCAGATGGACGCCATTGCAGACGATATTGAAAGCGAGCTTTACCAGTCCGCATCGCGCGAGGTTGACAGCTATACAATAGGCGAAAAAATAATGGAGCGCCTTAAAAAGCTCGATGAAGTTGCTTACGTAAGATTTGCTTCGGTTTACAAGCGCTTTAACGATGTTGAAACATTTATGGACGAGCTTCAGGAGCTTATAAAAAAATAATAAATCAAACGGTGAAAAGATATGTACAGCTATTCAAGAAATATTCAGTATTACGAAACCGATAAAATGGGAATTGTTCATCATTCCAATTATATCAGGCTTTTTGAGGAAGCAAGATGCGCTTTTTTATCAAACGCGCAGCTTGACTTTGCCTATATAGAAAGTCTTGGGCTTATGTGTCCTGTAGTTGAAGTGAGCTGCCGCTACAAAAGGCCGCTTGCGTTCGGCGACACGGCGAGCGTTGAAACGGAGCTCAAGGTATTTAACGGCGCGAGAATGGAATTTGAATATAAGGTTTTCAATCAGCGCGCAGATGAATGTGCGGAGGGTACGAGTCTGCACTGCTTCACGGATAACAGCATGAAGCCGGTTTTGCTTCGTCATGCAAATCCGGAGCTTTACGACAAATTTATTAAGGCTTTTAAGCTGTAAGGAGAGAATAAGTTGCACTTTGATGACACAATTGCCGCAATCTCAACTCCGTACGGAGCAGGCGGAATAGCGGTTATAAGAATAAGCGGAAAAGATGCCGTAAAAATTGCGAACGGCATATTTACGAAAAATATATTAAACGCTCCGTCGCATACTGTTCATTACGGCTTTATAGAGGATAAGGGCGAAAAAATTGACGAGGTTTTGCTCACCGTTATGCGCGCGCCGAAAACCTTTACACGTGAGGATATTGTTGAAATCAGCACGCACGGCGGAATTTTTGTTACAAACCGCGTGCTTTCCGACGTTATTTCGGCAGGTGCAAGACCGGCAGAAGCGGGAGAGTTTACAAAGCGTGCGTTTTTAAACGGAAGAATTGACCTGTCGCGCGCGGAAGCGGTTATTGATCTTATAAATTCCGAAAACGCGCTTTCGGAGCAAAACGCGCTCAGTCAGCTCGGAGGAAGACTTTCTGGAAAAATAAACGCTATGAGGGATAAACTTATAAATCTTCTTGCGCATATGCAGGTGGCAATAGATTATCCCGACGAGGAGCTTGAGGATATAACAACGGACGATATATTAAACACACTAAAAGATGTTTTATCGGAAGCGCAGCAGCTTATCGGCTCGGCAGATGACGGAAGAATTATAAAGGGCGGAATTAAAACGGTTATCGCCGGGAAGCCGAATGTAGGCAAATCGACGCTTTTAAATATGCTGTCGGGCTTTGAGCGCGCAATTGTTACCGATATAGCGGGAACAACGCGCGACGTGATAGAAGAGAGTATATCGCTCGGCGGAATACCGATAAAGCTTACAGATACGGCAGGAGTGCACGATACTGACGATATGATTGAAAAAATCGGTGTTGAAAAATCGGAAAAATCAATTGACGAGGCGGATTTGGTGCTTGTTATAATTGACGCTTCGGGAGAGCTTGACGCGGACGACGAAAAAATTCTTGAAAGAACAAAGAATAAAAAGCGAATTATCATTGCGAATAAAACTGACAAGGGAATAAGCAAAACGGCGGAAAATGCTGCCGATTTATTTGTGTGCGCAAAGGACGGCGAGGGCAGAGAAAAAATATCCGAAAAAATATCGGAGCTTTATAAAATCGGAGAAATCGCACAAAGAAGCGGCGAAATAATAACAAACGAACGTCATAAATCGGCGCTCGGGAATTGCAGCCGCTCGGTTTTGTCGGCAATTAAGACCATTGAAGACGGACTTGCTCAGGATTTGGCTTCTATAGATATTTCGGCAGCAGCCGACTATCTCGGAGAGATAACGGGCGCTTCGGTTTCGGAGGATGTTGTCAGCGCCGTGTTTAAAAACTTCTGCGTCGGAAAATAATCAGCATTTGGTAAATCCAAAAAAACCGGCAATATGTCATATACGGTACAAAACAAACAAAAACTGCGCAAAATGTTGACAAATCGCTCAAGATATGATATAATGGATAAATATGAGGGCGCAGGAAGCGATTGGCCTGTTATTTCAACTACAGGTCTTTGAAAAAAAGGATTTTCAATTTTATAGATTGAAAGGGGAATTAATCCGGCAATCTCAAAAATTTATTTTACAGGAGATTTTAAAATGAACACATCAACAATTTGCATTATGCTGACAATCGTAGTTTATCTGATTGCCATGCTGCTTGTCGGGGTTTATTTTTCAAAGGAAAATAACTCAACCTCCGATTTTTATCTCGGCGGCAGAACTCTCGGTCCGCTTGTTACCGCAATGAGCGCAGAGGCTTCGGATATGTCGAGCTATCTTTTAATGGGACTTCCGGGTCTTGCTTATCTTTCGGGCGTTGCCGATGTCGGCTGGACGGTTATAGGTCTTGCGGCAGGTACATATTTAAACTGGCTTCTAACTTCAAGAAGACTGCGCCGCTACACACACATAGTTGACGCGATAACCATTCCGGAATTTTTCTCAAAGCGTTTTCATGACAAGAAAAACATTCTTTCGGCAATGGCGGCTGTAGTTATTATAATATTCTTTATTCCGTATACCGCTTCGGGCTTTGCTGCGTGCGGAAAGCTTTTCTCATCGCTTTTCGGAATAAACTATATGCTTGCAATGATTATTTCCGCAATAGTAATTGTCGGCTACACGGCAATGGGCGGATTTCTTGCCGCTTCAATAACGGACTTTATACAAAGCATTATTATGACGGTGGCAATACTTGTCGTTTTGGCATTTGCAACCGCTTCGGCAGGCGGAGTCGGCGCCGTTATGGAAAACGCAAAGGCGCTTCCGGGCTATCTGTCATTTACAAGCACGTATGCAGCAGATACGAACACGAGCGCACCTTATAATCTTCTTCATATTATAACAACAGTTTCGTGGGGTCTCGGATATTTCGGTATGCCGCATATTCTTCTGAGATTTATGGCTATAAACGACGAAAAAAATCTTAAGCTTTCGCGCCGCGTTGCTTCAATATGGGTTATAATTGCAATGGCAATTGCGGTAAGCATAGGAATTGTCGGCAAATCGCTCAGCCAAAACGGAGTAATTGCAGCTCTGTCAAACGCTGATACGGAAACGGTTATTATAAAAATTGCCGATCTTCTTTCAAAGCACGGAATTGTTCCGGCACTTATGGCAGGACTTGTTCTTTCGGGAATACTCGCAAGCACAATGTCAACCGCAGATTCGCAGCTGCTTGCGGCATCCTCAAGCGCGTCGCAGAACATTCTTCAGGAAGCGCTGCATAAAAAGCTTACCGAAAAGCAGAGTATGCTTGCAGCAAGAATAACGGTTATTATAATCTCTGTGCTTGGAATTTTCATAGCACGAAATCCGGAAAGCTCGATTTTCGGAATAGTATCATTTGCATGGGCGGGCTTCGGCGCAGGCTTCGGACCGATTGTTATATGCTCTCTTTTCTGGAAGCGTACAACTCTTCCGGGAGCAATATGCGGTATGGCAGCAGGCGGCATAATGGTATTTGTATGGAAATACCTCATAAAGCCGCTCGGCGGAGTATTCGGAGTTTATGAGCTTCTTCCGGCATTTATTGTGAGCATTGCCGCAATAATAATCGTAAGCCTTTTAACAAAGGCTCCGTCAAAGGAAATTGAAGCTGAATTTGAACACGCAAAATCAGGCAAATAAAAGCTTTGGGGCTGTTTAAAGAGTCAACCGACTTTTTAAACAGCCTTTTTTATTTTCAGGGCAGAAATATTTTGCGTCCGAAAATTTTGCACTCCATTTTTAAAAATTTCTTGTTATATATTGACTTTTGAGAAAAGGTATGATATACTTTAAGCGTTGACTTTTAAAAAATTTTTAAGGGGGGAAAAATGCATGGTTAAACTGATACCAATGCCTAAAAAAATAGAAGAAACAGGCGGCGAATTTTTATTTAAAGCAATAAAGCCTGTTACATATAAAGACGATTTAAGAATAGAAAAGGCGTTTTCGCACCTTATGCAGTCTGCCGACGGAGCGGAGGTTAATATTATAAAAAATGACGGTATGGGTGATGAAGAATACCGCCTTGAGCTTTCCGACAAAATAATAATAAATGCGAAAAGCGAAAGAGGAATTTTTTACGCCGTTCAGACGCTCCGCCAGCTTTTTGAAGAAACTTGTGTTCCCTGCTGCATAATTGAGGACAAGCCGGATTTATCATATCGCGGATTTTACCATGACGTAACGCGCGGCAAAATCCCGACACTCGAAACCTTTAAAAAGCTTGTTGACAAATGCGCATATTTCAAACTAAACTCTCTGCAGCTTTACGTTGAGCATACATACGAATTTAAAGAATACAAGGATATAAAAGACGAAACGGGATATATGACGGCTGAAGAAACAAAGGCAATAGACGATTACTGCTACGAAAACTTTATTGAGCTTGTTCCGTCGCTTTCAACCTTCGGCCATTTATACGAGCTTCTTAATTTAAAGGAATATGAGCATCTGCGCGTTCTTAAGGACTACAAAAAGGAATGTACCTTCTGGCACGGCAGAATGATGCACCACACAATAGATCCGCGTCTTGACGAAAGCTTTGAGGTTATAAAAAGCCTTATTGATCAATATCTGCCGCTTTTCCGCTCGGATAAATTCAATATCTGCTGCGATGAAACCTTTGACCTTGACAACTGCGGACTGAGCAAAGAGGAAAGCGGAAAGCTTTACATTGAATTTGTACTGAAAATTATAAACTACGTAAAGTCAAAGGGCAAAACTCCTATGATGTGGGGCGATATTCTGCTTCAGCATCCGGAGGCTGCAAAGCTTCTGCCGGAGGATGTTATTCTGCTTAACTGGGACTATGATCCGTATACGGAGGATAAGCGCTTTGAGGTGCTCGAAAAGCTCGGCAGAAAACAGATTTCGTGTCCGGGCACAAGCTCATGGTATAATTTCTGCGAGATTATCGACAAGGCTGAAAAGAACATTTGCAATATGGCATACATCGGCGCAAGACACGGAATTGAGGGTCTTTTAAACACCAATTGGGGAGATCACGGAAATGTGTGCAGTATAGAGCTTGCAATGTATGGTCTTGCACTCGGAGCGGACGAGGCATGGACGCCGAGAGAAAAAGCAAGAGAGGATTTCGGCGACTGCGCAAACGCGCTTATATACAAGAGCAAAAACGGCTCCGATTTTGTAAGACGAATAGGCAGACTTTGCCAAAAGGTTTCATGGCGTGCACTCGTTCTTGAGTATTCCTATGACAAATACGGCGATAGATTTAATTCTTCAATGCCGGAGGAAGAGGTAATCAGGCAAACCGTTAAGGAAGCATATGCGCTCAAAGCCGAAATTTCGGCGGATAACGACCTTGACAGCGCCTATAAAAAGGAAATGCTTATTGCCGTTGACGGAGAGCTTGTTATGTCAAAAATATTTGCAAAGCGCTTAAACGCCGATATAGACGTTGACATTGACTTTAACAAATGGCTTGATGCCTTTAAAAATGCATGGCTTGAAAAAAATCAGGTAAATGAGCTGCCAAAGCTCGAAAAGCTTTTAATGTACTTTAATTAATGATTGAAAAACATACCGCACGGCAAATGCGGTATGTTTTTTGTTGTACAATAGTTTCAAATACCATAACAAAAAAATAAGCTTTGTATCAGTCACAAAATCGTATTGCGGTCAATGGTTTTCTCAAAGTATACATTCTTATTTTATAAAACGCCTCATTTAAGTTATAAATCAACAATTTTTTTCTTATTACTTGAATTTCCCTTTAAAATCTGTTATAATAATTTAAGCACATTAATATGAAACGGTGATAAAATGAATATTTACAAGAACAATTACATTTCCGCACTTTTAGCAATTTTTTGCTGCCTGTTATGGGGCAGCGCATTTGCCACAATCAAGGTTGGCTACGAGCTTTTTGAAATAAGCGGCACAGGCTCTCAGATTTTGTTTGCCGGGCTCAGATTTATAATTGCCGGTATTCTCGTTATTTCAACAATATGCATAAAAAACAAAAAGCTTATGTATCCTAAGCGTAGGTCGCTTGCAATGGTATGCAAAATATCGCTTTGCCAGACGTTTCTCCAGTACATATTTTTTTATGTCGGGCTCGCCGGAACAACCGCCGTTAAGGCTTCGCTTTTAGACGGCTCAAGCGTATTTTTCTCAATAATCATATCCGGCTTGATTTTCCGCATGGAGCGTCTGACGGCGAAAAAGATTATTGCCTGCGTTATAGGCTTTTCGGGAATTATTCTGCTTAACCTGGACGGCTTGTCCTTTGACATTAATACGGGCGATGTAATGCTGCTTATTTCGGCGGTTGCTTATGCAATGTCGTCCGTGCTTATAAAAAGATACTCGCAATATGAAAATCCTGTTGTAATAAGCGGTTATCAGTTTATTATGGGCGGCGCGGCTCTTTGCGCTGTAGGGCTTATGCTTGGCGGCAGAATAACTGTAGTGTCGCTAAAGGGAATATGCGTTTTAGTATATCTCGCATTTATATCGGCTGCGGCTTATTCGCTCTGGGGACTGCTTTTGAAGCATAATCCGGTATCGAAAATTACGATATACAGCTTTACGATACAAATTTTCGGAGTTGTTATTTCAAGCGTTGTGCTGACGGAAGCAATAAATACCTCGCCGATTATTTACCTTGTTTCGCTGATTTTGATATGCGGCGGAATATATATCCTGAACAGAAAAGGCAATGAAGAATAGAGGAGCAATATGAAATATCTTTTACCATACTTTAAAAAATACAAGCTCGAAAGCATTTTAGCACCGCTTTTTAAAATGCTCGAAGCAATGTTTGACTTGATTGTGCCGATGGTTGTTGCGAAAATTATAAATATCGGCATAGCGGGCGGCGACAGGAAATATATCATATCGCACTTTCTTATACTTATTGCAATGGCTGTTTTCGGGCTTTTATGCAGCGCGGTTGCGCAGTTTTTTGCGGCAAAGGCAGCTGTAGGAACAGCTTCCTCTTTAAGATACAGACTTCTCGGTCATATACAGTCGCTCGGCTTCAAAGAGCTTGACAAAACGGGAATATCTACGCTTATCACGCGTATGACCGCTGATGTAAACCAGGTTCAAAACGGTCTTAATATGTTTCTGAGGCTTTTTCTGAGAAGTCCGTTTATCGTTTTCGGGGCAATGATAATGGCGTTTTCGATTAACTTTAAAATTGCGCTTATATTTGCCGCCGCAATTGTAATACTTTTCATAATCGTTTTCGGAATAATGTTTATAACAAAACCGATGTATAAAAGTCAGCAGGCAAAGCTTGACGCCGTTACATCATCAACGCGCGAAAACCTTACCGGTGTGCGCGTTATACGCGCCTTTTCAAAGGAAGCGGACGAATATGAGCATTTTAAGAAAATCAACTCCGCGCTTGAAAAAATTCAGCTGAGGGTAGGAAAAATAAGCGCGCTTATGAATCCGCTAACATACGTTGTTATAAACGGCGGAATAATACTGATTTTATGGCTCGGCGCGCAAAGCGTAAACAGCGGTCTACTCCTGTCGGGAGATATAATCGCGCTTGTTAATTATATATCTCAGATTTTAGTCGAGCTTGTAAAGCTTGCAAACCTGATTGTGCTGCTCGGCCGCGCGGTTGTAAGCATGGGAAGAATAGGACAGATTTTCGATATTCCCCCGTCAATGAGCTTCGGCAGCGTGAGCGAGGGAGAAGCTACCGACGAAATTGTGAGATTTGACAACGTAAGCCTTAAATACAGCGAGGGTGCGGAAAATGCGCTTTATAACATAAGCTTTACGGCGAAAAAGGGACAGACTATAGGCATAGTAGGCTCAACCGGAAGCGGAAAAACATCACTTGTAAACCTTATATCAAGGTTTTATGACGCGTCTGACGGCGAAATATACTTTATGGGAATACCGATTAAGAAGTGGGACAAAAAAGCTCTGAGGAGCAAAATCGCTTCGGTTATGCAAAGAGTTCAGCTCTTTTCGGGAACAATAAGGAGCAATCTGCAATACGGAAAGCCGGACGCGACAGATGACGAAATGCTTGAAGCGCTTGAAACTGCGCAGGCAGCCGACTTTGTAAAGGAAAAGGACGGTATGCTCGACGCAATAGTTGAGCAGGGCGGACGGAATTTTTCGGGCGGTCAAAGACAAAGGCTTTCAATCGCCAGAGCCGTTATCGCAAAGCCCGAAATTTTAATCCTCGACGACAGCTCCTCCGCGCTTGACTACGCAACCGACGCCGCACTTCGCCGCGCACTGAAAAAGCTTTCGGATAAAACAACGGTGTTTATAGTCAGCCAGAGAACCTCCTCAATAGCGCACGCGGATAAAATTCTTGTGCTTGACGACGGTCACCTTGTCGGAGAGGGTACGCACGGCGAGCTTTTAAAGGACTGCGCCGTTTACAGAGAAATTCATGAAAGTACGTCAAAAAAGGAGAGCGAATAAAATGAAAAATGTTCAGCTCAGGCGCATTGCCGCATATGTACGGCCCTACGGATTTTTTGCGGCTGTAAGCTTTATAAGCGCCGCCGTTTCGGCTGTTGCAGGGCTTTTGATACCTATTTTCAGCGGTAAGGCGATTGATTTTATAACCGAAAAAGGCATGGTAGAATTTTCGGGCGTTATGAAATATGCGTCATACATTGCACTTGTCGCGCTTTGCGCCGCTGTTTTTCAGCAGCTTATGGCAGTATGCAACAACAAAATAACCTACGGAATATCAAAAAGACTCAGAAATGAAGCGTCGGAAAAAATTCACCGTCTGCCGCTTTCATATCTTGACTCTCACCCGTCGGGTGATATTTTAAGCCGCATAATAACCGATATAGACACCTTTGCCGACGGTATGCTAATGGGCTTTACGCAGCTTTTTACCGGCATTATAACAATTATCGGAACGCTTTGGGTAATGCTGATGTACAACAAGCTTATAACGCTTATAGTATTTGTTCTGACACCGTTTTCGCTGCTTACAGCTTCCTTTATATCAAAGCGGACAAGGCGCTATTTTACCGAACAGGCAAGAGTTCGCGGAGAGGAAACGGCGCTTATAAACGAAATTATTGACGGACAAAAGGTCATATACGCATATTCGCACGAGGACGAAACGCTCAGCGAATTTGAAAAGGTAAACGAAAGGCTGAAAAAAGCGTCCTTTAACGCAACATTTTTTTCGAGCCTTACAAATCCGAGCACAAGACTTGTAAACAATCTTGTTTATGCCGGCGTAACTCTTGCAAGCGCACTGTTTTCCGTCGGCGGCGGAATAACAATCGGTCAGCTCAGCGTATTTTTAAGCTACGCAAGCCAATATGCAAAGCCGTTTAACGAAATAAGCGGCGTTATAACGGAGCTTCAAAACGCATTTGCTTCAATCAGCCGCGTTTTTGAGCTTTTGGACGAAGCAGAAGAAATTCCCGACAAAGCGGACGCGCGCACGCTCGAAAACGCCGGAAGCGTTGAGCTCAAAAACATATCGTTCGGCTACACACCCGAAAAAATGCTTTTGAAGAATATATCACTCTCCGTAAATCGCGGACAGCGAGTTGCAATTGTCGGACCTACGGGCTGCGGGAAAACAACGCTTATCAATCTGCTTATGAGATTTTATCACGTAAACAGCGGCGAAATATGCGTTGACGGAATTAATATAGAAAACGTAACCAAAAAATCGCTTCGCCGCAACTATGCAATGGTACTTCAGGACACATGGCTCAAAAACGCCACCGTAAGAGAAAACATAGCCTACGGGAAGCCCGACGCGACAATTGAGGAAATAGTAAACGCGGCAAAATCGGCGCACGCGGACTCCTTTATCCGCCGCCTTCCGGGCGGCTATGATACCGTCATAAACGAAAACGGCGACGGCATTTCGCAGGGGCAAAAGCAGCTTTTATGCATAGCAAGGGCAATGCTTTGTCTGCCGCCAATGCTTATTCTCGATGAAGCCACATCATCAATCGATACACGAACGGAAATTAAAATACAGTCCGCCTTTTCAAAAATGATGAACGGCAGAACAAGCTTTATAGTCGCTCACAGACTTTCAACCATACGCGAAGCGGATATAATTCTTGTTATGAAGGACGGAAACATTATAGAAAAGGGCAGCCACGAGGAGCTTTTAAAGGAAGGCGGCTTTTATTCAAAGCTGTACAACAGTCAATTTGCCGCTGTCTGACAAAAGAGCCTTTGGATTTCTCGTAAAAAGCTTTTTCTTATCAGCTTCGAAATGAACAAAAGCTGCATGGCAAAAGTCAATCGACATTTGCCATGCAGCACTTTTTATGCTTTTCTTTATTTTCTTTCCAAAAGGTTTTTCGAGTAAATATAAACCCCTGCGCTCCAGCCAAGCATTGGCGGCATTTCATATTCGTTTTTAACATTTATGTTTCCGTCAACCACATTATATTTTTCCCACAGATTTCCCGTTTCGTCAAAAACCTTTTCCGCCAAATCAACATACTTTTTCGCAATTCTTTTTGCAATATCGTCATAGCCGTAATTTAAAAAGCCCTTTATTACGATAAACTGCAGGCAAGCCCAGCCGTTGGGATAGCCCCACTGATAGTCAATTCCGTCATTTTGCTTTTCGCACGTGCAAACGCCGTATTTTTCTTCAAGCAATCCGAGCTTATCCGCAAGAGCCCTTGCCTGCTCCTTAGTTGCCGCTCCCGCATAAAGCGGGAAATATGATGCGGCAGAGAAAACCGAGCTTTTTGTATTCTTTGCAAAATTATAATCGAGGAAAATTCCGTCATCGGTGAGCATATATTTATTCATAGCTTCAAGTCTTTTTTCGGCGCGCTCTTTCCAGCTGTTTTCCCTGCCGAGAATTTCGGCAAAGTATGCCATGTTATTTTCAAAGCCGTAGAGCAGGCTGTTTAAATCAACCTGAACATAATTATACGCCTCAAACTCCCAGCGGGGATTCATATCCCAGCCGCTTTCGCACATTGCATGGCTGTGACGTGCAATTTCAAGCTCCGTTTTATCCTCATAGCCGGAAGCAATTCTGTTTTTAAATTCGTTTACGTAAACGCTCGCTTTTTCTGTCAGGGTGATATTTCCGTAATGACTAAGGCCTATAGGAAGCCCTCTCTTTTCCGTCCAGAACTTATATTCCGTTTCAAGAACGCTGTAAGCGCCCGAAAGCCACGCTTCATCCTTATAATATTCGTAAACGTCCTTAACCATTTCCGAAAGAAACGGCGGCTGCGAACGATTCAGAAAAAACGTTCTGTTTCCGTTCGGCATAAAGCCGTATTTATTTACAAGATAAAGCATATTATCGGTGTTGCTTTTCGCAAGCTCTGCTCTGCCGCTTTGCAGCAGACCCACATTTGTGAAATATGTATCCCAGTAATAAAGCTCGTTAAAGTGTCCTGCCGACGGAATTGTGTATTTATACGGAAGCCCGATCAGGCTGCCGCTGCTTTCTCTGTTTTCCTTAATACACTTTTCCCAGTTTTCGTCAAGATATTTTTCGATTTTCCCCATAGAAATTCTCCTTTCACTCTTCTGATGTAATTATACTACATTTTGCCTTAAAAAGTCAATACTTAAAAAAGGCAAAAAGGCATCATTAATGAAACAGACCGAAGGCTTTTAAAGCTTCGGTCTGCTGCTTTATTTACGCTTCTATCTTTGACTGTACGTCACGAATAGCGCTCTTTTCAAGCTTAATGTAGGACTTCTGATCCTGAGTTCCGATATTGCCTGTTTCGAGAATTACGAAATCGTCCTTTATTTTAGAAATTTTTCCGACAATTCCTCCGATTGAAACAGCCTTATCTCCAACTTTCATTTTTGAGATTTTTTCTCTCAAAGCCTTTTCCTTTTTCTTCTGCGGTCTTATCATGAGAAGATACATAACAACAAAGATAAGAATAAGCGGAAGAAAGCTTGCTATAAGCTGAGCCGGTCCCGCTGCCTGCTGCGCTGCAGCGTCCGCTGCGCCTGCTGCCGCCTGTCCGGTTGCCTGATCTGCAAATGCAATTGTTTCAAATAACATAACTTGATTTCTCCTTTAATTTTTTTGATTGCAGCTGCGCTTCCTGCTCCTGCGTCAGCCGTAATAATATCATTATACTATGATTGTCCAAAAATATCAAGTGTTTTTTGTACTTTTTATCTATTTTACGTATTTTTTTTAAAAAATTCAGTATTTATACTTGAAAATGCACTGAAAAAGTATTATAATAAAGGTATAGGACTTTTGTCCGGACTATTTTTTTCTTGAAAAGGGGAATATACCAATGAGTACTTTTATCGAAGGACTTAAAAAAAGAGCTAAGGAAAGCATTAAAACAATAGTGCTTGCCGAAGGTGAAGAGTTAAGAACAATACAGGCCGCAGCTATTGTTAAAAAAGAGGGCTATGCAGTTGTAAAGCTTCTCGGAAACGCTGAAAAAATCAAGGCGCTTGCAAAGGCTGAAAATCTTGATATAGACGGCTTGGAAATAATTGATCCGCTTACATCGGAAAAGGCTTCTGAATATGCGGAAAAATTCTATGAGCTCAGAAAAGCAAAGGGCATGACACCGGAAAAGGCTGCGGAAACAATGAAAAATCCGCTTTATTACGGATGTATGATGGTTAAGGAGGACGACGCTGACGGTATGGTTGCAGGCGCAATAAACTCATCGGCAAACGTTATCCGCCCGTCGCTTCAGATACTCAAAACGGCACCGGGTACAAAGCTTGTTTCGGCATTCTTTATAATCGTTGTTCCGAACTGCGAATACGGCGAAAACGGAACGTTTATATTCTCAGACAGCGGTCTGAACGAAAATCCGGATGCGGATCAGGTTTCGGAAATTGCAATTTCATCGGCAAAGAGCTTCAAAACTCTTATAGAGGCCGAGCCGAAAATCGCAATGCTTTCATATTCTACATACGGCAGCGCCAAAAATCCACTCGTTGACAAGATGGTTGAGGCTACACGCCTTGCTAAAGAAAAGCGCCCGGATCTTGCAATTGACGGCGAGCTTCAGCTCGACGCGGCAATAGTTGACAGCGTTGCAAAACAGAAGGCTCCCGGCTCAAGCGTTGCAGGCGAAGCAAACGTTCTCGTATTCCCTGATCTTAACGCAGGAAACATCGGCTACAAGCTTGCTCAGCGTCTTGCAAAGGCAGAAGCATACGGCCCTATACTTCAAGGTATAGCAAAGCCCGTAAACGACCTTTCAAGAGGCTGCGTTGCGGAGGATATTGCCGGAGTTGTTGCTATAACAAGCGTTCAGGCACAAAACAACAACTAATCAATTCGCTGAATGTAAGGCGTGCTTTATATACAGCTATTATTATAAAAAGGAGTAAACAGGAATGAAAATTTTGGTTATCAACGCCGGAAGCTCATCTCTTAAATATCAGCTTATTGATATGACGGACGAGAGCGTTCTTGCGAAAGGCCTGTGCGAGAGAATCGGTATTGACGGTTCAAATCTTCAGCACACAAATGTAGCTCTTGGTAAAAAAGTCAAAATCGAAAGCCACATGAGCAGTCATGCAGACGCTATAAAGCTTGTAATTGACGCTCTTGTAAGCCCTGATTACGGCGTTATCAAGAATATGTCCGAAATCGGCGCTGTAGGTCACAGAGTTGTGCACGGTGCGGAATATTTTGCGGACTCATGTATCATTGACGGAAAGGTTAAGCAGGCTCTTGAAATGTGCACACCGCTTGCACCGCTTCACAATCCGCCGAACATTATCGGAATTGAAGCGTGCGAAAAGATTATGCCGGGCATAAAGCAGGTTGCCGTATTTGACACCGCATTTCATCAGACAATGCCGGCAAAGGCATTTATGTACGGACTTCCGTATAAATACTATGCCGAAAAGAAAATCAGAAAATACGGTTTTCACGGAACAAGCCACAAGTTTGTATCTCAGCAGGCAGCAGCGCTTCTTGGCAAAAAGCCCGAAGAGCTTAAAATTATTACCTGCCATCTCGGAAACGGCTCATCCGTTACCGCTGTTGACGGCGGAAAATCTGTTGACACAACAATGGGATTCACTCCGCTTGACGGCACAATAATGGGTACAAGAACGGGCTCTATGGACCCAGCTGTTGTTACATATCTTGCCGATGAAGGACTTGACTCAAAGCAGATTAACACGCTTATGAACAAGGAATCCGGAGTTTACGGCGTATCGGGCGTGTCGAGCGATTTCAGAGATCTTACCGAAGCTGCCAAAAACGGAAACAGCCGCGCTGCTTTAGCTCTTGATATGTTCAGCTATCAGGTTAAAAAGTATATAGGCTCGTTTGCCGCTGCAATGGGCGGCGTTGACGCGGTTGTATTCACTGCCGGAGTTGGCGAGCATGACGCGGAAACAAGAGAGGCTATTACAGAAGGTCTTGAATTTTTAGGTATTAAAATCGACAAAGCTAAGAATAATAATAACGATACAGATATATCAGCTGAAGGAGCTATGGTTAAAACTCTCGTTATCCCGACAAACGAAGAGCTTATGATTGCAAAGGAAACGCTTGAGCTGGTTAAATAATTAAATAAAAGGGGATGTTAAAAACTCCGGATCGCAGGAAAAGAAGAGAACATTATATAATTATTATAGCGGAGTATAAAAATCATTTCTTTTCCTGTTATTGAGCAAGCTTTGTCTCTTCGCGTACCAATGTACGCTTTCAGGCACGCCAAAACTAAAGTTTTGGCTAAGTTTGCTCCATTCCAAAGCTTTTTTTCCTATCCCCTTGTAACGAGCAAGGGCTGTTTAAAAAGCCAATTGACTTTTTAAACAGCCCTTTTTATATAGGAGGAAAACAAAATGGCTTTTTTCAAAAAGAAAACGCAGGAAGCTCAGCAGCCTGAGGAAAAACGCGATACGGTCGCACAAAAAAGCGAAATTCCCGACGCCGTTAAAAAAGCGCTTGACGAAACGCTTCCGACTCTTGAGGGAAACCTCGAAAAATTTGAGGAGCTTTACCCCAATCCCGCTGCACTTGCGGAGGATATAAAGGAGGCAACAACGGATAATCTGCTTGTGCTTGCCGATTATTTTTTCCATTACAGCGACGAAAACAAAACGGAGCTTAACAATGCGGCAATATTTAAGGGTGCGGCTTCGGTGTTCTATAACAAAATTCAGAATTATCTCAAAGACGCACCTGAAGTATACGTTATAATGGATAACTGCCTCGACACGCCTATACCATATTCGGCAGACGGCGAGGCGCTTATATTCTTTGACAGCGAAAGGGCTGCGCAGTGGTGCTCGTTTTTAAACAGCTCACATAAAAAGCCGCTCACAGTTGCTAAGGTAAATAACGCGGATATTACAAAAATGCTTGCAACAGTCACTGTCTGGGGAATTGAATTTGTTCGTTTCCACCCGGAAATAAACAGTTTGCATATAAAGCTTGCGGATATGTTCAAATGCGAGGTTAAAACCGTATCAAGCAGCCGCGTGCGCTTCCTTATGCTCAACTTTATACAGGTTTCAAACGCAGGCAAGGAGGACAGAAAGCAGCTTGCATACAACGCAATGCTAACCTCAATCGCAGCCGATCAGTTTTTGGCGGCAGGCAAAGAGGATAAAGAAAACTTCAGCTTTATAACCATTTCCGGCACTGACGGAAAGGTTTGGATACCGCTGTTTACGGACGCTATGGAATATCAGCTGTTTTTGTCAAAATTCGAGCAGATAAAGGCGGGATTTGAAGGTGCCGCTTTAAAGGTTGCGAAATTTTCGGCATTAAAACCGATTTTCCAAAACAAATCAGGCATTGACGGGGTTGTTGTAAATCCTGCCGACACGGGCGTTAGAATACAGGGCGACCTGATACTAAAAATGATTGAAGCGGTTGAAAACGCTAAAAGTGAAAACTAACTGAAAGGGAAACAAATATATGGGTATGAAAAAATTCACATTCGGAACACCCGAAAAAATTGTTCCGTCAATATTCTGCGATAAATTTAATTATACCGAAAGCAACATAAGCTATGACGAAAGTAATTTTACCTTCAAGACAACTCCGAGCGGATGTATTGTTGAATTTATGCTTGACGGTGACGAGCAGGTTTACGGCTTCGGACTTCAGCTTAAACAATTTAACCATAAAAACAAAAAACTTAAGCTGCAAACAAATTCCGACCCTATGGCAGCAACGGGCGATTCACACGCGCCCGTTCCCTTCTTTGCCACAACAAAGGGCTACGGAATGTATTTTGACACGGCAAGATATATTGAGGCTTACTGCGGCTTTTCAAAGAAAACAGACCGCAAGGCTGTAGGCGGCGGCTCCGTTTCGATTTCTACAGACGAGCTGTATTCAAAAAAGGAAAATACAGAAAAAACCGTAATGTCTGTGTTTATTCCGGCAGCAGCGGGCATTGATATATACGTTTTTGAGGGGAAAAATATACTTGACGTTGTAAGCCAATACAATATGCTCTCAGGCGGCGGCTGCAGCGTTCCCGAATGGGGACTCGGCGTTTTATACAGAGCATATGCAAAATACACGCAAGACGAGGTTTTAAGCCTTGCAAAGCACTTCAGGGAAAACTCTATACCGGTTGATATAATCGGTCTTGAGCCTGGCTGGCAGACCTGCTCATATTCCTGCTCATACGTTTGGGATCAGCAGCGCTATCCCGACCACAAAGAGCTTATACGTGAGCTTAGAAACAACGATTTTCATATAAATCTCTGGGAACACGCTTTTGTGCATCCGTCATCACCGATTTATGAGCCGCTTAAGGCATACAGCGGCGACTATGAGGTATGGAACGGTCTTGTGCCCGATTTTGCCGACGAAAACGGAGAGAAGATATTTGCCGACTATCACCGCAAATACCTTGTTGACGAGGGAATTGACGGCTTTAAGCTTGATGAGTGCGATAACAGCGACTTTAAGGACGACAGCTGGAGCTTCCCGAACATTTCAACATTCCCGTCAGGGCTTGACGGCGAACAATATCATCAGCTGTTCGGAACGCTTTATATGAAAACAATTCTTGACGCACTCGGTGACAACCCGACGCTGTCAGAGGTGAGAAATGCAGGCGCACTTGCCGCTTCTTACCCCTTTGTTCTTTACAGCGACCTATACGACCATAAGGACTTTATAAGAGGAACTGTAAACTCAGGCTTTTCCGGGCTCTTATGGACGCCGGAGCTGAGGGACGCACAAAGCGAAAAGGAGCTTATAAGGCGGCTTCAGTCAACCGTATTTTCCGTTCAGTGTCTGATTAACGCATGGTACTGCGAGGAAATGCCTTGGAAAGAGTTTAACTGTGAGGATAAGGTGCGCGCGCTTTTAGAGGAAAGACAAAAGCTCGTGCCTGTACTTAAAGCAGCATTTGACGACTATCACAAAACAGGTAAGCCGCCCGTGCGCGCTCTTGTATGCGACTACACAAACGATACGCAGACATATGAAATTGATGACGAATACATATTCTGCGACAAATATATAGTAGCCCCGATGACTGCCGAAGAGGACTCAAGGAAGGTTTATCTGCCGCAGGGCGAATGGAAAGATTACTGGACGGGGAAACCGGTTTCAAGCGGATGGTTTGAAGTTCAGACAAACAATATTCCCGTTTTTGAAAAAGTAAACTAAAATAAAATGCAGCATAACCAAGTTTCGGGCACAAGCCGAAAGCGGACGGATATGCTGCATTTTTCTCACCGTAAAAAGCTGCTGCAATTTGGGAAATGTAAAACAACCCGAATTGCAGCAGCAATTATGTTAATTTTGCGCAAGCCTGTAGAGCCTGTTTATTCCGGCAACAGCCTGCTCCGTATTTATATACGCGTCAGGGTTAAAATAGCCGTCCGTTCCGGTCATAATACCGTTCGCACTGACAAATTTAACAGCGTCTGTCGCCCAAGCTGAAATACGCTTTTTATCCCTGAAATTCGGCTGCTCCGTTTTGCCGTTTATTCCGAGCATATCGGCAGTTTTCTTTAATATAACAGCCGCCTGCTCACGTGTAAGCGGATCTCCCGGCGCAAAAGCGTCATTTGATACGCCGCCGACAATTCCCAGAGCATGAAGCATATTAATCGTGCCGCTGTCGGTATCACTGAAATAATTTGTAAGATACGCAATATTTTTTCCCCTCAGATAATCCTCAAGAGATGCATAATTTCCGCTCACTGCAATAAAATTGCCCACAAGCGTGCAGAAATTTTCACGCGAGAGCGAAAGCCCGAAGCACTCGCCCGTTTCATAAGGAAGCAGACAGTTTGAAGCGGCAAACAGCGCATCATCAACCGCCCATTGCTCTGTCGGATAATTCAGATAATCCGCAGAGGTATTTACAAAGAAATCATCTTTTGCATATTTATTTTCGCTTGACATGAAATTAAGATAAAGCGTATCAAACGCTTCATTATTTTCCTTTGCCTCATAGCAAAGATACGCATCGCTTCCGTATTTGCCTACCTGCACACCGGATTGAAGAAAATATGCCCTCTCCCCACCGGCAGTCTGCAAAACTATACATACTCCGCCGAACGGATTTTTTGTTACTCTGCGCGTAAGCTCGGTATTAACCGCCGCGCCGTAAAATAAATCAATCTGCTCATCGGTCAAATTCATTGCCGTATGCTTTTCAACATTCATCATATAACCGCCGGTTATCTCTCCGCGATCATATATTTCCATAGCGTCGGCAGCGCTCATAGCGCTTTCAGGCACAAAATCGGCATTTGCCGTCATAGGCAAAAGCGCAAGCGCTGCCAAAATGCCGCAAATAAATTTTTTCATCAGAAAGCCTCCGCAATTATACCGTATACGGCCATATTACAGCCTTTGTGCCGTTCGGAAGGCTTATATAAAACTCGTACTTTGACGGATCCTGCTCATCAACATAATAATCAAGAACTTCAAATCCGGCAATATCGTCCGAGCCGATTACATCATTATCAACAACCTCAGACACAAAGTGACCCTTTTTATATTCCTTCACCTCTTTATACGAAAGCGGAATATTATCCTGATATATGCGCTTATATGTTTTTCCTATAACATTATCCGGCTTCCAGAGGTATCTTGTAAGAGCGCCATCCTCAAGAGAATATACTCCCGTGCAGATCATATCGTTCAGGAAGCACAAGCCGTCCTCATCGGAAATAACATTTTCGCAGCCGTCCGTAAACAGTCTGCTGTGGAAATAAACCATTCCGTCATCGGTATTGTTCGCTTTAAGCTGGAACAAATCCGAGCCGTTAAATCTGTAAAATCCTGCGCATTTTCCGTCATCTGTATTGTAGAACACAACAAGCTCCTTATATTTATCTTTTGAGTCAATATCAACCACACCGAGCGCATACGCGTCAAGCTCGCCGTTTAATACGCTTGTAAATTCAGCGCCCTTTATCCATATTGCAGCCTTTGACTTAGTTCCGTCCTCTCTTACAGAAGCCGGGATAAATCCGAGTATATCGCTTTCCTCATCGCCGTCAAGGTCAAAATAGTTCAAATCGTTTACTCTGCCCTCAATAACCGTTCCCGCTTCATTTACCGGAATAAAGCCTGTTTTCCACTGGCTGTTTGCACGGTACTGCTTACCGGAGGTATTTATAAGAACGGAGTTTCTCGTAGAATTCCACGTAACCGAAAAGTCCATTGCCTCCGCAATTGCTCTTACCGGGATTGAAAGCCTGTTGTTTAACATACAAGCCGGAACGTCAAGCGCAATCGGATTGCCGTTTTTCATAAGATAAGCATCTCCGAGCTTCACATTAACATTATAATTTCCTTTATCCAAAGTAGCCGTCTGCGAATCACCGTCCCATGAAACAGCTGCGCCCGCCTTTTCAAATACCGCGCGCACCGGGACCATCGTTCTGCCGTTTAGCATTTCGGGCGCCTGATCGGAAAACGTAACCTCCGAGTTGTCAACAAAAACCTTTATATTTCCGCTTGCATATGCAGCCGAAGCGGAAAAAACCGTTAAAGCTGCTGCCGTTAAAATTACTTTTTTGAAATTCATAGTCTTTTCTCCTTATTTTTTATCTACGGAGAATTGTCCGATTTATTCGGGCAACTCCGATTTTACATATAAATTTATTCCTCTGCCGGCATTTCGGGAACTGTTTCCGGCGTGTCGTTTTCATCCTTAACCGGAGTTGTTTCCTTAGGCGTCTCCTCATCGGGCGACTGCGGAGCGTGGCTCTTCTCCGGCGATTCTGTTTTTTTCGGCGTATGAGTTGCCTTTTTGGAAGCCTTTTCCGAAGACTCACTATCGTCCGACTTATACGAGCCCGTCTTACCTCTGTGACCTGTGCAGGTCTTTTTTGGCGCTCTGCCGCTTACAAAATATGCGGTCATCGTCTGGCAGCTCTTTCTCGGAAGAAGCCCCGTAACGGCGCACACCTCTGTTTCCTCAACAGTTGACGGCATTTGAAATTCCTTATTCTCAAGCCCGTCATGAACGCTTTGCATAACCTTTTTCCATGCTGCAACGGACGGATTTGAGCCTCCTACCGATTTCGGCTTATCGTAGCCGTACCACACCGCACCGACATAATACGGAGTGAAGCCGACAAACCATTTATCCTTATTATCGTTTGTTGTTCCTGTTTTTCCGAAGGTTGTCATTCCGGAAAGCTTAGCCCCTCTTGCGGTGCCGTAGCCGCTGTTTACAGGCTCTTTAAGCAAATCCGTCATGATATATGCGCTTGACGCCTTAAGCGCCTGCGTGGACGAACGCGTGTTTTCAAGAATTACATTTCCCGAAGCGTCCGTAACCTTTGTATAGGTTATCGGCTTATTGTATTTTCCGCCGTTTGCGAATATACTGTACGCCGCCGCCATCTCCTTGACCGAAACGCCTTTTGTAAGACCTCCGAGCGCAAGCGAGCTGTAGTTTTTATCAGCTGACGTAAGCGTCGAAATTTTAAAGTTATTTTCAATATACGAATACGATTTGTTTATTCCGATCATATCGAGGACCTTAACCGCCGGAATATTTGACGATCTTCCGACAGCCTCTTTAATTGTCATATCACCCTTAAATCCCTTGTATGAGTTGCTCGGCTCCCAGTTATCGTTTCCTATCGTTATTTTCTCGTCCTTAACAACGGTTGTTTCATCAATCTGCTCAAGCTCTATTGCCGGAGCATACACCGACAGCGGCTTGATTGCCGAGCCGGGCTGCAGTTTTGACTGCGTTGCACGGTTTAACCCTCTTATTTCGGTTTTCTTTCCCATTCCGCCGACTATGCCCTTTATCTCTCCGTTGTAGGGGTCCATAATAATCATTGCCGACTGTGCGGAGCTGCTTGGGAAGTTAGATGTGTTTTCAAAAACCTTCTCCATCTTGTCCTGAATTTCGGGGTCAATTGTCGAATAAATTTTTATTCCTCCGTTTGTCAGCTGCTGCTGAGCAAAGTCTTCCGAATATCCTTTAACATTCTGCAAATCGGCTATAACATCATTCATAACCTGATCGGCAAAATATGATGTCATATCACCGCCGCTGCGGCTTTTCTTCTCAACAACCTTGAGCGAAGCGGAGCTTGCCGCGTCATATTCTTCCTGACTTATCATTCCGAGCTCAAGCATTTTTCCGAGAACTCGGTTTCTCTTTTCAATATTATTATCCGGATGCGCATACGGGTCATACTTTGCCGGAGTCTGAGTTATTCCGACAATTGAAGCGGCCTCTTCAAGCGTAAGCTCGTCTGCGGATTTTCCGAAATACATATTTGACGCAGCCTCAACGCCCCAACAGTTATTTGCAAAATAGACTATATTCAAATACATCGTAAGAATATCGTCCTTTGAAAGCTGCTTTTCAAGAGCTATCGCTCTCATCATTTCCTTAACCTTTCTTACAGGGCTTCTCTGCTCTTCCTTTGTTATATTTTTTATAACCTGCTGCGTGATTGTACTTCCGCCATAAGACGCGTCGCCTATGCCGATTTTGCTTAGCGCATATTTTACGGTCGCGCCGATTGTTCTTTTAAGGTCAACGCCGTGATGCTTCATAAAGCGCTGATCCTCAATTGCAACAGCTGCCTTTTTCAGATTGTCGCCTATTTCGCTGCTTGATATCCACTTTCTGTTTACAGTGGATTTTATTTTTTCAAGCTCATGCTCTGCGCCGCTCGAATCGACATACATAATATACGACTCGTTGTTAAGCGCAAGATCGCTTATATTCATATCGCTGATTTCCGTTGAAACAGCGGTATACATACCAATTCCGACTCCGGTACCTACTATAATAAATATAATTGCCGCAACAATCAAAAAAGCTCCTATGTTTCTGAAAACCGTATTGCGCTTTTCTTTCTTTTCTTTTTTCTTAAGACGCTTTTCTATACGTGCTGAGGTGTTTTTCCTGCTGCGGCTTCTGTGCAGCGGCTCAGCGTCGGGAACATAGCTGTACTTATTTTCTTCATCATCACGATAACTCAATATATATACCTCCTCTAAGGATATATTCCTCCGACGATTGCCGAATTAATTACGGCAATTAAAATACAGTCATATTAAAACACATTTATCTACAATATATTATATAGGATAATTGCGATTTTTTCAAGTCTTTTTTTAAAAAATTAATAAATTGCGCATATTTATTTTATTTTTGGGAAATTATACATAAGAAAACATATAACATTGCTGTGCTTTATGCATAATTTTTGGTCATAAATAAAAAAAGCGCGCAAAGCCGCATCAATGTACGGTTCTGCACGCTTTTAATAAAAAATACGCATATTTAATTATTTATTTGAAAACACCTTCATAGCCGTCAGGCAGTCATTTTTCATGCCCTCCTGTGCGGCAAGCTCTATATCATGAAAAAAAGTTTTATCTTCAAGCGCGCAAACCGCCGCGCCGCCTGCCTTTGCCATATATGTATAATAATTTATCTTTCTTACGCCGAGCGATATAACTCTTTTATAATCCTCATGGCTTACGCCAGACCCGCCGTGCATTACAAGAGGCACGCCCACGACATCATTTATTTTTTTAAGTCTTTCAAAATCGAGCTTCGGCTCTTTAAGATATATGCCGTGCGCCGTTCCGAACGCGCAGGCGAGCGCGTCAATTCCTGTCGTTTCGGCAAATTTCCTTGCCTTTTCGGGATCGGTATATATACTCTCACCGCCGCCGCTACCCGATTCTCTTGCGCCCATTGAGCCAACCTCTGCTTCAACCGACGCACCGAAACGTGATGCAGCCTCAACGGCTATGCACGTATTTGCGGTGTTCAGCTCCTCCGAAAGTGCGCTGCCGTCATACATAACCGATGTAAAGCCTAATTCAAGACCTTTTTTTATGTAATCAAGCTCAGTTCCGTGATCCAAATGAACACATACCGGAATGCTTGCGCGCTCTGCCATAAAGAGCATAATCGGTGCAATTTCGTCCATTTTACACAAGCCCATTTCCTCATGCACCTGCGCGTGCATTATTATAACAGGCTCTCCCAAAGCTTCTGCGGCCGATATTACGGCTTTAAGCGACGCAAAATTCGGCGTATTAAATGAACCTATTGCAATTTTTCTCGCTTCTGCGATTTTTAAAATATTTTTAAGTGTTACAAGCATTGTTTTTCCTCCATAAAATTAAATTTTATATGAAATTCTCTTGTTTCTCCAGGCGATATAAATTCAAGCATATTATTTTTTCTCATTACGTCACACCCGTCGGGTAGACAGTTTCCCGGCTCAAGACCGAGAACATACTCCCGCTCTCCCATCATCTTCCACTCGGTAAAGCATTTAAGCTCCGACGTATCATAGCTGATTTCCACACCTCTGCCAATTTTTTTGTTTACGGCCGAAACCGTCACCTTTCCGCTCATTTTATGATAGTAGCACATTTCTTCATAGTCTTTTTGCGGCTCTTCCATTATAAAGCAGCGATCAATGGCGCTTTCGGCGTGCTCGTTTCGCGCCGCAACCTTTTCGGACGGAATATTAACCTCAGTATGCTCCGAAAGCAAAGGATAACCCATATTGCAGTGGTAAAGCACCTCAAGCGGCGCTGTGCGCGGACCGATATTTGTTATCATGTCGGTAAGATAAACCGCGTTTTCATCAAGAGGACATATATATTCGCGCTCCAGAAGCAGCTGATGCGAAAAAAGTGACGCATCGCGCACAACTGCTTTTATATAAATTTTTCCGTCCGATATATAATGCATGGCGCTTTCGCACGGAGTATTTGATATATTCCCGTGAAGCCCAAGCTCCTCACCGTCATACGTGCAGGGTGAGCCTACCGCCGTAAGTCCGCACGTTGTAAAAAATCCGGCTGTGAACGATTTTAAAAATTCGCTGCCGCTCCTGTCGTAATATTTCGGAGAAACATAGCCGCACGGAGCAAAATAGCCGAGATTTACTCCGCCCATGCTCACACGCGAAATATCGGCGCAGCGGTCAAGCGACACCGTAAATTCAAGGCCTCTTCCGTTTCTGACGCTGTAAAGCCTCATTCCGTCGCCCTTGCCGCCGACAAGGCGCATTTCCTCCACGCCGTACAGCTGCTGCTCGCACCCTATATATTTATTCACTCTCAAACCCTCCCTTTGCCTCGCGCGCAATATCTCTCACGCTGTCGTAAAGCTTTTTATACGCTCCGAATTTCTTTTCATATGCTCTTTTATATTTTTCGCACGGATAATAGGTTTTTCCGCACTTCACAAACGCTCCTGCCGCATCCGTCAGACTGTTATACACACCTAAACCGACCGCCGCAAGCATACACGTGCCGCACGCCCCAACCTCACGCGATTTAAGAGCGGTTATCGGCATACCGAGAATATCCGCCTTAATCTGAAGCCATACCGGAGATGACGCACCGCCGCCCGTTGCATAAAGTGATTTCGGATTTATTCCAAAGCCCTTTAGATGCTCTATATTTGTTTTTATCTCATAGGTAACGCCCTCCATAAGTGCCTTATAAATCTGCGGCGCTGTTGTTTCAAGCGTAATGCCGACCATCGCCGCGCTCGAAAGCGTATCCATATACGGATTTGCCGCACCGGCAAAATGAGGGAGAACAAGTATATCCGTAGGCGCATCGGGAACGACGCTGTCAAGCAGCTTATAAACATCGTCTCCCGCCTTTTCCTTTTCGTATTTTGCAAAGCAGTCGCGGTACCACTTTAAAACCGCGCCGCCCGTAAACGAAAGCGCATAGCAGACATATTTATCATCAAGCGCATAAGGCACAACGGAATATCCCTCCCGATAAAGCTGCGCATTTTCGGGAATTTCGTCAAATACCGGAGTAACGCACTCAACAGTTCCCGTGCCGTCAACCGCCATGCCGATTTCGGTTATGCCTGCGCCTATCGCCGCCGCAACCTGATCATGGCAGCCGTTTATTATTATAATATCATCCCTCACGTTAAGCCTGTCTGCGATTTCGGAAAATATTCTGCCGGCAATGCTTCCGCTTTTAACCGGAACAGACATAAGCGACATATCAACGCCTGCGGCGGAAAAAATTTCTTCGCTCCAGCATTTATTTCTTACATCAAACGCCATTGTCCGCGCCGCAAGAGAATAATCTATAAAATATTTTCCGCAAAGCACAGACACAATATAATCCTCCATCAGCATTATATGGCGCACGTTTTTATATATTTCGGGAAGATTATTTTTAACCCACATTATTTTCGGCATAGAATACATAATATGCCCGTCCGCCGCGCAGATTTCGGTTATCCTTTCCGCTCCGAGCTTTTCCTTAAGCTCTTCAAGCTCTGCTGCGCCGCGCGGGTCCGTATAAAGCATTGACGGCAAAAGAACATTTCCGCCGCTGTCGGTCATTACAAACGCTTCACCGAAGCTTGTTACTCCGAGCGCCGATATTTCCCCACATTCCGAAAGCACTTCAAAAACCGCCGCTTTTATATCCTCTGCATTTATTTCATGCTCTCCGCCGCTGCGGCGCACGGTATATTCCTTATAGCTGCTTTTTACAAATTCTCCTTTATCCGTATATACGGTTATTTTGCAGCCCGTTGTTCCTATATCAAGTCCGCCGATAATCATATAATCACCCCTTTAAAGCTCTATAACGTCATATCCGAGATAATAGGAAAGCGCTTCCTTAATCACTCCCGACATATGATCCACGCCGACAGCCGTGTGATGCCTGAAACCGTTTCTGCCGAGAGAAATAAGCTTATTCTGCAAATTCTTTATTTCGGCAACTCCGCCGCAGCCGAAAAACTCCTTTTCAATCGGCTCTCCGGTAAATCTGCCCTCATCAACATAAAAGGTAAGCTTTCCGTTTTCGGTTTTGCAGTTTGAAAACGTCATATCAAACGCGCGTATGCGCCCCTCGTTGCTTCCCCAGCCGCAGCCCGGACAGCCCTTTGCAAACATTTTATGATCGGTTACCGTTCCTTTTTTCTCCATAAGCGACTGTGCGGTAGAGCCGCAGTGGAATAAAATAACCTTATCGGGATCATCTCCGTAGTTGTTATTCCAGTCAAGGCAGGCTGTAGGCTTACATGAAGCAAGCTGCATTGAATACATATTTATTGCAGAGCAAAGGTCTATTTCGCATGACGCTACCGTGCCGCGATCATTAAGATAGCTCAAAAGCACGCATGGCGCAACGCCGAGAACAGTCTGAATTTCTTCCCAGCACCTGAGTGTAATGCAGTCAAGGCGATATTCGTTTATGTAGTCATCTATTACAACACTCACCTTTGAAAGCACCGTAAGCTTTTCCGGCGGCACAAGCGTAAAATCTGTATAATTTTTAAGCTCCGCTTCTCTATCCGTCACCTTTTTATCATTATCCGCATACTGCCCGACTCTCAGGAATAAATCGGAAAGGTCAAAGGTTTCGCACGTAATTCCGTACTTTTCAAGCGTTATTTCATCATATCTTACGGTTTTGAATTTTGATGTTCTTGCACCGAGTACACCTATCGAAAAGCGCTTCATGCCGTTCACAACGCGGCAAACCGCCGCAAAATCATCAAGATTTCTGCGAAATTCCTCCGAAAGCGGATGAACAACGTGCGGCGCAAAAACAGTATATTTTATGCCGTACTGATTAAACACATCCTCTATGCTGAATTTCCCGCAGTACGAATCGCGTCTGTGCTCAAAATCCATTTTTCCTATTTCATCGGGGTACGCCTGAATAAAAATCGGCACTCCGGCATTTCTAAGCGCCGCAACGGCGCCGTTTTCATCGCTGAAATTCGGAAGCGACATAATAACTCCGTCATATTCACCCTCGTGACTTTTGAGCCATTCGGCATATTTCCATCCCTCCGCACGCGTTTCAACAGCTCCGTAGCGCGTCATTTCCTCAGGAGCAATAAGATATTCATATCCCGCGTCCGACACCGCCTTTGTAAGCTCGCTTCTTGCAGAGCCTATAAGGCTTGCCGGGAAAAATCCTCTGTTTCCGAAATATAAAGCAAATTTCATAATATCAATCCTTCCTTTTTAAAAATTTTTATCAGCTTATACTTGATTTTATCATAAAATGTGATATAATTATAGTTAATAACATTCAAAAAACTGCGAAAACGTACAGAAAGTTGGGATATTTGTGCCTTTATTGCTTGATAAAAAAAACTTATCCGAGCTGATGAAGCATTTTTACACCTTAACGGGCATAAGGATTGTTTTATTTGACGAAAATTTTGTTGAGCTGCTTTCATATCCCGAAAGCAGAAGCGCATTTTGTAGCTGCATAAGAAGCAACGAAAATTATGACAGCCTTTGCCGCAAAAGCGATTTGGAGGGACTTGAAAAATGCCGCAGCACCGGAGAAATTTATATTTACAAATGCCATGCGGGGCTTATCGAGGTTGTCGCGCCGATACGCAATGACGGAGCGTTTATCGGCTATGTTATGTTCGGCCAGATTACCGATATTCGCGACAAAAAAGCATTTGCCGAAAATATGGCAGAGCCATGCATACGCTATGGAATTGACGCGGACGCGGCAAAGAAAATAAAATGCAAAAGCAACGATCAGATTATTGCCGCGTCAAAAATAATGGAAGCGCTTATAAGCTATATAAATTTAAAAGAGATGGTGCGGCCGCAAAGGCGCAGGCTATTCGGAGAAATCGAAAAATACATCAACGAAAACCTATGCGAAAAAATCACGGTGGACGATTTGTGCCGCCGCTTCGGAATAAGCAGAACGCGCCTTTACGAGCTTTTCGGCGGCTATGTAGGTATTCCGATTGCTCTTTATATAAAAGAAAAGCGGCTCGAAAGAGCAAAAGAGCTTATAAAAGCCGGAGAAACAAGCGCTGCGGCAGCGGATAAATGCGGCTTTGACGACTACAACTATTTTTTAAGGGTGTTTAAAAAAAGATACGGTGTATCACCGAAAAAGATGAAAAAGGAAATGGAATGAGTTGCAAATGAAATGTATGCTATGTCCGAGAAAATGCGGAGCTGACAGAGAAAAAAATATCGGATACTGCGGCACGGGCAGCAAAATCAAAATTGCACGCGCGGCGCTTCACGAATGGGAGGAGCCGTGTATTTCAGCAAAGGGCGGAAGCGGCGCAATATTTTTTTCGGGCTGCGGTTTAAGATGTATTTACTGTCAGAACAGAGAAATTTCAAGAGGCAGAATCGGTATTGAAATTGATGAAAACAGATTTTATGAAATTCTTTTTGAGCTCAAGGAAAAGGGAGCGGAAAATATAAATCTCGTAACGGCAGGTCATTTTCTGAAGCAAATTCTGCCTGTACTTAAAAAAGCCAAAAATGACGGAATTAATATACCGTTTGTTTACAACACATCGTCATATGAAGCTGTAGAGCAGATAAAAGCCTTAGACAAAGTAGTTGACATTTATCTGCCGGATTTAAAATATATATCGTCAGAGCTTTCACAAAATTTTTCTTCTGCGGAGGACTATTTTGATATTGCTTCGGCGGCGATTGACGAAATGGTGCGCCAAAAGGGTAAATGCGTTTTTGACGAGAGCGGGAAAATGATAAGCGGCGTTATAGTGCGCCACCTTGTTCTGCCAAAGCATATAGGAGAAGCAAAGCGCATTATAAGATACCTGCACACGCGCTACGGTAATGATATTTATATAAGCATAATGAGCCAGTATACGCCGCTTTTAAAGACCTGCAAATATCCGGAGCTTCTGCGCCGCGTAAAAAAAGACGAATACGACAGAGTTATTGATTATGCGGAGAAAATAGGCGTTAAAAATGCCTTTATTCAATGCGGCGCTGCCGCTGAGGAAAGCTTTATTCCGCAGTTTGACTGCGAGGGTGTTTAAAGCCTGTCGGTCTTTTTACACAAAAAAGCTAATTAGAAAACGGATTTACTCTGCTTAATTAAAAGAGTAAATCCGTTTTTGGCATAAAAGAGCCGTGCTCGTTCCTAATTCGGCGAAGCTCACCGAAAGCGAAAATTCGCCTTTTTAAAATCGGGGTTCGGATTGCTTTTCGGTCAGTCAAGCTTATTACTATGCGTAATTAGCCCAATATATACACCTTAACATTTTTTCTGCCGAACGCCATAAGCTCACTGTTTGATTTTTCAAAGCAAAGGTCAATTTTATTTCCCTTTATAGCTCCGCCGGTATCAGCCGCAACAGCATATCCGTAGCCCTCTACATAAACCTTTGTTCCCAAAGGAATAACGCTCGGATCTACAGCGATAATGCCATGACCTGCCGTTCTACCCGATGCGGTTTTTCCGTATCCGCCGCCTTTTTTAAACGCCGAATACGCGGTTGCCGTCATTGACATAACCTTTTTATATGACATATCCGCCGAGCCTGACGATGTATTTTCGGATGCTTTGCTCTTTGATGAACTTTTGGAAGCGGAGGCAGACTTTTTGCTCTCCGTCTTTTTCTCGGCGGCCTTTTTTACTTCCTTTTTCTTTGTTCCGCAAAGAATGATTTCGTCAGCCTTTTCAACGGCTGTCACACGTGACACTTCATTTCTTGCAGTTTCCGCTCCGTTTTCATATACAACGTCCTCAGTAATCTTAATTACTCCGTTTACTCCCTTTTGCTGCGTTTTCTGCTCACCCTCATAAAGCGTGCTGTCATTTTTGTAAACGGTTTCATGCGGAATAATCTCATCTCTTACCTGCTGCTGCGCCGAAACCCTTACAACCGTTATTTTATCGCCCTCAGATATTTCGCTGTCTGCGGACGGTATGGTATAATCGTTTTCGCCGAGAAAATATCCGTTCTCGGTTAATGCTTCGGCCACAATTTTATGAGTTGCCGACGTTGCCGTCACCTCTCCGTCACACTCAACCGTAATTCCGACTCCGCGCCGCAAAACAATGACGCTGTCATTTTCAATTTCACCCTCTGCGCTGAGCTTATCAAAAACACCAACCTCTATATTGCTTTCATCAAGCATTTCATCCGCCGTGTTTTGCCTTGTGCGTATATCAATCATCTTATCAACATTGTCAAATTCGTTTATTTCATTAACCGAAACATCAATACCGGCGGCATCATAGACAGCTCCCGTACAAACAGCGCAGATAATTGCAAGAGCGCATACCACGTTTACAATACTTCTGATTTTATTTGTATTTTTCTGCATACTGAAATCCTTTCCGTATTAAATTTTGACAGATATAATTTGCCTGTCAAACTCCAACACGTAATATTATACACTTAAATTACACTAAAGTCAATAGTTTTGTTACAATTAAATTACACAATTGTTGCGTAAAACACGCGTATTTGTAACACATATGGAAAGTAATGTAATTAATAACCACTATATGTAGTGGTTATGTGATATGTAATTACTATATTCAGTAAACAAAAAAATAAACACACAAAAATATACGATTTGTAACTATTGCATAATATTATCGTAAAATATTTTTAATATATTATGTAACATTCTCATTTTAATTTCATTTTTCCTGTCGCGTCAACATAAAAATTTTCGTTATAAATAAGCTGCGAAGCAGGTACAAGCGTATATTTCGAACACAAACTATCGAGCAATCGCGGCAAGGCTGATGCTGTAAACCGCGTTCCGTTATGCATTAAAACAATATCGCCCGGCGCTGCAACAGACGCACGGCTGAAAATTTCCTCACAGTTCTGCGCCGCATAATCAATCGAATCAACAGACCACTGAACAGCTATATATCCGCATTTTTCAACCGCCGTTATAACGCGGCTGTTATAAGCGCCCGACGGCACTCTTACAAGCGTGGGACGACTGCCTGTAATTTCAGATATAACAGCCGCAGTTTTTTCAATATCCTCTGCTATCTGACTGTCCGAAAGCGTTGTATAATCGGAATGCGAATACGAATGCTCGCCTATTTCATGACCTGCGGCTGATATTTTCTTTAATGCATCGGGATATTTTTCAGCCCAGTCACCGACAACAAAAAACGTTGACTTAACATTATACTTTTCGAGCAGCTTTAAAATATCGTCAATATCGCTGTCGTTCCAGGCGCAGTTAAACGTAAGCGCCAGACTCGTATCGCTTCTGTCAACGCTGTAAACGGGCAGATTTCTGTTTCCGCTCATAAACGTTTCCTTTACATTCTCTCCGACAGCAAGATAGATTATTGCCGCCCCAAGCAGCAAAAACAAAATAACATATCTTAATTTCACAGAAAAAAATTTCATATGCAGCAGCCTCCGAATTATAAATTTATTATTACATTTATACATTGCGAAATAACAATTTATTACCGCATTAAAACAAATTTATAAAAAAGCTCTGCATACATAAAAAAGAAAGCTACGCCTGTAAAGACGCAGCTTTCGCTATATTTTTTATTCTTTATTTAAGCTCTTTCCATGTTTCATAGCCATCTTCACGGAGATCATATGTATGACTGTTTGTAGCTTCCATTACATCATAGTAATACCAATCTGACTCTGAAACATCCGACCATGTTTTAGCACCTGCAATAAGGCTGTTAGCATCTGCTGCACGGCTTGTCATTCTGTTGATAACTGCCATTGCTTCAGCTCTTGTTATATAATCATTCGGATGGAAGGAACCATCCTCATAACCCTTCATTATACCTCTTGCACTTGCTGCATAAATGCTGCTTGCTGCCCAGTGATCTGCAACGTCGTTATAAACCGCATTATTATCGCTTATTATATCCGAGCTGTTGACAAATCTTACTGCGATTGTAGCAAATTCAGCTCTTGTTATAGCCTTATCCGGCATAAATGTTGCGTTGTCATAACCGCCTACATATCCGCCCTTAGACATTGAAGATATACTTACATTTGACCATCTGCTTGTGTCAACGTCTGTATATATATTTACATCTGCTGTTATCTCTGACTTCTTCGACTCTGAAAGCAATCTGTAAAGAGCAGCTGTTGCTTCTTCTCTTGTGATATTGCCGTTCGGTCTTACGCTTCCGTCCGGATAACCGTTAATGTAAGCTATATGATTTTCAGTATCAAAGTTCTTCTGATCATCAGGTGTTGTTACAACATCGTTAGGACGAATTATAACAGAGCTTGATCCGCCGCCTGAAGATCCGCTACTACTGCTTGACTTTTTAACAATCTTAAATGACTCGTTAAGACCGTTATGATCTCCGGTTTGGCTTTGATCCTGCTCAGCCTTATAATCCTGGCTCTTAAGAGCGCCTATATTAACGCTTCCCGACAAATCACCGCTTACCTTATATTCGCCTGTTGCCTTAGGAGTTGCATCAACAACCTCAAACTGCATATCTGCAAGATACTTGTCAAGGTTATCAATAAGGCTCTGGCAGGTAACTCCGTCAATAACGCTCATTGTAATTTTAAGAACGTAGTTTGAACCGGAGGTTGTTCTCTCTCTCTTTGTCTCCTCAAATATTGAGTTAACCTTTCCGCCGCTTACGCCTACAAAGCCGTATGCTGCCTTGTCATCATTTATGTATGCAGAGTCAATATCAAGGTTTTTCGGATATGTAATTTCAATATCGAAATCACCTGTGATTGCAGAACTCATAAGCTCTGTATAAAAATCAGGCTTTACAAGTGCTTTAAGGTTTTCTGCAAGAATATAATACTTCTTAACACTGTCCCTTACATTTGACATATCAAGTGTATTGATAAAGTCAAATGACGGATACTTTGATGAAGAAACCTTTTCGGTAATCTTATCATCTCCGTAGCTGCCGCCCGAAGACAATCTTATCTGCATATTTGAACCAACCACTATTGCCTCATCCATTCCGGCAAGCGTTTTAACAATATCCAATGCTGCAGACGCATCAGCCCCTGCTTCCAAATTATCTTTAAGCTCCTGATTAAAATTATCCTTCGTAATAGGATCGGCCGCGTATGCAAATGTAGGAAGCACCATTGCAGCCGTCAAAGCTACTGCCAATACTTTTTTCATGATTTTCTCTCCTTTTTATGTATTCTAAAATCGTGAAAGTCATTAAATGCCGCACATATAAGGCAGCACCTTTTAATAACCGATACATTATATATGTTTATTATACTTCTTTTTCTTTGATTTGTCAATACCTAATATCAATAATTAATAAATTTGTGCAATTTTTTTCTAAAAAATATTTTTTTAAATGGTATATGCCAGTTTTATTTTATTTTTGCAAAGTTTTTTTTAATTCAAAATTCCCCGTTTTGTGAATTTTCCCCAAGGCACCGACGCTATAATACACAGGGCTGCACCGATAAATGCCACAACACCCCACATTCCCGATATAAAGCTCCAACTTTTATTGTTTGTCATAAGCGCAATTCCGTAAGTTGATACGGCGCTGCCGACATAGGTGCAGGAATTCAAAAGCCCCGATATAAACGAAACCTTGCCGTATTTCACAAAAAACGAAGGTGTAAGGCACGTCATAAGATAGTTTATGCCGTGCATACAGCCGGTAACAATCGCAAGCGAGGCAATTGCAAGCACTGCACTTTTCTCCCCGAAAAGCGAAAGAATTGCCGAAAATACTGCCGACGCGGCAAAAATTACTCCTGCATTTGTCATCTGATTTTTTATCAGTCTGCGGTTAATAACCATAGCCGTATAATGACATATTATACTGAACACCGGCAATATGACGCCTGACAGAATTGAAACCTCGCTTCCGAAATTAAACATTTCGGAAACATAAGTAGGAGTCCATGTGGAAATGCCGTCGCGAAGACTTCCCTGAATTACAATTACAAGCATAAGCAGTCCGAGAAGCAAAACAACCCTGCCCGTTATTTTTTCCTTAGGCGCCGCCGCGCCGACTGACGCTTCTTTGGCTACATCCGATATTTTATTGTTTATACGGTTAAACGTAAGGCACCATACTATGCTCATTATAAGCGCGGCGATACCCGAAAACGTAAAAACTGCCTTCCAGCTAAAGCTATGTATAATAACCGGTGCAATCAGATAAACAAAAATTGTTGCAAAGGACGCTCCCCACGACACATAAACGCACGCTTTCTGATAAACCTCCCCGCTCATTTTATTTGTAAGTATTTTAACAATCGGAGGCCACATCATAGCCTGAGCAAATCCGTTCACGGTCCAGATTATAACCGATGACGCCGTTGAGGTGAAAACGGGCAGCAAAATATTCATAAGCGTAGTGCAGACAAGACCTGTCAAAACTATTTTCTGCGGCTTTATTCTGTCGCCGAAATATCCGCTCACAAGCTGACCGCCGCCGTAGCTTACCGCGCTCGCCGTCAGCGCCAAAGACGCTTCCGCATTTGAAATTCCTCGACTTTTAACAATCTCTATCAGCACGGCAGCATAGTTAATCCTTGTAAGATAGCTTATAAAATACACAACCGAGCACAAAAGCACAAGAGCATTTACATATTTTTTTTCGTTATTCATTCTTATTTCCTCCCGCGCCGATTTCCGAGCGCTTCAAATCATCCGCACATGATACAATTTTCATTCCCTCATCTATAAACGACTGCTTTATAACGTCAGACAGCGACGAATCGGTGATATATGTATAAGACTTATCCGTTTCCGCCGTTTTTTCAAAGGCGCGCTTTTCAAATTTTTCACTGTCGGCAAGAACATATATCTCGTCCGAAATTTCAAAAAATGCCTTTTGAACATAGCAAATATCCTCGCCATAGCCTGTTATACCGAATTTAAGCGATATTCCCGACGGAAACATAAAAAATTTCGATACATTATATCTTTTAATCATTTCAATCGCATTAAGACCGCAAAAACCGTTTTCATCTTCGTCAAAGTTTCCGCCGATAAGAACAAGCTTTATCCCTTTATTTGTGCGCAGTATATTAAACACATCAAGGCTGTTTGTTATAACATTTAAAAAGGAAAACCTTTTTGCAATCGCTTCGGCAAGCTTAACTGCCGTACTTCCGCAGTCAATCGCTATAAAATCGCCGTTATTTATAAACGAACACGCGTATTCCGAAAGCTCCGCCTTTTCCTTCGTTCTCGAATCGAGTCTTGTTGACAGCGATTTATGCTCCGGTACACCTATTTTTCTAATAGCTCCGCCGTGTATTCGCGAAAGCCTTCCCTGCTCCTCAAGCGCAAGCAAATCACGCCTTATTGTTTCCGCCGAAACATCTAACGCGGCTGCAAGATCGTTTATAGCGGCGCTTCCGTCACGTTCCAGAGTATCACATATATATTTTTGTCTTTCAACAGCAAACAAATCCACACACCTCCAATAATATTAACAGTATACCACATAAATCCACAAGTGTCAACAAAAACATTAAAAGCACTCCGTAAAAAAGCAACTTTAATAAACAACATAAAAATGCCTTGCTTAATATATACAAAATGACAAAAAAGAAGCCGGCTGCTTGCCGACTTCCGAAAAATATTTATTTTTTATAAACCGCCGCTTTAAAATACACTCCGGCAGAATAATTATTTTTTCTTTGACTTGCTCTTTTCTCTTGCAGCTGCGGCTCTTGCGTCCTTTTCAGACTGCTTCCATACTGCCCAGAAGCCGCCTGCAATAAAGATTGAAGTATAAGCACCGATTATAATACCAACGATAAGCGGAAGAGCAAAATCTCTTACAGCGGAAACACCGATAATATAAAGAAGCACAATTGTGATAAGAGTTGTTATTGTTGAGTTCACGGTTCTGCCCATGCTCTCCATAATGCTTGTATCAACAGTATCTATAATGCTTCCGCCGTTTTTGCCGCTTATTCTCTTCATGTTTTCACGGATACGGTCGAAAATAACGATTGTGTTATTTATCGAATAACCGATAACAGTAAGCATAGCCGCAATAAACGTTGTGTTCATAGCAATATTCGTTATAGCGTAAACAGCGAACATTACCGCAACGTTAATGGCAAGAGCCATAACCGCCATAACCGCCGAACGCCACTCAAATCTGATTGCTATATAGATAAGGATACATATAATAGCAAGCATTGCATATAAAAATGCCTTTTGCTGAACTTCTGTACCGAAGCTTGCCGAAGCGCTCGAAACTGACATAAGCGCGCTGTCCTCAAGAGAATATTTCTCCTTAAGAGCCGAGAAAACCTCATCCTTTACCGCCTCATCTATAGGAGGAGTTTTAACGATAACCTGTGTATCGCTTGAAGCCTTCTGAACGGTAACCTGCTCGCCGATTTTGTCGGAGAGGAATTTGCCGAGCTCATCATTGTCATATGTTGTGCCGAGCTCAACCTGCATACGAACGCCGCCCTTAAACTCTATGTCATAGTTAAAGCCGCCGTGTACAAACCACATTACTATACCGATAACGATAATTGCAAGCGGAAGAAGCATATATTTCCATCTGTTTGCCGTAAAATTCATCTTTTTCATTACTCAGCCACCTCCACTTTCTTTTTGTCGGAATAGAATAATGAACGATTTGTTATACCTATACCAACAAGCTGCTTGAGAAGGAACTTTGTAACAACAATAGCAGTAAACATACTTACTATAACGCCGAGACCAAGAGTTACGGCAAAGCCTGTTACAGTACCTATTCCGGAAATGTAAAGAACCACGCATGTGATTATTGTAGTTACATTGGAGTCAAGAATAGCCGAAAAGGCTTTATGGAAGCCGCCTTCAACAGACGCGCGGATAGTTTTACCCAAGCGGAGCTCCTCTTTCATTCTCTCAAATATAATTACGTTTGCGTCAACCGCCATACCTATTGACAATACAATACCCGCAATACCCGAAAGGCTGAGGTTTACACGCGCAAGACCGAGTATCATAGATACAAGACCTACATATATAGCAAGTGAAATGTCAGCGATAAGACCGGGTATACGATAAATTACAATCATGAATATCATTATAAGTATAACGCCTATGCCGGCTGCAAGCAAGCTCTTCGGAAGAGCCGTTGAGCCGAGCTCCGCACCAACTGTTTCCTTTGTTATAACGGAAAGATCAAAGGGAAGGTTACCCGATTTAATCTGGTTTGCAAGCTCGCTTGCTTCTTCCTGTGTTTCAAATCCGCCCGATACTATACACTTGTCCGAGTTAATACCCGTTGAAGCATATCTTGAATCAACGTTCGGCTGAGAAATTACAGCCTCGTCCATCTTGATGGCAATATAGTTTCTGCCCTGACCTGCCGAAGCTGCCTTTTTGGTAGCCTCTGTGAACTTCTGTCTGCCCTCTGCCGTAAATTCTATTTCAACATACGGCTCCGAAGCTACAGATGTATCACTTGTCTTGCCGTAGAGGCTTGACGCATTTTTTACATCCGTTCCGCTGAGAATTTCGTTTCCGTCAGCGTCGCAGAAAGTAAGCTTTGCTGTTTTTCCGAGAACGTCTGCCGCTTCGTCGGTATTAAATACAGCCGGAATTTCAACAGTTATTTTACCGTCCTCAGTTGTGCTTGTTCTTGCTTCCGTATAGCCCATTTCGGTAAGTCTTCTTCCGAATACCGCTTCAACTGCCGCAAGCTCCTCTGTTGTCGGGTTGTCCGAATTTGCCTGGAACGTTATAACCGAACCGCCGGCAAGGTCAATACCCTTTCTGATACCCTTGTCCTGATCGAAAATACCGCCATAGGTAAAGCCCGAAATATTATAGCCGAAAAAAGCTACATAGTTGAGCAAAATTGCGATAACAACGATAAGACAAAGAGTTAGTATACTTTTCTTTTTCATGCCTTTATCATCCTTTCATTGAAGTAGGGAATAATCCCCCTCTTATCCGCCGGATCAGCCTCCGATCATAACAAGAGTCATAGTTGTTATAAGGAACAGAATTGAAAGCGCAATCGTTACCTTAGACATAACCGATTTCTTTGTTCCGCCGCTGTTACGATTGAAAAATGAATCGCCGGCGTCGGGAGTTGTACCCGAAATTCCTCTCATACCCGGATCCTTACCCTCCTGAGCAAGCACGATTATTATAAGCAATACCGTAACAATAATATGCAGTACCGTAAACAGAATTTTCATTACACAAACCTCCCTCCATCAAAAAATGTTTTGACATACTAATTAATTATATCATATTTTCAAGATTTTTCAATACCTTTTTGAAAATTTCCTCAATTTTTTTTCAAAAAAGCTTATTTTCAAGGTTTTCAACAAAAAAGCGCTGTTAAATTTGTTCACCATGCAAGCAATACGCACACATATTTTATCTGTTTTTTCCTCGTCGCGCCTGCACAAAATAAACAAGAAGATAACAAATTACCGAAATTATGATAACCGCCGCGCCGGAGGGGATATTAAAATCATATGAAATCCACAGTCCGCAGCAGCAGTAAGCAATGCCCAAAACAGATGCAATAACCATTCTTTTTGAAAGTCTGTCAGACAGCATTGCCGCCGTTGCCGCAGGCGCGGTAAGCAGCGCAAGTATAAGTACAATTCCGACAACCCTTATAAGCACAACCACCGTAAGAGCAGTCATCACAAGAAGCGTATATTCCATAAGCGTTGTTTTCATGCCAAGTATTCCGGCAAATTCGTCGTCAAACAAAAAGCTTCTCCAGTCGTTGTAAAACACGCCAACGATAATAAGCACCGCTAAAAAAACAGCCGCCTCCATATAAAGCTCCGACGTTTTTACCGATAAAATATTTCCGAAAAGATAGGACGTAATATCAGGCGGATAGCCCGGCATAAGCGCAATAAAAACTATTCCGAGCGCCATTCCCGCAGACCACAGCATAGCCGTTATGGTTTCGGCGGACGACCCGGCGCGCTTTCTTAAAAACCCGATTGAAAACGCAGACAAAACCGCAAAGCCGGCAGCGCCCAAAATCGGCTCAAAGCCAAGCAGATAGCCGAGTCCCACTCCGCCGTATGAAGCATGGGCTATTCCGCCGCTGAGCATAACAAGCTTTTTTTCAACAATAATTACCCCTATAATACCGCAGATTATGCTTGTGAGTATTCCGGCACCCAAAGCAAGCTGCAGAAAACGATAATGCATAACCGCACTCAGCAACATCCGTCACTCCCCTCATGATTTTTCAGAACTCTGTGCGGCAGACCGTGCGCAATCAGGTCAACCGGGCAGCCGTAAAGCTCCTTTACAACGCCTTCGTCAAGGCGCGGCGCGCCGTGATATACAAGCGTTCTGTTAAGACACGCAAGCCGCCTTACCTCAGAGGCGACAGCCGCCATATCGTGAGTTACCATAACAATGGTGATATTTTTATTAAGCTCGGCAAGCAGCCTGTAAATTTTCTCTCTTGAAGCCGGGTCAACGCTTGCCGCAGGCTCGTCAAGAAGCAGCACCGACGGCTCCGACGCAAGCGCCCTTGCGATAAGAAGCCTTTGCAGCTCACCGCCCGAAAGCTCGCAAAGCTGCCTGCCCTTCAAATTCTCAAGACCTACGGTTTTCAGCTTTTCAAGCGCCGCTTCGCGCTTTTTGGCGTCAAACTTAAAAAACGGATGAAGCCCTCCCTTTAAAAAGGCGCACATTACAGCCTCCAAAGCGCTGATGGGAAATTTTCTGTCAACAGATGTATGCTGCGGCACATAGCCTATGCATTGCCTGTTTTTTTTCATATCACTGCCGAAAATTTTTATTTCACCCGACTGCGCCGGAACAAGACCGAGAATTGCTTTGAGAAGCGTTGATTTTCCTCCGCCGTTCGGCCCCATAATTCCGAGATACTCACCCTCCGAAACCGTAAGGCTTACGTTTTCAATCGCAACACACGCGCCGTAGCTCACAGTCAGATTTTTAACCTCTATTGCATTCATTTAACGGCCACCTCTCAGTTTATTGCTCCGGCAATTGTTTTTGCCATATTTAAAAGATTTTCCGAATAGTTTTCAGCAAGCGGCGAAAGTTCAACGGCGCTTGCTCCTATCTCCTCTGCGAAAACCTCCGCACGAGTGGAATCCGTTTCGCTCTGATAAAACACCGCTTTTATTCCGCGCTCCTTAGTAAAATCAATAAGCTGCGCCGTTTCGGCAGCTGTCGGCTCTCTTCCGTCTTTTTCAAGAGCATACATATTAAGCCCGTATTCATCGGCAAAATAGCCGAATGCCGGATGAAAAACAACAAAATCGCGGCAAGGCGAGCTGTCCAATATATTTCTTACCTCGCTGTCCGTTTCATTTAGCTTTTCTGTATATTTTTCAGCGTTTTCCTTATATATTGCCGCATTATCGGCGTCAAGCGATGCCATCTCCTCCGCAATTTTCTCCGTCATCACAGACGCTCTTTTAACCGAAAGCCATATATGCGGATCTCTGCCGCCGTCGATAGTCAGATCCGGATATTTTTCCGCCGCAGCCTTGTCAAGCTCAACATCCTTCAAATTTTCACAAGAGCGCATAATGCTCGCATCCTCCGCCGGAACGCCTATGGAAAAATATATATCCGCGTCCGAAAGCTCGGCAATATTTCGCGGAGTCGGCTCATACGTTTCGGGACTGTAGCCCGGAGGAATAACGGTTATTATTTTTACGCTGTCGCCGCAGACGCCGCGCACAAATTCCGCTTCCGGCGGAATTGAAACGGCAACGGTTATTTTTTCACTCTTTTGAGCATCATTTTTTGCGCCGCACCCCGAAAGTGCAAAAGCAAACAAAATTAATAAAGCAGTAAATTTCTTCATATAAATCCTTTCCTAATACATACTTAAATCAGCCGCCGACAATTGTAAACCTGTTTTTGTCCGACTTAATAATATTTTCTTCTCTCAGACGGCTTATAACAGCCGACATCGCGCTTCTTTCCACACACAGAAAATCGGCAAGTTCCTGACGGTCAAACGGAATTGTAAACGTTCGGCTGCCCGATTTTAAAGCGCACGAATACAAATATGAAAGCAGCTTTTCCCTTGTTGTGCGCTTTGAGAGAAACTCAATCTTTTCGTTAAGGGCTATGTTTTTTTCCGAAACAACACCGAGAAGATTATAAATAATTTTTTTATGGTTTTCGCAGGTTTTCTGACACATTGTATTAAGGCGTATACAGTCTATAAACATTATTTTGCAGTTATCCGACGCGATAACGCTCAGCGGCATTTCTTCCACGCCGGCGCAGGCAAACGCTTCGGCAAAAATGCTCGGCGCGCTCACCGTTGAAATTATGCTCCTGTTTCCGAAATAATCCTCCTTTACAAGCATAACCTCGCCCGACAAAACAATTCCTATGCTTTTCGCCTCGTCACCCTCGCCTATTATTATGCTTCCCTTTTTATAGCTTCTCACCGTCGGCTTTATACAGTCAAAAAGCCTGTCCATATCGGCGATATTCAAGCCCTTAAAAAGAGAAACTCCGCTCAGGCTTTCATAATCGTATTTCATAGTCCCTCCAAAAAATGCACAAAAATTTTTCTGTGTTGGATTTACAACATACATTTATTATATATTATAGTATAATAAATATGTATTGTCAAGAAAAATAATAAAAATTCAGCAATATTTTCGGGAGGAATTGAAATGAAAATTACGAATGATATTAAATACATAGGCGTAAATGACCATGACATTGATTTATTTGAAGGTCAGTATATTGTTGAAAACGGTATGGCTTATAACTCATATGTCATAATTGATGAAAAAATTGCGGTTATGGATACGGTTGATAAAAATTTCGGAGATGAATGGGAAAAAAATCTCAAAGCCGCACTCGGAGAGAGAACTCCGGACTATCTTATAGTTCAGCATATGGAGCCTGACCACTCGTCGAATATCACACGTTTTGCAGAGCTTTACCCGAACGCGCAGATTGTGGCTTCAGCAAAGGCTTTTGATATGATGAAAAGCTTTTTCGGAGATGATTATGCTGACAGACGCATTGTTATAAAAGAGGGCGACAGCCTTACGCTCGGCAAGCACAAGCTTTCATTTATTGCGGCGCCGATGGTTCACTGGCCGGAGGTTATGGTAACCTATGACGCTTATGACAAGGTCCTTTTCTCGGCAGACGGATTTGGTAAATTCGGTGCGCTTGACGCTGACGAGGACTGGGCGTGCGAAGCACGCAGATACTATTTCGGCATTGTGGGAAAATACGGCATGCAGGTTCAGGCGCTTCTTAAAAAGGCGGCAGCTCTCGACATTAAAATAATCTGTCCGCTTCACGGCCCCGTGCTTTCCGAAAATCTCGGATATTACATTGATCTTTACAACACATGGTCATCATACGGCGTTGAATCGGACGGCGTTGTTATAGCATACACATCGGTATATGGAAACACAAAGGAAGCGGCACTTGCTCTTGCAGACAAGCTGACGGAAAAAGGCTGCGCAAAGGTTTCTGTTTCGGACCTTGCAAGATGCGACATGGCAGAAGCCGTTGAGGACGCTTTCAGATACGGTAAAATCGTGCTTGCGACAACAACCTATAACGGTGACGTATTCCCGTTTATGAGAGAATTTATAAACGAGCTTACGGAGCGCGGCTTCAAAAACCGCTTTGTCGGATTTATAGAAAACGGAAGCTGGGCGCCGACCGCTGCAAAGGTTATGACAAAAATGCTCGAAGGCTGCAAAAATCTCACCGTTGCAGAAACAACGGTACACATAAAGTCAGCCTTGAACAGCGAAAGCGAAAAGGCTTTGGACGCACTGGCAGACGAACTTTGCGGAGCATAAAAATTCGGAATACAAAAAAGACAGCCAACGCGGATTTTGCGGAGGCTGTCTTTTAAATTTCAATTTTTAATCGTTTTTGTGTCCTTTTATACGATTTAATTGAATACAAGGTCTTATCTCAATTCCGGATATGTACCAAGCTTTTTAGCACATTCAGCGCATACGTTCTTTCCGCCGAATGTTATGAGGTTATCCGATGAATTACAGAATGTGCAGAACGGCTCATACTTTTTAAGAATGATGCAGTCGTTATCTGTAAAAATTTCGATAGGATCTCCCTCTGATACGCCGAAGCATTTACGAAGCTCTTTAGGAATAACTATTCTTCCAAGCTCGTCAACTTTTCTTACGATTCCCGTTGCCTTCATGACAATCACCTTTCCTTTCAGATTGTGTTTTATATATAAGCGTTCAGCTTATAAACATATTATAACATTATCCGACACATTTGTCAATAGTTTTTTTCAAATTATTTAAAACGATGTAAGAAATTGTATTATTGCGACATATTATCAGGCTATATTTTTAGCAATATGCCGATAAGAGCGGAAATTACTATAAAAATTATCGGATGTATTTGCGTTTTTCTCATCATAATCACCAATAAAATGAATATAATTATACTTCTTATGTCAAACAAATCATAAAGCTTTCTTGTCTGCGAAAACAGCTCCGTATTAATAAGAGCTATTTTCATAACCTCATAAGCTGCCGCCGCGATAAGCCCCATAGACGCAGGCCGCAGTCCGTAAAGCGTATTTTTAACAACAGCGCTTTTTTTAAATTTTGCAAGTATGCCGGCAACAAAAATAATAATTATAACGCTCGGCAGAACAAAGCCTATCGTTGCCGCAAACATTCCGCCAATGCCGGCGGTTTTAAACCCGACATATGTTGACATATTAACGCCTATAGGTCCGGGCGTTGATTCGGAAACCGCTATTATATCCGCAAGCTCCGTTTTTGTAAACCACTGCGTTTTATCCGACAGCCGGCTTAAAAACGGAATTGCTGCCGCGCCTCCGCCTATCGCAAAAAGTCCGGTTTTAAAAAATTCATAAAAAAGCTTTAAAAGTATCATTTTTATAACCATTACTTTCCGTGCTGTAAGGCACAAAATTTAAGTCTGAAAGAAAATTGTTCGCAAGTAGCTGCTTTGCAGCGAGCGGTTGAGCACGAGTCCAAATTCTTAATTTGGAAACGAGAGCCATGCAAAAGCGTTCTAAATCTTTGATTTAGGTAACGCCACTGCTCTGTACGCAAATTCAAAAGCTGCGCTATGGGCTCTTTTTTTCAGACTTTCCCTCCGCCGAACACAACCGCCTTATATACCGCGCCCGAAATGCCCGATAAAACCACAAGTATAACAGGAGACAGGTCAGTCAGCACAGCAAGGAGAAAAACAGCCGCAAACAGTAAAAAAGTAAACGGGTCAACAACAGAAGATTTTCGAAAGCCCAAAACGGCATTAAGTATCAACGCGCACACGCATATCCTTATCCCGGCAAATGCATGGCATACTACAGGCAAATCGCTGAAAATCTGCAAAAAGGAAGCGATTATCCCGATAATAATTATGCTCGGAGTTATAAAGCCGAGCGTTGCCGCAGCAGCGCCCGCAATCCCCTTTCGCTTAAAACCTATAAAGGTTGAAACATTTACCGCAATTGCACCCGGAGTGCACTGCCCGATTGCAAAATAATCGGCAACCTCCTCATTTGTTGCATAGCCGTATTTGTTTACAATATCGCGCTGTATGATCGGCAAAAGCGCATAACCGCCGCCGAAACATACCGCGCCCATTTTCATAAAAATCAGATAAAGCCTGATAAGCTCGCCCATATTAATCTCCATTCCGCCGCACAGCAGCACAAATTAAGCGCAAAAGACTGCAAAGGCTGCCTTTTTAAGAGGTAACGGCGCATTTTATAATCTAAGCCTCAAAAAGAGGCAAAATGTATACTTTCACGCTATCGCCTCTTTTACGGCCTGTCACCGAAATACTGATACAGATTACATTTTATCATTCCGTTATAAAGCTTTCTGCGCTTATTTGCCTTTTTTCCGAAATGCGCTTCAAAGTCATCGTCGGAGGATAAAATATATTCAGACCAGTAATTGTATTTTGAAAAAGCCTTTCCTATGCGCGAATAAAGCTCAAAGCATTCTCTTTTTTCACCAAGCCTCTCACCGTAAGGCGGATTGCATATAACTGCTCCGACCTCGCTTGTCGCTTTAAAGTCCGCAGCGTCGGAAACAAAAAAATTTATATTTTCAAAAACTCCGGCTCTTTTTGCGTTTTCCTCCGAAATTTTTATGCAGCGCGCGTCAATATCGCTTCCGTATATTTCAAGCGGAAGCTTTCTTTCATTTTCCTTTGCCTCGCGCCTTGCGTCCGCCCATATATTTTCAGGAATATACGGAAATTTTTCAGCCGCAAATTCTCTTCCCGCTCCCGGCGCAATATTTCTTTTAAACATTGCCGCTTCTATCGGAATTGTACCCGAGCCGCAAAACAAATCCGCAAGCGGAGTTTCATACTTCCAAAAGCTGATCATTACCATCGCTGCGGCAATCGTTTCACGCAGCGGCGCGAGATTTGCTTCCGTTCTGTAGCCGCGCTTATGAAGCGGCACACCGGAAGTATCTATCATAAGCGATACTCTGTCATTCATTATTGAAAATTGGATGCGCACCATAGCCTTGTCTTCAGGCAGACGCTCCATTTTATATTTTTCTCCGAGCCTTGAAGCGATCGCCTTTTTTATAATCGCCTGGCAGTCCGGAACGCTCGCAAGGCGCGACTTTTTCGAAAAGCCCTTAACAGGGAACGCACAGCCTAACGGAATAAACTCCTCCCATGCGACACTTTTTGTGTTTTCAAAAAGCTCCTCAAAGCTTTGCGCAGTAAAATCCGCCGTGCGGATTAAAACTCTCTCACCGGTACGGATATTTATATTCGCCCTTGCAACAGCATCCGCTCCGCCGGAAAATATAACTCTGCCGTCCTCACATTTTGCATCATATCCCAGTCTTTTTGCCTCTCTTGCGCAAATGGACTCAATGCCCAAAAGCGTGGGAATAATCAGTTCATAGCTCATTTTTTCCTCCGTTTTTTTCTGTTATCCGTAAATTTTGAAAGAAGCGTCCTCGACGCGTTCTCAGACAGTATAAAATCAATTGACCTGAGCGCCAAATCACACCTTACAACCATAACCGAAACGCTGTCGCCGACTGCATACCTTTTATTGCTCCTCTCGCCGACAAGCGCCTGCGCCGCTTCATCGCAAACAAAATAATCATCCGTCATATTTTCAAGACGTATCATGCCCTCAGCGCCGTTTTCAAGCTCAACAAACATACCGAAATTCGTAACGCCCGACACAACGCCGTCAAAATCACAGCCGATAAATTGCGACATATACACCGCTTTAAGCAGATCGTCACAGTCACGCTCGCACAAATCCGCCGCCGTTTCCGTATCGCTCGAATGTTTCGCCGCCTTTACCGCAAATGCCTCGTCTACGGCGCCGCACCCGTCAAGCATATCTTTCAGCGCGCGGTGTACAACAAGGTCGGGATAACGCCTGATAGGCGAGGTGAAATGGCAATAATATTTTGCCGCCAGCCCGAAATGCCCCAGATTTTCTGCCCTGTACTCCGCTTTCATAAGGGAGCGCAGCATTGTTTTTGAAACAATTCTTTCATAAGGCGTGTTTCTCACCTTATTCAAAATCTGCTCAAATGCCTTTGGCTTTACCGGATTATCCTCATCAAATTTTCCCTTAACCTCAAGGCCGAACGGTCTTAAAAACGCCTGAAAGTTTAAAACCTTTTCTACAGACGGCGGCTGATGAACGCGGTAAACAAACGGTATTTCGGCCCAGTATGCATACTCGGCAACCGTTTCATTTGCCGCAAGCATAAATTCTTCTATAAGCCTGTTTGACTCGCCGCGCTCAAGAGGGCGGATTTCCGTCGGCAGACCGTCAGAGCCCGTTATAATTTCGGTTTCCGGAAAATCAAAGTCAACCGCACCGCGCTCAAATCGCTTTTTTCTCAAAATTTTTGCAAGAGTGCGCATATTTTGCAAATCGTCATATATATCGGGATACTGCGCCTTAAGCTCATCGTCATTTTTAAAAAGCCTGTTCATATCTTCATAGGTAAGGCGTCTTGACGAGCGTATAACGCTCTTTGAAATCTGATTTTCAACTATCTTTCCGCTTTTGTCTATCTCCATAAAAACGGAAAGCGTAAGCCTGTCAACATTCGGATTTAACGAGCATACGCCGTTTGACAGCCGCTCCGGCAGCATAGGTATAACGCGGTCGGGTAAATAAACGCTGTTTCCGCGCAGATATGCTTCGCTGTCAAGCGCGCTGCCGGGCGTTACATATTCGCTCACGTCGGCTATATGCACGCCGAGATAATAATTTCCGCCATCTAAAACATCAATGCTCACCGCATCGTCAAAGTCGCGCGCAAGAGCGCCGTCTATCGTGAAAATCTTCTTTTCTCTCAAATCGATCCTATCTTTGGATATATTTATATTTTCGCTTATTTTATCGGCTTCTTCAAGCGTTTTTTTATCAAACTCAGTTTTAATTTTATTGTTTATTAAAATTCCCTCGATATAGCTTGAAATTTCATCTGCTCTGCCGAGAATTTTTAAAACTCTGCCGTATACTCGCCTGTCGGGTGATACATTAAGCTCGCCGACAGCAACGCGCATTCCGATATCCGCGCCCTCTGCGCACGCAAGTCTTATATAAATATCTCCCCAAAAACGCGGATCATCCGCTCTGAAAATAAAATGCTTTCCCTTTTTCGTATAAATAACGCCGACAATTTTATTTTCCGCGCGCTTTAACACCCTTATAATGCTCGCTTCCGTGCGGCTTCCTCTGCCGCTTTTATGCTGCGCAAGAACGGTATCTCCGTTAAGAGCGCTGCCCATATCCGCACTGCTCACATAAATATCCTCGCCGTCATCACGGACGATAAAGCCGAATTTGCCGCTCGGATGGCAGCGCAGCACTCCGCTGTAGCGCTGTCCCTTAGCGTTTGCCGGGAAATACCTTCCCTTTTTGCCGCGAATAATTTTGCCCTCGCCCTCAAGCTCGGATAAAATGCTCTCAAGCTCCGAAAAATCATTTTTCGGCACGTCAAGCATTACCGCAATTTCGTCAATCCTCAGCGGTATATAATTTTTTGACTGTAAATATGAAAGTACCTTTTCTTTTCTGTCCATTAAAATTCCTCTCGGCGCGGTGCGCCCATTTTATGATAAATAAAGCCAAAACCCGAAAAATCCCATAACAAAGCTGAAAATAAGCAATTGAACAATCAGCATTACCATAACTCCTACGGTAAATTTCGGTTTAAGCGTTTTATGATGATATACCTTCATTCCGATAAATCCGCCCAAAGCTCCGCCCCAGAAGCAGCGCGACAGTAGCTTTTTTTCGCTAATTCGGTCATATTTTCTGCTTCTTTTCGGCAAATTATCCTTTGGCGGCTGCTGCTTTGCCTTCTTCTTGTCAAGCCCGAAGAGCCTGAAAGCAGACACATTTATACATATAATATAAATAATCACTATAGCGGCAAGTCCGCCGCTTACAAAATGCTCCTGAAGGATTTTGGATTTTGACGGAAGTATGGGTATATTTATGCTTTCGAGAAACGCACTTATTTTTGTGTACGCCGACGAAACTATCATATAAAGTCCCCAAAGCGCAGCAGAAAAAAGCTCGCCCAAAAACGCTCCGAACGCCTTAACCTCGTTTAAAAAATCTCCGCCGTTCACTGAAAATCCCTCCCTTTGAGCCTCTCCTTTGTAAGCCTACAGCTCCACAACGGTAACGCCGTTTTCTCCCTCGCCGTATCTGCCGTTGCGATAGCTTTTAACTCGCTTGTTTCTTCTCAGATAATCCTGAATTTGCTTCCTTAGTATGCCGCTGCCCTTACCGTGAATAATTGTAACCGTTGAAACTCCCGCAAGGCAGCAATCGTCCAAAAATTTACTTACATTATCTAATGCCTCTTCCGAGTTCTGACCTCTTACGTCAAGCTCGGTAGACGCGCTTTTTGTTTTCGATTCAAAGGAACGCACGCTTCTCATGTATTTATCGGCAAGCTCCTTTGACTCATTCTTCTCCGCTTTTCGCAAGTTCGTGATATGAACGTCCATTTTAATTATTCCTGCCTGAACTCTTACAACTCCGTTTTTGTCAGGCTCCTTTAAAACGGTAGCCTCCTGGTTCATATCAACTATTTTAACGGTTGTTCCCGGTTTTAAATCCTTCGGCGGATCGACAAATGTGCGCTTCGGCTTTGAAGCGTTTTTCATTTTTTTGTCGATTGAGTCCTCTTTCTTTTTAAGGTCACACTTAAGACCCTGAATTTTTTCATCCTTATCCGCACGGCCGTTTTTCTTCATTTTTTCAAGCTCGCGGATTATTCTGTTCGCCTCGTCCCTCGCGTCCATCACAATTATTTTTGCCTCACGCGCGGCGTTATCGAGAATTTTACTCTTGCTTTCCTTGAATTTTTTGCGTTCGTCTTCAAGCTCGCGGCGCATTTTCGCAAGCTCCGCTTTAAGCTCCTCAGCCGTTTCGCTTTCACGTCTGGCCTTTTCTCTGCTTATTTCAAGGTCTGTTATAACATCCTCAAAATGCACGCTCTCATCGGTTAAAAGCTCATTTGCCCTGTCTATTACGCGGCTGTCAAGACCAAGCCGCTTTGAAATCGCAAACGCATTTGATTTTCCCGGAACGCCTATAAGCAGGCGGTAAGTCGGCTTAAGCGACTCAACATCAAACTCGCATGAAGCATTTTCAACGCCCTTTGTTGACAGCGCAAAAAGCTTAAGCTCGCTGTAATGAGTTGTTGCTATAGTTTTTACATTTCTTTTTCTTAAAAACTCAAGAACGGCTATTGCAAGAGCCGCACCCTCCGTCGGGTCTGTTCCGGCTCCGAGCTCATCGAAAAGCGCAAGAGAGCCCGGCGTGCAGCTTTCAAGTATCGAAACGATATTAACCATATGCGACGAAAAAGTCGACAAACTCTGCTCAATTGACTGCTCATCCCCTATATCCGCAAATACATTTTCAAAAACAGCCATGCTGCTGCCCTCGCTTGCCGGGATATGAAGCCCTGCGGCAGTCATAAGCGCAAACAAGCCGACAGTTTTAAGCGTTACCGTTTTACCGCCGGTATTCGGGCCTGTCACAACAAGCGTATCGAATTTTTCTCCGAGATAAATATCGTTTGCAACAACCTTTTCCTTATCTATAAACGGGTGGCGCGCACGCTTTAGCTCCACAATTCCGTCAGAATTAAGATGCGGCTCATTTCCGTCCAAATCAAGCGAAAACGCTGCCTTGCAAAACCAAAAGTCAAGGTCGCAGACAATGCGGTAGTTTACAAAAAGCGTATGTCCGCACTGCCCGACAAGCTCCGACAGCTCAAAGAGTATGCGCTCTATTTCGCGCTCCTCTTTACCCTTTAAATCGCGAATTTCATTATTTGACTGAACAACGCTCATAGGCTCTATAAAAAGAGTTGCGCCGCTCGCTGACGTGTCGTGAACAATTCCGGCAACCTCCTGCCTGTATTCGCTTCTTACGGGAATAACAAACCTATCGTTTCTTACGCTTACAAGAGCGTCCTGGAGATATTTTTTATAGTGCGTGCTTTTTATCATGGAATTAAGGCTTTCGCGGATTTTCGCATTAAGCGATTTTATCCGTCTGCGTATAGCCGCAAGCTCTGCGGACGCATCGTCCGCTATTTCCTCCTCCGACAAAATGCACGAGTTTATTTTGTCCTCTGTCTGCTTTGATGTAATTATTCTGTCCGCTGCGTCCTTTAAAACGCTTCCCGAATTAAAATCCGCAAGATACGATTTCATTCGGCGCGATATATACAAAAGCCTTGATATTTTAAGAAGCTCGCCGCAGCTTAGGCAGCCGCCCATTTCAACTCTCTTAACGCTTGCGGACGGATCCTCCGCCGCAAGATTAACCGGCGGCGCGCCGAATTTCAGGCTGCACGAAACAGCCTCGCTCGTTTGAGCAAGCCGCCTCGAAACTTCTTCTATATCCGCCGACGGCTCAAGCGAAAGTATTGTTTTCTTTACGCTCTCGCTTTCGGTGTATGAAGCAAGCCTTTCAAGGAGCTTGTCAAACTCAAGCACCCTATATGTTTTATTTTGAAATTTCATTTATTCTTCTCCGTTTTATCCGGCAGCGAATAATCAATAATCGCTGTCCTCAGGAGCGCGCATCATCTCAATCATATCCCAGACCGTATATTTACCCTCATCATTCGTGTTGGTAAACGGCACAAGAATATCGTCCTCCGTAAGAGATAATACCTCCCATATTCTTTCCATTTTTTCTTCTATTTCTCTTTTTCTGAGCTTATCGGTTTTTGTTGCGACAACAATAACCCTGTCATGATAATGCCTGATCCAGTTGCACATTAAAATATCGTCCTTTGTAGGATCATGGCGTGAATCGACAAGCAAAATAGTCTGCACAAGCTCATCTCTGTTTGCAAGATAATCCTCCATCATCTTGCCCCACTTTTCAACATCGCTCTTTGGCCTTTTTGCATAGCCGTAGCCCGGCAGGTCAACAAGGTGAACGGTATCGTCAACATTGTAAAAATTAATCGTTATTGTTTTTCCGGGAGTTCCGCTCACGCGCGCGAAGGACTTTCTGTTTAAAAGCTTGTTTATGAGCGATGATTTACCCACATTTGATCTGCCGGCAAATGCAAACTCCGGTATTTTTTCCTTAGGATACTGATCCCTTCTCACCGCCGAAACGGTGAGCTTAACATTATTTGTATTCATATAAATTCCCTTTCCGATTAGCTTAGCAAACAGCGTGCTTAATAACCTCTTCCATTGTTTTTACCGGTATAAAAGTCATCTCATCCTTTATTGTTTCCGGAATTTCTTCAAGATCCTTTATGTTATCATACGGAATAATAACCGTATTTATACCGGCGCGGTGCGCGGCAAGGCTCTTTTCCTTTAATCCGCCTATTGCAAGCACTCTGCCGCGAAGCGTGATTTCGCCCGTCATTGCAACGCTGCACTTTACCTTTTTGCCTGTCAGCGCCGAAAAAACAGCCAGCGCCATAGTAATTCCGGCAGACGGTCCGTCTTTCGGGACTGCTCCCTCCGGCACGTGTATATGTATATCCTTTGTTTTGTAAAATGGAGCAATGCCGTATTTTTTGCTCACCGAACGGATATAGCTTACAGCCGTCATTGCCGACTCCTTCATGACATCGCCGAGCTTTCCCGTAAGCTCCAGTTTCCCGCTGCCGGGCATAACGTTTACCTCAACCGACAATGTATCTCCGCCGACAGCCGTCCACGCAAGCCCTCTTACAATTCCGACTTCATCGCGGCTGTTTTTCGCGTCAAACGAATAAATTCGTTTTCCGAGAAGCTCTGTAGCGGTTGACTTTGATATTCTCAGCGAGGTTTTATTTTCCTCAATATACATTTTAGCCGCACCCGACAAAAGCTTTATAAGTATTCTTTCAAGTCCGCGAACGCCCGACTCACGCGTATAATACTCTATAATCTCACGAATTGCCGCGTCACTTATTGTAACCTTTTTTCCGCTCATGCCCGTCTTTTCAAGCGCTTTGGGGAAAAGATGTTTTTTTGCTATCATAAGCTTCTCTTCATCCGTATACCCCGAAAGCTCAATAACGTCCATTCTGTCGAGAAGCGGACGCGATATTGTGCTGAGCGTATTCGCCGTTGTTATAAACATTATATCCGACAAATCAAACGGAAGCTCTATATAATGGTCGCAAAACGCATTATTCTGCTCCGAATCGAGAACCTCAAGAAGCGCCGCTGACGGATCGCCGCGATAATCCGAGCCGATTTTATCTATTTCGTCTAATAGTATAAGCGCATTTGAAGAGCCTGCCTGCATTACAGCTTTAATAATCCTGCCGCACATAGCGCCTATATATGTTTTTCTGTGACCTCTTATATCTGCCTCGTCATGAACTCCGCCGAGAGAAACTCTTGCGTAGCTTCTGCCCAAAGCTTTGGCGATAGATTTTACAATTGAGGTTTTTCCGACTCCGGGAGGGCCTACAAGGCATAAAATATTGCTGCCTCTTGCGTTAAAATTACGCACCGCAAGATTAAGCAAAATGCTTTCCTTAACCTTATCCATAGCATAATGGTCCTCATTTAAAACAGCGGCCGCATTTTTTATATCGAGGTTTTCCTCTGTTTTAACGTCCCACGGAAGCGCAAGCACCGTATCGAGATATGTTCTTATAACGCTGCCCTCAGGGTTTCCGTAGCCCATCCTGCCCAAACGGTCAACCTCTTTTTTAAGCTTGTCCGTACCGGCGGAGTCTATGCCGAGCGCATCTATTTTTTTGACATACTCCTGCATTTCCTCCGTTTTTCCGCTGCCGCCGCCAAGCTCCTTTTCAATAACCTTTATCTGCTCATGAAGATAGTATTCACGCTGATTTTTGTCAATGCTCTTTTTTACCTCTTTTTCTATCTTTTTTTGAAGAGATATTATTTCCGTTTCGCTTTTGAGAGAAACGATAAGATTTTTCATTCTGACCGAAACGTCCGTATCGCGAAGAACCTGCTGCTTTACTTCAAGCGGAAGATTAACCGAAATATGCGCAATCGTGTCCGCAAGCAGCGCGCCGTTATTTATAAGAAGTATTCTCGTGTAGTCTTCTGATGTTAAGCGGTTATTTTCCGCAAAGTAGCATTTGTAAGCTTCTTTCAGCTCGCGCACAAGCGCCGGGTATTCCTTTTCGTCCTCGCGCTTTATATAGTCGTCCTCCGTCATAATCTCGCCCGTCAGGCAGCCGTCCGTCATTTCATAGCCCTGAACTGTTCCGCGCGACAAACCCTCCGCAACAACTCTTATAAGACCGCCCGGAAGCGACATAGTCTGCGTAATCCGACAGACAACGCCCTCCTCCATGCACGAAAACTCCGCCATAGCTCCCTCCGGCCTTTCCGAAAGCTCCGGCGCCAAAAATATTATCTTATCGCCCTTTGAAGCCTTTTCAACCGCCGCAATTGTAAGCTTTCTTCCGGCGTCAAAGGTTATATTAAGACGCGGAAACGCAACCATGCCGCGCAAAACCGCAACCGGCATATTCAGCGTCTGTAACTGTATATTTTCCATTGAAATTCCCTTTCCAAATTTTCTTTGCAGCCGTTTGCCGCAAATTTTATTTTTCACTCTGTGATTTCACACTGTCCCAGTATTTTTTTGCGGCAGACTCATTTTTATTTTCTCCGGCAACATAAAATTTTGCATCCTTTATATTGTCGGGGAGATACTGCTGCTTTATGTAATGATTTGTATAGCTGTGCGGATATTTGTATTCTATTCCGTGACCGAGCTTTTTTGCACCCGCATAATGCGAATCCTTCAGATGAGCCGGGACCTCTCCGGTATCGGTATCCGAAAGCGACTGCATAGCCGAGTCAATCGCATTTATGGCCGAATTTGACTTAGGCGATGTTGCAATTAATATAACCGCCTCCGCAAGCGGTATTCTCGCCTCAGGCATACCGAGCATAAGAGCGCTGTCGGCAGCCGCCTTTGCGGTTACAAGCGCCTGCGGATATGCAAGCCCTACATCCTCCGCCGCACAAACAAGCATTCTCCTAATTGCACTTTGCATATCTCCGCCGTCAAGCAGTCTTGCAAGATAATAAACCGCTGCGTCCGGGTCGGAGCCGCGCATTGATTTTTGAAACGCGCTTAAAATATCATAATGACTGTCACCGTCACGGTCAAAGCGCATTGACTTTTTCTGTGTTGCCTGCATAGCCGTATCAAGCGTTATTTTAATATTTCCGTTTAAGTCCGGCAGCGCCGCAAGCGCCGATATTTCAAGGCTGTTGAGAGCCTTTCTTATATCGCCTCCGGCGGACTGCGCCATATGCGCTATAACGCCGTCCTCTATTTCAAGCTCCTTATAATCGCTCTGCCTTAAATAGTCCACCGCACGCAAAAGAGCCTTTTCTATATCCGCCGCTTCAAGCGGCTTAAACTCAAAAACAACGCTTCTTGAAAGCACGGCGTTATAAATATAAAAATACGGATTTTCCGTTGTGCTTGCAATCAGGGTTATCTTCCCGTTTTCCATAAACTCCAGAAGTGATTGCTGCTGCTTTTTATTAAAGTGCTGTATTTCATCGAGATACAGCAAAACGCCGTTCATTGTCATGAAGCTGTCAAGCGACTTTACAATATCCTTAATATCCGAAACGGACGCGGTTGTTGCGTTAAGGCGGTGAATTTGCTTTCCCGTTCTCGCCGCAATAATATTTGCAACAGTCGTTTTACCGACGCCCGACGGGCCGTAAAAAATCATATTCGGTATATTATTTTTCTCTATTATATTGCGGAGAATTTTCCCTTCCCCTATCAAATGCTCCTGACCGAACACCTCATCAAGATTTTTCGGACGTATTCTGTCTGCAAGAGGATTCATATATTCCCTTTACTCCCTTCACAAATAAAGCATTACGAATTGACTGCCCGCTTTACTCCGCTCCGAGCTTTTCGCAAAGCTCCCGCACCTGAGCTTCGGAAACGGTTGTCATAAAGCTCCTTGTACAGTCCTTAATTTTTGAAACAAGCTCCTTTGCACGTTCGTTTTCTCCGAGCTCCATATGCGCAAGCGCGCCGTGATAAAACGCTTCAACAAACTGCGGATGCTCCTCGCAAAGCTTATCCGAAAGCTCTGCCGCACGCTTATAGTCGCCGCTTCTGAGAAAACATACAACAAGATTATCCACATTATCGCGGTTATCGCTGTCATAGTCATACGCCTTTTGACAAAAATCCATAACCTCATCGTTCGGCAAATCCATAAGCAACATTATATATCCCAAAAGACAGTATGTGTTTGAAGTAACATATCCGTCCTCGTAAAAAAGCTCCTTAGCCTCTTCATACGCCTCGTCAAGCTTGTCTGTTTTGCTGTTAATCATACATCTTGTCTGCTTTGCCGCGCGCTTTAAATCCTGAGTTATGCGCATTGAAAGAATATTGTTTATTATCGCAAGCGCAGGCTCCGGCTTGCCTATGCGCAAAAGCGCCTGTGCATACGCTATGTCAACGGTATACTTTCTCGTTTTTGAATGATACGCCTTCTCGTAAAGCTTCATTGCCTTATCATAATTTTTCTTTGAAAATTCGGCATTTGCTCTGCCGAGATTAAAGCTTGAGCCGTAAAAATACCAAATCGCCGCAGCTGTTAAAACGGTCGCCGCAATCCCTACCGCAAGGCTGAGCTTGTAAAGAAACACAAGCGCTCCGGCAACAACTACAAATATTAATAATGTACTCATAATAATCTCCCTCCCGCCGCCGGCAAAAAGCGTCCGCAGCCAACAAATTTTGCAATATACAAATAAAGGAGCTGTTACAAGGCAGAATTTTATACAGGCGCTTTATTTTCAAAGCGCCCCTTATATTTTTCCGCCGCCCGCAACAGTTCCTTTTAACATTAAAATTCGGCAGTTCCGACCGTTCTGGGAAACGGCAGTACGTCACGGATATTGCCCATGCCGGTAATATACATAACGGCACGCTCAAAACCAAGACCAAAACCGGAATGCTTGTTTGTTCCGTATTTTCTCAAATCCATATACCATGAATAATCCTCAGGCTTAAGACCGAGCTCACAAATTCTGTTCATAAGAACATCATAATTTTCTTCCCTCTGGCTTCCGCCGATAATCTCGCCGATGCCGGGAACAAGAAGATCCATTGCAGCAACGGTTTTTCCGTCACTGTTCTGCTTCATGTAAAACGCTTTTATCTCTTTGGGATAATCCGTTACAAAAACAGGTCTTTTAAAGACGGTTTCCGTAAGATAGCGCTCATGCTCCGTCTGCAAATCGCTGCCCCACTCGACAGGATAGTCAAAAGCGGAATTATTCTTTGAAAGAATATCTATAGCCTCTGTGTATGTCACATGGGCAAAATCATTGTCCACAACATTATGAAGCCTTTCCATAAGACCCTTGTCTATAAAGCTGTTGAAAAACTCCATTTCCTCAGGCGCATTTTCAAGGCAGTAATTGATTATATACTTGAGCATATCCTCAGCCAAAGCCATATCGTCCTTAAGATCCGCAAATGCAATTTCCGGCTCAATCATCCAAAATTCCGCCGCATGTCGCGTTGTGTTTGAATTTTCGGCTCTGAACGTCGGTCCGAAAGTATAAACGTTTCTGAAAGCCATGCAGAACGTTTCAACATTAAGCTGACCGCTTACGGTAAGATTTGTGCTCTTTCCGAAAAAGTCCTTTGAATAGTCAACGCTTCCGTCGTCATTTTTCGGAACATTTTCCATATCGAGAGTCGTTACCTTAAACATCTCACCCGCGCCCTCGCAGTCGCTTCCGGTAATCAGCGGAGTATGAACATAAACAAAGCCTCTTTCGTTGAAAAATTTATGAATTGCATAAGCTATCATGGAGCGCACTCTGAAAACAGCCTCAAACGTGTTTGTTCTCGGTCTTAAATGCGCGATTGTACGCAGATATTCAAAGCTGTGGCGCTTTTTCTGAAGCGGATAATCGGGAGTTGATTTTCCCTCAACCGTAATTTCAGCCGCTTTAAGCTCAAAGGGCTGCTTAGCCTCCGGCGTTAAAACGAGAGTTCCTTTGGCGCAGATTGCCGAGCCGACATTAAGCTTTGAAATCTCGGCATAATTGTCAAGTTTTTCGTCCTCCATAACTATCTGAAGATTTTTGAAAAAGCTTCCGTCGTTAAGTTCTATAAATCCAAAGTTTTTTGACGCGCGTATTGTGCGCACCCAGCCGGATATGCACACCTCTTTTTCGGCATAATCATCCGTATGCCTGAATAAATCCTTAATCAAAGTTTCCATAATTTTAATATATCCTTTCATATGTACACCGGCCGCAAAAACCGCAGCCGCACAGCACTCAATTTAAAGCAGCTCTATTCCGCTTTTTTTGCACTCATCAATCATTTTATCATCCCAGACAGACGACTGAACCTCGCCTATATGAGCCTTGCCGAGCATTAGCATACAAAGCCTTGACTGACCTATTCCTCCGCCTATTGTATAAGGAAGCTCTCTGCCCAGTATACCCTTGTGGAAAGCCATTTCAAGTCTGTCCTCCGCTCCGGCTTCGCGGCACTGCGAAACAAGTGAATTTTCATCAACTCTTATTCCCATGCTTGATATTTCAAAAGCAACGTCAAGAAGCGGATAGTAAACTAGTATATCACCGTTGAGCTCCCAGTCGTCATAGTCGGGCGCTCTGCCGTCATGCTTTTCTCCGTTTGAAAGCTTTTTGCCTATCTGCATGAGGAAAACAGCCTTTTTATCTTTTACAATGTTATATTCTCTTTCCTTAGCAGTGAGATCCGGATACATATCCAAAAGCTCCTGACTTGTTATAAACGAAATTTCTTCGGGCAAATCGAGTCTGCCGAGTCCGTATGTATCGCTTACGCAGTCGGACGTTTCGCGGATTGCCGCATAAATTTTTCTAACGGTATTTTTAAGAGTATCCGTATTTCTTTCCTCTTTTGAAATTACCTTTTCCCAGTCCCACTGATCAACATACATCGAGTGGAGATTGTCAAGCACGTCCTCATCACGTCTAATGGCATTCATATCGGTATAAATTCCCTCGCCGCAGCCAAATCCAAATCTGCCGAGCGACAGTCTTTTCCACTTTGCAAGAGAATGTACTATTTCAAGCTGTGCTCCTCCGACAGGCGGTGCGTCAAACGATACGGGGCGCTCCGTGCCGTTTAAGTTATCGTTAAGACCCGTTTCCGGACGAACAAAAAGCGGAGCCGTCACACGCTGAAGATTAAGCGCTTTGGCAAGCTTCACCTGAAAAGTGTCCTTTACAAATTTAATTACCTCCTGAGTTTTTCTCAAATCAAGAGTTGATTTATAGTTTTTCGGAATTATCATATTCTCTTTTCCTCTCTTTTAAATAAGTTTAATCCTTAAACTCTATATTGTCAAGTGTTCTTTTAAAATCACTGCGTATAGCATTAAGATATTCGCTTCTCAGCCCGCGCTGCTCTTCCTTTTCACTTTCCGTAAGAGCGCGCTCGCGTGAAAGGCGCGCAAGCTCGTTTATTCTGTCAATCTTTTTTCTTTCCAATCCAAGCCCTCCGCAAGATTTGTTTTTTTACTGCTCCTATTTTTTTATTATACTACTATCTGACGATTTTTTCAAGATATATTTTAAAAAATTTATTATTTTTAACATAAAAAGTTGAGCGCCGTTAATTGATTTATACGTTCTGACCGCAATTTCGCTTTATTTCTTTTTCCTGAGAGTCACCATAACAAGCTCCGGCCTGTTAAATATGCGCGGAACAGGCGTAGGATTTCCAAGCCCTCTGCTGACTATCATCACGGTATTTCCCATTTCATACCTTCCTCCGAAATATTTCGGGAAAAGAAGACTTTCTCCGCCCGAAAGAGAAGATGTGGGCGACGCCACGCCGCCGAGAAACGGCAAACGGATATGCCCTCCGTGCATATGCCCCGATAAAATCAAATCAAAGCCGCACCCCGAAAACTCATCTATCAGATTTGCACGGTGGAAAAGAAGGATTTCAAAACCGCCGTATTCGCCGAGCTTTTCAATAGAGCTTTTGAGAAAACCCCCAACTCTCCTATGCTCGCAGGAAAACGGGTCGTCTATTCCGGCAATTGAAATTTTATCCTCGCCGCGCCTTATATAAACGCGCTCGGTATGCAGAAATTTCACACCTGCCGCCGTCATTTCCTCCTCCATTTTGTCGTAGTCCGCACGCCAAAGGTCATGGTTTCCCGTAACCGCCATAACGGGCGCGGCTTCTCTGATGCGCTGCATAAGACGTAGCGCCGGCTCATAGCTGCCCTCATCATCCGCCATATCACCGGTACACACGATAAGATCGGGCTTTTCGCCGCATACCTCCTCGATAAGTCCGGGTACAAAATCATTGTGATAATCGGACAGATGCGCTATTTTAAATCCGTCAAAGCTATCCGGCAGCGCCGGAGAATAAACCGTTTCTCTTGTAAGCTCAAGTCTGTTGTCAAGCCCCTTTATTGCCGTAAGCGCACCTGCGGCAATAAGCGCTCCCTTAAAAAGCTTTTTCATTAAATTCCCTCCTGGCAAATTTCCGATTATAAACGGTGTTCACCGCCGCTGAATTTATACGCAATCTCATGACGCATATTAACTATTTTACTCCTCCGGGAAATTTTTTATACCGCAACAGGTATTTTATGATTAAATTCGTTATATTTATAGTTTTCCAGATGAAAGCTTGACGGAGTAAATTTATAAAAATCGTCAATATCATCAATCGTAAGAGTAGGCGCGTCATGCATCTGCCCGGCTATAATCTCCTCAACAATCGGAATATGCCTGTCATAAATATGCGCGTCGGCTATTACATGAACAAGTTCTCCCGCTTTAAGTCCGGAGCATTTTGCCATCATGTGCATAAGCACCGCATACTGACACACGTTCCAGTTATTTGCCGTAAGCATATCCTGCGAGCGCTGATTTAAAATCCCGTTCAGCGTATCGCCCGAAACATTGAACGTCATCGAATACGCACACGGATATAAATTCATCTCCGACAAATCGGCATGATTATATATATTCGTCATAATTCTGCGGCTTGACGGATTATTTTTAAGATCATACAAAACCCTGTCAACCTGGTCAAAATCACCGTCGCTGTAATGGTTTACAATTCCGAGCTGATAGCCGTATGCCTTGCCGATTGAGCCGTTTTCGTCAGCCCACTCATTCCATATTTTACTGTTTAAATCCTTAATATTATTCGATTTTTTCTGCCATATCCACAAAAGCTCGTCCACCGCGCTTTTTAAATATGTTCTTCTGAGCGTGAGTATAGGAAATTCCTCCGCAAGATTATATCTGTTTACTATTCCAAATTTTTTAATCGTATGCGCCGGCGTTCCGTCCTCCCATTTCGGGCGCACGGGCAGCGCCTCGTCAGAAAATCCGTTATCTATTATATCTCTGCAATTTTTTATAAATATGTTATCTGCAACGCTCATTTATTTTTCCTCCCGAAATTATTTAAATCTGCCATAGTCTATAACCTTATCGCAAAGGTTAAACGCAGCCTTTTTATGCGATATTATTATAACCGTTTTATCGGTCATTTTTTTGAGGGTTTTCAAAAGCTCCTCCTCAGTCTGCTCATCGAGAGCGGATGTTGACTCGTCAAGAAGCAGCACAGGCGCGTTGTAAAGAAGCGCGCGCGCTATAGAAATGCGCTGAATTTGCCCCTCCGAAAGACCGAGCCCCTTTTCGCCAAGCTCCGTATCGAGCCCACCCGGCAGCTCTTTTATGTAATCCCAAATCTGCGCCAAAGTAAGCGCGCGTATAATTTCCTCATCGGACGCATCCTTTTTGCCGAACGCAACATTTTCCCTTATGCTGCCCGACAAAATAAGATTTCCCTGCGGCACGTATGCAAAAAGCTCACGCGTGTTATATCCGACATTAACCGCTCCGTCATCGGTATTTATATAAATTCTGCCGCTGTCGGGGGACATTATTCCGAGCATAAGCTTTATAGCCGTGCTTTTTCCTATTCCCGACTCGCCGCCAATTACCACAAACTCGCCTTTTTTTATCTCAAACGAAGCGTTTGTCAAAACAGGCTTATCTTTTTCATATCCGAAGCATACGTTTTCAAAAACAATTGATTTTGTTTTTTCATACGAATTAAAGCTCTCGCCCGATTTATCCTCCTCCGGCATAGCTTCAAGCTCCATTATGCGCTCAACCGACGCGCTGACTGAAAACATCTGCGGTATCATTGAAGAAATATCGCGAAACGGCGTTTGTATCTTGCCGACAAGCTGCAGCATTGCAGTGACGGTACCGAACTGCATAAGACCTATCGAAAGCTTATACGCGCCGTATGCAAGCGCGAAATAATACCCGGCATTAAACGCAAGGTACATACATATATTCGCAAGAATTGAAATTTTAACTCGCTTCAGCTTAAGCTTATATGTATTTCTTTGCAGCTGCTCGCTCTTATTAAGAATATCCGCTTCATTGCTGAACGACTTTATTACAAGAATATTTTGCAGCATTTCCTGCATAAACGACCTTGTTTTACCGTCGGCAAGCTGACAATCCTTGTGCAGCTGCTTAAACCGCCTTGAATACAGCCTGCCGAACACGACAAGCAGCGGACCGACAAGCAAGATAAGTACGGCAAAAAATCTGTCAAGGCTGTAAAGTATCAAAAAGCCGCCTATAATGCTCGTAAGCAAAAGACAGATATTCGGAACTATTGATATAATTCCGCCGATAATTACGTTTATATCGCTTGTGAGCCTGTTTAAAAGCTCTCCCGAATGGTATTTTGTAACAGACATATAGTCCTTTGTTATAAGAGTTTTAAAAACATTTCTTTTAAGCTCAATGTCAAGCTTTGCATTTGCCTGAACATTTACAAAGCTGATTGAAATCTGAAGCGCAAGCTGAACAAGCAGCAGCAAAATCAGCTCCGCGCAGGCATGAAGCAGATTTCCGTCCGTCTGCTTTGTCGCAACGTCTATTATATTCTTTGACGCCAAAGTAAACCTGAGCGCCAAAAGCGATATGCTCGTTGCCAAAACGGTCAGAACGGCTATTGAAAGCAGGCTTCTTCTTCCGTTTTTTAAAATCCATCTTATAACGCCTGACTTTTTTTTCTTCAAACGCTCATCTCCCCACGCTTCATTTCAATATATTCATCATATGTGCAGCGACGGTCTGTTATTGAGCCGTCCGCATTTATTTCAATAATTCTGTTTGCAACGGTCTGTATAAATTCATGGTCGTGTGATGAGAAAATTATATTGCCCTTAAATGCCGAAAGACCGTTATTTACAGCCGTTATGGATTCAAGATCGAGATGGTTTGTGGGCTGATCGAGAAGCAGCACGTTTGACCCGAAAAGCATCATACGCGACAGCATACATCTAACCTTTTCGCCTCCCGACAAAACTCTGACCTCTTTAAACACATCATCGCCCGAAAACAGCATTCTGCCGAGAAAGCCTCTTAAATAAGACTCCGACTGCGTTTCAAACGTATCGGCGGTAAACTGCCTTAGCCAGTCGATAAGATTTAAGCTGCACCCGTCGAAAAATTTTGAGTTATCCTTAGGAAAATAGCTCCTCGACGTGCTTATTCCCCATTTTACCGTGCCATCATAATCCTCATCGTTTTCCGCAAGAATTTCCATAAGCGCCGTAACGGCAAGCTCATTTGCGCCTATTACGGCAATTTTATCCTCTTTATTAAGGCTGAAGGATATGTTACTGAGAAGCTTTTCGCCGCCCGAAAGCTTTGTAAGGCTGTCAACCGTCAGAATATCGCGCCCTACCTCTCTGTCCTGCTCAAAGCCGACAAACGGGTATCTTCTCGATGAAGCCGGCAATTCCTCAACTGTCAGCTTATCAAGCATTTTCTTTCTGCTCGTAGCCTGCTTTGACTTTGACTTATTTGCGGAAAACCTTTGAATAAAGCTTTGAAGCTCCTTGATTTTTTCTTCCGCCTTTTTGTTCTGCTGCTTAATCATCCGCTCTATAAGCTGGCTCGATTCATACCAAAACTCATAGTTTCCGACATACATCTTTATTTTCGTGTAATCTATATCAACAATATGTGTGCAGACCATGTTCAGAAAATGCCTGTCATGCGAAACGACAAGCACCGTTCCGGGATAATCTACTATAAATTCCTCAAGCCACTGCACCGCATTTATATCAAGATGGTTTGTAGGCTCGTCAAGCAGCACAATATCGGGATTTCCGAAAAGCGCCTGTGCAAGAAGAATTTTAACCTTTTCCTTTGCGCCGAGCTCGCTCATCTGCATATACAAAACGCTCTCGTCAAGACCGAGTCCCTGAATAAGCCTTGAAGCGTTTGACTCCGACTCCCAGCCGTCCATTTCGGCAAATTCCGCTTCAAGCTCCGCCGCACGTATACCGTCCTCGTCGCTGAAATCCTCCTTTTCGTAAAGCGCGTCCTTTTCCTTCATAATATCATAAAGTCTTTTGTTGCCCATTATAACGGTATCCATTACCGTTTTGTCATCGTATGCAAAATGGTCCTGCTTTAAAACGGACATTCTGCAATTCGGCGCTACCGACACCTCTCCGGTCGTCGGCTCAAGCTCTCCGGAAAGTATTTTAAGAAAGGTTGATTTCCCGGCGCCGTTTGCGCCTATTATTCCGTAGCAGTTACCGGCAGTAAATTTTAAATTAACATCCGAAAAAAGATTGCTTCCGCTGAAGTTTAAGCTTACATTTGTTACAGTTATCATATATTTCCCCGTTCCGCCGCCTGCGGCGGCATAATCTAAAGGCGGCAAAACCGTTGCTCTGCCGCGCAAGTGCTTTCTATAGGATATTATATTTTTTATATCACAACTCATAATTTCAAAAAAACACTTGACTAAACAATAAAATTATACTATAATATAAGTAAATTTGCAAGCCTTTCGGCAAAAATTGTGAAATAACACGAAAATAATTTTAAATGGCGAGGGGATAATATAATATGAGTGAGCAATGCTGCTGCGGAAAAGTGCACAAATCGTCGGTTAAGCTGATACTGACGGAAAACGGTGCAATTAACCGCATAAGCGAAATTATCGGAGAATACGGAGCAAAAAAGCCGTTTATTCTCGATGATGTGAACACCCACAGGGCAGCAGGAGAGCGCATATGCCGTTTGCTTGAAGAAAGCGGCATCGGATACACGCTTTTTACTTTTGCGGATAAAGCATTAAAGCCCGATGAAAAATCTGTCGGAAGCGCCGTTATGCATTTTGACAGTGAGTGCGACATAATTATCGGAGTGGGATCGGATGTAATTAACGATATAGGAAAAATTCTGAGCAGCTTAAGCGGAAAGCCGTACATAATTTCAGCCACTGCGCCGTCTATGGACGGATACGCGTCCGCCACGTCGTCAATGGAATCAGACGGGCTTAAGGTGTCGCTTAAAAGCCGCTGCCCCGACGTTATCATAGGCGATATAGACATACTCAAAAATGCACCCGAAAAAATGCTGAAAGCAGGGCTTGGCGATATGCTTGCAAAATACATAAGCATATGCGAGTGGAGAATAGCAAATTTAATAATCGGGGAATATTACTGCGAATATGTTGCCGAAATTGTAAGAGAAGCCCTGAAAAAATGCGTTGACAACAGTGCCGGGCTTTTAAAAAGGAGCGACGATGCCGTTAAGGCGGTATTTGACGGACTTGTAAAGGGCGGCATGGCTATGGAATATGCCGGAGTGTCGCGGCCTGCCTCCGGAGCGGAGCATTATATTTCACACGTATGGGATATGCGCGGTCTTGCATTCGGCACAAAAACGGAGCTGCACGGAATACAGTGCGCAATAGGCACGCTCATCTGCGCTAAAATATATGAGCAGCTCAAAGCCATCAGCTTTGATAAGGAAAAAGCTCTCGGCTATGCAAGGCAGTTTGATACGGAAAAATGGATCCGACAGCTCAGAGAATTTGTCGGACCCGGAAGCGAGGCTATGATTGAGCTTGAGAAAAAGGAACAGAAATACAATATTCAAAAACACACCGAAAGGCTCGAAAAAATTATTCAAAACCATGACAGGATTTTGGAAATAATAAATGAAGAGGTTCCGCCGGCGCATGAAATCGAAAAAATTCTCGATTTGATAGGCGCTCCGAAATCATGCAGCGAAATAGGGCTCAGCGACGATATACTTCCGATGACCTTTAAAGCGGCAAAGGATATTCGCGACAAGTACGTATTGCCGCGTCTTTGCTGGGATCTCGGAATAATAGACGAAATTTCAATCTAAGGAGGAATTAACGGTTTATGTTTAAAATAGGTTGTCACCTTTCCGCATCAAAGGGATATACACACATGGCAAAGGAAGCCGAAAAAATAGGTGCGAACACCTTTCAGTTTTTCACGCGAAATCCGCGCGGCGGAAGCGTAAAGGCTCTTGATATGACCGATATTGAAAAATTTCTGGAGCTTTCAAAGGAAATAGGGATAGATGTCATTTTAGCGCACGCGCCGTACACCCTAAACGGCTGCTCCGCCGACGAAAAAATAAGAGAATTTGCTCTAAACACCATGAAAGACGATATTGCACGGCTTGAAAAAACACCGAACAATCTGTATAATTTTCATCCCGGCAGTCATGTGGGGCAGGGCGTTGAAAAGGGAACGGAGTACATTGTCCATATGTTAAACAGCTCTCTTTTTGAGGGCATGACAACAACCGTTTTGCTTGAAACAATGGCAGGCAAGGGCAGTGAAATAGGCAGAAGCTTTGAAGAGCTCAAGGCAATTATAGACCGTGTTGAATTAAACGAGCATCTCGGAGTATGCCTCGACACGTGCCACGTTTACGATGCGGGATATGACATTGTCGGAAATCTTGACGGTGTTTTGGAGGAGTTTGACAGGGTTATAGGCATAAACCGCCTTAAAGCAATTCATATAAACGACTCGAAAAATCCTTTTGAAAGCCACAAGGACAGGCATGAAAAAATCGGTATGGGCAGCATAGGAATTGAAGCTTTTGAAAGAATAATAAACAACAAATATCTTAAAAATCTGCCGTTTTATCTCGAAACGCCAAACGAGCTTGACGGATATGCGGAGGAAATAAAAACTTTAAAAAAATTATATAAGGATGGTAATGATTAATGGCAATAACCTTTAAAAACAACAAATTTCACTTATCAAACGACTCCATGAGCTATATTATAAAAATCGGCTCAGGCGGAGATCTGCTAAACCTCTATTTCGGAAAGAGCGTCAATGCGGACGATATGGAGCTTCCGGAAAGACCCTGTCAGTCGTTCAGCATCGAATCTCCCGACAAATCATACGAATATTCAAGAAGCATTGTTCCGTTTGAATATCCGTCAGCCGGCGCGGGCGACTACAGAAGCCCGGCATACGAAATTATGACCGACACGGGTATGCACACGCCGTCGGTTAAATATGTAAAGCACGAAATTGTAAAGGGCAAGCCGCCTATTCCGTCACTTCCGGCTGTTTACACCGAAAGCGACAGCGAGGCTGAAACGCTCATAATAACAGCAGAGGACAAGGACGCAGGAATTGAAATAAGGCTTTTTTACACACTCTTTGAGGGAATGAATGTGCTTTGCCGCCATGCAGAAATAAAAAATGTATCAAGACCGTTTATTTACCTTAATAATGCACAGAGCGTAAGTCTTGATTTCCCGGCAGGAAATTATGAATATATTCATCTTGAGGGCGCATGGGCAAGAGAAAAGCATATTGAAGCCGTACCCGTTCATAAAGGAACGCAGGGCTTTGAATCAAGACGCGGCGCATCGGGTCATGTCGAAAATCCGTTTATGGCGTTTTACGAGCAGGGCGCAAACGAGGATTTCGGAAACGTATACGGAATTTCGCTTATATACAGCGGCAATCATAAATTTTCAGTTGAGGTTGAGGGACTTGAAACAGTACGTGTTCAGGCAGGAATTAATCCTTTCTGCTTCTCCTACAGACTCGAAAAGGGCGAAAGCTTCACAACTCCGGAGGCGGTTATAGTATTTTCCGAAAACGGATTTGCGCAAATGTCAAAAACCTTCCACCAGCTCTACAGAGAGCGCCTTTGCAGAGGAAAATTCCGCGACAGCGTGCGCCCTATACTCATAAACAACTGGGAAGCTACATACTTTAACTTTAATAAGGAAAAGCTGCTTGCAATAGCCGACTCCGCAGCAAAAATCGGTCTTGAGCTTTTTGTTCTCGACGACGGCTGGTTTGGCGTAAGAGACGATGACACAACATCGCTCGGCGACTGGTTTGTAAACCATGAAAAGCTCGGCTGCTCAATTGCGGAGCTTGCCGAAGAAATAAATAAAAGAGGGCTTAAATTCGGTCTTTGGTTTGAGCCGGAAATGGTTTCGGAAAAGAGTAAGCTGTATGAGCAGCATCCCGACTGGGCAATTCAGGTGCCCGGCATAAAGCCGCAGGTCGGACGTCAGCAGCTTATACTCGACTATACAAGAGCAGAGGTTAGAGATTACATTGTAAAGGTTGTATCGGACGTATTAAAAAGCGCAAACATAGAATATGTTAAATGGGACATGAACAGAAACATGAGCGACGTTTACTCGGCAGCTCTTGCGCCCGAAAAGCAGGGCGAATTTTACCACAGATATATTCTCGGTCTTTATGATGTGCTTGAGAGAATAACATCCGCATTCCCGAATATTTTATTTGAGGGCTGCAGCGGCGGTGGCGGAAGAAACGATCCCGGTATGCTTTACTATATGCCGCAAAACTGGGCAAGCGACGATACGGACGCTGTCGAAAGACTGTATATTCAGTACGGCGGAAGCTTTGTTTATCCGTCTTCAACGGTCGGCTCGCACGTGTCGGCGGTTCCAAATCATCAAGTTGGCAGAATTACATCTCTTTCAATGCGCGGAACCGTTGCAATGAACGGTGCGTTCGGCTATGAGCTTGACCTTTCAAAGCTTTCCGAAGAGGAGCTTTGTGAAATGAAAGAGCAGGTTGAAACGTATAAGAGAATACGCGAAATTGTTATGAAGGGCGATTTCTACAGACTGGCAAATCCGTTCAAAACAAGATATTCATCCTGGATGTATGTAAATGCCGATAAGTCAAAGGCTGTATTTTACTATGCCGTAAAGCAGGCAAGACCTACACGTGAGGTTGTTAAAATTCGCCTTAAGGGTCTTGACGAAAATGCGCGCTACAGCGTAGGCGAAAAGGAATACACAGGCAAAACTCTTATGAATTACGGAATAACAATGAAAAGTGAAGAGCATGACTGCGATAATCTCATGCTTGAAATAAACAGAATTTAAAACATAAAATGCAGCGCGGCAAAAGTTAATTTACCTTTGCCGCGCTGCATTTACTTATTTTCAAGATAATAAAAACTTTGAAATTAACCAATCGAATAAAAGCTTCTGTTTTGGAATAACCAAAGGGGCATTGCTTAACACAACACCCCCATTAGGGCAATCCCTCATTTTGTGTAAACCTCAAAATTTACTGCAAAATGATGATATAATCTAAGTGTTTTTTGTGGGGTGAAAGCCGGATTTCGGCTTTCACCCCTTAGCTGTAATTTAGCATGAAATTGCCGGAATGTCAAGTGTGCCCTCGCAATAGGGCGTTTATTTCAACCTTGATTTGGCGGATATTTTATGCTACTGCGGTAATCTGTCGGCAAAGAATATTTAAAGCTGTGAGTGGATTTACCCCCCAGCCTTTGCGCTTGCCTGTCCACTTTTTCGTAATGTCTATCATTGCAAGATAAAGCATTTTTAAAAGGCTATCATCCGTTGCCGACAGCCACATAAGGGAGTTTTTTACAGAGTAGTTTCAAGCTATCGGAGCTACTCTGTTTTCCTTATTATACCACCTTGTATATCTGCGGATTTTCTTGAATTTTAGAGATTATTTCCGATATTTCTTTTTCATCGGGAATTTCAATCATTCCGACGGCGGTGAAGTAAATATCAACCTTAACGTAACAATGTCCGCTTGACTTATCGTTGTTATGAACCTCTATCCTCTGTATCAATAAATTAACGATTGTGGGAGTAAGCTCCTTAAAATCAGTCAATTCACGCAGAGTTTTGAGCAGCAAACGCATATCAACATTTTTCTGCTAGGCGGTTTCCAATTCCTTTTCACCGTCAGATACGGTTTTGATAAGCTCTTTTTGTTCGGTTTCGTATATAGAAGCCATACGGGAGTATCGCTCATCACTTAACTTGCCTAAAATATTGTCTTCATAAATATGAGAAATTATCATATCAAGTTCGGATATTCTTCGCTTACCGCTTTCGATTTTGGTTTTGAGTTTTTGAAGTTTGCTTTTTCTTGCGGTTTGATTTTTTGTTGCCATAAGATATAAAAACACAGGTTCATAACATCTCACAAAGTCAGCCAAATTGCTTATTGCCTCAAAAACTATTCTTTCAAGTACAATATCCCGTATAAAATGCACCTGACAATCACCCCGACCGCTTTTGTAATTTGCACACCGAAAGTGCTCTTGCTGCCGTGTCATACTCTTTGAAGCAGTAAAATGAAGTTCAGCTCCGCAGTCGGGGCAATAAGCCGGTCCCGAAAATAGGCTTCTTCTGCCTGTTCCGGTCGGTCTTCTCTTGTTTTTGCGCAATTCCTGAACTCTGAGCCATAAATCCTCGGATATTATCACTTCTTGCGTATTTGGAATAATTTGCTGCTCGTCTTCGGGTTTATGGATAACCTTACCGTAACCGCAGTTTGGGAGAACATCCCTGTTGTTACTTATACCGTAACCTTCGATGCCAACGGCGGCTCTGTAACACCCGCAAGCGCAGAAACGACTGCAGAAGGCAAGCTGACCAGCCTGCCTACACCGACACGCAGCAGATATTCCTTCGAGGGATGGTATACTGCGGCAAGCGGCGGAACAAAAATCACAACCGATACCGTCTTTAGCGAAAACACAACGGTTTATGCACAGTGGAAATATACCGGCGGAGGCGGTGGCGGCGGAACAACCCGCTATACTGTGTCATTTGAAACAAACGGCGGAAGCAAGGTGTCAAGCAAAACGGTAACGAGAAATACTGCTGTTACAGAGCCGACAGCTCCGACAAAGGACGGTTACACATTTGCCGGTTGGTATTCCGATAAGGAGCTTAAGACTGCTTATGACTTCTCTGCAAAGGTAACAAAGAGCTTTACTCTTTATGCAAAGTGGACGGAAAAAGCAACAGAGCCCGATAAACCGACTGAGCCGGTTGAGCCGACAGAGCCTACTGCTCCGGAATGGGAAAATCCGTTTACTGATGTTAAGAAAAGCGACTGGTTCTACACAAATGTTGAATATGCAGTTAAAAACAAACTAATGAACGGAACAACGGCTACAACATTTGCGCCGAATGAACCTCTCACCCGAGCAATGCTTGTTGCAATACTTTACCGTGCGGAGGGTGAGCCTGCTGTTAACAAGAGCATTCCGTTTAGTGATGTTGCCGCAAACGCATATTACGCAAATGCGGTTATATGGGCACAGCAGAATGGCATTGTAAACGGCGTTACGGAAAACGAGTTTGCTCCAAACAGCAATATCACCCGTGAGCAGATTGCGGCAATTATGTTTAGATATGCAAAATACAAGGGATATGACGTAAGTGTCGGTGAAATCACAAACATTCTTTCCTACACCGACGCAGAAAGCATTTCCGAGTATGCAATTTCCGCTATGCAGTATGCAGTCGGAAGCTGTTTGATGAAAGGTAAAACAGAAACCTCAATCAATCCTCAGGATAATGCAACAAGAGCCGAAATTGCGGCAATACTTCAAAGATTTATTGAAGCAAACAAGTAAATAAACAGTATGCCAAGCGGAAACGCTTTACTTCGTTAACATTTTGTATAAACACTATAATTGTATATTGGCAGATTTATATAATATTTATGAAATCTCGAAGATTATATTGCAAAAAGATATAAAATGTGTTATAATAAAATTGTTAAATGCAAAATTAAAGAGGGAGTCATAGTTATGTCTGATAATATAAGTTACAAAAAATTATGGAAACTTCTCATTGATAATGATATCAAGACCGGTGCGGAGCTAAGTCAAAAGGCGAAAATAGCGCCGAGTACAATATCAAAAATGAGGCAGGACAAATACGTGTCCATGGAGGTGCTTGTAAAGCTTTGCAGGTATTTTAACTGCACATTTGATGATATCGTTGAAATAGAAAAAAATTGAAATATGTGTGATAAGATATGTTATGCACTAAACATATGACATATTTATTTTACACAGCAGAGGAGAAACATATATGCCGAATTTTAATGAAATGAGACTGCTTAATGGTTTTTTACTTGTGTTTTCTGTGTTGGTTACACTTTTTTTGCTGATTGGATCTGTTACAGATGTCAACCGTACAAGAACGTTTATGAAGCACTTTATTATATTGTTGATTTCAAATTTGTTTATGCAGTTAGGTGAGGCGGGTATCTGGTTTTTTGGGGGTGTACCCGAAAATGTTACCGTACTTAATGTTTCGGCATTAATGTCGTTTGTTTTTAGTTATGTTTTGATAGCAAGCTATGCCTATTGCTTACTGTATTTTGTGCGTGAAAAAAAGACGGTTTCATTATTACCTGGCCATATTATTGCAGGGGTATGTTGTTTTTTCATTATCCTATCGATAGTGTCGTTTTTTAACGGTATATTTTTCTCCTATGATGCGTGCGGCAATTTTGTATACGGCCCTCTGTATGTCCTTGTCAGGGTATTTGATTTGATCGGAATAATTTGGGAAATATTGCTTGTTTTAAGGTATAAAAAAATACTGACTCTGCGTGTGACATTGTTTTTGATTACTTTTACTGTATTACCGCTTGCGGCCATGAGTCTGCAGTTTCTTTGGGATCCTACACCCGAATATCTTGCTACAACTTTATCTCTTGTTGTCATCTATATTTTGTTTCACAGAGAAATTGCAAATCGGTTGATAGAGAATGAAAAGCAGCTTGCCAAGGCGGAAAAACAGCTTTATGAAAGCCGTATTTCTGTTATGCTTTCTCAGATACAACCTCATTTTTTATATAATTCTTTGAATGCAATCAGGGGTCTGTGCCGCAAAGATCCGGAACAGGCAAGGGAAGCAATAGGCAGTTTTGCGGAATATCTGCGCGGAAATATGGATTCACTGAATAAAAGAGAGCCTATCCCTTTTATCCGGGAACTTTCGCATATAGAGAATTATTTGAAACTGGAAAAGTTTCGTTTTGGTGATGAACTGAAGGTTAATTATGATATAAAAGAAAAAAACTTTTTTATCCCTGCTTTAAGCGTGCAGCCACTGGTGGAAAATGCTGTAAAACATGGCATATGCGAAAAGGAAAACGGCGGCACACTGACACTGAAAGCATATCGTGACGGAGAATATATTGTAATTGAAGTGAGCGATGACGGAATTGGATTTGATGCGGAAAAATTAATCAGTGAGGATAAAGAACGATCACATATCGGAATTCAGAATACGAGAGAGCGCCTAAAGCAGATGATTGGTGCATCTCTTACAATAGAAAGCTTGCCAGGAAAAGGAACTGTCGCTAAGATACGATTCATACCGAAAGAGAATACGGAGGATAATTAAAATGCATATATTAGTGGTTGATGATGAAGAATTAGCGCTTGCGGAATTAACGCATGAACTCAAAATAGTATTTCCGAATGCTGCATTGCATGGATACAGAAATCCAAAAGAAGCAATAGAATACGCCGCTGCTTTATCGGCGGAAGGAGATGTGTTTTCCTATGCGTTTTTAGATATAAAAATGCGCGGAATGAGCGGATTGGAGCTTGCAAGACAGCTTAAAATCATTTTTCCTAAGGTTAATTTGTTTTTTTGTACGGCATACAGTGAATATGCAATCGACGCATTCGGAATGTTTGCAAAGGGATATTTAAAGAAGCCGGTGGCGGCTTCCGAGATAAAAAGAGTCCTTGACGAAATGGTAACGGACTGGTCTTTGGAAAAGACTGAGGAGCCATGTGATATCCGAGTTCAGACCTTCGGAAATTTTGAAGTATTTGTAAAAGGCAAGCCGGTTATTTTTGAAAGAGAAAAATCCAAGGAACTTTTGGCATATCTTGTGGACAGGCACGGTGCAGCGGTTACAACGGAACAAATTGCAGTTGTGCTGTGGGAGGATATACCGTATGACCGTAAATTAAAGAACCGTGTTACGGCAACCATCGCTGCGCTTAAAAACTCTTTGAGAGCGGCAGGCATTGAGGATATTCTTATAAAAACATGGAACCATCTTTCTTTGGAAATATCAAAAATTAAATGCGACGCTTATGATTATGAAAAATGGGATGCTGTTGCAGTAAATTCGTTTCACGGGGAGTATATGCTCAATTATTCTTGGGCGGAATTTACTACGGGAAGGTATTCGCAAATGAAATAAAAGACATGGCAAAGCTCTTTACTATATATTTTCAAAAGCAGTAAGACGAAAAATCTTGCTGCTTTTTTGTATACATGATACAAAAATACATCAGTTTTTCGGCAAAATTTTTTTGATAATTTTTTTAAAAAAATATTATTTTTCGTGTCCTTTCGTTGTCCTTTGGTTTGTATAATAAGATTTGTAAGTTCAGAATGTCTATATTTTTGATTATTCAACGGGAGGTTGTCACAATGCTTATATTACTGGTGGAAAATAACATAGATGAACTGAGAAATTTACAACGATATGTTTCGGAATGTTATACAGGCAGTGATATTGTTCCTTTTTCGGATTCGTCTGATGCAATGCAGTTTATTCAATCGGACAGATTTTCGATTGACTTGTGCTTTACAAAAATAATGATGCCGTCTGTTTCGGGGTTCAAAATCGCAAAGGAATTAAAGATAAAAAATCCGTATGTGAAAATAGTATTTATGGAAGATACTCCCGAATACGCCGGCGAAGCGTGGAAATATGGCGCTTCGGATTACATTGTCACACCGGTCACAAAAGCGGCGGTCAATCACGCTAAAATTGCCTGCGGTTAAAGGTGGTGATAAAGTTGGAAAAAATATTGTTTGTAAACGCTTGCGTTAGGGAAAATTCACGAACGCTTGACATAGCAAAAATCGTTCTTGAAAAATTAAACAACGCATATACAGAGGTGAATTTGCAAAAAACGGATTTGAAGCCGCTTAATCGAGAAAGCCTTGATATAAGAGAAAAGCTAATTTTGCAGGGCGATTTTTCGGATACTATGTTCAGCTTGGCAAAGGACTTTGCCGCAGCGGATACTATCGTGATTGCCGCTCCTTACTGGGATTTAGCGTTTCCGGCGCTTTTGAAAATATATCTTGAGCAGATAACGGTCTCAGGAATCACATTTCGGTATGCAAAAGGCGTTCCGCAGGGCTTATGCCGTGCAAAACGGCTGATTTATGTAACAACCGCAGGCGGAATAATCTATGATAATTTCGGCTTTGAATATGTAAAGGCACTTGCTCAGAAGCTTTACGGAATCGGTGAAGTCCTGTTTTTCAAGGCGGAAAATCTGGATATAGACGGAAATGATGTAAATGATATTTTGCGGAGGGCAAAATCCGATGCTGAAAAGATATTGAGAGGGGCACCGTAATTTGAAAACTCTTATAAAAAACGGTAATGTAATAAATGTGTTTACCGGGGAGATTGAAAAGATAAATATTCTGATAGAAAACGAAACAATTATCGGCACCGGGGATTACTGCGATGCAGATGCCGACATTGTAAATGATGTAAAGGGAAAATACGTATGCCCGGGCTTTATAGACGGTCACATTCATATAGAAAGCACGATGCTTCTGCCGTCTGAGCTTGCAAGGGTATGTGTACCGCACGGGACCACGTCAATCGTTGCGGATCCCCACGAAATCGCCAATGTCTGTGGGAACACCGGCATTGCCTATATGCTTGTGGCAAGCGAGAACATACCGCTTAATGTGTATATTATGCTCCCGTCATGTGTTCCGGCAACAGGATTTGATGAATCGGGTGCAGTTCTTAGAAGTGATGATTTAGAGCCGTTTTATGAGCATCCGCGTGTACTCGGTCTTGCAGAAATGATGAATTACCCGGGTGTACTTGCAGATGACAGCGAGGTGCTTGCAAAAATTGCAGCAGCGAAAAAGAGAAGGCTTAAAGTAAACGGGCATGCACCTCTGCTTTCTGGCAAAAACTTAGATAAATACATTGCAGCAGGTATTAGTGATGACCATGAATGTTCATCTTTTGATGAAGCCCGTGAGAGGATTCGTAAGGGACAATGGGTTATGATCCGAGAGGGAACGTCTGCACGAAATCTTGACGGCTTAATCAATCTTTTTGATGAGCCGTATGCACGCCGCTGTATTCTTGTTACCGACGATAAACATCCGGCGGATTTGCTGCAAAACGGACATATTGACAGTATTATCCGCAAGGCTGTTCAGCAAGGGAAAAGCGCAATTACAGGCATACGGATGGCGACGATTCAGGCGGCGCAGTGCCTCGGGATTGAAAACAAAGGTGCGGTTGCACCGGGCTATGCGGCAGATTTATCGGTGTTAAACGACCTTGAAACGGTTGATGTCAGCGATGTTTACTTAGCGGGGAAAAAGGTTGTTGACAACGGGACTATGACTGATTTTAAAGTGCCTTTGGTAAGAAATGGCATCGAAAAGGTTGTAAGAAACTCATTTTATATGCAAAAACTTACTGTACAGAGCTTTTATATTGAGCCTTGCGGCAAGCGGTGCCGTGTGATTAAGGTGATTCCCGGACAACTGCTCACGGAAGAATGGATTACGGATATTGATTTTGACAAAGGCAACGGAATTGATGTGAGCCGTGACATACTAAAACTTGCAGTAGCGGAAAGACATCTGAACACCGGGCATATCGGATTAGGCTTTATAACGGGAATAGGACTTCAGAAAGGCGCGATAGCCTCATCGGTATCCCACGACTCCCATAATCTTGTAATAATCGGCACGAATGAGGAGGACATGGCGATTGCAGGCAATCGTATACGGGAGCTGGGCGGCGGTTGTGTTGCTGTGACTGACAGCACTGTAATGGCGGAGGTTCCTCTGCCTGTAGCGGGACTTATGAGCGAGCTGTCTGCGTCGGAAGCTGCCCGGCAAAACGCATTGCTGCGCAGAGCGGTTTATGACATGGGAGCAGATAATGCTATTGAGCCGTTTATGAGTATGGCATTTATGAGTCAGCCGGTTATTCCAAATCTAAAAATGACAACAAAAGGCTTGATAAATGTCAATAAACAGGAACTTGTTTCTCTGTTTACTGAAGATAAATGAAAGGTGGGAAGTGTATGACGGCATACAATTACGCAGCTGCGCTTATTACAGTTACAGATACGGAAACAACAGTGCTCAGACATATATATGAGAATTGGAAAGAACTACGGTTTGACAAAGATAATCAGACTTATTATGAGGCCACCTTTGAGAGAAATGGGAAAAGTTATAAGGTTGTCACAGCACAGCAGAATGAAATGGGTATGACGGCAGGAGCAGTGCTTTCCATGAAACTGATTGAGCATTTCCGTCCGAGGTATCTCATAATGCCGGGAATAGCAGCAGGAGTTGCTTTGGAGCATATGGAGGAGCAGATTTACGGCGATGTTGTGGCGGCAGATGTTATCTGGAACTATTCATCCGGAAAATTTGTAAGTCCGGATAAAGCAGATATTAAATTCGGCGAGCTCGGCTTTATTCCGCGTCCGACAGTGGTAAAGATGAAGGACGAGATCAAAGAGTATGTTTTAAAAGCGGCACAGAGTGGGGAAAACCAATGTCATGTTTACATTGGACTGATGGCAAGTGGCAGCGCGGTGATAGCCAACAGTGAAATACTGAACAAGCAAATACGCTCACAGTTTCAGCATACAGCAGGATTGGATATGGAGGCTTATGCTGTTGCCTATGCTGCAGAAAATGCGATCGAACCGAAGCCAGATGCGATTATCGTAAAAAGCGTCTGCGATTATGCTGACAGCAGAAAATCGGATAAATATCAGAAGTTTGCGGCGTATACAAGCTCAGAATTTGCAAAGCTGCTCTTCGAAAAGTTTCTGCCGCTTGACTAAATACAGTGAGGTGCGTATCGAATGAGTATAAAAACAAGAAAATTTGCCGACGACGGTTGGGGAATATGGATAGACGGAGACGACAGAAGTACGGTTTATTTAAACGAATGGATCAATCCTAAAGGCAAAAGCTATGTTGATATCGGCGTCAGAATTTACGGTGCGAAAAAAGCAAATGATCTTAATATTTATGTTCCGTTTGAAATAACCGAGCATGAAATAGCAGACTTATCCGTGGAACTGTCGGACGACAATATTCTGCGCGGACTGTTTAATACCAATGGTATTGTTGATGCTGAAAAAAATGAGTATACATCAGATCTAAAGTATGATGGGCGTACGGTAAGCCTTATCAATCTGTCAAAAGAAATTTTAAAGGCAAAACGTGTGGCGGAAGGAACCGTGATCACGGCAGCACTTAATAAAATACAACAACATATAACAAGCGATGAAGCATATGTGATATTCAGAATACCTCATCGCACATTGGATGAAGTATTCACACCGCAAATGAATGTCAGAGGCAGTATAGAGCGTCTGAAGGAGCTTATTTCAAGTCCGGTCGTTATGCAGAAGTACGGATATTCCATACGCATTAACGAGGCAAGGCTGCTCCCGACAGAAATTAATAAAATTGAAGTATTACATCAGCAGAGAATACGTAAAGCACTTGTTACCATTTCGATTGATGAAGAATATGAGCTGAATGATTCTAATTGTTACCGTATAAGGCGATTAGAGGAGGACTTATACATAAACTATGCGCCGCCCGGCTATGACTGCTCTGATGTTATCACATATCAGTGGGTGGAGGAACGGGACAAGAACATGAAGGCACATTACAACTTTTATTTTGATATTGTGCATAGTAAAATCAGTCAAAACAGTGTGCTTTTGTATGTGCTTATTATGTTACTTACAGCGGTAGCCGGAAATGCGATTTATGGTTTGATACGAAATATAATTATGCTTTTATAGTAAGGAGGAATGACGCATGAATTTAAAAAACAGGATTATTTTAGAAGACTACAGAAAACAGCGTGATGATTTTGTGAAGCTTGGCGATGTGGTTCACAATATGTTAAAAAACATTGTGGACAGTATGGGAATTACGGTGCTTGGTATTGAGCATCGTGTTAAGAGTGAAAAGAGCCTTGCCGGTAAACTGGAGCGAAGCGGAGACTGGTATTCTTCATTCGAGGATCTCACCGATATTCTCGGCGCCCGTGTAATCTGCTTTTTCTCAGACGAAATTGATAAAATAGGAAAAAAGGTTGAAGAAGCTTTTGTCATTGACTGGGAAAACTCATCGGATAAGAGAGCCCTTATCAAGGCAGACACATTTGGATATTTGTCACTTCACTATATCTGCTCACTGCCCTTTGGGGACAGATGGCCGGACGAAATCTGCGGAAAAAAGTTTGAAATACAGATAAGGACTACTTTGCAGCACACATGGGCAGCAATTAATCACGATTTGGGATATAAGAGTGAGTTTGGTGTGCCTCGTAGTGTGGCACGAGAATTTTCGAGAATTGCCGGACTTTTGGAAATTGCCGATGATGAGTTCGTCAGGGTGCGCAATGATATGAAGGATTACACTGAGGAAATCCGAAAGAAAATCATTGACAATAAAGCCGATGATGTACATATTGATATGATTTCCTTAAACGAATATGTAAAGCGTAACGGCAAAATGCAGGAATTGATTTCAAAGATTGCTAAGATAAGCAATGCGGAAATCAGTGAAATTGATCCGGAGAGCTATATTATTCAGCTTAAATTCTTAGGAAAGGAAACTCTGGGTGATTTGCAGAAAATGTTGGAGGAAAACAGAGAACTTGCGCTAAAGCTTGCCGAAAGGGCACTGGCAAATGCGGACCTTGATATTTTGTCCTCCAGTGTAGGCTTGCGGTTTCTCTGCCGTGCAGAGCTTTTAAATAAACACTATTCACTTGAAAAAACGACGGAATTTTTAAAGCTTTCAATGGGAACAGCGGAAAAGGCGCAGCGTCAGGCAAAGCATTTGTTTCGTACTTATGAAAAAGTAAAGGAGGAATGTGAATGACCGATGAAGAACGATATGAAAAAGCATTGAGTTTTGCAACTCAAAAGCACAAAGGTCAATATCGGGTGGGCGGTGCGGAATATATCACCCACCCGATGGCGGTTGCGGAAATCGTGAGGGAAAAAGGCAAAAATATCGATTGTCAAATTGCGGCGTTGTTCCACGATTTGCTTGAGGATACGGACGCCACGGAAAACGAAATTCTTGCACTTTCAAACGAAAATGTGCTTGAAGCGGTAAAGCTTTTAACCAAGCAAAAGGGATATGTTATGGAAAGCTATGTTTCCGCTATCCGAAAAAATGAAATGGCATTTTCCGTCAAAGGTGCGGACAGACTGCACAATTTAAGGTGTGCGTTTGCATGTGACGAGGATTTTAAGCGAAGATACATTCTTGAAACGGTCGATTGGTACTTGGACTTTTCGCCGGAAATTCCGAAAGCTGTCAAAAAATTGGCACAATCGCTTGATAAACCGATTGCAGACTTGCCGTTTTTATATGAACCTGTTGAAACATGGAAAATAAATAAAATTTAAGGAGCAGATTATTATGACTATCGAAAAAACAACAGAAAACGAAAAGGTAACATTAACAGTGTCGGGCAGACTGGACACAACCACAGCACCGGAGCTTGAAGCGGCTCTTGATGAAGTGCTTGAAAACACCAAGGAGCTTATATTCAATCTTGAAAATCTTGAATACATATCATCTGCGGGACTTCGTGTAATCTTAAAAGCACAAAAGTCAATGAACACGAAAGGCAGTATGAAGCTTACCGGTGTGAACGACAGCATTATGGAAGTGTTTGACATTACGGGATTTTTGGATATTCTCACCATTGAATAGTATCACAAAATTTCCGAATGAAAGGAGGTATAGTATGGTTTCAAAATTAGCTGTACCTATGCTTTGCAATGCGGCACTGTCTGTTATTCTGTACATACTTGAAAAGAAAACACCGTTTGGCAAGGTAAATTATAAATTAAAACAAATCATAATCGGCGTTTTGTTCGGTGCGCTTGCGGCATTTTCTACGGAATACGGCATTGATGTAAACGGCGCAGTTATGAATGTGCGTGATGCATCACCGCTTTGTGCCGGGCTTATTTTCGGCGCGCCTGCCGGAATTATTGCAGGACTTATCGGAGGTATTTACCGCTATATTGCGGTTTTGTGGGGCGCCGGTACATACACTCGCCTTGCGTGCAGTATTTCAACCGTGCTTGCCGGAGTTATTGCGGCTGCACTTCGCAAATTTATGTTTGACGATAAAAAACCGTCGTGGATTTACGGTATCGGTGTGGGACTTATTTGCGAGGTTCTGCATATGCTGATGATTTTCTTTACCAATATGAACGACGCAAACAAAGCGTTTATGTTTGTGCAGAAATGCACACTACCGATGATTCTTGCAAACAGTATTGCGGTAGCGGCGGCAATGCTTGTAATATCGCTTATCGGGAAAGAAAAAATACGCTTAAAAAACGAAAAAAAGCAGATTTCTCAAACATTTCAGTTTTGGCTTTTTGTGTGTATCGTGATTGCGTATGCGGCAACAAGCCTGTTTACCTATTCCCTGCAAACGGGAATGACTTCAAGAGAAACTGAGATACTCTTGAATACCAATATTTCCGATGTTGAGCGTGATATTCGTGAAGCGTCAGACAAAAACCTTTTGGAAATAACAGGGGCTGCGGCAAGTGAATACAAAAACGGTGCAAGCCTTGAAAGCCTTTGCGATAAGTATGATGTATCGGGAATCAATATTATTGGTAAAAACGGGGTTATCACAAAATCAACATTGCCCGAATTTGTGGGCTATGATATGTCAAGCGGTAAGCAGTCGAAAGAGTTTTTAACGCTGCTGAATGACAAAGACGAATTTGTTCAAGGCTATCAGCCTCTTTCAATTGATAAAAGCATCACAAGAAAGTATGCCGGAGTAAAGCTTTCGGACGGTGGATTTATCCAAGTTGGATATAATGCGGAGCGTTTCCAAAAGGATATTGACGCACACATTATCGGATATACGAAAAACAGGCATATCGGGCATAACGGATTTATCATTATTTGCAAGGAAAACGGAAGCATAGTGTCTGATAAAGCCGAATATGCAAACAAAACAATCGATAATTACGGAATCAGCCTAAGCGCCGATGAGGGTGCTATATTTGAAACAAAAGCAGATGACACTCTTTATTATGCTTCGTATGCGGCAGTAGAAGGCTATCGCATTATCGGCATGATACAAAAGGCAGACGCACTCTATATGCGAAATGTATCGCTTTACGTAAGCATTTTTATGGAAATTTTGATTTTTGCGGCATTGTTTATCTTGATTTATTTCCTGATAAAGAAAATTATAATAGACAATCTGCGTAAAATAAACACAACGCTTTCAGAAATTACGGACGGTAATCTGAATGTGACCGTAAATGTTCGTAGCAATGAGGAATTTGCCTCGCTTTCGGACGACATAAACCAAACCGTAAGCACGCTCAAACGTTATATTGCGGACGCTGCGGCACGGATTGACAAAGAGCTTGAATTTGCAAAGCAAATTCAGTATTCGGCATTGCCCGCCGTATTTCCGCCGTTTCCGAACAGAAACGATTTTGAAATTTACGCAAAAATGGTTACGGCAAAAGAGGTTGGCGGCGATTTTTACGATTTTTATATGCTTGGAGAAAGCACTCTTGCGTTTATGATTGCCGATGTATCGGGTAAAGGAATCGGTGCGGCAATGTTTATGATGAGGGCAAAAACTACCATAAAAGACCTTGCAGAAAGCGGACTTGCTCTCGATGAAATCTTTACGCTTGCAAATAAAAGACTGTGCGAAAACAACGATGCCGGAATGTTTGTTACGGCTTGGCTCGGAATACTCGATCTTAAAACCGGAGCTTTAAAGTTTGTAAACGCAGGTCATAATCCTCCCCTTGTCCGCCACGAGGACGGAGAGTTTGAATACCTAAAAGCAAGAGGCGGTATGGTGCTTGCCGGTATGGACGGCGTAAAGTACAAAACAAATGAACTGTGCCTTTCGCCCGGAGATACGATTTTTCTTTACACAGACGGCGTAACCGAAGCAACAAACGATAAAAATGAGCTGTATGGCGAGGAAAGGCTTTTGTCGCTTGCAAATAAAAACATCACAAAAACTCCGCAGCAGCTGATTGCTGCCGTGAAAGACGATGTGGACGTTTTTGTCGGCGATGCTCCGCAGTTTGACGATATAACTATGCTTGCGGTTTCGGTAAATTATGTCAAGGGTGACGAAAAAATAAAGGTTATCCCGAACGAGAAATCCTTTGCGGCGGTGCAGTCATTTGCAGAAGATTTAACGAAAAAGCTTGCAGTTGTTCCAAAGGTTTCAAACAAGGTTAATATTGCTTTTGATGAGATATATTCAAATATCGTAAATTACAGCAATGCGGACATTGCGGAAATAAAATACGAAATTGTCGGTGGCAAACTGATTTTGACATTTTCCGATAACGGCACACCGTATAATCCGCTTGAAACGAAAGAACCCGATGTTACTCTTTCCGCAGAGGACAGAAAAATCGGCGGGCTTGGAATCTTTATGGTTAAAAAAATGACGGAAAGTATGGAATACAAGTATGAAAACGAAAGAAATATTTTAAGCATTGTTATTTCGCTCGGATAAAAAACTTTTGTTTTTTTGTTGTCCTTTTGTTGTCCTTAAGGGGCTATAATGAATTTGAGGTAAATCACAACAATAAAAATATGTCATAAAGGAGAGTTTGACTATGAAAATTAAAACAAAAATCATTGCATCGTCCATAGCGGCGATAATGCTGTGTACCGGCAGCTTGGCATTTGCCGAGAGCAAAGACTATACTGATGTAAATAAGCAATCAACGTATTATGACGCAATCATGTACATGACCGACACAGGCGTGTTTACGGGAGTATCGGACACCGAGTTTGCACCCGAAACAAGCCTTACAAGAGGTATGTTTGTAACACTTCTCGGCAGAGTTTACGAAAATCTTAACGGCAGCGAAGGCGCACCGGAGAAAACCGCTCTCCAAACAAGCTTTAAGGATGTTAAAACCTCCGATTACTACTGTGCGGCGGTTTCGTGGGCGCAAGAAATCGGAATTGTATCGGGTTACAGTGATGAAATTTTCGCTCCGAACGATTATTTGACAAAGCAGCAGGCGGTTACGATTCTTCACCGTTTTTCAAAATATGCAAAGGATGAGTTTTCCACAGGAGAAGACACAAACATTCTTTCATATGAGGATTATGAGAATATTTCGGACTATGCAATTCCCTCAATTCAGTGGGGACTTGAAAACGGAATAATAACCGATAACAGAACAAAAATCAATGCAGATGAAACGGTTACGAGAGCGCAGGCGGCACAGTATCTTTACAACTATACCGAGAAATGGTTTAACAGCCGCAGTGATGCGGAAGTAACAGAGTAATTTTAGGAGAAAGGAAATGATTAAATGAAAAAACTCTTATCTGTATTATTAACATTGGTGATGCTTGTACCGGCTTTCGGTTCGTTCCCGGTGATCGCAAGTGCTGGAAGTGCGGTTGCACAAGTTATTGATTCAAACGGTAATGCAACTGACTACCCAACCTTTGAAGCGGCTTGGAAAAAAGCTGTTAACGGCAATGCTACCTTTAAGCTTTTGTCGGACTGGACGGTGTCGGGCGGTGATTTCGGCGCAAACGAAAGAAATGAAATGCAAAAACTTCTTTTCTTTAACGGCGGTGCGCTGTCTGTGCCGCCGAGTTACAGCGTTACCATAGATTTAAACGGGTATAAAATCAGCCGCGACAAAGGCGAAAACAATATGACGGACGACGGCAGCGTGATACGACTTTTCGACGGAGCAAGTATCACGATTAACGATACATCTGAAAATCAGAAGGGTGCAATAGAGCGCGGAAGCTCTACCTACGGCGGCGGCATCTATGCACCGTCAAACAACACCGTCACCATGAACGGCGGCAGAATACACCTGTGTAACGGATACTACGGCGGCGGTGTGTATCTGGATTCAAGCTCAAAATTTATAATGAACGGCGGCAGAATCGAGCATAACACAGGCTACTACGGCGGAGGCGTTTATGTAGAGGATGACGCTGTGCTTGAAACGCACGGCGGCGCAATATCGGGAAACCGTGCAACTGCGGACGGCGGCGGAATTTATCTGTGGTCGGCGCAGGCAAGCCTGGATAATTGCAGCGTGTCGGACAACAGGGCGAAAAACGGCGGTGCCATCTATTCCAGTTATAACAGCTTTAAAAGCTATTCATCGCTTAAGGTGAGCAATTCAAAAATATTAAATAACACTGCCGATAACTATTACGGCGGCATTTATCACTGTGCGGGAGGCTTCTCTTTATTGGGAAATACCCGTATAACGGGAAACAGAAATGAAGGTAACTACGGCGGAGGTGTTTATTCGCAAAGGGCTCCTATTTATCTTGCCGGAAATGTACAGGTTTACGGCAACTATTCTCAGGGCAGTTTACTGCAGCCGTGCGATGTGAATTTCGGAAAGTCCTTAAATGAGGCATTTATACTGAAAGGCTATATGGAGCAAGACGCTATGATTGGCGTCTATACAACGCCTGGTACGACGCCTGTTCATTGGTGCAGGAACTATCACCCCTGTGTTAACTGCACCGGAACGGATGATAATATGAAGTCGCTCGCAGACTGCTTGTTTTCAAACTCAGGGAATTATGGATTTGTATATGGCGAAAAAACAGACTCGCATTATCAGGACATAAAATGGCATGATACATGGGTTGATGACAAGAAAGGAACCGCTGCAAAATATGACATTAAGGTGACGCAGGTGCGTTATAAAGGCGTGCTTTTGTCGCCGAGTGAATATTCCTCGGATTATAATGCCGGCAGCCGTATCATAACCTTGAATGTGCCGGATTATGTGACGGATACCAACCGTTTGACAGTATATGCGAATATAAAAAATAGTGACAATCAGTGGGGTTCGGGCAAAGAAATCCGCTTTTCGGAGGGATTTGATATTACCAACAAACAAGCGATTATCATAAATCCCGTAAATAAATCGCCGGACTATACGGTAACGGTACATGGCGGAACGGTAGACGGAAAGACGAGTACAACAAAAAAATATCTTGAGCCGTTTAGTATTGCACCCACCGTGCCGGAGGGCAAGGTTTTCTCGCATTGGGAAATTGAAGGCGACAATGCCGACGACATACCGGGATTTGAGAAATACGCAAAATCTCCCGCTAAACTGGAAATGCCCCAACATGACGTAACATTCAAGGCAGTTTTCAAGGAAAAAGTGTCAAAAATTGATATTAAGCTTTACGAACCCAAATGCAAAGACTTAATTGCTTCATACACAACTGCCAACATTACATATACAACTGCAAACGGTGTTGAGATGACAGAAAGTGTTGATGTTAAATGGAGAAAGCATATAACCGACAGAACACAAGATAAGTTTGATTATAACACCATATATGATGCATCGTTGTCGTTGAGTGACGGCTCACCCGCGGATTTTGGATTTGCAGACGCAAATGAACTGAAAATATATCTAAATGGCAATGAACTGTCAAAAGAAAACTACAGATATGTATATCAGCGTGAAAAAATCGTAGAGGTTGGCGGCGAGATACAAGCTTCGGATTCTGTGAAACAACACTGGGTATATATCACATATCCTTACCGGACAGACAAAGCAAAGGTTCTTACCGTTGAAAGTCCGACAATAGAAATTCCAAGCGATATTAGTATAGAAGAACTAAACAAGCTTTTGCCGGATTCCGTTAATATTACATATGAAAGCATTGATGGCGAAAAAACGGCAAGCGCATCGGTTTTGTGGAACACCGCAAGCTTATCGGAAACGATACAAGATAATGCTGAAATAAACGGAACCGTTACGATACCCGAAACTTTGGAGGCGGCAGAGGATAAAAAACAAACCACAATTACCGTAAAAGTAACCTCCGATAAGCAAAGGCTTCAAAAGCCGACGGCAAGTGTGGCTGACGGTGCAATAATTGCCCTTGATGAAAAAATTATGCTTTCGGCAGAAGACGGTGCAACAATTTGGTATAAGATAGATGACGGAGTATTTACGCAATATAATGCCGATACCGGAATTGTTCCGCAGGGCGAGGCGGGCAAAACCGTAAAACGCAAAATTACCGCTTACTGCGAAAAAGAGGGATATTTGCGGAGTGAATTCCTCACGCTGAATATAAAGGTCGACAACGAATCCGTTCACACAGTAAAAATTGTTGATAAAAACGGCATAATATACGGCTACGCTTCGGGTGCGGGCGAATACAAAATCGGAGACAGCGTAACCGTAAAGGCAACGGAAAACGATCCCGAAAAATTCGTATCAAGCTGGAGTGCAGAGGGAATTACATTAACCGAGGCAGATAAAACCGCATCTGCGTTTACCTTTAAAATGCCGGCGGAAGATGTAACCATAACGGCGGAATCCTTCCGATACTATGTAAGCAAGCTTTATTTAAGCTCTATTACCCCTATTGCCGATAATCCTCTGCCGCAAACGCTTAAAATTATTTATGCAGAGGATATTAATGGTAATGTAATTGAAAATGTTCCTTTAAAAATCGAACTGATGGCATGGTATGAGAAAGACGTAAAAACTCCGATTACGGATAAAGACTATAGACCTGAGTTGGGAAAAACATACAAAGCCGTCATTTATATAAAGCCGAAAGATGAAAAAATAAGAGAAGTATGTGACGATTTCAAGGTATTTGTTGATGATAAAGAGTATAGCCCGTATCCTTTTCTTCTGGTGAGCCATACATATCTTTTCGACTGGGATTTTACCGCCGTATATGATGAGCTTAAAAGCGTTAACTTAGGTGACAGCATTACCGCATATACCGGAAACTATATTGATTTCCCCGAAAAAATCGGCGTTAAGACAAAATACGGTTCAATCACAACGGCAGACGTTACATGGACTGGTACGGAAAACGTTGATACATCAAAAGTCGGTAATTATCCCGTAACCGCAAAACTCACTTTGCCCGATAATGTTACTGCAACAGATGAGCAAAAGAACATTAATGTTACAGTCAAGGTTCGCAGTCTTATAAACAGCGTTGCTTTGGAAACAGTCAGCGGAAATGCTCCGGCAAAATCCGGAGAAAGCTTGCCTGCATCTCTTAATGTAAAGAGCGACAGTGCAAGCCTTGTTACAAATAGCTTTAGCGTATCGCCAAACAATGGAACTGCTGTTAGCGGTACTGAATACACAATCAAGGCAAGGGTTGCACCAGCCGAAAATTGTGAGTTCGCCGCAAACACAATATTCACAATAAACGGCATATCTATGAATGCAAGCCCTGCGGAAAACGGCGAATACGAGCTGACCTATACCTTTACGGCAGAAGAGGTACAGTCTTATGATGTTACCGTAAACGGCGGAACAAGCCAAAAATATAAAGAGGGCGATACGGTAAATATAAGCACTTCGGCGAGTGATTTTTATAAATGGACAGCTGAAGTTGTTTACGAAACAACGGAAACCACTATTGGCGAAAACGACAAAACCGAAACAAAAACCGTTACTCACAGAAACCCCATAAGCATATTTGCAGACGGCGGTGAATATAAAGCACAAACAAGCTTTGTAATGCCGAAGCTTGCAGATGGCAGTCGGTTGGAGCTTACGGCAAATGAACCATAGTCAAGTAAGTAGACACAAAAAAGCACAATTTTTTTGGGGATCAGGCTATTTTGTCTGTTCCCAGTA
>CAKSSN010000005.1 GCA_934489015.1 uncultured Clostridia bacterium
CAGTATTCGGCGTTCGGAAATGAAATTACCGGAAATGCTTTTGAGCAAAATCCGTTCGGCTATTGCGGCGAATATACCGATAATGAAACGGGACTTGTTTATCTTAGAAATAGGTATTATAGCGCAGCTACCGGAAGATTTTTGACGGAAGACCCGATTCGCAGCGGTCTTAATTGGTATGTTTATTGTGAAAATAATCCTGTTTTTTATAGAGATGCAAATGGATTTCACCGTAAACCTATAGAACAAAATATCAACAATGAAACTGTAACTATTGCTGAAAGAGAGGATCTAAGAGAATTATTAAATCAAATGAATGGAGTTTTAAAAATAGAAGGTGATGTTGTAAAAATAAAAGCGCTTGGTAAATACGCTGAGATAAACTTAAAAGATTATAATGATGGTATTCACAATATAGATGGTCATTTGCATTTTTCATATGGTGAGTTTTTTGAACTTTTGGGATTGGAATATAAAAAAAATGCACTAACTGTGCAAGTGTCTAAAGGTGAAGAAAATAGAAGTAGATTTGTATATGCCTTAAAAAAACAGGTATAGAAATGGCTGGTGAAAGTTTGATTAAATCAGTTTCATATCTGTTTGGTGGGTTTGGAAGTGTTTTTGAAAGATTAACAGGATTTGCGTCAAATGTAACAGTGGAATCATCAGCGACACCTCCTATTATTCCGAGTGGAACATATCAACTAAATCAGTATACAGTTGATGGGAAAATAACGTTACAACAACAGATAGGTGTTAGCTCTGGAAACAATTATTACAAAATAAATGTAATGTATTGGAATCCGGAAAATCCATCATATATTAGTGATACATTTTTGGGGGGGAATATGCCATGAGGTGGAATGTGAAGAAAAAACGAATTTATATTTTGTTTACTATATTTATAATCTGTTTTGATTTGAAATATACATTTAATAAAATTCACCATATTAATATACCTTATTTATCTAATTATCAACAGTTTTTAGGTGTATTTTATACAAATAAGGAATATTTTGAAAAAATTGTAGAAGATTGCAAACTATACAACAACTTTAGGTTTCAATATACATCTGAGTTGAATGAAAGTGAACAGTTTTCATCTTTTTATGATAATAAAATTGTTGATGATATAAATTGCCTGGTAAAGAGCGCGAAGATGACTGATTTTATTAAGAATGATGATTTTTGCATTATATATCAGTATGCGCCAATTGTAAAAAGTGATATTAATATAGGTGTAAGATATAATTATTCAGATAATACATGGAGTTATTATTATAAACATGATTACGAGCATTGCAGACATAAAAATAAAATAGTATACTGTATTTATGATTTTTTATACAATAAATTATGTGCAAGTAATTCATTTTACGAATAGTGGATAATAAATAAAAAGATATGATGTAAGAACTTTTAATATTTAAATAAGGGCAGGAAACCCCTGCCCTATAACAAACAAAAGGAGGCACGAAATGAAAATAAAAAGAAATATATTTGCGATTACCATGATTATAGCCGTGTTTTAAACGGTACCTCCGAGCAGAGCTATACGTATGACAGCAGTTCAAATGTAACCGCATATTCGCTTAAAACGGGCGATACAACAAAAACGACAAATTATACCTTTGATTTGAATAATAGGTTGACACAGCTTCAAACAAGTGATATGATTTTGCCTGTAGAAACACAAAGATTTGCTCTTAAACTGGCCTTTGATAACGGTGAAACTAAAAAATATATATTACCCGTATCAGCAGATTTTGAACATGACGAGGTAGTTTCGTATAATGCTCATGTTTTTACGGATAAAATATGGAAATCTGCAAAATTAATCAATAGTACGGAAGCAGAGATTGATGGTTATGCTTGCCGCTGGGCAACAGTTGTGTTTGCAAATAATTATTCAATTCACGGTGCTTTCGGTTATCAGGAAAGCGAGCCGTATTCCGAGCCGATTTTGAAAAATGAAATTGTATTTGAAGACGAACACCAAAAAGTTGAGAGACTTTGGGTTTGGAAGGCAAACGGAATATACGAGGATGAAGAAAGCGGATTATATAAAGTTTGGCTGCCGGGTAAATCGTCTGACTACCGTGACATATACACCTTTGCAGCTTGTGACGGAAAAAGGTTATGCAGTATAAATTTCAATTACATAGATGATTTTTCGGAAGGCTTGGCATTGGTTTCAAAAAGCGGATTTGGCTATGGATTTGTTAATAAAGATATGCAGCTTGTAATACCAATGATTTATGAGCAAGCGGACGAGTTCAAAAGCGGAAGAGCAAAAGTGATGAGAAACGGGCAATGGCTTTTTGTTGATAAAAGCGGTAAGGAAATCAATATCATTTCCTCCGAAGCAGGCACAAAGTATCAGGAAATTGGTAAGTACTATGAAGGTATGTGCAAGGTGTCAACTCTTAAACTTGATTCTATGGACCTTGCTTATCATTCCGACTATGTGGACTTTGCTGGGACGTGGGGATTTGTGAACGAAGATGGCAAGGAAATCATAGCACCGCAATTTATTTATGCTAATGACTTTTTAAACGGAATAGCTATAGTTTGTAAAGGAGAATGGACGATAGATAAAAAGTGGGACAATCGGCATAAAAAGGGTCGATATTGGACAGAAGAAGAGCTATGGGGAGCAATAGATAAGGCCGGAAATACAGTAATCCCGTTTATATTTGATGAAATTAAGACGTTTGATGTTGATGATGTGTTTATTGCACATTATGGCGGATGGGATGAGGGACGTTGGGGTATAATTGATGTTCACGGTAACTGGTTGGCTGACCCTGTTTTTGAGGATATTGATTATGATTATCGCGACGGACTTTTTGCCTTTTACGATAAAAATAAATGGAGTGACGATGCTTTACTCGGAATTTATGACATCAAACAAAAGAAGGTAATTTTTGAGCCTCAATTCTATGATGTAAGCTTTGAAGATGACGGATGGATTAAAGTCGAAGTATTTGATAAAGAACTCGGAAGAACTATTGAAAAATTGATAGATATTAACGGAAATGAAAAGTTTCATTCTATTTATTCATCAATTACGGCATATGAAAAACCTTATGAAGTTACAATTCGAGATGACGACAAAAATCTGTATGGTTTAATAGATGAATATGGTAATACTATACTTCCTTGCGAATGTGGCGTTGTTTGGAATAGATTATACTATAAAGAGCGGCGCATTGTTTTCGCAGAAGATGATAAATGCGGAATCAAGGATTTTGACGGAAACATTATAATACCCCCGAAATACTATGAAATTTATGGGGTTGGTAATGCGCTTTTAACCGTTAGCATCGGGGAGGAAGACAACCGGAAAGAGGGTTTAATTACTCAAGATGGCAGAGTTGTTTTACCGACAGAATATAATAGAATTATAAGCAGTGAAGATAACTATTATGTGTGTCAACGTGATGAGATTTATGAGATGTTACATGTATCAATTAAATAGTTTTAAAGAAGAAAAAGAATTTCCATCCATCTAAGTGATGTGGAGTCCATTTATATTACAACCATAGCTTTTCTCCCCTTTTGCTAATATATGACCGGTCATTATAAAGACATTACATCACATTGTGTTGAGAATGCCAAGTGATTTTGATGAAAATATTATTAAAAAATGTGATTTTTTGTTCGAAAATTCTTGACAATGTGAAAAATATGTGATATTATATACAAAGGAAATAAAAATTAATATCTGATAGAGGCGCGAAAAATATCAGTAGCTTATGCAATAGAGGGTATTTTGGGATAAGTGAAAGGATTTTTTGCCGAAACGGTGGAGTTCATACCCGAATTTTTCCGTTGGGGTATCGTATAATATGCGATACACTGTCACAGAATGTGGAGCGCTATCGTATTTAAAGAAAAAGTTTAAGCATGAGAGCGACCCACGCGCCTCATGCTTTTTCTGTGAAATCGGATATAAAAAATGGGAGGAATTCAAATGAAAAGGATTTTCAGCAAAAAGAATGTTGTTGCCTTTCTCACCATGCTGGCTGTCATGATAATGTCGGTTATAGCGTTTGCTGAGGGTGAGGACGGCGAAGCGGTTGTAAGTATGTTCCATGCAACGTTTTGGGCGCTCGTGCCGCCTATAGTTGCTATAGGACTTGCGCTTATAACAAAAGAGGTTTATTCGTCACTGTTTATCGGTATAGTTCTGGGAGGCTTGCTTTCGGCAAACTTTGCACCGGTAACAACGCTCGATAATCTCTTAAACGAGGGACTTATCGCAGCTGTTTCCGATACTGCCGGAATTTTTCTGTTCCTTGTAATTCTCGGAATAGTGGTTGCGCTTGTGAATAAGGCGGGCGGCAGTGCGGCTTTCGGAAGATGGGCAAGTGTACATATAAAAACGCGTGTGGGTGCGCAGCTTGCAACATTTCTTCTCGGCGTTTTAATATTCATTGACGACTATTTTAACTGCCTTACTGTCGGAAGCGTTATGCGACCCGTAACCGATACGCATAAAATTTCGCGCGCAAAGCTTGCGTATATCATAGACGCAACGGCAGCGCCCGTATGTATGATAGCACCTGTTTCGTCATGGGCAGCTGCTGTATCGGAGTTTACAAAGGGTACGGGATATTCGGGAATAGAGCTGTTTGTAAGGGCAATTCCTTATAACTTCTATTCGCTTTTAACTCTTGTTTTCGTAATTGCAATTTCTGTTATGAACTTTGATTACGGTCCGATGCGTCTGCATGAATACAATGCGATTAACAAGGGCGATCTTTATACATGCGGTGACAGGGTTGACGAAAGTGCGGAAGATACGAAAGTAAATCCGAACGGAAGAGTTATTGACTTGATTTTGCCTGTAATTATACTTGTTGTATTGTGTGTAATCGGACTTATCTATGTCGGCGGATTTTTCTCGGGCTCTGACTTTGTAACGGCGTTTGCAAATACAGACGCAACAGTCGGCTTACCATGGGGTGCGATAGTGGCGCTTGTTTTGACTATTATATACCTCGTTGCAAGAAGAGTTGTAACCTTTAAGGAAGCTATGGACTGCATACCTAAGGGATTTATTGCAATGGTTCCGGCAATTCTTATTCTTACATTTGCAACTGCGCTTAAGAATATGACAGGTCTTCTCGGAGCTGCCGACTTTGTCGGATCTGTTATGGATTCGGCTGCAACAGGACTTGCAAACTTCCTGCCGGCTATAATATTCCTTGTTGCCTGCCTGCTTGCTTTTGCAACAGGAACCTCGTGGGGTACTTTCGGAATGCTTATCCCGATTGTTACGGCAATATTTGACCCTACAAGCGAGCTGCTTATAATAGGTATTGCAGCGTGCCTTGCAGGCGCTGTATGCGGCGACCATTGCTCACCGATTTCGGATACGACAATCATGTCATCTGCCGGCGCAATGTCAAATCATATTAATCACGTTTCAACACAGCTTCCGTATGCGGTGACGGTTGCGGCTTTGTCATTTGTGGGATATTTGCTTGCGGCATTTATTCAAAGCGCACCGATACTTCTCGCTATAGAAATTGTTCTTACACTCGTTGTTCTGTTTGCGATAAAGAAGGTTACTGCAAAGAAAGCAATATAAATTTAAAAGGGAAATGCGGCTATCCGCAGCCTGATAAGAATGTTTATGGAGCGGCTCCGATATTTCGGAGCTGCTTTGCTTTTAGGTATGACGGACATATCAATGCTCTATGGTGAAAAAAACTATTAAAGCGTGGTCAGCGACAAGCTCAAACGCGACCTGCAAGGATCACATTCCAAGATATGGAATAAAAAGCAATGGCGAGATTATTTATGACCGATCATAATGTTGGTATAAAAAGAAATCGGCAAAATGCTGAATTTTGACAAAATATGTTGTAAAATTCAAAGCTTTGTGATAAAATAATATATTATAGCTTTTATGATGTTATTAAGGGGAATTAATATGCTGATAAAGGAAACACCTATTTTGAAATTAAACATAGATGAAACTAATTCGGAAGAATTTGGTTATAATCAGGAAAAATCTGTTCAAACGGTTGAGGTGGAGCTTCTTCCGCCTGTTGCTATAAACGACAAGAGAAAAGTTGAGATATATAAAAGTATTGCGGATATAGATAAAAAATTAGATTTCATTTCAGAAAGAGTTAATGAACTTAATTTGCAAATAGACAGCTTGACTAATCACGCAGATGGTATTGACTATGCAATAGCTGTTACCTCCGGAATAATCACAGGGATAATTGACTCGATATTTGTTGGAAAATGGGATTTCGAAAAAGCCAAATTGATAACAGAGCAAGATATAAACGGTAAAGTAGCTGAATTTGTAAAAAAAGATCCGAGATATATTGATTGGTGTAAAAATGCAGCATACGGCAGAAAAGAAAGGGATCCAAACTGTTTAGAAACGGCAATAGAATTTTTGGAAGAGAAATATCATCTGCCCGGCGACGGTGCATATATGACGGGTAACTATGGTATAACCGGGAATACTCACAGATTGGATGATTTCTGTCATCATCCGACACTCATTGGTATGCTTTGTTCTATTGTTGTTCAATTTACAGGAGAAACAATATATAGTCATGATGCCGGAAATATAGTTAAAATCCCTATTGGAGTTAATTGCTACGGAAAGCTTACAGGAAATAATCCTATAACTAAAGTAATGGCAGGTGTTATTAACTGGTTTCTTACTTGCGCAAAAGCAATATCGAACCAAAAGGGACATTTGATGAGTGATATTGCCACCTCAGCAGGTGTACCTGGCTCATTGCTTTCAACACTTAAGGAGCTTTCTTCTTTGCCGTGTTTTAAGGATAAAAATTTTTTTGAAAATTTAAGCAAAGCATATCAAAATGGAATAGGAAATGGGGAAAATCAAGTTGATTTGGGATTTTTTAATCAATTGTTTGAAGGAGCATATAGCAAATTTGATAAACGGACAGAAACGGCAATTACACATGAATTAAAAAGACAAGCAGTTCCTGTCATAGTAGGTGAAGCTTTGGTAAGAGGTTTTTATTTCATAAGACGGTTTATTGAACAGATGAAAATAAAAAATTCTATATCCGAAATTGATTGGAAAATCGTACTGCCGTTTAAAAACAGAATAGTTATTAGAATGCTTACAATCTCTGCAAGTACATTTATGGCGCTTGATATTGCAGATGCTGCTATTCGTTCAGGTGGATTTAATGCTTCTTGTATTTTAAGAATAAATTTCGTTGGAATCGGTCGCTTTGCTGTTGCTGTTGGTACAGATATAGGGATGGAATTTAAGAAGAGAAGAAAGGAAAGAGAGCGGAGCGAGGTTTTAAGTGAGTACATAAAATTTGCTAACATTAAAATGTACTACAGAAAAGCGGATATGCTATGCTCAGAGGCTGAAATGTATGAACAGGAAGCCAAGATGCACGCGGCGGAAAAAGAAGTCTGGCAAGAAGTTCAATACAGTGAGGATATAATGAAACAGCTATATGAACAAATAAATAAAACTTGCCGATATTATGCAAAATGCGTGGATGAAATGGATGCGTGTTTAGGTGACATAGGATTATTAATGCCCAATGTGGATAAGGTTAATCCGGGTTTAAGAGAAATGATGCTTGAAAGGTTGAAATAAAATGGACGAAGAAATGATTACTGCAATAAATCCTACAGTAGAAAATCAAATATATTCTATTGATGAAGAAAAGCTCCCGCAAGTGTTTACTGAGCAAATTCACTTTTTAGAGAAAGCAAATAATGAATACAACAGAGCTGAAGAAATGGAAAAAAAAGCGAGGAAAAAAGTAAAAGCTGCTTTATTGAAAGCTGATGAATTAATTGAAGCTGCTAAACGTGTAGGCGGCCATGCTGCAGCAAAGAAAAGATTTTTATGGGCAGAGTGGACTTCTGAAAGAGATGAAATTAATGCAATAAAACACAATCTAAGGGAAATTATAGACCATAGCGAAGACAGCGCAGAAGCACAGAAAAAATTAGCTGAAGTTCAGTCTTCATTAATGGAGTCGCAGACTGCCGTTTTGCAAGTTAATAAAGCACAAATGGAATATCAGCGGCAAATTGCCAATGCAACAAAATTTATTTTTGGTTTAAGTGCATATAATATGGCGACAAGTCAATCTATTTTGATAAAATTGAAAGCAATTTTATCAGGAGCAAGTGAAGAGCAATTGGGTCAATTGGCACAGCAGCAGTTGTTTTTAGCTTTAGACCAAATACGAAATCAGGAAAATATTATTACCCGAATAAATGAAAATGATGATCTTATTAAGAATTTGAATTTTGAAATTGAGAAAAAACAAAGAGAAATTGACGAAATCGGCGCAATTGACGAAAAACAGAATATGCGTATTTCCGAAAACGCACACGATATTGATCAGCTTGAAAAGCAAGAGGAAGCGCAAGATAAGTTGATTGCCGTGGGCATAGAAAAAGACAGGGAGCATGATGAAAAAATATCGGAAAATGCTCGTGATATAGACGAGCTTGAAAGTCGGGGAGAAGAACAGGATAAAAGGATAGCTGATATTACCGGGAAAATAGATGAGCATGTCATAACTCTTGACAAGCATTTCGAAAGAGATGCGGAATTAGAGCGTAAAATCCGTGATGTTTCGCAAGATACCGCTGAAATGATTATGAGCTTGAAGAAAAGTATTACTGAGAATGCTGATATTGCGAACAATAATATTGTCTCGATTGAAAACAAATTTGAAAAACAAATTAGAGATATAAGTGAGAATATTAACAAATCCAATAATAATGTTTATGAACAGCTCACAAAGCTATCGGCAGAGTTTAACAGCGCTGTTAATGAACTTAAAGGAGAATTAAAAAATCAAAAGGAAGAAATCAATTTTAAAATAGATGATATTGAAAAAAGAATAAATTCTTTGGAGATGACTGTTAGTAAAAAAGTATGGAAAATTGCTGTTACCGCATTGGCTGTTGGTTCGGTTTTATTAAATGTTCTGCATATTATCGGTGTTATAAATGTGTGACGATAATACCTTTATAAAGCATTTTCGCGGGATGATAAGCTAAATCGGTCAACAAAATGGGACAATCCCGTATTTTGTGTAAACCTCAAATTTAGCTCCAAAATGATGATATAATTTAAGTTGTTTTGCGGCCGGAAAGCTGTATTACGGCTTTTAGCCATTGCAGCAGAAAATCGATGTTATGTCAATGGCGCTCTCATAAGAGAGCGCCATTGAATTCAAAACCTTAGTCAATTACATTCATTGCCCATTTTCCGTTAGTGAAATCGGGAATATCAACAACAGCTCCGCCCTTTGCGATCGACTGTTCGCTAAGAGCCGTTACAACCATCCAGCTTGCGGCGTCATAAACATCAATCGGCATAGGTTTATCCTTTAAAAGGCATTCAAAAAATGTTTTAAATTCAAGGTAGTCCATGCCGTCGTGAGTACCCTGCACGCCATCTTCAATATATTTTTTCCAAACAGGATGCTGATATTCTTCTTCATATGCATCGGCATTCCCGGAGCTTGTTTTTCTCCAGTCAAAGTCGTGCTCTATATCTTCCTTCCTGTCAAGAAAAACAGAATCGGTAGCTTCCTCATACATACCTCTCGTGCCCCTTACGGTGAAGCCGCGACTGTAGTATCTCGGAAGAGTTGTGTCAAGAGTTATTGTTATAAGCTCGCCTCTTGCGCATTTTATGTTTGTGACAATAACATCACCCTGCGCAAATGAAAGGTCTTTTAAAAATTCATTATCGCTTTTGTTTCTCATGATATAGTCGTGAAGTCCGGCAGATTTTGAAGCAAAAGCGGACAGAGTAATCATGCGGTTGCCGTGATTTATGTCAAGCACGCGCGCTATAGGGCCGAGCTCATGAGTCGGGTAATTTTCGCAGTTTCTTGAAAGATAATTTCTAAGTCTGTAATGTCTGTTTTCTATTCCTCCGGAAACCTCTGTTCTGAGGTCATGATGATAACCGCCGCTGCAATAAACAACATCGCCGAAAAGTCCTTTTTTAACCATGTTAAGTGCCATCATTTCGCGCTTGCCGAAGCAGCAGTTTTCAAGGAACATAAACGGCGTTTTTGTCTGCTCATATGTATTTACAAGCTCATAGCACTGCTCAACCGAGTATGCTCCGCCAACCTCGCACGCAACCGCTTTGCCGGCTTTCATTGCCGCTACCGCAATCGGAACATGCATTTCCCAGCTTGTTGCAATAACTATTGTATTTACATTTTTGTCGTTTATAACATCGTTAAAGTCGGTGTAAACTGCCGGCTTTTTGCCTGTTTCCTTTTCAACCGTTTTTCCGGCTTTTTCGGCGCGGTCTGCGTAAGAGTCGCATACAGCCGCAATTTCAGCCATGCCGAGAGGGAGAACAACCTGCTCCATAAGCCCTTCGCCGCGACAGCCGTAGCCGATAAATCCGAGTTTTATTTTATCCATAGCAATTTCTCCTTATGAGTCTTATTTGTTAAGAATATAATAACACATCTAAAATTATATGTCTATATCAAAAAAGATATTTTTTATATAATTTCAGACCAATACTATATAAGTTTAATTTGTGCAAATTGCTAAATTTTATTCAAAACTATTGACTTTTTAAAAGAAATGGTGTAAAATGATATGGCTCATGAAATTGAGCTCCTTGCCCGAAAGAAGTTTTCGGGACATAAGTCCGTGAGGAGGTGCAAAGAATGGCTGAAAAAATAATGAACAGCTACGAAACAATTTTTATCATTGACGCTTCTTTAGAAGAAGATGCGATTAAGGCTTTGCAGGAGAAGTTTGTAGGTCTTATTTCTTCAAACGGTACGGTTGATACCGTTGATGAATGGGGCAAAAGAAGACTTGCATATGCAATCAATGACAAAACTGAGGGCTACTATGTATTGGTAAACTTCAAGGCTGACGCTGAGTTCCCGAAGGAGCTTGACAGACAGTATAAGATTACCGACGGTATTCTCAGAACTATCATCATTCGCAAGGATGCGGAATAGTAGTCGACCATTAGCTTTGTGGAGGTATATTGATTATGAACAAAGTAATTTTAATGGGAAGATTGACACGTGACCCTGAGGTCAGACAATCGCAAAACGGTGAGTCAACAATCGTCCGCTTTTCAATTGCGGTAAACAGACGTTTTCAAAAGGATACGGCTGATTTCTTTAACTGTGTTGCTTTCAGACATACAGGCGATTTTATCAGCAAGTGGTTTGAAAAGGGAAGAATGATTGCAATTGTCGGAAGTATCCAAAACAGCAGATACACCGATAAGGACGGTAATGAGCGCACATCTACCGATATAGTTGTGGATGAGGCTTATTTTACAGGCTCAAAGAGTGAATCGACAAGCGGTTCATCGGATAATGCCGGCAGCTTCGGCGGCGCAAGACCGCAGGCAGCAGCGCCCGCTCCTGATTTTGATATGGGCGGCTTCGGCAGCATTGAGGAATCGGATGACGATTTGCCGTTCTAAAGAATTTTGATAAAGGAGGAAGTTTCAATGGCTGAAAAGACTAATGACAGACCGCAGAGAGCAAGACGTGCAAAGAAAAAGGTTTGCATGTTCTGCATAGATAAGGTTGATACTATTGATTACAAGGATACAGCTAAGCTCAGAAGATTTATTTCTGAAAAGGGAAAAATCGTTCCGAGAAGAATAAGCGGTAACTGTGCAAAGCATCAAAGACAGCTTACAGTAGCTATAAAGAGAGCAAGAACTATAGCATTGCTTCCGTTTGTTGCTGAATAATTAAGTGTAATTGATAAGGGCTTCACTTTTGAAGCCCTTATTTTTTCGCGTGATGATAATAAGAAAATAAATCAAAATCAGATTTTTGATATTTCTGCTCCGTTTTTATTTTCTATAATGTGTACTTTATGCAAGTCGGAGCCGCATTAAGAAATTATTATAAGACACGGTTATAATTTGATTTTCTGCTTTTGACAGAGCGAAAGCAGAGCTTTGTCAGTTCATTATCTGAGCTTTTTCTATAACCTTTAAAACGCGCTTTGAAAGCGGCATATATTTTTCGTCGGTATTCAGCTGCGGACTGATTTTTTTTGCAGCCGCCTGAGCCTTTTTTAAAATATCGGCGTCTTCAAACAAATTTGCAATTTTCATGCTCGGAAGTCCGTGCTGACGCACGCCGAAGAAATCTCCGGGACCTCTCAGCTTCAAATCCTGCTCGGAAATGTAAAAGCCGTCATTTGAAGTGCACATTGTTTCCATGCGCTTTTTTGTTATTTCATTATTTCCGTGCGAAAAGAGTATGCAAAACGACTGCTTTGCTCCGCGCCCGACTCTTCCGCGCAGCTGATGAAGCTGGGAAAGACCAAATCTTTCTGCGTTTTCTATAACCATAATGTTAGCGTTCGGAACGTTTACTCCGACCTCAATTACCGTTGTTGAAACAAGCAGCTGTATACTTCCGTTTTTGAAATCCATCATAACGGCGTCCTTTTCGGACGGCTTCATTCTGCCGTGTACAAGCCCGGTTTTTATATCGGGGAATTTTTCTGTGAGCTTTTCGCAAAGCGACTGCGCGTTTTCAAGGTCAAGCGTCTGCGTTTCTTCAACAAGCGGACAGACAACATATGCCTGCCTGCCCTCTTTTATATTTTTTTCGACAAAAGCATACACTCTGCGGCGCATCTTTTCATCAACCGCATATGTTTTAACAGGCTTTCTGCCCGGCGGCAGCTCATCTATAACCGATACGTCAAGATCGCCGTATAAAATCAGCGCAAGAGTGCGCGGAATGGGCGTTGCCGACATTACAAGCATATGCGGATTTTCGCCTTTTGCGCAAAGCCGCGCGCGCTGTGCAACTCCGAAACGGTGCTGCTCATCGGCTATGACAAGACCGAGCTTAAAATACTGCGCCTTTTCCTCAATTACCGCATGAGTTCCGACTATAACGTCTGCTTCGCCTGATGATATTTGCTCATAGGTTTCTCTTTTCTGCTTTGCCGTCATGCTGCCGGTAAGCATTACAACATTAATTCCGAGACCGTCAAAGGTTTCGCAAAGCGTTTGATAATGCTGTGCGGCAAGAATTTCCGTAGGCGCCATCATAACGCTTTGAAAGCCGTTTCTGAATGTCAAAAATATTGCCGCCGCAGCAACTATTGTTTTTCCCGATCCAACATCGCCCTGAACAAGCCTGTTCGTGCTTGTGCCGGATTTGAAGTCGGAGATTATATCCGAAATAACTCTTTTCTGCGCACCGGTGAGCGAGTAGGGAATGTTTTTCATAAACTCCGCGCCGCCCGATATATCGGAAAAAATTATACCGTGCTTTCTTTCTGTGCCCGATTTTCTCTGAAAAAGAGCAAGCTGCAGCGTCAAAAGCTCGTCAAACACAAATCTTTCTCTTGCGCGGCGGTAATCGTCAAGGCTATCGGGAAAATGGATATTTTTCATGCTGTAATTTATATCCGCAAGGTGAAGCTCCTCTAAAAGCTCGTCGGGGAGGTATTCCTCCAGTTTGCCTGCATATTCAACGGCGCTTTGCATAATGCTCTGCACGGTTTTCTGCGTAAGGTTTCCGGTGAGCGGATATATGGGAACGATTTTGCCTGTATATTTTTTTGCGCCGACCGCTTCGTAAATCGGGTTTTCAATCTGAAGCTTTCCGCGCGAGAAGCCGACTTTTCCGTAAAAGATAAATTTATTGCCGGGAGAAAATACATTTTTGATATATTTGTTGTTATACCAAACCGCCTGCATACTGCCCGTATCGTCGCTTATTGTCATGGTATAAATTGACATACCTCTCCTTATTCTCGTTTCCCGAACAGCAGAAGAAACGGTAATGCTCAGGCATACCGTTTCATACTTAACGCAGTCTTCAATATTTTTAAGAACAGATCTGTCCTCATATGTTCTCGGAAAGAAGAAAAGCAGATCGCTTACGGTGTGTATTCCTATTCTCGCAAAATCAAACGCGCGTGCTTTTCCGACTCCCTTTAAACATTCAATGCTTTTATCCATAGCGATACCTTATTCAACCGATATGATATAGTAATACAGCGGCTGACCGCCTTTTTTCAGCGAAACGTCGCAGTCCTCATACAAATCCTCAAGCTTTTCCGCCATCGCTTCCGCAGCCTGCTTTTTTGCGGATTTTCCATGATAAATCGTTATAAATTCGCTGTCGTCGTCTGTCATGCGCTCAATGAGCTTTTCGGCAATGCCTTCGGGGGATTTGCCTATAGCGGTAATTTTACCCTCTATCATGCCGAGAATATCACCTTTTTTTATCATGTGACCCTCATATTCCGTGTCGCGCACGGCAAACGTAACCTGAGCGGATTTAACCTTTCTAAGAGCGCTGCTCATAGCCTTTTCGTTAGCTTCGGCGTCTTTTTTGGGGTTAAATGACATCATTGCGGTAATGCACTGCGGAATTGTAACCGCCGGGATAACTATTATGTTTTTCTCCGAAAGCTCCTTTGCCTGCTGCGCTGCCATAATAATATTTTTGTTGTTCGGGAACACAAATATATTCTTAGCCTGAACACGCGAAATTGCCTTTAAAAAGTCGTTTGTGCTCGGATTCATTGTCTGACCGCCCTCAATTACTCTTGTAACTCCGAGATCGGTTAGTATACCCGTAAGACCTTTGCCGGAGCTTACGGCAATAAAGCCGTACTCGGCTAAGCTTTCGTTTTCCGTCTTTTTTTCTTCAGCTTCTTTGTTTTCGAGAATACTGTTGTGCTGAAGCTTCATGTTGTCTATCTTTACATCAACAAGCTCTCCGAGCTCAACCGCTCTTTCAAGAACATATCCGGGATGGTTTGTGTGGATATGTACCTTTATTATATCGTCATCATCAATTACAAGCATACAGTCGCCCTTAGGAGAAAGCTTTGAGCGAAAAGCGTCAACGTCGCTTTCGGAGCTGAAGCGCTTTATAATAAATTCCGTACAATACTGAAATTTAATATCCTTGCTTTCGGGAATTACAACGGAGGCCTTAAGCTTTCTTACGCTTTTTGGCGCTTCGCCGTTTATTTTAACAATTTCGCCGCTTTTTACATATTCAAGCGCACCCTCGAAAACGTAAAGCCATCCTCTGCCGCCTGCGTCAACAACGCCTGCTTCTTTAAGAGCAGGGAGGAGGTTTGGTGTGTTGTCAAGAGCTGTTTTTCCTTCCTTTGCGCCGTTTTCGAGAATTTCAAGCAAATCCTCGCTTCCCTTAGCAGCAGTTACCGCTCCCTCTGCCGACACTCTCGCAACTGTCAGAATAGTTCCCTCCGTCGGCTTCATAACAGCTTTGTACGCGTTTTCCGCACCGGCATAAAATGCGCCGGCAAGCTCTTTTGGGCTGCACTCTGATTTGCCCTTTAAGTATTTTGAAATACCTCTGAAAATCTGCGACAAAATAACGCCCGAATTTCCTCTTGCGCCCCTCAGCGCCGCAAATGCCATTTTATCCGCCGCTTCCGAAATGTTATCTGTTTTGTTTGCCGCAAGCTCCTCTGCAAGCGCTCTTGCGGTAAGACTCATATTTGTACCTGTATCTCCGTCCGGAACGGGGAAAACGTTAAGCTCGTTTACTTCGTCCTTGTGGTTATATAAATTATTGGCTCCCGAAATCATCATCATAGAGAGCGCTTCACCGTTTACAGTACTAATCACAATCACCCTCCGTCTTACTCAGAAACCCTGATTCCTTCAACTCGTATATTAACGCATTTAACCGAAACGCCCGTAACAGACTCAAGAGTGTATCTTACGCGCCCGGCAATGCTTTTGCATATGGACTTTATGTTCAGTCCGAATTCAACAATAATGTGAAGCTCTACAACCGGCATGTTGTCCTCAATCGTAACGCGAACGCCGCGACTTCTGTTATCCGGCTGCAAAAGGCTTACAATTCCGTCCTTTGTGCTTCTCGATGCCATTCCCACAACGCCGTAGCAGCTTTCGGCAACAGCGCCTGAAATTTCGGCAACAAGACGCGGTGAAACTGAAATTTTACCGAAAATGCTGTCATAATTTAATTCCATTATAATTCCTCCTACTCTGATTTTTTCTCACGCGTCATAAGCTCGGCGACAGCGTCGCGCGGAGCCTTCCCGCTGAATAATATATCATATGCCTCGTGAACTATCGGCATCGAAACGCCGTATTTTTCAGACAGCTCATAAGCTGCTGAGGCAGTGTTTACTCCTTCAACCACCATATGCACCGTCTCAAGTGTTTCCTTAAGCGAATGTCCCTCGCCGATTAAAATACCGGCGCGCCTGTTTCTCGAATGCATACTCGTGCATGTAACTATCAAATCGCCTATACCCGACAAACCCGAAAATGTTTCCGCCTTTGCGCCCATTTTAACGCCGAGACGCTTTATTTCCGCAATGCCGCGCGTCATGAGTGCGGCTTTTGTATTGTCGCCGTAGCCGAGCCCGTCGCAAATCCCGGCGCAAAGCGCTATAACGTTTTTAAGTGCGCCGCCGAGCTCAACTCCGATCATATCGTCGGAGGTGTAAATTCTAAAACGGTCGCTCATAAGTAAATTCTGAATAAATTTTGCCGTCTGCTCATCGCCCGACGCGACAACATTTGTGGTCGGAAGTCCCTTGCAGACCTCCTCCGCGTGTGACGGGCCGCTCATAACGGATATATTCGCCTGCGGAATTTCCTCCGCATAAACCTGCGAAAGCCTGAGAAGAGTGCCATCTTCAAGTCCTTTTGATATATTAAGGAGCCTTTGACCGCTTTGTATATGCTTTGAAAGCTCACGCGCAGTAGAGCGCGTTGCAATGCTCGGCACAACGGTTATAACAAGCTCAGCTCCGTCGGTACATTTTCCCATATCATGCGAGCATATTATGTTTTCGGGAAATTTGCAGCCGGGTAAAAATTCTATGTTTTCTCTGTCACGGTTTAGTCTGTCTGTTTCCTCCTGCTGCCATGACCATAGGTATATATCATAATTTTTTTTAGCCAATAGAAGCGCAACAGCCGTTCCCCAGCTGCCCGAACCAATTACAGCGATTTTCATTTTATTTAGCCTTTCATCTATAAAATTTATTTCTTTTTACCGAGTTTGCTTTCCTCGCCGGCAAGAAGCCTTTTGATATTTTTTCTGTGGCGTACTATAAGCATACCCGAAAGAATTATATCAAAGCAAAGCCTTACTGCCGAGAAGCTGCCGGTAAATATCATATGCGCAATGTCAACTGCAAGATAAATAACCGCCGACATAACCGAGCCGAGAGAAACATATCTTGTAGCCGCCATAATAATCAGCGCAAACGCAAGCACGATAAGTCCTGTCTGCCAGTTGAGCGCAAGAATAACGCCAAGACTTGTTGCAACGCCTTTTCCGCCGCGAAATCCGAAGAATACGGGGAAATCGTGACCGATTACGGCAAAAAGCCCTCCCGCAAGCGTAAAATACGGACAAGCCGCATTAATTATATCATATGAATGAGCGGTAACGCTTATTCCTGTTTCTCCGCTGCCTGCCGGAATAATATATTTTTGGCAAAGCGCACACAGCGCTACTCCGAAAAGCACGCCCGCAGCGCCCTTTAAAACGTCTAAAAGGAGCGTCAGCACTGCCCAGCCCTTTCCGTAGGTACGGAGCATATTTGTTGCTCCGGCGTTTCCTGAGCCGCTCGATCTTATATCCTCGCCCTTTGCTTTTTTTGAAATTATTATTGAAAAATTTATACTGCCTATCAGGTACGGCACAATTGCCGCAAGCAGCAGAATTACTGTACTCAAATTAATTCTCCTCCGGTTTTGACAGATTGTAATTTTAAAATCCGTTATTTGTCTTTTTCGGACTTTTCTCTGAGGAAAAATTTAATCGGTGTTCCCTCAAAGCCGAATGCGTCGCGTATCTGGTTTTCTATAAACCTTAAATATGAATAGTGGAACAGCTCGCGCGAATTTGTAAAAAGTACAAAGGACGGCGGGCATACTCCTGCCTGTGTTCCGTAATAAATTTTAAGTCTTCTGCCCTTGTCTGACGGCGGCTGCTGTTTTGCAACGGCCTCGTTTAAGACGTCGTTTAGCATACCGGTTGTAATGCGGCGCTTATACTGCTCGTTTACCTTCTTTATTTCGCTTAACAAATCGCCGACTCTCTGACCTGTTTTTGCGGAAATAAAGACAATTGAAGCATACGACATAAACGCAAATTCCTCGCGCAGCTTAAGCTTAAAATTATTCATTGTCTTTGTGTCTTTTTCAATTGCGTCCCATTTGTTGACCGCGAAAATGCATGCCTTGCCCTGCTCGTGAGCGTAGCCGGCAATTTTTGTATCCTGCTCGGCAATTCCCTCCGACGCGTCAATCATTATAACGCATACGTCGCTTCTGTCAACCGCGCCGAGTGAACGAACAACGCTGTAGCGCTCAACGGCCTCGTCAATTTTTCTGCGCTTTCTCATTCCCGCAGTGTCAATAAACAGATATTTATCCTCGCCGCAGACATAATGCGAATCTATGGCATCTCTTGTCGTTCCGGCAACGTTGCTTACTATAACGCGTTCCTCGCCGAGTATTCTGTTAATCAGCGATGATTTACCCGCGTTCGGTCTGCCGATAACCGCAACCTTTATTTCGTCCTCATCCTCAGCCGTTTCGGCGTTTTCGGGGAATTTTGCGCACACCTCGTCTAAAAGGTCGCCGACGCCCATTCCGTGAACCGATGAAATTGCTATCGGGTCGCCGAGCCCGAGATTGTAAAATTCGTAAAATTCGGCAGGCGGCTCACCGGGAGCGTCCGCCTTGTTTACCGCAAGAACTATTTTTTTCTTTGCTTTGAGCAGCATGGAGGTAACGTCAAGATCGTTTGCCGTAACTCCGTCGCGGATGTTTGTAAGAAGTATAACAACGTCCGCCATTTCAATTGCAAGTTGAGCCTGGCGGCGCATCTGAACGAGAATTTCGTCCTTGCTCTGCGGCTCGATACCGCCCGTGTCTATAAGCGTAAAATGCTTGTCAAGCCATACCGCGTCGGCAAATATTCTGTCCCTTGTAACTCCGGGAGTATCCTCAACTATACTTATTTTCTTACCCGAAATTTTATTAAAAAGCGTCGATTTACCAACATTCGGTCTTCCGACTATTGCAACAATAGGTTTCATTACATTCCTCCGTTAAAATTCAAGCTCTTCACCGAGAATATTTTCGGTGAAAATATATCCGTCATTATCTGTAGGCACAAGGCTAACCCCTGCCTTTTCTTCAATTTCGGAAACGGTCATATCATCGAGGAAAATATCCTCATCGCTTTTGAGCATTGATGATGAAATTAAAACTCTTCCCGAAACATTGTTTTCTTTAAGCGTTTTTAAAAGGTCGCAGCCGCATATAAGCCCCGTTACCGTAACTTTTCCGCCGAAAAAGTTATTTTTAACCGCAAGAACGGTTATTTTAACGCCATCTGCCGCGCTTTCGATTTTTTCGGCACATTCGCATATAAATTTATATGCCGCTTCGCCTGTTGCGACAGTTGCGTTTATTTGCCTTTTTTTCTTTTTTATGAGCGTTAAGGCGTGGTCTACCTCCTCGCCCATGCTTGCTATAAGCCCAACGCCGTTTTCAAGCTGAGGAAAGCCCTCGTAGCTTTCGGAAGAGGGGACCTTAAGCCCGGCGTTTACATAAAATTCATCCGAAAGATAAACAAGCCGCGTTCCGAGCTTTTCAAGGTTTTCCTTTTGAAGCCTTTCAACCGTTTTAATAACCTCGCGGCTTCCCACCGAGTCAAACGTTTTCATCTTAAAAAGTCCGTCACGGTACGCCGTAACCCCGACCGGAACAACGGAAACGCTTTCCGTATAAGGTGAGAGGGAGGCAATATCGCCGAGCGTTCTCAAAAGCTCTTCACCGTCGTTAATTCCGGGACAAAGCACAATTTGGCAATTCATAAAAATATGATTTTCCGCAAGGCGCTTCATTATCTCAAATATTCTTCCGGCAAATCTGTTGTGCAGCATAAATTCGCGCAAACTTGGGTTTGTTGTATGCACCGATATATTAATCGGCGAAACGCGCATTTTGATAAGTCTGTCTATTTCCTCATCGGACATATTTGTCATTGTGACATAGTTACCCTGCAAAAAGGAAAGCCGTGCGTCATCGTCCTTAAAATATACCGTTTCTCTCATACCGGGCGGAAGCTGGTCTATAAAGCAGAAAATGCATTTGTTTGTACAGCTCTGCGCCGTGCACAAAAGTTCTTCCTTAAATATAAGACCGAGATCCTCATAATCATTTTCAATATTTATATCTTCCGTTTTACCGTCCGGCTTGGCGATTGTAAGGCAAACGCTGTATTCAGCTGTAAGAAATCTGTATTCAAGAATATCGTGCACCTCGTGACCGTTTACGGCAAGCAATGTATCACCCGCGCGTATTCCGGCGCGCTCGGCAAGAGAGTGCGGCTCCACTTCAAGAATTTCAGTGTTCGTTTTAGTCATCGGCAAACCCCGCTTGTAAAAATAAACATAAGTATACATATTAATTTTACCACAAAATTAAAAAAAGTCAACAGCAATTTTACATTGTTGCCGAAAAATCCGATTATTTTGTAACAATAGCATAAAAATAATGTGTTTTGAAATGAAAATATTAATTTTGAATATGCTTTTTTTGTGAGTTTGATACTGTCTGTGTTTATAATGCTGTGATTTTATTTTGCATTTTGTCGGGAATATACGAAAATATAAAAATACGGTTGATTTTTTTCTTATAATATGATATAATATAAAATGAAATCGGACCGATTGTTAAATGAGCGTATTGTTTTGCGAAAAATGTGTATCGTGCAGGCTTTCATGCGGAGAAAATTATAATACAGTAAAAAGAAAATCATTATTGACGCTGTAACGGAAAAGTAATGAAAAAAATAACGAAAAAAATAACGAAAAAGGTCTTGACAATGAATATAAACTGCGCTAAAATCATACATACATACATACATACATACATACATAATGACATCTTTATCTCCTAAGCTGTTTTTTAGGAAGAAAACACGCTTTAAAATCTGCCTGTGCCTGGCGTGGCGGCGTGCTTTTTAAATACAGGTTTTGAGGCAAAAAATACTTAAAAGGAGAATAGATTAGTGGATACCGTACTTTATACAGAAATCAATATTTTCAGCATGGCTGTTTTGATTATAATTGCGCTTAAATCAGCGTCATCGGGTATTAATAACGGCATAAAAACAAAAATGTTTTTGTTTTCAATATGGTTTGCGGTTGCGGCAAATTTCTTCGATTTTTTATGGAAGATTTGTTCGTCGGAGCTCTTTTCGGCGCCGATGAGCGTTATAATGCTTGAAAACTTTTTATATTTTTTGTGCTTTGGCTGTTCGGCATATTTTCTGTTTTTGTATTCGGAAACGATTGCCAAAAGCAAAATTTTCAGAAGCAGATGGCTTCTGCTGTTTTCAATGCTGCCGCTCGTTTTGCTGATTATGCTGCTCATCGATTCGGTTTTTACGGGCTGTATGTTTTATTTTGACGACAATATGGTCTACAGGCACGGAAGCCTTTATTATATGCAGCAGGTGCTGTCCTACGGGTATATTGTAATCGCTTCGGTAAAAACAATGATTTTGTCGGTCTACAAGAAAAACTATGCGCGCCGCGAGGAGCTGCGTGCTATATCCTCGTTTGTATGGCCGCTTATTATATGCGGAGCGGCGCAGGTTGTTTTTCAGAGGGCGCCGCTTGTTACGGTAGGCGTGGTTTTATCGTTTCTGCTGGTATACATAAACTCCGTTTCGCTGCTTATTTCTGAGGATTCGCTAACCGGAATAAGCAACCGCAGAGATTTTCTCAGAAAACTTGACGATCAGATTTCGTCGCTGAGAAAAGATGAAAATCTTTATCTTTTGTTTATAGATATTGATTCCTTTAAGCAGATAAATGATGTATACGGTCATAATAAGGGAGATCAGGTTTTAAAGGCTGTTGCAAGAGTTCTTAAAAAGATATGCTTTCGAAGCGGCGGCTTTTGCGCAAGATACGGCGGAGATGAATTTGCGGTAATTCAGACGCTTAAAACAGATGAGGATATTTCATCAATAAGCAAAAATATATGTGATTTGGTTGAGAAAAGCTGCGCGGAAAGCGTTCTCGGCTGCAAAGTTTCAATAAGTATAGGCTGCGCGCTGTACAGTGCACAAACGCAGAACATTCATGACTTTATTTCATGCGCTGACAGCAGCATGTATGAAAATAAAATAAAAAATAAGAATATAAATCGCGTTTAAATTATGATTTGTGCTGCGGTTTATCGGGAGGAATGCGATATGTCCAATTACCGCAGTGAATTTTTAAACAAAATATCGGAGGAAAAATTTTCGGAAAAGCTTTTGCTCGAATACTTTGACGGCATAGCCTTTATTGATATGTCGGACGGAAGGATTTTTCCGTTTAGCGATTGCCTTTTCGGTAAGCTGAAATATTATGTGGATTATGAAAATTATTCATATTACGAAAATGTCCAAAGGCTTGTTGACAGGCTTATTCCTCATCAAAACAGAGAAATTATTAAGGATTTGCTCAAACTTGAAAATATAAAGGATAAGCTTGACGGGCAGGAGAAATACAATGTTGATTTTTATATAATGCGGAATATTGACGGCGATATGCTTTATAAAAGAATTTGCTTCAGATATTTCGACAGAGAAAACAATATTGTTATGTTTATATGCGAGGATATGTCGGCTATTATTTCAAGCGATATTGATCCGCTCACCGGGATTTACGATTCAACAGGCTTTCACAAAAGGGTCAGCCGCTGGATTAGGGAAAATCCCGGCAGAAAATACAGAATGCTGCGATATGATATAGATCATTTTAAGGATATAAACGGTATTTACGGGTATGATATGGGTAACCGCCTTTTGCGTGACTGCGGCTATCATATGAGGAGAAATGATACTCCCGACAGCTTTTCGGGGCATTTAAACGCAGACCACTTTGTCAGATTTTGCTCGGAGGATTCGCCGTCGGCTGATGAATACTGCAATAGTTTTGCGGAGTCATTTGCGGGGTATGATTTAAAAATCCCCATTTCCGTGCACGTCGGTGTTTACGATTTGTGCGAGGAGGACTGCAATTCGTACACTATGAGCTATAAGGCGCTGCTTGCGCTGCAAACGGCGAAGGGAAAATTTGACGAGCCTATAGCTTATTATGAAAAAGATATGATGGACGTTGAAATGCAGCAGCAGGAATTTCTAAACGAAATTGACGGCGCAATTGAAAACGAAGAATTTGAAGTGTGGTTTCAGCCGCAGGTGAATTATAAAACAAAAAGCATTATCGGCGCGGAGGCGCTCATAAGATGGCGCCATAAGGAAAAAGGGCTTATTCCTCCGGGCGCGTTTTTGCCGGTGTTTGAAAGCAGCAATAAAATAATAGACCTTGACAAATATATGATACATAAAACCTGCTCGTATATGCGCAGATGGAAAAGGCTCATGCCGGATAAAAATATTATTGTGTCTGTCAATCTTTCAAGGATAGATATTCAGCGTGAGGGCTTTGCCGACAAGCTCAAGGCGCTTGTTGAAAGCAGCAATATTCCGCTTAAAAACATTCGCCTTGAAATAACGGAAAGCGCATATATGGATAATTCCGAAATGCTGATAGCGGTTGTCGACGAGCTCAGGGAAAGGGGTTTTATTGTTGAAATGGACGATTTCGGCTCAGGCTACTCGTCGCTTAATTCGCTTAAGGATATTGAGATTGATATACTGAAGCTTGACATGAGATTTTTGGCAGGGAAGCACGATACAAGGCGGAGCAAAATAATTATATCATCTGTTATAAGCATGGCAAGAGGTCTTGATTTGCCTGTTATAGCGGAGGGCGTTGAAACAAAGGAGCAGGCTGATATGCTGCTTGACTTCGGCTGTGAACAGATGCAGGGCTATTATTTTTCAAAGCCCGTTCCGGCGGAGGAATATGAAAAAATGCTGATGGAAGCTAAGCTCCCGGATGCAGATCGGATATAAAAAGAGGGTATACAATTCTTTTGGAGGTGTTTTATCTATGGAGCTTAGAGAGTTAAGAACCTCATTGTTTGGATTTAAAAAGAAAGACGTTTGCGAATATATGGCAAGGCTTAGAAGCGAGCTTGTGGAAAATCTTGAAGAGGACAGGGAAAATGACAAGCGCACCATTTTGGACTTGGAGCAAAGAAATGCAGAGCTGAACGAGTGCATATCAAAACTAAGTGCGGAAAAGGAGCGGCTTTTGGCGGAAAATGCCGAAAAGGAAAGAATTATTTCAGCCCTTGAGGAAGACTCCGAAAGTGCAAACGGTGAGAGCACGCAAAGCGCAAATACGCAGGCGGAAAGCGGCTGTGCGGAAGCGGCAGATATTATTTTTGAGGCAAAGCAGTTTGCAGACTCACTGCGCTGCAAAGCGGAGAAAGAAAATGAAAATCTTCGCCGGGAAAACGCGGAATATCATAATCGCGTGAAAAATGAGCTTTCGCAGTGCAAAAGCGCCGTAGATGATTTGCATGAGAAAATTACAGACCTTCTCAAAGCTATGGACGCTGATTTAAGCAAAAAAGAGGACAGCATAGCGGAGCTTGAAAGAAAACTTGAAATACAGGATATATAAAAATAAAGCAGCTGCGCGTTTTGCGCTTTGCCGACCGGCTTTTCAGTCACCTGCGGCAAGGCGCGGCGCAGCCGCTTTTTTGTTTAGCCGAAAAAAAGCAATCCGAACTCCGATTTTGAAAGGTGAATTTCCGCTTTTGCTGTGTTAAAATACTCGATAATCCGCCAGGATTATCTCCGTTTTTGCCTTACAAAACCAAAAATTCACACTTTCAAAATTCTACGATCTGAAAAGGACAGAATTTTGAGTAGATTTTAGTGTGGAGGATGCCGGAAGGCTCGCGCCTTTCAAAGACGACAAACTGAAATATGCCGAAATTATGCCTTTTCAGACGGGTTCGAATTACTTTCTTTCGGCTAGGCATGAGGGAGTCGAACCCCATGCGCTTTGCGTTTGTTAAATTTTAGCCTTTTTCCGAAAACTGTATGGGATCCTACCACATTATTTCAAGCTTTGGGTTATCAAGGCGCATAAGCGCTTCAAGGAAGAAGTAATCTCCCCATATAAGACATTCGTCAATTCCGTTATTCTGCGGCTTTCCGTAAACGCCGTGCAGAAGAATACCGTTTGAGGCCGTATCGGGCGTTGTCATGTAGTTGTCAATAAGCGAATTTAATATATCCGAAAGAGCCTGCGTGTATTTGTCGCGGCGCGGATCGGACTCATCGAGAGCTTTTAATATTTCGATTATGCCGCAGGCGGTGATGGCAGCGGCGGACGAGTCGCGCTCTTCGTTTCCGCTTTGAAAATACAAATCCCAGTAAGGAACATGATCCTCAGGCAGATGCGAAAGAAAATAGTCCAAAAGCTCGCAGGCGGTTTCAATAAACGATTTGTCGCTCGTGTAAAGATAGCTAAGCATAAAGCCGTAAATTCCCCAAGCCTGTCCCCTCGACCAGCAGGAGTTGTCGGCAAAGCCCTGAACAGTTTCGCCGTGATCGGCAAGCCCGGTTTTGACGCTAAATATATACGAATGATATGTTGATTTATCAGGGCGAATAATATATTTTTGTGTGTTTTTCGCGTGCGTATAGGCAGCCTTTTTGTATTTGTCATCGCCTGTAGCTTCACTTGCCCAGTAAAGAAGCGGAAGATTTAAAAGGCAGTCAACAATAATTCTGGCATACTCCGTGCAGCTCTCCATATCTCCCCAGCAGTGAATAACTCCGGCTTTTTCAATATATCTGTCTAAAAGTAAATTTGCCGCCTTAATTGCGGTTTCTTTTGCAAATTCATCTTTTTTTATTTTGTATGCGCCCACGCAGGAGAGCGTGTATAAAAATCCTATATCGTGATTTCCTAAATCAATGCGCTCCTTCAGTCTGCGCGCAAAGTCCTTTGTATGAATGGCGGCAGCCTCCTCAAAGCGCTCATCCTTTGTTTTCTGATATGACAGGTGAAGCATACCGGTGTAAAAGGACGTTGTCCAGCTTACGTTGTCTGTCTGCGGATAAATGTTGTTTACGCTTGCCGACGCGGGATATTTATATGTAAAATCCGAAAGGTTTGCAAGCGTTTTACCGCTGATATAGGAAATGGCATTTTGCAGCTTTTCATCTGAAATAATTTTTTTCATTTTGCGGTTATTCTCCTTTTTGTTTTGTTAAAGCCGTTTTCGGCTGTCTTTTGCTTATTTTATCATTTATCCGCGCATATGTCAAGATACAATATGTAACCATAAATCAATATGTAACATATGAGCATAAATAAAGCAAAATCGGTTGACATACGGCCGTTTTTGTGATAAACTTAAATATACCGATTTGATTTTTTGGAGATGAACAAAACAGAATGTTAAAAAACACAAACATATTCAGAAAATTTTTATATTCATATATCTGTGTTCTTGCGCTTCCGGCAATAATGTGTCTGCTGCTTTTCGGAATAATTTTTGCGGCGCTTAATATGCAGAGCGAAAGAACATATTTAAATGAGGCGGAAAGAGCGGTTTCGGCTGTGTCTGCGGAGCTTAACAGTATAGACGCGTTTTCATCTCAGATTATAAACGGCGGCGCATTGACGGCTTATATTCGCGATAAAAGCGCAAAGAATATAAAGGAGCTTGAAAATCAGCTTATTCTTTACACAAATGCCGACGGAAGAATAGAAAATGTTGCATTTTATACGCTGGATGACGATTATGTTATAACGGGTATGACGCGCTTTGAGCTTAAAAATATATACGGCAGGTCAGTTTGCGTAAATGATATGAGCTATGAGGAATTTAAGAATAATTATCTCAGCGAGAGAGTTTACAGAAAGCTTTTTAATGTTGATAATTTCACTTTTTTTGACAGAGAGGGCGAAAAGCTCGTGTATGTCACGTCATATCCTTTTGAAAACAGGGGATATGTAACAGGTCAGCTGGCAATAATAGTCGATGAGGAGGAAATACTCGGAATTATAAGAGAAAAAACAGAGCTCCCGATAGAGCTTGTTATGAAAAATAAAAGGGACGGCAGACAAATGCTTCGCCTGTCCGACGGCTATAAAAGCGGGAAGCTGCTCTACAGCACCGATATTAACGGCTTTACATATGAAATAAGGCTTGACAGAACAAATCTTAAAAGTCAGACCACTGTTTTGGTATGGATAATTTTTGCGGTTATTCTCGTGCTTTTGCTTATAAGCGCGGTTATAGCGTATATAATGACGGATAAAAACATTTCGCCGGTTGATAAGCTTCTTAAAAATGTTAATAAGAAAACAGGGCGCGACATTTCGCTTGAAAATCTTGACGAGCTTTTCGACGAGATTATGGAAAAGGAAATTTCAATGACTAACGAAATAAGCGCAAACAGGGAGATTGTAAAAAATAATCTCCTAAAGCAGCTTTACAGCGGTGAATATGAAAACGAGGACGCATTCCGCGATGAACTTAAGCAGCTGAAAATAGATTTTGACGGTGCGGAATATGCCGCAATTGCTGTTGAAATTTGCTGCGATCAGAATAAAACCTACGGTCAGATAAACAGCATACGCATAATTTTAAATCATATGATAAACGAGGAGTTTACCGCTCTTGGCGCCGAGATTGATAAAAACACGGAGGCGTATGTGTTTGCGTTTGAAAACAGCAATCTTGATGAGGATTTGCTCAAAATCGAGAATTTCTTTATCGGCACGGCGGCGATGTTTAGAAGCGAGTCGGATATAAAATTTAAAATATCGGTGAGCGGATTTAGCAAGCGTATTCTTGATGCGGCGGACGCGATTGAAAAGACCGTTAATAATCTTTCTTCTGGAATACCTACGTATATGGACGGCATTATGTGGTACAGCAGCGCCGGAAACGTTGAAAGGGAGCCGTGTTGGTTCCCGTCAAAGCTCAAGCAGAAAATTAAAAGCTGCTTTTTAAACAGGGAATATGATAAGGCATATGAAATAATAGACGAGGTTTTTGAAGAAAATCAGCGTAATTTTGTTGTTTACAGAGACGAGATTGAAATTCTGATTTTTGAATTTAAAATCCTTATAAGGTCGCTTATGAGCGAGCTGAGATTTGATGGCGACTGCTGCCTGAAAATCAACAGTATGCTTGCGGTTGTAAGAAACGATTCTATTTTAAAGGATAATTATCAGAAGCTTACGGACGTTTTTCATGCGATGGAGAAAATGCGTGACGACACGGGGGAAACAGACGACAGTGTGGAAGTCAGAATGATAGAATACATAAACAAAAATTTCAGAGATCCGAATTTGTGCAGACAAATGCTTGCCGAGCATTTCGGAATAACGCCGCAGTATGCGTCAAAATGCTTTAAGGATAAGGTGGGGGAAAACTTTCTTGATTATCTTGAAAGAATAAGAGTTGAGGAAGCGTGCCGATTGCTTGCGCGCGGAGAAAGCGTTGAAAATGCGGCGCGTGAGGTCGGCTATCAGTCGTCTGTCAGCTTCAGGCGTGTGTTTAAAAAGCGCATGGGTCAGACACCGACTCAGTATGTTTCGGGTGACTGATTTCGGCGGCAGGGGATTTTTGAATAGATTTTTTGCCGGTGCGGTTTTTTAAAGAAGCTTTGAAAGGAAAGATAAAATGTTAAAAAAATTAAGCAGGGAAGAGTTTGATGATTTTTATGAGCTTTTGTGCGTGAGCTTTCCAAGCGATGAGCGCAGAAACAGAAGCGGACAGCTTGCTCTTTTTGATGATGAAAAATACAGCGTTTACGCACGCTCGGAGGGAGCAGAGCCCGACGGAATACTCGCCGTGTGGGAATTTGATGACTTTTTGTATATAGAGCATTTTGCGGTAAATCCGAAAAAAAGAAACGGCGGAGTCGGAAGCGGTATGCTCTCTGAGCTTTCGCAGCTTGCCGGAAAGCGTATGTGCCTTGAGGTTGAATTGCCGGAGGGTGAAATGCCTAAGAGAAGAATTGCATTTTATGAGCGAAACGGCTTTACGCTAAACGGCTATGACTATATTCAGCCGTCAATGGGTGAGGGAAAAGAGCCTTTGCCGCTGCTTATTATGACAACCGGCGGAGAGCTTGACAGGGACGGATTTGAAAATATAAAAAATACACTTTACAAATATGTTTACAAGGTTTTAAATTAAGCGGCAAATGCACGCGATTTGCAGCTTGCCGATTAAGAATAAATACAAAAAAGGGCTGCATGGAAAAGTCAATTGACTTTTTCAATGCAGCCTTTTCTCGTTTTAATTGAATAGAAAAAATCTTTGGGAGAGAACAAATTATTCTATTGTTCCGCCGCCGATTACCCTGTCTCCGTCATAGCAAACAAGAGCCTGGCCGCGTGCCGGCGCTCTTTGCGGCTTGTCGAAAACAACTTTTACGCTGTTTTCGCCCGTCTTATAAAGAACGGCAGGCTGAGCGGACTGATTATATCTTATTTTTGCTTCAACCCTTATCGGCTCACCTGCTCCGTCTATGCTTATCCAGTTAAAGTCCGACGCGCATACCTCGCTTTTCATAAGGTCCTCGTTTTCTCCGAGAATAACCGTATTGTTTTCTATGCATTTATCGCATACATACATAGGCTTTCCGAATGCAACGCCGAGTCCCTTTCTCTGACCTATTGTGTACTTTATTATGCCGCTGTGGCGCGCAAGCACTTTTCCGCTCCTGTCGCAGAAATTTCCGTGAGGAAATGTTTTTCCCGTGTAGCGCTCTATAAAGCGCGCATAGTCGCCGTCCGGCACAAAGCAAATATCCTGACTGTCTTTTTTTCTCGCGTTTACAAAGCCGTTTTTCTCCGCGATTTCTCTGACCTGCGTTTTTCTTAAATTTCCGAGCGGAAAAACAGTATGTGCAAGCTGCTCCTGAGTCATTACATAAAGTACATAGCTTTGGTCCTTTGTTTCGTCAAGAGCCTTTAAAAGCTCATATCTTCCGCTTTGCTCATTATAATTAATTCTGACATAATGCCCCGTTGCAATAGTGTCGCAGCCGAGAACTTCAGCGCGCTTTAAAAGCTTGTCGAATTTCATATACCTGTTACAGTCTATGCACGGATTTGGCGTGCCGCCGCGCTCGTATTCGCCTATAAAATTTTTTATTACCTTATCGCGAAATTCGTCCTTGAAGTTAAAAACATAGTGCTTCATGCCCATTCGTCTTGCCACGCTTGCCGCGTCCTCAACGTCCGACAGGGAGCAGCAGGTTTTTTCGCGTTCAATGCCCGCGTCCTCGTTATCGAAAAGATGCATTGTTGCGCCTATACATTCATATCCGGCGTCTTTCATAAGAAGCGCGGTAACAGAGCTGTCAACACCGCCGCTCATGGCGATAAGCGCTTTTTTGTTCATGGAAAAAACAAATCCTTTCTTCGTGATATAGTTTTTTATCCCTGCTCCGTTACGACAGAGCAAGCGAGATTGTAAATGTAGTGTATTTTATATTGCTGCCCTCTTTTGCTTCGTGGCTGTCAACCCAAACGCTTTGCTGATGGAGCAGCATAATGTTTTTAACAAACGAAAGACCGAGTCCCGCGCCCGACGATCTGTTTGTGCGCGAGGAGTCTGTTTTGTAAAATCTGTCGAAAATGTGCGGCAGCTCTTCTTTTGCAATTCCGTTTCCGTAGTTACCCACGCTGAAATATGCTTTCTTTGAATCGTACCACATTTTAATATCTATATTCGTGTTCGGGAAGCTGAATTTTACCGCGTTGTCTATCAGGTTTATGATTACTCTTTGAATTGCGTCACGGTCGGCGCATACAGAGAGCGAATCGCATTTAAAGTCAACCGATAAATCAAGCTGCTTTTCGTTTATTTTCTGTTCAAGACCTATTATGCAAATTCTTATAAGCTCAACAAAGTCAAATTCGGAAACGTTCAGCTTATATTCGCTGCTCGACATTTTGCTCATTTCAAGCATATCGGTAACGAGCTTTTTAAGGCGCGTTGATTCGTCGAGAACTATTTTTAAATAGTCCTTTTCCTTTTCGGGAGGAATTGTTCCGTCGAGTATGCCCTCAACAAATCCCGAAATGCTCGTCATAGGCGTTCTGAGCTCATGCGATATGTCGCTTACAAACTGCGACCTCATATCTTCAAGCTTATCGAGGGAGTCCGCCATAAAATTAAATGCCGACGCGAGCTGACTTATTTCGTCCTTGCCGCTGACTGGTATCCGCTCGTCAAAATTTCCTGCGGCAATATCGAGAGCCGCGTCCTTAATTCTGTTTACCGATATTGAAATTCTTGACGACTGCTTGTAAATAAGCGCAAATGCCGTAAGTGTTGAAATCGTTGAGGCTATAAGAAACCATATTAAAAGGTCGCTTACGGTTTTCGTAAGCGTCGGCATACGCGTGTTTATATACATTCCGCCTATCCTGTTTCCGTAATACTCAACCGGTATTGCAACGGTGAAAACCTTTGATGTGTAAATGTCACCGAAATGACCTACAGCGCGCATTGTTTCTCCGTTTTTAACAGCCGAGAGGTATTCCTGCGGGATTGATTTGACATTGTCGTTCGTTGTGTCGATAACGTCGCCGTCAAGGTCTGAAACGGTTATATCCGCACCGAGAAAATCTCCCCACGTTTCAAGCGTTTTGCGGTAGAAGTTACGCGAGCGGACGTTATTGTTTTCAACTTGCAGATAGCCTGTCCAGTAATCAATCGTTTCGGAAACCTTAAGCGCCATTTCGTACTGCCTGTCGGTTACATAATGGTTTATGAAAATCGACAGAACAGCCGAAACAGACAGAAAAACGACAAGCAAAATAACAATATTTGTCCAGAACAGTCTTTCAAAAATGCTCTTGAACATTTTATCTTACCTCAAATTTATAGCCAACGCCCCAAACTGTTTTAAGCTGCCAGGAGCCTTCAACGCCCTCAAGCTTTTCGCGCAGTCTTTTAATATGAACGTCAACCGTTCTCGAATCTCCGAAATAATCAAAGCCCCAAACCTCTTCAAGCAACTGTTCACGCGTGAAAACTCTGTTCGGGTTAGACGCGAGGAAATAAAGAAGCTCAAGCTCTTTCGGCGGAATTTCAACAATTTTTCCGCATATTTTAAGCTCGTAATTTGAAAGGTTTATTGTCAGGTTAGGGAACACAATCTCCTTCATAGCCTGCGTATCCTTTGACTCAAAGCGGCGCAGAACCGCCTTAACTCTTGCAATCAGCTCCTTAGGCTCAAACGGCTTAACCATATAGTCGTCCGCGCCGAGCTCAAGACCGAGAACTTTGTCAAAGGTTTCGCCCTTAGCTGTGAGCATTATAATCGGAATATTGCTTATTCTTCTTATTTCGCGGCACACCTGCCAACCGTCCATCTCCGGCATCATAACGTCGAGAATAACAATCGACGGAGCCTCCTCCTTAAAAAGCTGAAGCGCCTTAGCGCCGTTTGAAGCAACTATGGTCTGATACTCCTCTTTTTCAAGATAAAGCTTTATAAGCTCTGCAATATGAGCGTCATCATCTACAATTAAAACCTTGTTATTTGGCATGGTAATCTACCTCCTGTGTATGTATCTAACACGAGTATATCATAAATAACCGCCCGTGTCAATACATATATTATAACATATTAATTAAAAATAATAAAGAGCCGAAAAAAATAATTAAAAAATTAAATAATATTTTTTACAGTTTATTTACAAATATATCTGAAAAAATCAAAAGCGGCTGATTTTATCGGAAAAACAGCCGCTTTTGATTATAAATTTTTGTTATGCTTTGATAATACTTTCTATAAGCTTTATGCTTTCGCTTGAAACGGGCTCGTCAAAATCGGTAATATGAACTTTAGGAGCTTCGCCAAACAGCGCGGTATACCAAACGCAGCCGAGCAGGTATCTGCCAAAGCCCAAGCTTGCGTGAATTACGTCGCGGTAGGTAATATCGGGAGACGCCTTATATGCTTTGAGCATAGCCTCTCCGCTTCTTATAACTCCGTCCGGGCGGAGCAGCTTTTCGGCTTTTTCATAAGCTTCGCGAACGCTTAAAAACATTTGCTCCGTTGTTTTAAAGCCCATTTCCGAAAGTCTTTCTCTGTGCTCTGGGTATGCCCATGTCTGATGCAAAAGGATTTTTGCACCCGATCTCAGCCTTATATATTCGGCTATTTTTTCAAGGTACGGCGAGTAGCTTTCTATTTTAAAGCTTTCATGGCTTGCCTGCTGAAGCGTGATATAATCCCAGTCATTGCTTTGCAGTGCTTCCTTTATTGAAACCTTAATGTGCGAATTTACACCGTTTAGCTCAAAGTCGTATGCCTTTTCGTTATCTTCAAGGTTAATAAAGTGCTTTTTCAACGGACAGCCGCCTATATAGAGATTTGCGCACATAAGCTCCTTTTTGTTTGCTGAGGCTATTTGGTGCAAATACCGCTGCGCGTCCTGTGAAAAACTGTTTCCGATTGATAAAATTTTCATGATTTTTTCTGCCTTTCTTTTTTTATTGCTGCGTTGCCGGGATAATTATGCGGACAGATGTTCCTTTTCCCTCTTTCGAGCTTACGGAAAGTCCGTAATTTTCGCCGTAGAGTATTTTAATTCTCTTGTTTACGTTTGCAAGCCCTATGTGGTGGCTTATGCTCGTGTAAACATTTGTGTTAAAGCCTGCGTTCAGGGCATTGACGTCATCGTCGCTCATGCCTATGCCGTCGTCCGAAATTGTGAATATAATATTGCTTCCCTCAAGCCGCCCTGTTATTGTGAGCAGTCCTTCGCTGCCTTTAGGCTTGAAACCGTGATATACTGCGTTTTCGATTATAGGTTGCAGACACATTTTTATAACCTTGCAGGAGAGTATAGCCTCGTCAATATCCCACTTTACGCTGAAAAGGTCTGCATAGCGCAGATGAAGTATTTTTATATAATCCTTTGTGTATTTAATTTCCTCGTCAGCCGTAATCAGATAGCCCGAAAATGACAGGCTGTTTCTGAAAAATCCGGCAAGGTTTACAAGCGCGGCGGAAACGGGATTTTCGCCGCCGGCAATATCGTATGCCATCCAGTTTATTGTTTCGAGCGTGTTGTAAAGAAAATGCGGATTTATCTGCGCCTGGAGCATATCATATTGCGCCTGCTTAAGCATTTTCATTCTTTCTTCGAGAATTTCCTCCATTTTGGTTTTATCCTCAATGTGAAGCTTTATGCTGTTTATTATATATAAAATTTCGTTTTTATCCTGCGTTGTGATATTGCTTTCGGAGTTTGTCATATCGAGAAATGAAATAATTTCCCTTAGCGGCGCATAGCTCTTTACAGAAGCAAAATATGCGAGAACAAAGCCGAAAATCAAAAGCGACAGAGAAATTAAAATCAGCTGCGCGCGCACTTTGAAAATTCTGTCCTCGTAAATGCTCATTGAATATGCGCTCACATATTTATAGCCTTTTATGCTGCTGTCTGATGAAAGCACGGTATAATTTTCATCATTTATAAGGCATTTATCCTGCTTTTCGGAAAACTCATAGTCCGGCGGAAAACCGATTTCCGTGAGAGTTTTCCCGAAATTTGAAATATCCTTTGACAAAATTATATGCCCCTGCACTCCGGCAAGATACATTTCCTGACCCGATGAGCTGTATTTGTTCGACAGGATTGAATTATAGAGCGACTGACTGTTTATATTCATTATAACTGCGCCTGTTTTTTCGTCAGCAGCATATATGGGCTTTATTATGGTTATAAGATAAGGGTAAGTCCCGTTTTTATAGCACGGAACGATTAATCCCCTCTGGTTTGCAACCTTTTTGTAGCTTTCGAGCCATCCCATATCAGAAAATTCATCGGTGTAAAGAAATGCCTCGTTGCTCATGATAATGCCGGTTCTTTCGGAATAGATATATATCGAGTCTATATATTTGTATATTATAGGAAGTGACTTTGCAAGCCGCACCATATCAAAAAACGAGTCGCGAGTATAGCCGTTGAGCGCAAAAAGCTGCGTGCTTTCGTTCCCGGCGATATATGTGCTCATTGTGTCGCACTCGATAAGCGTATCATCGAGAATATTTGCCGCGCTTTTCAGCGCGGACGCATTTTCTGCCGATATTTCATTTCGCATATTTTTCAGCGTGTTTGAGGTGAAAATAATGCTCATTGAAACAAACGGCACTATAAGCAGAAGCGATATTATAATGAAAGTTCTCCAAAACAGGCTGCTTTTGCTGAAATGGTATTTTAAATTACTTTTTAGTTTTTTCATGTTTTGCTTCCTTTATCTTTAGAAATTGCGCATATATTCGCTCGGAGTGCATTTATAATATTCCTTGAAAACGCGTGTGAAATAGCTTGATGTTCTGTAGCCGCACTCCTTGCTTATCTCCGTTATGTTTTTGTTTTCCCTCAGCAGCTTAACCGCGTGCTCCATGCGCACCCTTAAAAGATAATTGCTGAATTTCTCACCCGTATGCTTCCTGAAAAAGCGGCTGCAATACGCAGGTGCAAAAAACACCTTGTCCGCCGCGTCCTGAAGAGAAATGTTTTCGGAAAAGTTTTCGTTTACGAATTGTATAAGCTTATTTATAACAATGTCGTCCGTCTTTTTATCCCTTGCGTTAATCTGATCTGTTATAAGCCTGAGCAGCTGAGATGAAAACGAATATATCTCATCATGGTTTTCAATTGATGTAAGTTTTCTGTAGTCGGGAAAATCCGGCGGAAGCTGAATTTTCAGATTTGCGTACATATGGTCAAATATTGTCTGGAAAATGTTGAATGCATACTGCCCCAAACATTCGTTATCATGCGTGTAGCTGTCAAGAAGAGCTTTTAAAAGCTCCTCCGCCTCCTGCTCGTTTCCCGAAAGAAGCGCCGCATATAGCTGCTTGATTGAGTCAAAAAAGCTGTTTATGTGGCTTTCCTGTTCTGCATCAATTTCGCTTCGCATTTTTAAGAGTATGCTTTTAAGCTCACCAAAATCTGTGGGCTTTGTTATATATTCCTTAACATTGTATCTGATAGCCGCTTTTGCATATTCAAATTCAGTATAGCCGCTTAAAAGAATAACTCTTGTGTGCGGCATATTTTCATATATATACTGAGCAAGCTCAATGCCCGATACGTGTACCATTTTTATGTCTGATATTACAAGCTCAATACTGTGGGTGTCCAAATAGCTTATTGCCTCATCGCCGTCTTTAAATACACCGGCAATCTCAAAGCCCGTGTCGGCGCTTGCGATAAAGGTTGATATGCCTTTTCTGATGATTTGTTCATCGTCTACAACTATTGCCTTGTACATATTTTTGCCCTCCTTCGTTTTATCTGTAGATATTATATCATAGGAAAACGTAATATTCAAGAGTGAAAATAAAATTTTTAACTTTTAAAAAAGATGAGGTAAAGAAATTAACAAGATGTAAATTTTTTATTCTTGCGCAAACGTATATAAGTGTGGTAAAATAAAAACAGATAAAAGAGAAAGCGAGGAAATCATTTATGAAGGCTTCGGAAACAATAAATACGAAAAAAACAGTTCCGAAAAAAAGCAAATGGAAGGACTTTAAGGATAATGCGGAGCTTTCCGTTCTGCTGGTTCCGGGAATAGTGCTGCTGATACTTTTTGCTTATATTCCGATGTTCGGTATTATAATTGCATTTAAGGATTACAGAAACAATCTCGGAATTTTCAGAAGCAAATGGGTCGGCTTTGACAATTTCAAATTTTTCTTCTCGTCGCAGGACGCATGGCGAATAGGAAGAAACACTGTCGGCTACGGACTTATGTTCATAATTATAGGAATTATCGCGGCGGTGCTTGTTGCAATTTTGCTCTATGAGGTAAAGAGCCGCGCGGCACTGAAATTTTATCAGACAAGCATGATACTTCCGCACTTCCTGTCGTGGGTAATTGTCGGCTACATAACATATATGCTCTTAGAGCCAAATCTCGGAGTTTTAAATAATATTATAAGAAAGCTCGGCGGAGAGGGCTTGCAATGGTATTCGGAGCCGAAATACTGGATATTCATTCTTCCGGTAGTAAACCTGTGGAAAACGATAGGTCTTAAAACGATAATGTATTATGCGGCGCTTATGGGAATTGACGATCAGCTGTTCGAGGCGGCTCAGATGGACGGCGCAAGCAGATTTAAGCAGATTATGTACATAACAATTCCGTCACTCGTTCCGCTTATGGTTATACTTACAATTCTTGATGTCGGTCACATTATAAAGGGTGACTTCGGACTGTTCTATACAATTCCGAGAGATATAGGTCTGTTATATCCGACAACGGATATTATTGATACATATGTATATCGCGGGCTGAGAACGGGCGACGATATAGGAATGACAACAGCGGTCGGACTTTTCCAGTCGGTAGTCGGATTTATTATGGTTGTCGGCACAAATCTTATAGTGAAGAAAATTTCACCGGAAAATTCACTGTTCTAAGGAGGCGGGGAAGATGAAAAGCAATTCGGGAAAAATTTCAAAAATAATAATAAACCTGCTCTTCTGCTTTGGGTCGCTGCTGTTTATTCTGCCGTTCGTGCTGATTATTTCGGCGTCGTTTACAAATGAGCAGTCGCTTATATCGGAGGGCTACAAGCTTATACCGTCGCAGTTTTCAACGGAAGCATATAAATACGTTTTCAAAAATCCGCAGCAGCTTTTAGACTCGTATAAGATAACAATATTTTATTCGCTGATTGCAACGTTTTTGGGAGTAATAGTAATGGCAATGCTTGCTTATCCGCTTTCAAAGCCGAACTATAAATATAAAAAGCCTGTTACGTTTTTTATATTCTTCACAATGCTCTTTTCGGGAGGACTTATTCCGAGCTATATTTGGATAACAAGGTATCTTCATATGGGAAACACCGTTTGGGTATACATACTTCCTAACCTTGTGAACGCTTTCCATGTAATAGTAATAAGAACGTTCTTTCAGGGTCTGCCGCAGTCGCTTACGGAGGCGGCAAAGATTGACGGCATGAGCGAGCTTAGAATATTCTTTAAAATAGTTATTCCGCTTTCAAAGCCCGTTATCGCAACAATAGCGCTTCTGACGCTCCTTGCAAGGTGGAACGACTGGAATACGGCGCTTATTTACATAAAATCAACCAATCTTTATTCGCTTCAATATCTTCTGCAAAAAATACTGCGTGAGGTTGAGTTTGTAAAGAATATGGCGGAAAGCACGCCGATTGCTGGAATTGATATGGACGCAACGCAGCTGCCATCGGAAACGATAAGATTTGCAATGTGTATGGTTGCGGCAGGACCGATGCTGGTTGTGTTCCCGTTTTTCCAGAAGTATTTTGCAAAGGGTCTTACGGTCGGAGCTGTAAAAGGCTGAGTAAATATCCTGCAAATGACGCAGGTTATATAAAAATTTAAGAAGAGGGAAGGAAAAAACAAAATGAAAATGAAAAAGGTGTTATCATTTATTTTATCGCTGAGCACGGCGCTCGGCGCGCTCGGTGCCGTACCGGCGCAGGCGGCAGGCAGCACATCGCCGGATATAACAGGTCATAATTTTATTGACATTGCTCATAACGGCAATACATATGTTGCTATGTCAAAAGATACAAGCAGCTATACGTATGCAAACCTTTATACATCTACAGACGGGGGCGTTAATTGGAGCAGGACAAAGAGCAATATAAATGCGCGGATTTCAAATAACAAAGAATCTCAGCAGCAGCTTGTATATTGGAAGGATAAGGGCGTTTTTGTTGCACACGGCACCAGTATGACATATACATCGACGGACGGACTTACGTGGGCAGAAAACGCAAATATTCACTGGACAGAAAATACATATCTTACAGCAGAGGATAAATATCTTATTCTTTCGGGCGGATCCTCAGACAGCGCTGTAAGCGTGCAGGATAATCTTACAGAAAAGCGGTACGGAACAAATAAGCAGCTGCTTTCGAAAACAGGATATATATTCCGCTCAATAGCAGCGAAGCCAAAGGATGAAAACGGAGATATTTATATATATGCAATGGGTCAGCAGTATCAGTATTATGTAAAGCTAATACCAGGTTCTCCGTTTAAATCAGAAGCAAAGAGTAATTCAGGAAGAGCAATTCCGGCTGTTGTTAAAGATATGATATATGCAAAGGGTGCGAAACAGTTCCTTGCTGTAGTTGATTCGGGTAAGCTTTATGCAGCTAAGGACGCTAAGAATTTCGGTCTGTTTGACGTTAAGGACGATGCAACCGTTACGGGAATTGCGGCAAACGACAGCGTAATTGTTGCAGGTCTTAGCGACGGAAGTATGTATTATACGGATAACGCTGAAATAACTTCTGCAACAGAGTGGACAGAAATCCCCACAGAAGAGGGAAAGACGGCAGCTTCCGAGCCTATTAAAAACATTGAGTTTTCCGATGACGGACAAAGCTTTGTGGCTCTCGGCGAGAAAAATGTTTATAAGGGAAGCATTGACGGATACTGCAATATTAAAGAGTATACTCCGAAATATCTCAGCATAGGTGAAGCAACCGCTCAGCCGACAGAGGATAAGGATATGTTTAAGGGCATAAAGCTTATCGGCGGCTCATACAGCGAAACTCTCGGAAAATATATCGTATACGGAAATACAACAGCAGCAGACAGCAACGAAAAGTATTACGGAAAGATTTTTACATCCGATAATGCTTTTGACTGGGAAAACACATATACGGGCGTTACCTTCAGCGACGTAAAAAACGGCTCTGTATGGTGGGAGTCACAGGAAATATTTATTGTTTCCGCTTCAAATAAAGAAAACTTCGGCGTATCTGTTACATCAACGGACGGGAAAACATGGACAGAGGTTAAGGGCTATCCCGGCGATGACGACGCGGAAGGCACTGTTTACACGGGACTTGCTTTAAATGCCGACATCAGAATTGCGGGCGGAAAGCTTTACACAACAGACGGCAATCATAAGCTTATGAGATATACCTCATGGGATAAAAATGCCGCAACTGAGGTTGCCGATGTAAGCAAGCTTGAAAATTTACCGAAAAATCTTAAAAATATTAATCAGATTGCTTTAAGCGATGAAGAAAATCCGGCTGTTCTTATGGCTCAGAACTATCTCGGAGTTGTAAGAAATAATGAAAGCACAGCTGAAAATGAGCTTGATAAGTGGAGCATAATCCGCTCATATATAGACAGCTCACATCCGAATGCGCTCGGTATAGGCAACGGAGATTTGACAGATGCTGCTTACAGCAAAAATCTCGGCAAGTTTGTTGCAATTGTAAACAACATTCTCAGAACAGTAATTGTTCCGAAAGCAATAACTGACAATGACAAAGCAATTCAGGGACCTGTTGTAAGTGGAGTTGTATGCAATGCTATTGACACAAACGATTCTGTATTTATGCTTACAGGTCCAAACGGTAAAATTTACACAGCTCCGGATTCGGAAGATTTTAAGCTCGGATATAAGCTCGGAAGCAATGTTGTTGCGGCTGCAACGGCAGAGGATGAAATTACATATGATATGATAAATGTATTCAAAACCTCAGGCGATCGCTTTATTGCAATTGCAAGCGATAAGACAAACAGCGCTGTTGCCGTAATTGACAAGTCGGCAAACGGCAGCTATGAATACAAGAGAGCAGCTCTTCCGGGTGAAACAACACTTACACCGGGAGAGGGTCTTACGGTCAGCGTTGATGTTGACAATCAGATGCCGAGCGTGTGCAACCTTGTGATTATAGCGGCAATTTATTCGGGCGACAGCCTCAAGCAGGCGGAAATGTCTGCACCTTTGCAGGTAGCAAGCTATACGTCGGAAACAAAAACGCTTGATATACAGGTAGCTGACGATATAGAGGAGGGCTCACAGCTGCGCATATTCGTGTGGAACGGCGTTGACGGCATGAAGCCGCTCAGAAGCGTTTCATACCCTTTCAATTAACGGACGGTCAGGATAAAATATATGTTTCGGCGGATAAGGGAAGTGACTCATCTGCCGGAACATATAGAGCTCCTGTTAAAACGCTTCAAAGGGCGCTGGAGCTTGCAGAAAGCTATGGCGCAAGTGAGATTTGTATGCGCGGCGGAGTATATTGCGCGGCGGACACGATAAATATATCGTACTCGGCGCCATGGTATAAGCCGCTGCGCATAAGCGCTTATAAAAATGAAGAGGTTATTATAAATGCAGGGACGGATATAAAGCTTTCTGATATGCAGCCTGCATCAGATGGCTTTACGGAAAAAATAATTGACAAACCGGCAGGCGGAAAAATTTTAGAGTATAATTTAAAGAACGCCGGAATTTATGACTTTGGCGAAATTTCACGGCGCGGCCATCTTATCTCGGAGGACAAGGAGGCACAGGCGGAGCTTATTTTCGGCGGCGAGGTACAGAAGCTTGCAGGCTGGCCGAACGGCAGCTTTGTTGGGCTTAAATCGGTTGACGAATACGGCACAAGAACAAAAACGGGCATTGCAAAAGGATGCAGCTTTACGGTGGATTACGACCGTCCGTCCGGCTGGAGCAGGCAGAGCGATGCTTGGCTTGCCGGAACGCTCGGACCTAACTATGAATTTGACTATTATCCCGTCAGGAGCTTTGATGAGAAGAGCAGACGGATTTACTTAAGAGAGGGCGCGGCTGTTAAATACTATACCGCACCTTATTTCAGATTTGAAAACATCCCGGAGGAGCTTGACAGCGAGGGCGAGTATTATATAGACAGGGATGAGGGAATATTGTATTTTTATCCGCCGGAAAACGCGGATAAGGACGCGGTGCTTACCCTTACAATGCCTGTAAAAAGTATGTCAAACGCAGCTGTTAATTCTCTTATAAGACTTGACGGCAGCAGCAATATTGTTTTTGAAAACATAGCCTTTAAGGGCGCAAGAGGCTCATGCGTAACAGGAAACACAAATAACGGCATAAGCTTCATCGGCTGCGATATATACGGCTTCGGCGCACACGGCATACGCCTTGACGCGTCAAGTAATGTAACCATTCGCTCATGCAAAATTCATGATGTCGGGCAAAACGGAGTAGAGTTGACAAGATGCGGAGATTATGATAAAATTATATCAAATAACAATCTTGTTTGCAGCAATGACATTTATAATTTTGCAAGGCTCGAAAGAAGCTATAAATCAGGCATAAGCTTAGGCTACAGAAACGTCGGCGCAGTCGCAGCGAGAAACCATATACACAATGGACCTCATGCGGCAATAATATTCTACGGAGTGAATAACAAAATATACGGAAATGAGATTGACAATGTTGTCACGGAATTTTCCGATATGGACGCGGTGTATGCGAATAATTCAAATTACCCGTGGGAGAGAGGAAACAGGATTTTCGGAAACTATTTTCATGATATAGGCAGAAGCACTTTGGGCGGAGTGCATCAGATAAATGTAAGAGCAATACGCACGGATAACAAGGGCTGCGGCCTTAATGTTTACGAAAATCTGTTTGTGAGAATAGGTGACGGAAATAACAATAATAATATAGGAGCCGTTACGGCTGAGGGAACGCGTAACAGGATAGTGAATAATTTGTTTGTCGATTGCAGCGAAACGTATATTAATACTCAAAAATATGTTGAAAAGACGGCAAACGAAAACGGAGAGCTTTATTCGGACAGTGATACTGTAAACGGAGTGAGCGTTTCGGATTTAAAGGCGCAGATGAATACATATCTTCCTGTTTATGCAAAGCAGTTCCCGGAGCTATATAGCTTCTTTAAAGAACATCCGAACTTTTCAAAAACAAACGAATTTAAAAATAATATAATAGTAAATATAGCTTTTCCGCTCAGCACATATAACGATAATGTCCAAAACGGCGTTGTGCTCAATGCGGAGGGCTACAGAGGAAACGTAAATCTTACGGAAGCGTCGGGAAACATTGTTTTATCGGCAAATCCCGGATTTGCGGACTATGAAAATGATAATTTTGAGCTTTACCGAAAAATTTCGGAAAGTTTTCCGAATATGCGTATGTCATCATTCGGACTTATAAAGTAAAACAAGCCTTAAATTACATTAACGGAGGAACACGGTGTGAAGAAAAAAGCTTTAATTCTTGCATTGACTTCGGCAGTATGCCTAAACAGCATATCCGCATTTGCGGAATATGCGGACGTGACGGGGCATTGGGCTGAAAAATTTATTGACAAGCTTACTCAAAGCGGCATTGTTCAGGGGTCGGGCGGCAGCTTCAGACCCGAAAGCAGCGTCAGCGTTGCTGAATTTTTAAAAATGGTAATTTCGGCAATGGGGCTTGACGTGGCGGATAGCGCAGGCGACTGGTCGGCGCCGTACATAGAAGCGGCACTTAAAAACAGCCTTATCTACAGCGATGAGTTTGACAGCTTCAGCCGCCCGATAAAGCGCAGCGAAATTGCAAAAATATGCACAAGGGCAATAGATGCCGATGAGGTGTCGGGAAGCACAAGGGAGTATTTAATATCGCGGATTTCCGATTTTTACGACATCCGCAACGATTCAAAGGAATATGTGCTTGCGGCATATGCAAACCACCTTTTGTACGGCTATCAGGATAACACATTTCAGAGTCAGCGCAGTACAACGAGGGCGGAGGCGTGCGTTATTATAGACCGCATGATTGCAAACGGCGGCTTTGATAACAACAAACCTAATGACAATACGGGCATAAGCGTCGGCAACCTATTCTACGTGTCAAATGACGGAAGCGACTCAAACGACGGAACAATTGAAAAGCCGTTTAAAACTCTCGAAAAAGCGCGTGACAGAGTAAGAGAAATAATTGCCGCAGGCGAATATCCGAGCGAGGGAATAAAGATTTATCTTCGCGGCGGAGACTATGTTTTAAGTAATTCCTTTGAGTTGAGCGACAGCGACTCAGGAACGGAAGCCGCGCCTGTTACATATATGTCATATCCCGGAGAGGTTGCAAGAATAACCGGAAGCGCTAAGCTGCCTTACAGCTCCTTTAAGCCGATTGACAAGGATATGGCTTCAAAGCTTTTGGATAAATCGGCAGCAGAAAAGGTTGTTCAGACAGACCTTGAAAAGCTCGGCATAACCGATTTGGGACAGCTTTCAAGACGCGGCTTCTTAATCGCATCGGGTGAGCTTCCACAGGCAGAGCTTTATATTGACGGCAGCAGACAGCAGCTTTCAAGATGGCCGAATAAGGATTGGGTCGGCACAACGGAAATTGTACGCAGCGGAGCGAGAAGCCAAAAGGGCGTTCTTGACGGAGCTGTATACAAAATAGATTATGACCGCCCGACAAAATGGAAAACCAACATAAACGAAATTTACACCTCCGGAGTTTTGGGACCTAACTATTTTTACGGATATTTCCCGATTGAGAAAATAGAAAGCGGACAGATAACTCTCAAAGAGGGCTCTGTTACAAGCTATTATTCAAAGCACTTCATAAAATATGAAAACATATTTGAGGAAATAGACGAGCCGGGTGAATATTACATAGACAGAAACACAAATATGCTTTATCTGTATCCGGACAGCAGTTTTTCGGAAAAATCCGACATACAGCTGTCACAGGCTTCGGAAAACCTTATAACAGGTTCGGGCGCTCGTAACATCACGCTTAAAAACCTTAAAATAACAGGCTCACGTGCGGGAGGAATAAGAGTCAGCGGAGTTGACGGCTTCAATGTTGAAAACTGCGAAATAGCCGATATGGGCGTAAACGGCGTATATATAAACGGTACAAATTCAGCCGTTAAAAACTGCCTTATCCATGACATAGGCTCAACCGGCATAAGCATGAACGGCGGAGATTATGACGGCAGAGTTTCTTCCGGAAACAGCGTTGTAAACAACCATATATACAAGGCGGCTCAGATAGAGCGCTCGTATCAGTCGGGTATAACGCTCGGCTACAAATCCGTCGGCGTGTATGTAGGTCATAACGAAATACACGATATGCCTCATGCGGCAATGATAATCTACGGACCGGATCATACGGTAGAGTACAACAATATTTATGACGCCGTTAAGGAATTTCATGATATGGACGCTATTTATCTTAATGTATATCAGTATCCGTGGGAGAGAAACGTTGTTATAAGACGAAACTTTATTCATGACTTGGGTCAGCAGACGTTTACTGAAAGGCAGATGAATGTTGCCGGAATAAGAAGTGATAACAACGGAAACGGCTTGCAGGTAAAAGAAAACATATTCTACAATATCGGAATTAAGGACGCTAACGGAATACGCGGAATATGTGCGCAGGGTATAGAAAATGTTGTTGACAATAATATTTTCATTGATACCTCCGGCACATATGAGGGCGCGCACACGTATAATCCCGACGCAAAATGGGATTTGCAGTCCGACAGCGTTAAGGGAATATACAGCGAGTGGCAAAAATACAGCCCGGTATATTCGGAGAAAAATCCCGAAATTCTGCATTTCTTTGATCATCACTTTGCCGCATATCAGAAGAATAACAGCTTCAAGGGCAACGTGATTGTAAACATAAATATTCCTATCAGCTCTTTAAATCAGACGCAGCAGTCGCAGGGCTATAATGCGGCGGAGCAGCTGGTGGATGCGGAAAACAATCTGGTTACAAAATCAGATCCGGGCTTTGCAGACTATGCAAACGGAGATTTCACATTAAAGGACGACAGCGAGGTTTATAAAAAGATCCCCGATTTCCCGAAGCTTGACTTTAAGAGCATGGGTATTTCGGAGGGCGAAACCGTCGGAGTAGAGTAAGAAAGGGTGAGTTGATGAAAAAGAAAATATTATCGGCTTTTATGGGCGCGCTTATGCTGCTGAATGTTGCGGCAACAGCGCCTGCTCATGCCGACGAAATGCTCGGCAGCGAATATACCTTTGTTGACACGTGCTACAGCCCGGAGATGGGGCTGTATGTGGCGGTGGCAAAGAAGCTTGGCGACAAATCATACACACCGGCGCAGATTTGGGTGTCGGACGATATGGAAAACTGGGAAAAGACAAAGGACTTTTCACAGGGTATTCACAATGCAAATCCGCAGACCTCTCAGACGATTGTCTGGTGGGACGCTATGCAGCAGTTTGTGGCGCAGATGAATAATAAGCTGTATTATTCATCCGACGCTAAAACATGGACAGCCGTAAAAAACGATAACATAAACGGCTCCAATCAGACTATAGCAACAAACGGCGATAAGCTTGTTATTTCGTCGAGATCAAAACTTAAAATCTGCTCGGACCTCGAAAGCGATCCGGAGATTAAGCAAATAGACCCGACTCCGGGTAACAACACATACGGAAAGGCTGTAGGCATTGTGCCGACAGAGCCGTATTCATACATGGTATCGGATCAGTACAGAACATGGATGATTGATTCGGAGGGCGCGCTCAGCTCGGCGGATCAGAATATTCAGGCTCACCCGACAGATATGCTTTGGGTTGATGCGTTTGACGGCTGGATTGTTATTAATTCAACCGCTGCTCTCCGAACACTTGCATCAAGTCAGGTTAAGTATTCGAGCTTTACGGCTATGGTGCTTTCCGACGGAACGACAAATGCGGCAGCATATACCGCTGCCGGCGCTTCCGATGATTATATTGCGCTCGGAACGGACACAGGTAAATTTTATGTTGCTCCGAACGATTCTTCATCACTTACCGTTGACGTGGCTTGGGAGATAGCTGAAGCCGGAACGGGTGAGGAAAACACGGAAAAAATCCGCTCGATAACGGCTGTTGGAAGCGATAGCTTTATTGCGGTATCGGACAAGAACATATTTATCCTCGAGAAAAACGACGAGGGCGCATGGCGGTATTATAACGTGCTTAATGCGCATATGGAGCTTAGCGAGCAAAGAATAGAAATCCCGACCGAAAACGAGGAAAGCTATACGCTTGAGCCTGTAAACTACAGCTGTCGCGGCGAGATTTCGTCAGACGTGGTAGAAAGCTTTACGCTTACCTCATCTCTTCCGGACGGAATTACGTCGGAGCAGATAAGCGATACATCGGTAAAGCTTACAGTAAGCAGCGAAGCATCAGGAGGACATACGCTTAAATATAAGGCGGTGACCGAAAGAGGAAGAAGCCGGGATTTTGAAATAACGATTGTTGATGAGGATCACGTTGAAATTGACGGCCCCGAAAGCGCGGCAATACCTCTTGAGGGTGAGGAAAACGAGGTTTATGATTATTCGGCAAGCGTAATCGGAACGGATGGCCTGAAAATGTCAAGACAGACATATCTTGCACCTATTGAAATCCCAAGCGGCGCATTGTATGACAGCGAAAGCGGACGGCTTACAATTACTAAGGACGTAAGCGCAGGAGAAATTGTTTTTGAGGCATATTCGCTTGCAAGACCGTCCGACAGAGCAGAAAAGACGGTTAAAATTTCAATGAGATCGCCTGAAAAAATAGAGTTTTCGGAGGGTGCGGAAAGCATATATATCCCGGACGGCGGCTCGGAGAATTTCCAATACTCCGTAAATGTTTACGACCAGAACGGAAATCTTATGAAAGGCGCAGGCGTTATATGGAGTCTTGAAGCTGAAAATAACTTGGATAATGTATCGCTCGGCGGCGAAAGCGGGGCTCTTACGGTATCTTCGGGTGCAGTGCTCGGCACGGTTAAAATCACGGCAGCCTGCGCAGCCGACGAAAATGTAAAGACCGAAAAAACAGTAACGCTTTTGTATACGGATCTCAGAAAAGCAACAGAGGATATGGCAGAATTTAAAATTGATACGTCACTTCCCGTAACGGAAAATATATCGCTTATTCCCAAGAGAACCTTTTCAAGCACGGTTTCCTGGAGAAGCAGCAACGAAGCGGTTATAAAGACAGACGGAACAGTTATCCGTCCGAGCAGAGCCGATGAAAAGGTTACGCTTACGCAGATTGTAAAGCAAAACAAGGTTTCGCTTGAGAAAAAATATGAGCTTACCGTAAAGAAAGCAGATACGCTCTGCACAAACGGAGATTTTTCCGACGGAACATCAAACGGCTGGCAGCCGATTGATAATTCTGCCTTGAATGTTGAGTCGGACGGCGTAAATACCGAGCTTTCTGTAGAGGGCAGCGGCGCATATCAGACGCTTACGCTCACAAACGACAGCAGCTACGGCTTTGAAGCGAAAGTAAAGGCAATCGGAGATAAAACAGTAAGGCTTGTATCCGAAAAAGCAGGCGTACTTGCGGAGGAAAAGGCAGGCAGCGACTATATTACGCTTAAAGCGTCATACGATTACAGAAAGCAAAAGGCATCATTTGAGGATAAAATATCAATTGAGTACAGCGGAGATATGTTCATAAGCGAGCTTAAGGTTTATGAAATAACATTAGAGCTTGACAGCGTTTCGGCAGCTGTAAACAAAGCGGTATACTCAAAGAAATCAGCTGATATATCAAGTGCGAGAAAGCTTCTTGAAAGCTTTTACGATTTGCCGATAAAAGACGAGCTTGCGGCAAAGCTTGACAAGATAAAGCCGTCTTCAAATACGTCGTCCGGTGGCGGCGGAGGCGGAGGCGGTGGCGGTACATCACCGTCAAAGTCAAACATAAACAACACAAGCACAATCGTTGTTCCCGACACTTCCGTAAAGGACGAAAAGGGCAACGAGGATAAGCTTGATACTTTCCTTTTGAGCTTTAAGGATATGAAAAATCACTGGGCGAGAGAAGATGTTGAGTACATGGCAAAGCTCGGAATTGCAACCGGTGACGAAAGCGGAGAGTACCGACCCGATGATACTATAACGAGAGCGGAATTTGCCGCGCTCACCGTCAGAGCAATGGGACTTGACAAAATTCCGTATGAAAACAGCTTTTTCGATGTTGTTGATGACGACTGGTATTCGGGTTATGTTCAGACCTGCCGCAGCAACGACCTTATGAACGGCTATGACGGCTTATTTAATCCGTACAGAAACATCAGCAGGGAAGAGATTGCAAAGGTTGTTGTAAGTGCGTATAACTCAAAAAGCGGCAGTCGTCCCGAAAAGGGCAGAGCGCTTTACTTCAACGATATTGACAATATAAGCTATTGGGCGTATGACTATATTGCCGAAGCTCAGGAGCTTGGCTTTGTAACCGGAACGGCAGACGATATGTTTATGCCGAAAAGCAGCGCAACTCGCGCTGAAGCGGCTGTTATGCTAAGACGTATGTATGACAAGCTTAATAATGCCGGTTAAACAGAAACTGCGAAAGGAGATAACCTTATGAAAAGAACAATAAGCATTTTAATGGCTGTGCTGCAGCTGGTATTGTTTTCGGGTGCGGCGCTTGCGGCGGAGGATACGAAGCTGTCCGAAAAGCAGGCAGAGGCTGTTTCGCTTATGAATGATTTGGGAATTTTTCAGAAAGTTACGGAGGAACAGTCGCTTGAAGCGGTGACAAGAGCGGAATTTGCAAAGCTTATGGTAAATGTGCTCGGTGCTCAAAATGAACTTTCGGAAACTCCGAGAAGAATATATATAGATGTTTTGCCTGACAATGACGCAGCGTCAAGCATTGAATACCTTTATGACAGAGGGATAATGGTAGGCTATAACGATGCCGACTTTAAACCCGATGAAATAATAACCGTCGGAGAAGTGGTAAAGGTAATGGTTATGATAACCGGCTATTCGTCATGGGCAGAAAACGGCGGTGGATTTCCGAAGGGATATTATTCAATAGCCGTTTCAAACGATATGCTAAGCGGCGTAATCGGAAAAACCTCAGAGCAGATTTCATATGCCGATGCGGCGGTTATTATTCAAAACGTGTTTGAAAGCCGCAGCTATCTGAGAAGCTTGGGAAATGACAAAAAGGGTGAAATTCTGGAGGATGACAACGATGAGGAGTATATGAGCTATAAGCTCAATATTTACCGATATACCGGTGTTGTTGAAGCATACGGCGAAACGTCGATTGCCGGAAGCTATGAAACGTATCCGGAAAACGTTGTTAAAATAGGCGGCGAGCTTTTGGAAGACGGCGGCATAGACTTTTCCGAATATATAGGTATGCTTGTCAAGGTTTATTATAAGACGGACGATAAGGGTGGATATACCGCGCTTCACGTTGCCTATGACAGCAAAACGGACGTTATAGACATAAAGGATGAGGACATAGCCGAAAATACGACAAAAAAGCAGGTTGTATATTATGACGGAAAGAAGCAAAAAAGCGTAACAATTTCGGATGACGCAAGCTTTATATACAACGGAAAAAGACTTGATGTTGCGGCAAACTCCGATTTGCTTGTAACAAACGGCTCTTTAAGGCTTATCTCAAATACGGGAAAGCAGCCCTACACCGTTGTTATAATAAATTCATATGATACATTTATTGTAAATAAGGCTATGGCGGCGGACTGTGCAATAACCGCAAAGTATGACAGAGGTACGTTTGACTTTGATGACGATTTTCTGACAACATACTATCTTGACGGGGAAGAAACCGATTTTTCAAGCATAACCTCAGGCAGCGTTCTTTCGGTGGCATTCAGCAAAAACACGACCGGAGATATTCTTGCAAAGGTGTATATTTCAAACAATCAGATAACGGGAAAAGCAACAGGGCTTCAAAATGACGGCACCTACAGCGTAAAGCTCGATGACGGAAATATTTACGACTTTACAGACGAATATGAAGTGCGCATAAAAGAGGGCGAGGAAAACACATATGAGCCGACCTTAAACGAGGAGGGTACATATTATATTGATTATTTCGGCCGCTGCGCAGGCTTTATCCTTTCGGTAGCGTCAAAGAATTATGCTTATGTTGTTCGCTGCTGGTATAATGAAGATACAGAGGAAGCTACAATACGCCTTTTCACAAAGGACGGCGAGTTTAAAAATTTCGGCTTTTCCGATAATATAACATTAAACGGAACAAAAGCGCAGCAGTCGCAAATTCCGGATAAATTAAAGGCTACCGGCGAAAATGAAACGGTAAATCAGCTTGTTATTTATAAATCAAATGAGGATGACACACTTGTAACAAAGATTGAAACTGCGGTAAGCAAAATCGGCGAGGGATATTACACCGCTGCCGAAAACGAGTTTATTTTGAACGAACATCCGAAAAATGACAGCGGAATAGCCTGCGGCGTGCGTTTTTACAAAAATCTTGCCGAAAACAGACCTTATACCTTTGTTGACGGAAAAACGCTTCAGTTTATGATTCCGAGCGACAAGACAAAGGAAAAACAGTATAAAATCGCAACAAAGCTTTCTTCAACCGACGTTTCTCTTCCGGCACCGCTTTATTTCTATGACGCGGGAGCAGGCGGAAGTCTGGGCGCGGTTGTGTCGAACACAACAAGCTCAAGCAGCTATAACACGCCTGTTATAATTGACACGGTAAGCGAGACTATAGACGATGAGGGAGATAAATGCTGTCTGCTTCAGTTTGTCGGCGGAGCGAGCGAATATGTTGACCCGGATGTTCAGTATTTTCAGCCGAGCGGCAGCTGGAGTCAGAGAGTTGACTATTCAAATGTTACGGTTAATGACTTAAAGCGCGGCGACGTTATAGAGTATACCACCGCGAACGAAAAAATAAATCAGATACGCGTTGTTGTTCGCGCAAGCGATGTAGGACCTATCCGTATAAACGGAGATCACATTCAAAGAAGCGGAAATATGATAGCTGAAATTGTTTCCGTTTCCGATAACGGCAGAACGGCATGGGTACGCTATGTAAACAGCGGCGGCGTTGAGGTAAATCAGACAATGCTTGTAAACGGTACAACCTACAGATATGAAAGCGCCGAAAAGGAAGTATATAATTCTTCTTCAGCAGATTTGAGAAAGGGCGACAAGGTTCTTATAAATTCATTCTGGTGGTCGCCGAAGCTGGTAGTAATATTCAGATAAAACAGGAGGAGATAGGAAATGAAAAAATTTAAAAAACTTATTGCATTATCACTTGCAGCAGCGTCGCTTCTTGCAGCGTCAGGCTGCTCCGAGCCTGCGGACACGGCGGACAATGCCGACGAGCAGGTAACTCTGAAATGGATTTTTGTAGGACCGGGTGAGCAGAAAGATTCGCAGAAAGTATGGGATAAATTTAATGAGATGCTTCCCGAATATCTGCCGAACACAACCGTTGAATTTCAGTGCGTAAGCTCATCGGATTACGCTGAAAAATGGAAGCTTGCGAGCGCATCGCAGGAGGATGTTGATATTGCATGGCATGGCTGGATGCTCCCATACGTAAGCGAGGTTAAAAAAGGCTCGTACATGGAGCTTGACGATTTGATTGACAAAATTGCTCCGTCGCTATGGGATGAGATACCGGAAGCGATTATGGATAAGCAGCGCGTTGACGGAAAGCTTTACAGTATTCCGTGTATGCAGCAGATGGTGTCATATGTATCATCGCTTGATTTCCCGATTGATATATATGAAAAGTATAAGGACAAGATTAATATTGACGAGCTTGCGTCATTCTTTGCCTCAAAGGAAACTATGGATAAGGAATCATGGGATAAAATTGAGGAATACATAAAAATGATAAAAGACGGCGGAGATTTGAAAAAAGGCGTGTTCGGATTTGCAGACCATGTTGAAAAGGGCTATGAATGGATAAGCAATCCGTATAAGATTAAAGCGTCGGGTGATGACTACACACCGATAAATCTTTACAGAACTCCCGAATACAAAACGTTTGTTGAGGTTTATGCCGATTGGTTTAACAAGGGCTACATAAGAAAGGATATTCTTACGGCAGAAAACGTAGGAAACGAGGTTTATGAAGTTAAAGGCGGCGGAAACTATCTTATAGGTCAGGGAAATATGCCTACAAAGTCGGAAATTGAAAGCAAAAAGGCAGCAGGAAATACGGCGTATGTAAAAATACCGCTTGAGGATAAGCATTATATCCCATATGCCGCATCAGCTTCAAATACGGCGATTTCAATCAATTCCGCTCACCCCGAAAGAGCAATGAAATTAATTGAGCTTATGAACACCGAAAAGGGCAAGGATCTTTACAATCTCCTTGTTTACGGAATTGAGGGAGAGCATTATACAAAGGTAAACGACAACGAAATTCAGCCTATCGGCTATACCTCACAGCCTACATCGGACAGCCCCTACGGACAGTATAAATGGGCAGTAGGAAACACATTTAATGCTTATGAGGTATATATGGAGGACAAGAGCCCGACACTCAAAAACGACTTTATAAAGAGCGTAAACGATGCGGCAGCTCCGTCAAAGCTTCAGGGCTTTACTCTCGATACAGATCCTATCAAGATGGAGCTTACTCAGGTTTCGGCAGTTGTCGGCGAGTATAAAAAATCGCTTAATTCCGGCGCTGCGGCAGATCCTATGAAGCTTTATGAGGAATTTCAGCAAAAGCTCATTGCAGCAGGTGATGATAAGGTTGTTGAGGAAATTCAGCGTCAGATAGACGAATGGAGAGCAAATAAGAAATAAGACTTCAAAGGAGGAAAAAATGGCACATAGATTTATAAAAACCGTTTCGGCAGTAACCGCTGCGCTTATAGCTATGCAGTCGGCAGGCTTTGCGGCAATAAAGCGCGAAAAGGAATTTTCCGATTTGCAGGACCATTGGTCAAGATCGGTAATAATGCGCCTTAACGGCTACGGAATAATAAACGGCTATGACGACGGAAGCATACGCCCCGACGCATATGTGAGCGCGGCAGAGTTTTTAACCGTAATTGTAAAATCGCTCGGATATACTCCGGAGGCAAACGGTGCGGACTGGGCGCAGCCGTACATAAGCAAGGCAATTGAGCTTGAACTTATTGATGACGGTGAAATTTCAGACTATGCGGCTCCGATAACGCGTGGCGAAATGGCAAAAATTGCGGCTAATGCGCTAAAGGACAACACAGTTGTCGATGAAAATGCGGTTAAGGCCAAGATTTATGATTATGCGGAAATTGATGACCGTTACAAGCCTTATGTTGTGCTTGCGTATGATAAGAGGATAGTAAACGGAAATCATGAAAGCTGCTTTGAGCCGAACAAATACGTTACGCGTGCGGAGGCAGGCGTGGTTGCCGTAAGGCTTATTGATAAAAACGGCGGTGTGCAGACTCCGGGAAATAACGGAAATAACGGAACAAATAACGGAGGCGGCACGGTATCATCTGCGGCGCTTTATGTTGCAGCCGGCGGCAATGATAATAATAACGGCAGCGAGGCTCAGCCTTTTGCAACTGTTGCAAAGGCAAAGGAAGCTGTCAGAGCGATGATTGCTTCAAATTCGCTCCCCGACGGCGGCGTTACGGTATATTTAAGAGGCGGCACATATTATATGGAAGAGGGAATGACCTTTACCGCAGAGGATTCCGGTAAAGAAGGAAGCCCGATAACATATACCGCATATCCGGGCGAGAGTGTTACAATCTCCGGGCAGATACCGCTTGATAAGAGCTGGTTTAAGCCGGCGGACGATGCGGCTAAAAAGATTATGATAGATCAGAAAGCGGCTGAAAAGGTGCTTGTTGCCGATCTTAAGGAGCACGGCATAGAGGATTACGGAGAGCTCAGCACGCGCGGATATCATTACTTCAATAAGGGTCGCTATGCACAGGCGGAGCTTATCGTAAACGACGAAAACCAAACGCTTGCAAGATACCCGAACAGCGGCTCAATATCCGTTCCTACAGACAGCGTTGACGCTGACGCCTTCGGCTTTAAATACACCGATGACAGAATTTCAAAGTGGAAGGACGCAAAGGACGCATATATTGTAGGTACTGTTTCGATAAACTATGAAAACAATACATATCCTATCGAAAAGATTGACCCGTCAAAGAAGCTTCTGACAATTAAAGAGGGAAGAATTAACACGTATTATACAAACGGCTGGTTCTTCGGACAAAATCTGCTTGAAGAGCTTGACAGTGAGGGCGAGTATTATATTGACCGTGAAAACGGAAAGCTTTACTATTATGCTCCGTCCGATTTTGCAACGGGTAATTACGATGTAGGTCTTTCGACCTTAAAGACGCCGATATTTAACTTTAACGGCGCTTCGCATATAACCGTCAGCAACATAACAATGAAGGGCGGCAGAGGCTATGCGGTTATCGGTACAAGCGCAGGCTACAGCATCCCGAGCTTTAAGGACTGGATGATTTCAAGAGGCGCCGATTTAAACGGTGCAAACTTCAAAAAAGGCTCCGGCTCATCGGTATACATTGCCGATATAGACAAATATACCGACTCTCAGACATTCCCCGGTCACGTATGGGACGGCTTTGTTGATGAGGGCAGCGGAGTTGACAGCATTGAGGTTAAAAACTGCAATATCTTCAATTTCGGCTCCGGAGCTATTGTTATAAACGGAACGAATGTTCATCTTGAAAGCAACCATATAAAGAATATCGGCGGCACGGGTCTTTATCTGCGCGGCGGAGATCTTGAAACGCTTACTCCGAGCGGAAATACGATAATCAACAATAAAATTCACAGAGTGGGTTATCTGCAAAAGGCGTATGTGCCGGCAATAGCTATGCACGGTGTTGCAATTCATGTGGCATACAACGATATTTACGACGCTCCGCACTGCATATTCAATTATCACGGAAACGACCATATAATCGAATACAACAAAATCCATGACGCCGTTAAGGAGTGTCTGGATATGGACGCGATTTATACAAGAAACGAGTATATGCCGCAGTGGAGAGGAACTGTTATAAGAAACAATTATATTTATAACATCGGTATATTCCCGGTAGGCGAATATACAAAGCAGCTTAACGTTTCGGGTATAAGAACGGATAACTACGGTCATGCGCTTCAGATTTACAGCAACGTATTTGCAAACATTGGTACAAGCGGCGCAAATAACGTTATCGGCGTTACGGCGCAGGGCAACAGAAACATGATAAAAGGCAACCTGTTTGTAGACTGCTCGGCAACATTTCTCGGCTGGAATACGTACACTCCGGGTGCAACGTGGGATATGACAAAGCAGGAGGAAAAGGAAAGAGTAGAGCTTGCAAACAAATATGCGGCAATACCCGTATTTGCGGAAAAATATCCGGAGCTTGCCAATTTCAAAAATGAGTATTACAAGTCGGTTGCAACAAATGAGTTTGACAATAACGTAATCGTTAATATCAAATTCCCGCTTTCGACAACAAACGGCACCGTAAATCCGCAGGGAACAAGAGGCGCTTCCGAGCTTATAAAGGGAACGTCGAATTATCTGACAACGTCGGATCCCGGATTTAAGGATTATAAAAACGGCGATTATACAATTGATGATGACAGCGAGGTATTTGAAAAGGCAGCCGGATTTGAAAAAATCGAAATGAGCAAGATGGGCAATAATGCACCTGTCGGACCTGTAAATTAACTTGATTTTGCGGAGGGGATTTCCCCTCCGCAAAAGTCAAAAAAGGAGCTAAATCAAATGAATTACACGGTTAAAAAAAACGGTGAAGAATTAAAAACCTACAGCTGCAAAATTTTTACCAAGCCATATAATTCTACCGGCACTATGGAATATGTTATGTTTTCCGTGCAGGGGCATACGGAGATAACTGTTAAATCGGAAATTGAAGTAAATGACGTTTTAATACGTCCGAAAAGTGCCGGGATTGTGCATAGCATAAAGGACGGGAAAATACATATTTTAATTGACAGACCCGCCTTTTTTTCGGTAGAGATAAACGGAAAATATGAAAATAATCTTATGATATTTGCGCACGGCAGAGAATACAAAAAGCCTGACAGCGCGGAAAACCTTATTGTACTCTCACGAGGCGAAAAATATGACGGCACGCTTTCGGTGCACGATGACAACACTGTAATATATCTTGAAGAGGGTGCGGTATTAACAGGTAATATACGCGCCGAAGGGTGCGAAAATCTGACTATTTTCGGACTCGGAAGAGTGTGTATGGAAAAATACACATATGAAATGAGAAAAGATTTTGCAAGAAGTATAGATATAATCTGCTGCCGCAATGTCAAAATAGACGGCATAATAATAGACGACAGCAACGACTGGAGTATGAGAATAAACGGCTGCGAGGACGTTGATATAAAAAATGTGAAAATTTTCGGCTGCCGCGGAAATTCCGACGGAATTGACGTGTGCGGCTCAAGAAATGTGACGGTATCGGATATTTTTACAAGGGTCTGGGACGATTCTTTTGTTGTAAAGGCGCTTGGGACGGGAAATTCCGAAAATATCGTATTTAAAAATTCTGTTTTGTGGAATGATTTTGCAAGACCGATAGAGGTTGGCGTTGAGCTTAGAGCGGACAGCGTCAGAAATATACGCTTTGAAAATATTGATATAATCCACTCGGTAACGGGTTATCCGATTATGGGTATTCATCACGGAGATCATGCAAGGGTTGAGGATATTGTTTTCAAAAATATTCGTATAGATGACGCGCCGGGTGCGCAGCTTTTTGACGTGCGTATAGCGGAGTCGGTATGGAACAGAGATAAGCAAATGGGTGATATACGAAATGTTACCTTTTCCGATATTGAATATATCGGAGACAGTGACGGCGGCACGCTGCTTTCAAATTCGAGAATAGAGGGTTTCAGCCGTGAGCATGATATACAAAATGTTAAATTTCACAATATTGCAGTAAAGGGCAGAGCGGTTTGTACGGCGGAGGAACTGGGACTTGATATATATGATTATGCGGAAAACATATCTGTTACGTCTGATTTAGATTTACCGGAGGCAATGCGGCTGCAATGTGAAATTTCGGAGAAGAAGCCGTTTTTGCAGGGCACTGACGGGATATACCGCGGAAGCGTTGAGGTGCGCCTTAAAAATAACACCGATAAGAAAATAAGCGGAAATGCCTCTTTGGCGGTTTCTCCGAAAAATACGGCTTTGCAGAAGAGCTTTGAATATTCGCTTGCGCCCGGAGAGAGCACGGAGTATGAAGCGGATACAGAGCTTCAGGCAGGGAAATATGTTTTCTTTATAAAAAACGAGAGCGGAGAAATTGAAAATAATTTTCTCTATAAGGAGCTCGAAGCCGCTGCGTTTGACGGAAAAGAAATTCCGTATCGCTTTGTAAACTATTACGGTGACAGAAGCGCGGCGGTCTGCATAGGCTTAAAGCGCGATAAGCTTGTGATAAAAAATCAATCTGGCAGCGCGGAGAAGTTTGTTCTCTATACGGCGGAGCCTGCCGAGCTTTGCGAGGGCGAGGTTATGTTTTCGGCGGAGGAAACGGATTTCGGCGAGGTGTGCGCATGTATAAACAGGAATAATAAGCCTGTTGCTGCGCCGCAGCTGAGAAGTCCGCTCGAAATTACATATGTGTTTAAAAACGAGCCTAAGGTGAAGCAGATTTTAAAAACACCTGTTAGTTTAAAGTGCGGCGAAAAGGCGGAGATACCTCTTGAAAAGCTTGGAATACAAAGCGAGTATTTTCTTTTGGAAATTGAGGCAAAAACGGAAGCGTCATCGCATTTGAGGTATCCTTACACGCTGTTTCATTCCGTAATGCCCGACAAAACAGCGCATATGTTCGGAAAATTTAAAATAATAAGGTGAGGAAAAGGCTATGCTAAAAATATTATTTCAGGGAGATTCGCTTACCGACTGCGGCAGGGACAGAACAGGGAAAAATCCCGTTGCGCTTTTCGGATACGGATATGTAAATTTAATTGCTTCAAAGCTTATGTGTGACTATCCCGACACAAAGGTTTATAACAGAGCGTATAACGGCAGCAGAATAGGCGACACTTACAGCCGCTGGATAGAGGACGCGCTTAATGTGGACTGCAACGTGATGAGCATACTCAGCGGAATAAACGACATTGGTTTTGCAATACGCATGAATCAGGGTGCAGACGCGAAAAAATTCAGATTTATATATGAGCTTATGATAAATGAAGCGCTTGAAAAAAAGGACGGCTTAAAGCTTGTTTTGTGTGAGCCGTTTCTGTTTAAGATTGAGAATAACACTCCGGAGCTCGGCAAGGACATTGTTGCAAACTGGGACGAGTGGAACGGACAGCTGACGGAGAGAAAGCAAATCGTAAGGGAGCTTGCCGAAAAATACGGCGCGGTTTTTGTTCCTTTTGCCGAAGAGTTTGAAAAGGCTTTAAAAAAAGCGCCGCCGGAGCATTGGTCGATAGACTGTATTCATGCGACAAATGCCGGGCATGAGCTTATGGCGCGCTGCTGGCTTGAAAATGTGAAAAAGGCAGGAATAATAAGCTATGAGAAGTGATTTGTTTGCGGAGACGGAAAATATACCTCAAAATATAAAAAAGGATGAATTTTTGCGGCGGCAGCTTGATACGGCGCGCCGCGCGGCTTTGGAGGGCAGTGAGATAAATTCGCTGCCTTACAGCGATTTCAGAATTTTTTATAAAAGCGGCAGCCGCAGTGAATATGAGGATAAATATTTTGCGCACAGAAGAATTTTGTGCGCGCAGGCGGTAAGAGCGGCAGCGGGCGACGATTGTATAAAGGAGCTTCAGGACGCTTTGTGGGCAGTTATGGACGAGTTTACATGGGCTCTTCCGGCACATATTCCGCCCGAAACAAGCGCGCCCGCTTGCGCGTGCATAATTGATTTGTTCGCGGCGGAAACCGCGTTTACTCTTGCCGAAATACTTTATATTTTCGGAGAAAGGCTTGAAGAGCAGGTAAGGGAGCGGATAGAGTACGAGGTAAGGCGCAGAGTTCTCTTGCCTTATCTTTCGGGCGCAAAGAACGTGTGGGACGAGCGCGAAAATAACTGGGCGGCGGTCTGCGCCGGAAGCGTCGGAGCAGCATTTTTATATCTCGGAGCGGATGAGGAAATAAAAAAGGTGCTTCCGCGAATAAAAAATACGCTTTCATGCTATCTTAAGGGCTTTCAGGCGGACGGCGCGTGCGTTGAGGGGATAAATTACTGGATATACGGATTTGGGTATTTCACATATTTTGCAGAGCTTCTTTATCGCTATACAAACGGGAAAGAAAATCTTTTTGATAATCCGAAAGTAGAGGCTATTGCGGTGTTCGGGCAGAGGGTACGGCTTTCAAATAATAAAACGGTTACCTTTTCCGACAGCGGAGATATGTTTATACAGCGCAGCGGACTGTCATATTTTCTTGCAAAGCGCTTTGAGGACGTGTTCGTGCCCGATGACAGCAGCGCTCTCGGATTTGACGGCGACGCCTGCTACAGATTTGCGCATATTATAAGGGATTTTGCGTGGAGAGATACCGAATACGTAAAAAAATCTACAAATGAAAGCGGCTTTGAATATTTTGAAGATGCCGCATGGTATATAAAGAAAACGCCGCTTTGGGAATTTGCCGCAAAGGCAGGGCGGAACAACGAGTCGCATAATCATAATGACATAGGCTCTTTTATGATTAATATTAACGGAGATCCTGTTATAACGGATCCGGGTAAGGGCGAATATACGGCGGATTATTTCACCGAGCGCCGATACATGAGCTTTGCTCCGTCTGCCGCCGCGCACAGCGTTTCGGTAATAAACGGAAGGCTTCAATGTGCCGGAGATGAGTTTTTCGGGAAAATATTAAATGCGGACGGGGACTGCCTGGTGATTGATTTTACAAATTCGTATGATGATAAAACGCTTAAAAAGCTTGTAAGGCGGTTTGAGTTTTCGGACGGTGAAATAAAAATGCGCGATGAATTTGAATTTTGCGAAAAGCCGACGGAAATTACGGAGCATTTTGTAAGTGCGATTTTGCCGTGCGTTTCGGGCGGAAAAATTATTATCGGGAATTTGATTTTAAAATGCGATATGGAATTATACGGCTGCGAAATATCGGAGAAAACCTTCTCTTTGGGACATCATAAGGAAAAAACGGTTTATCTGACCGATTTGCATATAAAAGCGCCGCGAGAGAGCGTATCGGCGGAATTTACTTTTGAAGTGATATGAGGTGTAGTATGGATTTTTGTAATTTGAAAAATTTTATGGACAGTCTGACCGACTGGGTTATTCCCGGAAACAGTGCGACAGTGTACAAGGACGGAAAAAAGGTGTTTGAATACAGCTCCGGCTTTTCGGACATTAAAAATAAAACGCCGAAAACTGCGGATGATTTTTTGTATATCTACTCATGCTCAAAAATTGCAACCGTAACGGCGGCGCTGCAGCTTTACGAGCAAGGAAAATTTCTTATGACCGATCCGCTTTATGAATATATCCCGGAGTTTAAGGAAATGTATCTTTCAAACGGCGAAAGGGCGAAAAATGCAATAACAATGAAGCATTTGTTTACAATGACCGCCGGGCTTACATATAACACCGAAACTGCGGGCTTTGATAAGGCAAGAAAGCTGACGGGCAGAAAAATGGATACCGTTATCGTTGCTCGCTGCATTGCGGGCGACACGTTGCAGTTTGAGCCGGGCGAGAGCTGGAGCTACAGCCTTTGTCATGATGTTTTGGCAGCTGCCGTTGAGGTTATATCGGGAAAGCGGTTTTCGGAATATATGAAAGAAAATATATTTCTGCCGCTCGGCATGGATAAAACCTGCTACCATGCGGATAAGGATAAGATTTCGTGTCAGTATATTTATGATACCGGCGGCGCGAGAGATGTTGTAACGCTTCAGGGCAGCACATCTTCAAACGGAGTTGTTAAGGACGCGGGCAAGGATAATTCGCTTGTTTTCGGAGATGAGTATGACAGCGGCGGCGCAGGAATTGTTACAACAGTAAACGATTATGCAATTTTTGCGGCAGCGCTTGCGGGCAAGGGCGTCGGATTAAACGGCAGCAGGATACTCGGTTCAGGCACTGTTGAGCTTTTGAAAACAAATCAGCTAAGCAGCGCGCAGCTAAAGGGATATAACTGGCATCGCCTTGCAGGCTACGGCTACGGGCTCGGAGTTCGTACCATGATAGACCGCGCGGCAGCTTCGTCTAACGGCTCTATAGGTGAATTTGGCTGGGGAGGTGCGGCAGGCGCAAATGTGATTGTCGATACCGACTTAAATTTTGCGGTTGTTTATGCTCATCATATGCTTAACCCTCAGGAGGAATATTATCAGCCGCGACTTAGAAATGTTGTTTATTCGTGCTTTTAAATATTTTTTCGGCAGCTTCCGTATAAGTTATCTTATCCGGGAGCTGCTTTTGTTTTTAGGCAAAGTTTTTTTGAAAATTTATTGACAAACTTCATAACATATGATATAATGTAGCAGTCCCATTTGGGACTTTGTAACATGAAAAATATACTGCACATATCACCGTTTTTCGAGGCTCGGAGTATAGGTATACGCTACAGCCTTTAAAAATAAAATTATTTATGCTGTTTTTATGACAGAACAGGAGTTAAATATGGACAGAGAAACACTTAAATTAATGAACAACATTAACAGAGCGATTATAAAATGCAGAGGTATTTATTCCGCGTGGTCAGTCGCGCACGGAATAAGCTATCATGAAATGCTTGTGCTTTATACAATAAGGGAATACGGCTTTTGCACGCAAAAGCAGATATGCGACAGCTATATACTTCCGAAGCAGACAATTCACAATGTAATTTCATCTATGCGCGATAGCGGAATATTGGCATATGATGAAAAGAGCAGCAGGAACCGTCAAAAAGCTTTTGTTCTGACTGAAAAGGGCAGGCAATATGCGGCGGAGTTTCTGAAATCTCTTGACGCGGTTGAGGAGCGCGCTCTGGAGCTTTTGGGAAAAGAAAAGCTGAAGCAATTGACAAATCTGCTTTTTGAATTTGACTCGGCGCTTAATGCGGCGGCGGAAGAAATGAGGTAAATTGTAATGGAACAGACAGATATATTTAAATCCGAAAAAATCAGTAAATAATGCTTCGTCTTGCTCCGCCGGTTATGCTTGCGCAGCTTATTCAGGCGCTTTACAATATTGTTGACAGTCTTTTTGTCGGAAGGTATTCCTCTTCGGGTCTGACGGCTCTTTCTATTATTTATCCCATTCAGCTTTTGATGATTGCCTTTGCAGTTGGAACGGGCGTTGGAATTAATACCGTTATGGCATCAAAGCTCGGCACGGGCGACCGCAGGGAAGCGAATGAATATGCAGGTGTCGGCACTCCGCTTGCGGTTGTGCTTTGGATTTTATTTTCCGTCATCTTCTTTTTCATCATGCCCTTTTATGCACGGATGTCAACATAGTCCGAAAAAGTAATCCGCGATGTTATAGTATACAGCAGAATTGTTTGCGTGTTTAGCTTCGGTTTGTTTCTCGAAAGCGTATGGACTAAGATTTTGCAGTCAAACGGCAATATGAAAACGCCTATGTTTGCGCAGATTATCGGCGCTGTAACAAATATTGTTCTCGACCCGATTTTGATATTCGGCTTGTTCGGGCTGCCTGAGATGGGAATTGCCGGAGGTGCCGCCGCGATTGTTGCCGGGCAGATTGTAGCGGCGCTGGTTGTTATGAAAAAAGGCTTTCACAAATCACCGCAGCCGGACGTTTATCCCCATCATATTGCAGAGATTTTTCGGCTCGGCGTGCCGAATATATTGATGCAGTCGGCATATACCTTTTACATATTGGGGCTTAATCTGATACTGGCATCTTTCAGCGATCAGGCCGTTACGGCTCTTGGACTTTATTATAAATGGCAGACATTCTTTTTTATTCCGCTCGGAGCTATGCAGACCTGCATTGTTCCGATTATAAGCTATAATTATGCTGCGAGAAATATCGGGCGCTGCCGCGTATGAAAGCGGACTTGACAGAGAGTTTATTTCGGATATTCATAAAAATGCACCCGATGCACTGCGCGAGCTGTATTTGAGCTCTCAGGCTGTTCGGCACGCTATTGAGGCGCAGGATCATATTATCCGCAAAATTGCCGATGACGGTTCGTGTGTTATTGTGGGCAGAGCTGCCGATTATGTGCTTAAGGACTATAAAAATGTAATCCGTGTGTTTGTGCACGCGCCGCTTGAATACCGCATTGGGAGAATTGGCGAGGTTACGGTGATACTCCGCGCGAAGCAAAGCGCAACATCATCCGCTCCGATAAAGCAATAGCGTCTTACTATAGGCATGTTTCGGGGAAACGCTGGGGCGATGAGGATAATTATGAGCTTAGCATTGACTCCTCCGTTGGCGTTGAAAATGCTGCGGAAAGCATTTTGGAATATGTTTCTGAAAAGTATGGATAATACGCGCGTATAAGAGTGTCAAATGCATCTCTGTCGCCGTTTTGGCAGCGCTTTATTATTTCTTTTTCGTTCAATTTTTAGCTCCTTTGCTTCAGGATTGAAAATGTGCTTTAATTTATCCGGATTTTTTCGCGTTCTATTATACTACACAAACAAAATTAATTTTGGTTGGAATTATTTTTTTAAAAGCAAAAGCGTACCGGCTGTAAGCAAAATAAGGCCTGTGAACGATTTTTTTGTAAGCTTTTCTTTGAGAATAATTCCCGAAAAAGCGATTGTAATCAAAATGCTTAGCTTGTCGATAGGCACAACAATACTTGCAGGACCGTCCTGGAGAGCTTTATAGTAGCAAAGCCATGAAAGGCCTGTTGTTATTCCCGAAATCACAAGGAAAAAGAGACTTTTTTTGGTTATCTGCTTAATATCTTCCGCACCCCCCGAAATGAATACAACAACCCATGCCATAACCAAAACAACAGATGTTCTTATTGCCGTTCCGAGCGTTGAATTTACGTCAGAAATTCCGATTTTACCGAGAATTGATGTCAGAGCGGCAAATACGGCGGACAGCACGGCGAAAATGAGCCAGCCGGATTTTTCGGTGCTGCTTTCGGCAGCTTTCTTTTTCTCTATCATCATATATGTACCTGCGGCAATCATCACAATGCAAAACGCGCTCATATATGTTATTTCCTCATGCAGAAATATAAACGCAAGCAGCATTGTTAAAATTGTGCTTGACTTGTCAATAGGCGTTACCTTATTAACGTCACCGATTTTAAGCGCCTTGAAATAGCAGAGCCACGAAGCGCCCGTTGCCAATCCCGACAGGACGAGAAACAAAAGCGTTTTCGGGCTTATTTGGTTTATTTCGCCTTGCAGAGAAAACGCAAAAACCAAAAGCCATGCAAATATGAAAACTACAACCGTTCTTATGGCTGTTGCGGCATTTGAGCTTATGTTCCCTGTGCCGAGCTTTGAAAGTATAGCCGTTATTCCCGCAAAAAAAGCTGAAAAAATCGCAAATGTGATCCACATAAAAATTACCTCTTTTGTTTTTAGTATTCTTGATTTTATTCTATCATAAATTATTCTGTTTGTATATAGTTTGTTTTAAGAAATAAAAACAGACTGCGAAAATCGGCATTTTGTCCAATAATTCGGTTTGGATAAAAAATCGAAACATAAAAGTAATAATTTATGTGTTGATTAGTTGAGGAATGTGTGTTATAATTGACATTAGGAAAATTCATTTTAATGAATTTTCAAAGAGCCTAAAGAGGCTCTTTCGGCAGCTTAAAAAGCTGCCAATGTCAATTGACGGCGTGCGCAAAAATGCCCTTGCGAGCAAGCATTTTTGCTTACCGGTAGAATTGTAAATGTTGAAATTAAAAAAGAAAAAGGAACAGGATTATTTTGAAAACTTTTATAAAAAGACTTATTACATTTGCGGTAATGTTATTTATATCTATTTATGTAATAAATTCGGAAACGGACTGGCTTAAAAGCTTTGACAGCAATTTTCCCGAAATTGCGGAGAAATATCCGGAAGCGGCAAGTGCGGCAAAGGATTTATCGGAGCTTTTGTCGCGTATTCCGTCAATATCTCAGCTTGCGGCACATATTACAAACGAGGAAATGCCGCTTTCGCCTGAGGAATTTGCCGACAATGCGTATATAAAAAACAGTCCCCTGTTAAACTTTTATGACAGGGAATGTGTCGGCATTTCTGTAAATGATGATAATACGGTGTCTGTTTTCGGTGTGAGCCGCGAGATGGGCAATTCAAATATTATAGTCAGAATGGTAAACGGGGAAGAGGTTCTCGGCGAAACATACTTTGCGGCGGACACTGAATTTAAATTTTCAAAGAAGATTGATATACCCGAAACGAGTGCGGATAAAATCAGCGTTGAGGTTTACAGCGGTGAGCGGCGGTTTGGAAATTATGACGGCTGGGTAAATGCATATGCATATATACAAAAGCAGGACGGGAAATGGATAATGTACCGCTCTCCCGTAGCAGAAAAAAACAGTGAGCTTTACGCGCAAAAGCGAGCAAAAACGCTGAAAGCAACGCCGTCCGTGCAGTCTGACAGCGCAAGCATTAAGTCTGTTGCCGAGCAGCTGACGGCGGACGCAGGCAGCGACTATGAAAAGCTGCTTAAAATCCATGACTGGATTTGCACATATGTTCATTATGATTATGACAGCCTTGCAAGCGGCGAAATTGCTCCGTATGTTTCAACGGAGGTTTTGAAAACGCAAAAGGCCGTATGTCTTGGATATGCCAATTTATATGCGGCGCTTTGCCGAAGCATTAATATTCCGTGCAGCGTTGTGACCGGGTATGCGCTCGGAATATCGTCGGGCAGCACCTGGTGGAACGATGAAAACGTAAACGGAAGCGAGGAAAACCATGCATGGAACGAGGCGTATGTTGACGGCAGGTGGGTTATTATAGACGCAACGTGGGACACCTATAACAGCTTTGAAAACGGAAAAATGAAAAAGGGAAATCATATTTCGCATTTGTATTTTGACGCGAATATTGACTTTTTCAGCAACAATCACAGGATAATGAAATATAACTAAAAAGCAGAGCCGAAATGTGCAAGGCTCTGCTTTTTATTTGCGCATTATAGCAAATGTTCGGCAAAGAAAAATGAATATTCAAAAAAAGAGCCGCGTTTTGCGGCTCAAAATTTTTTGTTAGTTTTTCGGTCTGAAAAACGACGGTACATTTATGCTTTCCATGCCCGGCTTAAGCTTTCTTGAGAATACTGCCTCATCATCTCTTCTGAGTGATGATGAAGAAAAGTCAGATGTGAAATCTCTGCGCGAGGTATTTCTTGTATCCTGAGTCTTTTTAGCGTTCATGTCAAGACCTGTAGCAATAAGAGTTACCTTTATTTCGTCCTTCATGTTCTCGTCAACTGCGGTGCCGAGAATAATATTGGCGTTTTCGGATACCTGCTCCTGAACGATTTTTGAAACCTCACCCATATCAACGAGTGAAAATTCAGTTCCGCCGGTAACGTTAAGAAGAACGTTTGAAGCACCGGAAATATTTGTTTCGAGAAGCGGGCTTTCAATTGCGTTTCTGACAGCGTCCTGAGCCGCATTTTCGCCCTTGCCTATGCCTATACCCATATGAGCAACGCCTGAATCTTTCATAATTGTGCGGACATCGGCAAAGTCACAGTTCATTATACCGAGCTGAGTAATAACCTCGATAATTCCCTGAACGCCCTGACGCAAAACATCGTCGGCAAGCTTGAAAGAATCCTCGATTGTAGCTTTTTTATCAGCGATTTTAAAGAGAAGGTCATTCGGGATTGTAACAATAGCGTCAACCTTGTCGATAAGCTGTTTTAAGCCCTCTTCGGCATTTTTCATTCTCTGAGGGCCCTCAAAGAAGAACGGCTTTGTAACAACGGCAACCGTAAGTATACCGAGACTCTTTGAAATTTCCGCAATAATCGGTGCGGCGCCCGTACCTGTTCCGCCGCCCATTCCTGCCGTTACAAAAACCATATCGGTATCCTTAAGGAGATTTTTAATTTCCTCCTTAGTTTCCTCAGCAGCCTGACGGCCTACGTCCGGTCTTGCACCTGCGCCCAGTCCGCCCGTAAGCTTTGAACCGATTTGAAGCACGGTTTCCGCTTTAACGTGGCTGAGCTGATGTGCGTCCGTATTAACGCAGATAAATTCAGCCTTATTAACGCCTGCTTCTATCATTCTGTCAACAGCATTGTTTCCGCCGCCGCCGACGCCTATAACCTTAATTCTTGCTCCGTCAAGGAGAGTGTTGTCGTCTACCATATCTATAGGCATAATATATATCCTCCTTCGTAATCTTTCCGTCTATGCCCGACAGAAGTATACTCTATATCTTATTTTACTATTTTTTTTCAAACTATTCAATAGTTTTGCGAAAACTTTTTGCAAAATGACCAATTATTTTTAGCCAAACTTTTTTGCAATATTGAAAAGGTTTTTGTGCATTTTTACTTTTACGGCAAATAGCTTGCTTTTCCGACAACGGAAAGGTCCATTGTTCCATGTGCGTTTGAGAGCAAATCGGGATTGTTTATTGTTACTTTAAACAGCCGAAGCTTCTGCTCCATATCATAGTTTGAGCCGCAGATAACATCAAGCCTGTTTTCGTAATTGAAGTTAATTTCGTTACCCTCAATGAGCTCAATGCCGGTTATCTGCTCATTAATCCCAATTCTGCCGGCGACGCTGAAAAAGCCTTTAAGAGCGCTGAGCGCTTCCTCGTTTGAAAAAAGCTCCGCAAAGTCCTCCGTATACGCGGTAAGCAGAGGAAGATCATCAGGCTTTGAGCCGCTCGTTTCCAAAACCTCGCAGTTTTCATTAATGACGGAATATTCATCTCCGCTTTTGTAGCAGGCATACGGTGTGTATTCCGTTATAGTTATCGTGACAGACGCGGGGAAATATTTCTTTTCAATGTCAACTCCGCGTATGTATGCTATGCCCGACAGTCGCTGAGAAATCATTGACCGATTTATTTTAAACAGGTTTTTGCCCTTTATATCGGGAAGAAATTCTTCGATATTCTGCGTACTTATCCGATTGTTGCCCGTGATTGTCATGTTCTTTACATTGAAAATCGGCGTCAGAAAGAAAAATACAAACAGAATAACCAGTATTGTCACAACCGACGTAATGCTTCTTGCGGCAATTCGGCGCATACGCTTTTTCTTCTGCCGTATTATTTGCCGCTGCCTTACCTGGCGGCGCCGGGCGTCGTCGAGTCTTCTTCCTTTGACAGCTGGTGTATTCAAGGCTTTATCCCTCCATTCGTTTGAAACAGTCGCTTTTGCCGAAGCTGCAAAATCAAGGCTTTTTATATGCCGTCAATTTCCGCTTTTCTTTCGATATGCGCGCCGCAGTCCGACAGATTTTTTTCAATTTGCTCATAGCCGCGATCTATGTAGTCGGTGTTGACAACGGTTGTTTTCCCGTCCGCACCGAGAGCGGCGGCAATAAGTGATGCACCTCCGCGCAGCTCGCGTGAGTAAACAACGGCTCCGTGCAGTCTTTCAACTCCGACTATAACAGCCGTTTTTCCGTCTATATGTATATCCGCGCCCATGCGCGCAAGCTCTTCGGCATTCTGAAATCTGTTTTCAAAAATATTTTCCGTCACAATCGCAGTTCCGTCCGCGCTGCACGCAAGCGCCGTAAACAGTGACTGCATATCCGTCGGAAATCCCGGATACGGCATTGTCCTTATGCTGCCGAAGCTTTTAAGGCGCCCGGATGACGACATATAAATTGAGTTTTTATCCGTCTTTATATCCGCGCCCATATCCGAAAGTTTTGATAAAATTGAAGTCATATCCTCAGGGCAGGCGTTTTTAAGATAAATTTCTCCGCCCGCACAGCCGCAGCAGACAAGATATGTACCTGCGGCAATTCTGTCCGGCATAACGCTGTATTCAACGCCGCAGAGCTTTTTACCTCCGCATATTGTAATGCTTCCGCTGCCGGCGCCCTTTATATCCGCGCCCATACTCGTAAGAAATTTTTGCAAATCGACAATTTCCGGCTCACGTGCCGCATTTGTTATAACGGTTTTTCCGTCGGCGAAGAGGGAGGCGAGAATTATATTTTCCGTTGCTCCCACGCTCGGAAAGTCGAGATGAATTTCCTTTCCTTTAAGCTTCCCGGCGCGGCATAATATATAGCCGTTATCCTCTTTTACCGAAACGCCCATAGAGCGCAGCGCTTTAAGATGAATATCAATCGGGCGCATACCTATTTCACAGCCGCCCGGCATGCTCACAACCGCCTCGCCGCAGCGCGCGATAATTGCTCCGAGAAAGATTATTGACGATCTCATCTGCCGCATAAGGCTTTCTTCAATGGTGTAGCAGCGCATAGGTGCGGAATTTACCGTTATCGTATTTCCCGAAAAATCTGCCTCGCAGCCCAGTCCCCTTAAAACTTCAGCCGTTTTTTCCACATCGCGCAGACGCGGACAGTTATGTATAACATTTTTTTCGCCGTTAATCGCCGCAGCGGCAAGAATAGGCAGTACAGCATTTTTTGCTCCCTGAACAGATATTTCGCCGCTGAGTGAATAACCGCCTTCAATTATAAATCCACTCACAAATAACACGCTCCATTCATACGAAATATATACAATATCATATGAATATGCGTTTATATTTGTTACAGCCGCCGATAGCTTCTGCGATTATAATTATAACACATCTTTAAGAGAAATGAAAGACCTTTTTTGAAAATAACACAGAAAATTTACAAAATTGTATTATTACTAAAATATGGAAGGCAAATTTTGTTGCATTTAGACAAAAAAAGATGGCTGTTTAAAAAGCCGATTAGCTTTTTAAACAGCCCGTTTCCGTTATTCGTATTCCACAACGTCAATCCAGTGCATGAGAAATTCTCTTTCATGCTCATTTCCCTTTGAAAGCTGAGATGCGGCAACAATCGGTATCCATTTCTGAACATACTGCTTTGCGGTGTCGCTCATGCGGCAAAAGAGCGTCATATATTTTTCGGCAAGCTCCTTTTTGCCATCGAGAGAGAACAGAAGATATGTTCTCGCAGCGTCTGCGGCGGCGTTTCCGATTGTGGCGTGCGACCAGTCGAGGACGTAAAAATCTCCGTCGTCCGTTACAATTATATTGCTCGGATTATAGTCGCCGTGACAAAGCTTTTTGTGCTTCGGCATGGCGTCGAGCCTTGTGTTAAGCTCATATCTTATTGTTGCGTCAAGCCCCGTTTCGCCGATTTTTCTGTGCATTTTGTCTTTAAGCTTTGTAAGAAGCGGAGCGGACTTGCTTTGTATTTCAATTTGCGTTTCAACAAATTTTTTTAGATATTCGTCCTCTCTGTCGGGGTTTTCCGCCATAAGCCCCTCAAGCGTTTTGCCTGTTATATATTCCGATACGATTGACCATCTTCCGTCCGTTTTTGAAACTTCAACGAGTTTCGGAATTTTAAGCCCCGTTTCTTCAACTCTTGCCTGATTGAGCGCTTCGTTTAAAACATTTGCTTTTGAATAATGCTCATCAAAAACCTTTATAGCTTTCCCGGCGTCGCGGTATACGGTTTTGGAATTTCTTACGGCAATAATCTTTTCAAAATTCATTATTTCTCATCCTTTCCGTAGTATGCCTTTAAATACATTTCTTTTATTTCGCTCATAAGCGGATAACGCGGATTTGCTCCGGTGCACTGATCGTCAAATGCCTGCTCGGTCATGTCATCGAGGCGGCCGAGAAAATCCTTTTCGTCAATTCCGTAGTCTTTGATTGTTTCCTTTATGCCGACTTTTTTCTTAAGCTCATCAATCATTTTTATAAGGTTTTCAACCTTTTCGCTGTCCGTTTTGCCTTTAGCTCCGACATATTCGGCAAATTCCGCATAGCGCTCCAGAGTGTGCGGATGGTCATACTGCGGAAATGTTCCCATTTTTGCCGGTGTTTCCGATGAATTGAAGCGTATAACGTGATCTATCATAAGTGCGTTTGCAATTCCGTGCGGCAGGTGATGAAATGCGCCGAGTTTGTGCGCCATCGAGTGGCATACGCCGAGAAATGCGTTTGCAAAAGCCATTCCCGCCATTGCTGCGGCATTAGCCATTTTTTCGCGCGCCTTTGCGTTTGAGCCGTTTTCGTATGCTTCGGGGAGATATTCAAAAATTATCTTTGCCGCGCGCAGCGCCAAGCCGTCGGTGAAGTCTGTCGCCATCATTGAAGCATAAGCTTCAAGAGCGTGCGTGAGTGCGTCAACGCCCGAAGCCGCCGTTAAGCTCTTAGGTGCGCTCATGTGGAAATCGGCGTCAACTATTGCCATATCGGGCATAAGCTCATAGTCGGCAAGCGGATATTTTATGCCTGTTTTCTCGTCCGTTATAACCGCAAACGGAGTTACCTCGCTGCCTGTTCCGGCAGAGGTGGGAACGGCTATGAAATATGCTTTTTCGCCCATTTTGGGAAACGTGTAAATTCTCTTTCTTATATCCATGAAGCGCATTGCCATATCCATAAAATCAGCTTCGGGATGCTCATAAAGAACCCACATTATTTTAGCCGCGTCCATAGCGCTGCCGCCGCCGAGCGCGATTATAACGTCAGGCTTAAAAGCGCTCATCTGCTCGGCGCCTTTCTTTGCCGAGCACAGCGTCGGGTCGGGCTCAACGTCCGAAAATACCGTATAGTCTATATTCATTTCCGAAAGCTTATCCGTAATTGGCTTTGCATAGCCGTTTTCAAAAAGGAAGCTGTCTGTTACAACGAACGCGCGCTTTTTGCCTAAAACATTCTTTAACTCCTCAAGCGCAACCGGCAGGCTGCCTTTCTTTAAATACACCTTTTCGGGCGCTCTGAACCACAGCATATTTTCTCTCCTTTCGGCAACCGTTTTAATGTTTAAAAGATGCTTTACTCCGATGTTTTCAGCAACCGAGTTGCCGCCCCACGAGCCGCAGCCGAGCGTAAGCGAGGGAGCAAGGCGGAAGTTGTAAATATCGCCTATTCCGCCGTGCGACGACGGTGTGTTTATAAGCGAGCGGCAGGTTTTCATTCTTTCTCCGAATACGGCGATTTTTTCGCTCTCCGACGGATTTAAATAAATGCTCGACGTATGACCGTAGCCGCCGTCTGCTATAAGTCTTTCGGCTTTTGAAAGCGCGTCCTCAAAATCGTTTGCCTTATACATTGCAAGCACGGGGGAGAGCTTTTCATGAGCGAACTCCTCCGAAATGTCAACGCTCTGAACTTCGCCTATCAGTATTTTTGTACTTTCCGGAACTTCAACTCCCGAAAGCTTTGCTATTGTATATGCGCTCTGACCTACAATTTTTGCGTTAAGCGCGCCGTTTATGATGATTGTTTTTCTTACCTTATCGGTTTCGCCGCCCTTTAGAAAATAGCAGCCTCTTTTTATAAATTCCTTTTTCACGCTGTCGTAAATTGCTTTATTTACAATAACGCTCTGCTCCGACGCGCATATCATGCCGTTGTCAAAGGTTTTTGAATGGATAATCGAGTTTACCGCAAGAACTATATCCGCAGTTTCGTCAATTATTGACGGTGTGTTACCGGCGCCGACTCCGATTGCCGGCTTGCCGCTCGAATATGCAGCCTTGACCATGCCGGGACCGCCCGTTGCAAGAATTATGTCAGCTTCCGACATAACAAGGTTTGTAAGCTCAAGGCTCGGCGCGTCAATCCATCTTATTATGCCCTCCGGCGCACCTGCTTCAACTGCCGCTTCAAGAACGATTTTTGCGGCTTCAATTGTTGACTTTTTAGCTCTTGGGTGAGGGCTTATGATAATCGCGTTTCTTGTTTTAAGAGCGAGAAGCGTTTTGAAAATTGCGGTTGATGTAGGATTTGTTGTCGGGATAACAGCAGCAATAACGCCTATCGGCTTTGCAATTTTTTTGTATCCGAACGCTTTGTCGTATTCTATAACGCCGCATGTTTTTTCATCCTTATATTTATTATATATATATTCCGCAGCATAGTTGTTTTTAATAACCTTATCCTCAACCACTCCCATGCCTGTTTCCTCAACTGCCATTTTGGCGAGCGGTATTCTTGCCATATTTGCCTTTGTTGCTGCGGCAAGAAAAATTTTGTCAACCTGTTCCTGAGAGTAGTTTTCAAATTTGCTTTGAGCCTCTCTCAGCTCCGAGAGCGCTTTTTCGAGCGCCTTTGCGTTGTCGATTGTTTCGTATTTCATAGTGTTCTCCCTTCCGCCGCGCGATGCGCAGCTATGAAATTTTGACTGACCTTTAATTTATCTTTTGTACAGCTATAATATATCACATAATATTATATTTGTGAAGATACTTTATAGTTATATCGATATAACTATATCGATATAACATATATCTATTTATCAAAAATAACAAATTAAATTTTATGTTTTTGTTCATTTTGCATTAAATTCAAAAAAACGTTTTACAAAATCCGATTAAAAAATTTTTTTATTCGTATTATGTGCATGGTATTTCAGGGCTTTCGCGCGCAATCGGTCGCGAAATAAAATAATAAGTCGAAAGCTTTTCATAATCCGACAACGGAATTTGACAGAAAATTCGCGTGCGGTGTGATATAATAATGCGGAAGTATTGTTGGGGGGAATTGCAAATGCCAAAGCTGCAAAATGTACAAAAAATAAATTATACGCCTTTTCTGCGCACCGTGCGCCTGTCGGACAGCCTGCCGTGTTTTCTTATTCTGCTTGCTGCGAGATGCTCGTTTCTTGAAATAAGTCCGTTTGCGTGCGCAATGTTTTTTTCTGTGTTTGACCTTAAAATCGGGTATATGGGAATATTATTTTCCGCGCTCGGCTTTTTCTCGCGCGGCGTGCTTATGCAAAAGTCGGACAGCCTGCTTGCAATGCTGCTTCTGATGATTTACGCGCTTATAAGAAGTGACTATAAGCAGCAGCGCATAATTTCATCATCTGTCTGCGGCGGAGCCGTTTTCCTCAGCGGAATAATACGGTTTTTTTATATGCCGTTTTCTACATATGATGTTTTGCTGCTTATAATAGAAGCGATAACGGCGGCTTTTTCTTATATTCTGTTTTTAAACGCCTCCGCGCTCACGGGCTATCTGCGCCGCGCACCTAAGGAAAGCGAGCTCATTTCCGCCGCTGTGTGCGCCGGGATTTTTATTTCAGGACTTGGCGGACTGACTCCGGAGGGAAGCGTTGATATTTCAAGGATAATAAGCGCTTATATGATTATGTCGGTTTCGCTTTCACTGCCGCTTGCGGTTTCGGGAAGCTGCGGCGTTGCCGCCGGGCTTATATGCAGTATGAACAACACAAGCGCTGTAACTCTGACAGGGCTTTACGGGCTTTCGGCGATTTTCGGAAATCTTTTAAAAAGCTTTGGAAAATACGGCGTTGCGCTCGGATTTTTGGGAAGCACGGCGGTTACGGCGCTTTATATAGGAAACACGGTTTCTGTTTCGGTTATTGAAATAATTGCCGCGTGTGCGCTTTTTATAATAACTCCGAACAGGGTACATAAATCAATTTCGGACTATATTTTAAGAACGGCGTCTGTCGGGAAAACCTGCGACAGCGACCGTATGCGTGAATATCTCGGCGCAAGACTCGGCGCGGCGGGTCACGCTTTTGCAAGGCTTGCGAGCGTTTATCGCGGTATAACGGAAAAGAGCATAAGAATGTATAATAAGGATATTTGCACCGTTATAGACAAAACCGTAAACAAGGTATGCGCCGGGTGTGCCGACTGCGGAAGATGCATAGAAAAAAATTATGCCGACTCATACAGAATTATTTTCGGAGCCCTTGAAGCTTTGGAGGATAAAGGCTTTTGCAATGCGGCAAACGCGCCTAAGGAATTTACCGTTATGTGTTCAAAGAGCGATATTTTTTTATGCGAGCTTGCTCACTCGTATGAGGATTACAGAAGAAGTCTTTTAAAAAAGGGCGAATTTGAGCATAACCGCGATATTATGATAAACCAGTATGAAGAAATATCGGATATATTTTCGGGTATCGGCGACGAAATAGGGACAGGCTTTTGCTTTCTCGGCGAGCTTGAGGAAAAGCTCGGCGATTGCCTTGTTGAAGCGGGCTGCCCGCTAAGGAAAGCATCAGCGCTTGAAAACGGCGCCGGTGAAACGGAAATTTACATATCGCTAAACAGACCGTTTGACAAAGAAAAGCTTGCAAAGCTCGTTTCCGAATGTGTCGGGATGCCGTTTGAGTGTCGCGGCGGATATGCAAATTTAAAGCTTGTGCAGAAAACCGCTTATCGCGTTGAATACGGCGAAAAGCAGATTGCTGAAGGGTCACAGGTGGTTTCGGGAGATACGGTTTCGAGCTTTTATACCGATAGGGGAAAATTTTATGTTTTGCTTTGTGACGGCATGGGCAGCGGCTCTGCGGCAGGCAGGGAGTCGAGAACGTGCGGCAGGCTTTTGGAGGAGCTTATAAAGGACGGCTTTAAAGCGCAGACTGCCGTTTCGCTTGTTAATTCATCGCTTGCGCTTTTGTGTGACGCGGAGAGCTTCAGCTCCGTTGATTTGCTTGAAATTGACCTTTTTACAGGCAACGCGGATTTTTATAAGGTTGGCTGCTGCAGAAGCTTTATAAAAAGGGGCGACCGTATAGATACGGTGTTTTCATCAGCTCTGCCTATCGGCATTTTACCCGATGTGCATATTTCGCGGATAAGCAAAAAGCTCGACAGCGGAGATCTTGTCATAATGATGTCGGACGGTGCGGACGGGAACGGCTACGGCTTTTTGTCGGGCGAACGCGTTAAAAAAATTCTGTCTGACAGCGACAAGTCAATGAATGACGTTGCGGCGGCGGTTGCCGAAAGCACGGGCTTTAAAAATGCCGCCTGCGCAAGAGATGATATAACCGTTGCGGCGATTAAAATAAGCGCCGTTTAGAAAAACAACTGCTTCAGACCTCATGAAGCTTGATTTTATATAAGCTTCTGTAGGCTTTGGGAGATATTTTTTCTTTCTGCTTAAATATTCTCGAAAAGTAAAATTCGTTTTCATATCCCGAAAGTGATGCTATATCGTACATCGAAAGCTTTGTTGAAATTAAAAGCTCCTTTGCTTTTTCAAGGCGTATTTCCGTCAGCTTATCGGAAATTGACATACCCGTTTCGGCGGTGAATTTTCGCGAAAGCGTTCTGTAGCTTGTGTTCATTGCGTTGGCTATATCGCAAAAGCGGATTTTCCTTGTATAGTATTCTTCAAGATAAAATATAACCTGCGTTGCAAAGGAGTGCTTAGGAGGAGCGGCAGGCAGCTCCTCCGAGCTGAACTCTTCAAAAATACGCATAAGCCATGCGGCAAATTCCGCCTGAGTGCTTAAAAGCCCTCCGGTCAGATTAAGCTTTTCTATATTTGATATAAACGGCTTTTCATGCGGCGCCGATAGCGTTTTTAAAACGGGGTTATTTTCGGGGGCGTTCAGGCAGAAGCGTATGCATATACCCTTGTCGCCGACTGCATTATTTCGGTGAGAGTGGGGAACGCCCGGCGGTATTATGTATGAAGAGCCGGCGTTTATTAAAAATTCGGTTTTATTTATCGTTGTATAAAGCGAGCCCTTTGAAACGTAATTAAATTCGAACCACGGGTGATAATGCGAGGCGATAACCCAGCTTTTCGGGTGATTTGCCAAAGAAGCGTAATTCACCTTTATTTTTATGCCGTTAAATTCAAATTCATGCATAAGCACGGCTCCGAGCTTGTCGGTAAGCTCCTTAAGCTTTGCCTGAGTCATTTATATCATCTCCGTAAACAATATTGCCAAGTATAATTATAATATCAAAATAAAAAAATGTCAATGGCATAATTGTATAAATATTTTATGCAAATTGTCATATTAATCTATTCAAATTTTATTCCTGCGATTGTATAATTATATCAGGTATGAAAATACCCGAAGCTGACAGTGAAAGGAACTGATTTAAAATGAAAATGTTTATTGATACGGCAAATGTTGACGAAATCAGAAGTGCAAACGATCTCGGAGTTATATGCGGTGTTACGACAAATCCGTCGCTTATCGCAAAGGAAGGAAAGGTTTTCAAGGATGTTGTAACGGAGATTACATCAATTGTTGACGGACCTATTTCGGCGGAGGTTATAAGCCTTGAAGCCGAAAAAATGGTAAGCGAGGCGCTTGAACTTGCTAAAATACATAAAAATATCGTAATAAAAATCCCGATGACCGCTGAAGGCTTAAAGGCTGTAAAGCAGCTTTCGGCAAAGGGAATTAAAACAAATGTTACGCTTATATTCAGCCCGGCGCAGGCTCTTCTTGCAGCAAGAGCGGGTGCGAGCTATGTGAGCCCGTTTGTCGGCAGATTAAATGATATTTCCTCAAACGGTAACAGCCTTATTGAAGCAATTGCCGAAATGTTTGACATACACGGAATTGAAACGGAAATTATTGCGGCAAGCATAAGAAGCCCGGAGGATGTTGTTGACGCGGCTCTTGCAGGTGCGCATATTGCAACAATTCCTTATAAGGTAATTTGTCAGATGATTAACCATCCGCTTACGGACGCAGGTATAGAGCGTTTTCTTAAAGACTGGGAAAGCGTACCGAGCAAATAATCGGGGGTATTGTTATGTTTACGGGAATTGACATAGGCGGTACAAAATGCGCCGTTATCGTGGGCGACAAAAGCGGAGTTAAGGAAAAAATAAAATTTGCAACAACGACTGTTGACGAAACGCTCGGAAAAATTATAGAGTCTGCCGAAAAGCTCGGAGCGGGCGACGCTATAGGCATAAGCTGCGGCGGACCGCTTGATTCAAAGCGCGGAATTATAATGTCGCCGCCGAATTTGCCAGGTTGGGATAATATTGAAATTGTAAAAATGCTTGAGGATAAATTTAATGTTCCGACAGGTGTTCAAAATGACGCAAACGCGTGCGCACTTGCCGAATGGAAATACGGCGCCGGAGTCGGCTGTGAAAACATGATTTTTCTCACGTTCGGCACGGGCATGGGCGCAGGACTTATTTTAAACGGCGCTCTTTATGCCGGAACAAATGATATGGCAGGAGAGGTAGGCCATATGCGCATAGCCGAATACGGCCCCGTCGGCTTCGGCAAGGCAGGCTCGTTTGAGGGCTTTTGCTCCGGCGGAGGAATTGCGCAGATAGGAAAAACGGTTGCCGCCGAAAAGCTTCAATGCGGCGGAAAAACATCATTTTGTGAAAGCTATGCGGATATGGATAATATAACGGCGAAAAAAATTGCCGAGTGTGCGAAGTCGGGCGACAGTGACGCCGCAAGGGTGTATGACATCTGTGCGGAAAAGCTCGGAGCGGGGCTTTCGCTTTTAATAGATATTTTAAATCCGCAGAAAATTGTAATCGGCAGTATTTTTGAAAGAAGCAGCGAGCTTTTAAAGGATAAGATGCAGCAGGTGATTGAAAGAGAAGCTCTTTGCTATTCAAGAGCCGTTTGCTCCGTTGTTCCGGCAGCTCTCGGAGATTCGATAGGCGACAGGGCGGCGCTGGCAGTTGCGGAAGATACTTTTGAGAAAAGATCGGTCAGATGAAAGGTGTGATTTTAATGGAGGAATTATTAACGCGATACCCGTCACTTTGCGAGTGTGGGGAAAGCATTGAAAAGGCTCTTGACATTATTATTGATACATATGAAAATGGCGGGAAAATCCTTGTTTGCGGAAACGGCGGAAGTGCCGCAGACAGCGAGCATATTGTAGGCGAGCTGATGAAAGGGTTTTTAAAGCGCCGCGAGGTTACGGACGAGCGTATACCCGAAGAGCTCAGAAAAAATTTGCAGGGCGCTTTGCCGGCAATTTCGCTTCCGAGCCAGTGCGCTGTTTTGTCGGCTTTTATAAATGATGTTGAGCCCGATATGATGTATGCGCAGCTCGTTTACGGCTATGCCGGGAAAAATGATTTGGTAATCGGAATTTCAACGTCGGGAAACTCCAAGAATATTGTAAATGCGGTTGAGGTTGCAAAATGCATTGGTGCTAAAGCAATTTCGCTGACAGGAAAAAAAGAAAGCAAGCTTTCGGAGCTGTCTGACGTTACAATCCGCGTTCCCGAAACCGAAACATATAAGGTTCAGGAGCTGCATTTGCCGGTGTATCATTATTTGTGCGCGGCGGCAGAGGAAAGATTTTTTTAAAAGACGTGTTTGTTTGGGGCTGTTCGCAAAAGCGAACAGCTTTTTTTGCACTGATTAAGAGCTGCTTAAAAATTTTAAAATATAAAAGCCGCACAAGCGGCGGAAAACAAGAAATTTACTTTTTAAATAAAGTCTTTAATTACTTATTTTCGGCTGCCGTGCGGCATTAGTTCAATTTCCTTATGTAAAGCCTTATAAAACCTTGTTGAGAAAATCAATCGTTCTCGGATTTTTCGGGTTTTGGAAAACCTCTTCCGGCGTACCCTCTTCAAGAATAACGCCGTCATCAATAAATATAACCTTATCCGCAACCTCACGCGCAAAGCCCATTTCATGAGTTACAACAGCCATTGTCATTCCTCCGGCTGCAAGCTCTTTCATAACGGCGAGAACCTCTCCGACCATTTCGGGATCAAGGGCGCTTGTAGGCTCGTCAAAAAGCATTATATCCGGATCCATGGCAAGCGAGCGTGCAATTGCAACTCTCTGCTGCTGACCGCCGGAGAGCTGATGCGGATAATAATCCGCCTTATCCTTAAGCCCGACACGCTCCAAAAGCGAAAGAGCCTTTTTTTCAGCCTCTGCCTTTGACATTTTCTTTAAATCCATCGGCGCGAGCATGATGTTTTTCTTAACCGTAAGATGAGCAAACAGATTAAAGCTCTGAAAAACCATGCCTATGTTTTCTCTAATTTTATTTATATCGGTTTTTTTATCCGTAATTTCCACATCGTCAACTATAACAGTGCCGCTTGTCGGCTCCTCAAGCCTGTTAAGGCAGCGGAGAAAGGTTGATTTACCCGACCCGGACGGACCTATTATGCATACAACCTCTCCTTCGTTTATGGTGAGGTCTATGCCGTTTAATACGTTTAATTTACCGAAGCTCTTTTTTAAATCAGTTACTTTTACTTTTTCTTTCATAATTAATCTTATTCTCCAAACGCTTAGAAACAATCATCAGTATAGAAATAACAATCAGGTAATATGCCGCAACAAACAGATATGTTTCAAAATACTGATACGTTTTTCCTACATATGTATTTGCTCTGTTTGTCAGCTCCGCAAGTCCTATAACAGAAAGTATGGAAGTATCCTTAATCGTTATAATAAACTGGTTTACCATTGACGGCAGTGCGATTTTAAACGCCTGCGGCAAAACAATTTTCATCATTGATTTTCTGTAGCTGAAGCCAAGACTTCTTGCCGCTTCCATCTGTCCTTTGGGAACAGCGTTTATTCCGCCTCTGAAAATCTCCGAAAGGTATGCTCCGGCATTAAGGCTCAGCGTTATAACTCCTGCCGAAAACGGTGAAAATGTGAATTTGCCCAAAAACAGCCTGAAAAGCTGCGGAACGCCGTAGAAAACGAAAATTGCCTGAACAATCATCGGCGTACCTCTTATAATCCAGACATACGTTTTTGAAATACCTTTTAATACCTTGCTTTTTGATATATCCATAAGACATGACAGAAGACCTATCACAATTCCTATGATGATTGAAAGCAGGGAGATAAGGACTGTTATTTTTACACCGGACAACAGCATTCCGGTTGCGTTAGTTAAAACTCTGTTAAAATCCATATAACCACTCTCATATATTTTTTTAAGGTCTGCAACACGGAGATTTTATCGGTTGCAGACCTTTTTTCTTAATTAATAACCGTATTTTGCAAGAATTTCGTCATACTTGCCGTTTGCCTTAATATTCTTAAGACCTGCGTTGAACTTTTCGAGAAGCTCTGCATTTTCACCCTTCTTTACGGCAAAGCCGTAGCCTGCCGGGTTAAGTACATCGCCAAGCATTTCAAGCTTTACGCCCTCTGATTTGATTGCCCATGCGATAACGGAATAGTCCTCAAAGCAAGCGTCGTTTACTCCGCTTATAACTGCCTGATACATTGACGGCGAATCATCGTAATATGAAATTTCAAAGCCGTACTTATCCTTGATTGATTCTGTATATTCAAGGCTCATTGTACCGTTCTTTGCGGCAATCTTTTTGCCTGCAAGATCAGCTTCCGACTTAATATCGCTGCCCGGTGCAACAACGAGTATCTGACCGTCCTCAAAATATGAGTCCGAAAAATCAAATGTTTGCTTTCTCTCGTCATTAATTGTCATTCCGGCAATCATACCGTCGGCCTGACCCGACTGAACAGAACCCATTGCAGCCTTAAAGCCTTCGTTTTTCATTTCGTATTCAAATTTCTGATCCTCAGCAACTGCTGCGAGAATTTCCATATCAACACCTACATATTCGCCTGTTGACTCGTCGAGAAACTCAAACGGTGCGAATGAGTTGTCGGAGGAAATTGTGTACTTTTCTGTCTTTTCTCCGCATGATGCAAGACCTGCACACATTGCCAGCGCGGCCGCAAAACATATTACTTTCTTTAATTTCACTTCTACCAATCCTTTCTTTTTACTTAAAATAAATATAATTCATACATCATTATATCATACTTTTAAAAAAATATCAATAGCTTTTTTACAATTTATAAGAAAATTTAAGTAATTTGACTATATTGCACCCGATATACTTGACGAAATTTATATTTTAGGTTATAATAGAAGATGGATTAGTACAGACAGATTAAAATGAAAGGCGAAATTTATGATATATCTTGATAACGCTTCAACAACAAAGCCGTCGGAGGCGGCAAAGGCGGCAGTGCTTGAAGCAATGGAGCAATTCGGAAATCCGTCATCTCTGCACGGAGTGGGAATAAAGGCGGAAAAAATAGTCGAAAGCGCCAGAGAAGCCGTTGCCACGCGGCTCGGAGTGAACAAAAAAACCGTGTTTTTCACATCGGGCGGAACGGAAGCGAACAACACTGCGGTTTTCGGCGCGGCAAGGGCGCTTGAAAAAAGAGGAAAGCATATTATAACCTCTTCAATAGAGCACCCGTCTGTTCTTGAGGCCTTTAAAGAGCTTGAGGGACGCGGCTTTTCGGTTACATATCTGCCGGCGGAAAAAAGCGGACGGGTGAGCCTTGAAGCTTTGAAAGAAGCGCTTCGTGACGACACGGTTTTGGTCAGCGTTATGGCGGTAAATAATGAAACGGGCGTAATTCAGCCGATAAGGGAAATAAGCGATGCAGTGCACGAGAAATGCCCGGCGGCTGTTGTTCATTCGGACTGCGTTCAGGCTTTCGGAAAAACAGACTGCCGCTTAAAGCAGCTCGGCGCGGATATGGTGAGCGTGAGCAGCCATAAAATTCACGGACCTAAGGGAGTAGGCGCGCTCTGCATTAATCACGCAAGAGTGCTACCGCTTCTTTTCGGCGGAGAGCAGCAGGGAAAAATCCGCCCGGGAACGGAAAATGTACCCGGAATTGCCGGCTTCGGCGCGGCGGCTTCCGAAAGCTTTGGCAGCTGCGAAAAGCAGTACGACGCGCTTAAACGGGGAATAAAAGAGAGCATAGATAATGCTATCATAAACGGCGCGGAGGAATACTCCTCAAAATGCATTTTAAACGTTTCGTTTTTGGGGCTTAGGTCGGAAATTCTTCTTCACAGCCTTGAAACGCACGGAATTTATGTGTCAACAGGCTCTGCCTGCTCATCGCATAAGCCGGAGGTCAGTCACGTTCTTACGGCAATGGGGCTTGACAGAAAAAGCGCGGACAGCGCAATCCGCTTCAGCTTTGACAGCTCAATTACGGACGAGGATATAAAATTTGTTGTGTCGGCGCTTAAAAAAGAGGTTGAAACAATAAGAAAATTTGTACGCGCATAAGGATTAAGGAGATTGTTATGAAAGAAATTATACTTGCAAAATACGGAGAAATAATATTAAAGGGCTGCAACAGACCGAGATTTGAAAAGGTGCTTGTTAAAAATATAAGCAATTCGCTCAAAGGCATTGAGGGAGTTGATATTCGTCTTGCGCAGGCTACAATATATATAGAAGCAGACGGCGGAGAAAAGCTTGATTTGATTTGCGAAAGGCTTTCGAAAATATTCGGAATTGTGTCAATAACGCGCGCGGCGCAGTGCGAAAAGGATATTGAAAAAATCAAGGAAACGGCGCTTGAATACTGCGGAGCGGAGCTTAAGGAGGGCGTCAGCTTCAAGGTTGAGGCAAAGCGCTCGGATAAAAAATTCCCGCTCAATTCGCAGGATATAAGTCGCGAGGTCGGCGGATTTTTGCATGACAGCTGCACGGGCTGCATTGTTGATGTTCATAATCCGGATAAAAATGTTAAGGTTGAGGTGCGCGATTTCGGCGCGTATGTATATGTTGCTCAAAATAAAATAAAGGGTCAGGGCGGAATGCCTATCGGAACGGGGCTTAAAGCAACGCTTCTGCTTTCGGGCGGAATTGATTCGCCTGTTGCCGGACACATGATTGCAAAGCGCGGACTTGAAATTGACGCGGTGAACTTTTTCAGCTATCCGTATACGAGTGAGCGCGCAAAGGAAAAGGTTATTGAGCTTGCCTCTATAATTGCCGAATACACCTCAAAAATCGAGCTTTATATAGTGCCGTTTACCGATATTCAGCTTAAAATAAGAGATAACTGCCCGGAGGAGCATATGACGCTTATTATGCGCCGATTTATGATGAGAATTGCCGAAAAACTTGCAAGAAAGCACAAATCGGCGGGACTTATAACGGGCGAAAGCGTAGGTCAGGTAGCAAGCCAGACGCTCGGCGCGCTTGACGTTACAAATTCGGTTGTTGATATGCCTGTTCTGCGTCCGCTTATCGGAATGGACAAGGATGAGATTATTGAGCGCGCAAGGCAGATAGGCACATTTGAAACCTCGATTTTACCTTATGAGGATTGCTGCACCGTGTTCACTCCGAAGCACCCGACAACAAATCCGAAAAGAGCGTCCGTTATCAGAACGGAAAGCGTTTTAGATATTGAAAAGCTCGTTGACGAAGCTGTTGAGGGAACGGAAAAAATAGTTGTTTATCCGAAGAATATCTGATTTTTGAAATGAGGTAGTAAGTCTGAATAAAATCGCCCATAGCGCAGCTTTTTGTTCGGGGCGGTACCATCGTACAGCACCGCTCACTGCAAAGCAACACTCTGAACGATTTTCTTTCAGACTTAAATTTTGTGCCTTACAGCACGGAAAGGAATGGTTATAAAAATGAAGGCTGAATTAATATCTGTCGGAACGGAGCTTTTGCTCGGCGAAATACTGAATACCGATGCGCAGTTTTTAGCGCGCGAGCTGTCTGAAATAGGCATTGACGTTTATCATCAGAGCGTTGTCGGCGATAATGAAAACAGGCTTGCCGAGAGCGTAAGGTGCGCGCTTGAAAGGTCTGATATAATTATTGCGTCGGGAGGACTCGGACCGACGCCCGACGACATTACGAAAGAAGTTATTTCAAAGGTCTGCGGCAGAGAACTTGTTCTTGATACGGAAAGTCTCGGATATATAGCCGGCTATTTTAAACGCACCGGCAGGGAAATGACAAAAAATAACGAGAAGCAGGCTTATATGCCGGATGGCTGCATAATACTTAAAAATAACTGCGGCACTGCGCCGGGCTGTATAATTGAAACGGGTGAAAAGGCTGTTATAATTCTGCCGGGTCCGCCGGTTGAGCTTGAGAGAATGTATACCGAGAGCGTGAAGCCGTACCTTAAAGCAAAAGCGGGGAACAAGCTTTTTACAAAAACTCTGCACCTGTTCGGAATAGGCGAGTCGGCTGTTGCGGACGGACTTTCGCGTCTTATGGAAAGCTCGGTAAATCCGACTGTTGCGCCTTATGCAAAAACGGGCGAGGTATATCTGCGCCTTGCGGCAAAGGCAGAAAGCGCAGATGAAGCCGAAAAAATAATGGCTCCGGCGCTTGATGAAATTTATGAAAAATACGGAAGCTTTGTTTATTCCGACGACGGAAAGAGCCTGCCCGAAACGGTTATTTCTTCTCTGCTTGATAAAGGGCTTACCATAAGCACGGCGGAGAGCTGCACGGGAGGGCTTATTGCAAAAACGATAACGGATTTTTCGGGTGTGTCGGAAATTTTCTCTGAGGGCTATGTTACGTATTCAAACGATGCTAAAATGAAAAATCTGGGTGTGTCTGCCGTCACTCTTGAAAAGTTCGGGGCGGTAAGCGAGCAGACGGCGCGCGAAATGGCAGAGGGAGTAAGAAGCAAAGCGCAGTCGGATATTGGCGTTTCGGTAACGGGAATTGCAGGACCGGGCGGCGGCAGTGCGGATAAGCCGGTAGGTCTTGTTTATGCCGCGCTTTCGTGCAGCGGCGGCACCGTATGCAAAAAGCTTATGTTAAACGGCGACCGTGAAAAGGTAAGGTATCTTACAATGCTAAATGTTTTTTCGATGATTAATGAAGCAATTTCTAAAATGTGAAGCATAAAGGGGAAGTGAAAAGGTGAGCAAATACGAGCCGCTGTGGAGATGGATAAAAGAAAACAGGGAAAATGACTTTGTTTTGACATATGACGATATAGAAAAAATCGCGGGTGTGCCGCTTGACCACTCTTTTCTGACATATAAAAAGGAGCTTTCGGAATATGGCTTTAAGGTCGGAAAAATATCCATGAAGAATAAAACCGTTGCTTTTGAGAGGCTTTAATGTAAACCTTCGGAGCAAAAAGACTATGAAGCTTTCAAGAGAAAATTCATAGTCTTTTTTTCTGATTTAAATAAATTATTAAAACGCAGTCTTAAAATCATCAATTAAATATCTGCCGTCCGGTTGCCGAACGGTGATAATGCCAAAGCTTCTTTTCCCACCCGGGTCAAGTACGCTCGAATGTGCCGGTCTTACACATTTTACCGTAACATATGTTATTTGTGAGTTTTCCGCATACTCTTTTGAGCTTTCCATAGTGATTATGTCGGCGGTCGTCATGTCGTACACATTATTTACGGGTGATGGTGATGTATCATCAAAAATTCTGAAATAATTGTCTATGCAGTTTTGAGTGCACAAGCGCTTCATGCTTTCAAAATTACTGTCACCGAATAGGTAAAAGAATTGGTCTATTGTATATTCGGAGGTGTTCGCTGCATATTGATTTTTTTTGATTATATTTTTTGACTTATATGTATTTGTAATAATCATACGGTTTCCCACATTAAATTTATTTTGAGGAATTTTTATTATATCCGCAATCCCGATATATGCAATGTCATTATTGCTTTTTTCTATTACATAAAGTTCTGATTTATAAATTTGATTTTCAGAAAAATCGTAAATTGATGTTGCCGAGTCGTACAGCATATGATAGAAGCTGTAATATGTGCTCCAAATTCCGGTTTCATCTGTTTTTCGCAGTATATTTTCGGAAATTTGATTTTCAATCGGTACTACAGCAATTGTTTCGCCGTTTTCATCAACTATAATTCGCTTTACAAGATCTCCGCTATAACTGTCTTGTGCCTCTGCTGTGCCGATAAAAACTTTCTCATTCTTGGAATAATAATTTTCCGGCTCGGTCGGGCGTATAACATTCAGGCGAAAGCCTTGTATGTCAAAGCTTCGCATCATATCTTCAAAATAATCTACGGTTACGTATGTCACATCATTATGCAAAATGGGCGCACAGCGCATTACAACGCCGTATTCTTTTGACGAAACAGGGTTGTAATGAATAAGTGAATCTCCGATTTTCAGCATTATTTCTTCTGCTTCGTTTTTTGTCATATATGTCGGAAATTTTATTTTAATTTCACCGTCGGTATATGAAATGTCGTTTACACCAAAACCGTCGAGTATATCCCTTAGCGGCAGATAGTATTCGCTACCGTATATAAAAGGCTCGTTTTTCAAAACTATTTTATTATCACCGTTGTAAACTTCATACTTTATGTCATCCGTTGCAAAGCTGTTTTGGATAATTCCGCTTGCAAAAACCGTTGTTGAAAGCATTATAGCTGCAATAACAGCGGATATGACCGACATAAATTTGCTGGTTTTTCTTTTATTCCTGATCATAATAAATCTCCTTTTCAGAATTTTTTTACTGCTTGCCATTTGGGTGGTAAGCGGAAGCCTGATTGATTTACCCATCGGAAGCAGGGAAAGAATTGTGCTTATATAGCTCATTTGCTCGCTGCCTGACATATTTTTTGTAACCGACATATCGCAGGATATTTCACACTCTGCCGCAATTTGCCTCGAAACATACCATACAACAGGATTAAACCAATGCACGCATTTTACAAATTCGGCAATCCATTTATATAAAATATCGTGCCGCTTAAAATGCGTCATTTCGTGGCGCAGTATGTTATGTAGCTGCTCGCTTGATAACTCTGTTTTCGGCAAAATCAGTGTTGGTCTGAATACGCCTGTCATAAACGGTGACGCAACATTTTCCCATACCCGAACATTGATTTTCTTGTTGGTATATTCGCTGATTTCGGGGAGAGATATAACCTCACCGGTTTTGCGTATTTTAATATTCAGCCTTACATAGCGTACAACATTTAAGAGCATTAAAGCCATTGCACCGATAAGCCATAAATACGCTAAAATATTCATTCGGTTATAAAATATTCTATCCCATATAGCTGTTGCTTTCTGCAAAAGCTGCGGCTTTTGAGTCGGGGCTGTCTGCACGATATTTCCGGTTGTTTCGGGTTGCTTACTGACAACCTCTTGCCTTGTTTGTACCGTTTGTGTTGTAATGCTCGGTGCTGACGGCGGATTTACATTAAAGCGCACCGGAATAAGCATTACAAAAACCACGCACAGCCATATGTAATAATGCCACGAATATCCGAAAAGCTTTTTCGTTATCGGTCGAAAAATGCTGATAACAGTTGCAAGAGCAGAGCCGGCAAGCGATGTGATTAAAAGTGCTTTGAATATTTCGCTTATCAATTTCGTCCCTCCTTATCCTCGAAAATTGCTTTGAGCTCTTTAATATCCTTATCCGAAAACTGTTCCTCTTCAAAAAGTGCGGCAACAAGATTTTCGGCTGAGCCGTCAAACAGATTTTTTATAAGGCTTTTCACCTGCGATTTTTTATATTCCTTTGCTGTCAAAATCGGTGTGTAATACCACGCCTTGCCGCGCCTTTCGGCAGACAATGCGCCCTTTTCGACAAGCCGTGCGAGAAATGTGGCAATTGTTGTGCGCTTCCAGCCCTTTTCTTCAACGGCTTTTCCTATTGCCGCCGAGCCAATCGGCTCATCAGCTTCCCATACAACTTTCATAATTTCAAGCTCCGCTTCACCTATATTTATATTTTTCATAAGGCATACCTCCAATACATTCTACTTTTGTCGACATATACAGTCTACCATGTTAGACATAGCTTGTCAAGCGGTTTTAATTGATTTGTGAATTTTGACTAAATGATTATGTGTGAAATTGTTTGTAATATATAAATTCATTATCCGCATTAAACAGGCTTTTAACATGGGTTTAGATTTAAAATTTTTTATGCTGTGCAGATGAAAAGCCGCTTTTAAAATGCCTTATTTATGTTTTATTAATGATTACTTGCTGTACGTTTTCGCGACGTAAATTGCGCCGTGCTGTGAGGGCATAAATTAGGAGAGGTATACATTAAAATATGGTATTGTTTAATTTTTATAATTAAATTTTTGTTTTCAAAAAAAATCGGGCTATTTTGTACAAATAGCCCGAAACTGAAAGAAAAGTGTTGACATTGCGGTGAAATAGTGGTATAATAATATTGTTGTGATTGACACATTGCGGAATAGTGTAAGGGTAGCACTAGTGACTCTGACTCACTCTGTTCGGGTTCGAATCCTGATTCCGCAGCCACGTCGGAACAAGTTATGCTTGTTCCGATTTTTTTGCCTTTGATATGTTGTTTCGGCGCGTTTTTTATGTTTTCCGAAATTACTTCCTTATCCGGGCTATGCATTTGAGCAGCACTTTTTCTCGTGCAAAAACGGAAATATATTTTCGGTTTTAAAAAAATTTATAGAAATTCTGAAAAACCTATAGACAAATGAAATTTTTTGTAGTATAATTAGAATATATGTGAGCGTAGGCTGCTGCAAAGCGTTTGTTTTGTGGGAGCCTAATACAAAAGCACGGAAAGGATATATGGATAAAATGGACGATAAAATTCACATTATGAATCACCCTCTCATTTTGCACAAAATTACAATGATGAGGGATAAAAACGCAACTGTAAAGGATTTTCGTGAGCTTGTTTACGAAATCGCTCTTTTGATGGGCTATGAAGCAACAAGAGATTTGGCTGTTGCCGACACAGAGGTTCAGACTCCTGTTGCCGTTGCGAAGGGAAAAACAATTTTAAAGCAGGTGGCTGTTGTGCCTATACTCAGAGCAGGTCTGGGAATGGTTGACGCTATAGTAAGCCTTATTCCTGCCGCAAAGGTAGGTCATATCGGTCTTTACCGCGACCATGAAACTCTTGAGCCGGTTGAGTATTACTGCAAGCTCCCGACAGAGATTGAGGAGCGCCAGGTAATAGTTGTAGATCCTATGCTTGCAACGGGCGGAAGCGCTATTGCGGCTATTAATTTCATAAAGCAAAGAGGAGCTAAAAACATTAAGTTTATGTGTCTTATATCGGCTCCGGAGGGCTTAAAGGCTTTGAGAGAAGCTCATCCCGATGTTGAAATATATTGCGGCGCGCTTGATGAAAAGCTTAACGAAAACGGATATATTGTTCCGGGCTTGGGCGACGCGGGAGATCGTCTTTTCGGTACATTATAAAAAATTATTCGGGTGCTGCGCCTTTTAGCAGCACCTTTTTTGTATGAAAACAGAGAAATAACGGCATAATATTAATATAAATTCAAAACCGGAAAGGGAGATTATTATGTTCAGAGGAAAAATTGTAATAGTGGGCGACGGCTATGTCGGATCGACAACCGCATATACGATTATGCTCGGCGGACTTTTTAATGAAATTGTTCTTATTGATATTGACAGTAAAAAGGCGTCGGGAGATGCGGACGATATGAATCACGGAGTATCGTTTGTTAAGCCTGTTTCCGTTATGGCAGGCGACTGGAGCGACTGCAAGGGGGCGGATATTATTGTTCTTACGGCAGGCGTCGGACAGAAGCCGGGCGAAACGAGAATAGACCTTTTGAAGAGAAATACCGTTGTTTTTCGCGATATAATAGGGAATATAATGCGCTATGCGCCCGATGACGTTATACTTCTTACAGTTACAAATCCGGTTGATATTTTAACGTATATAACATATAAGCTTTCGGGGCTTCCGAAAAATCAGGTTATAGGCTCGGGCACCGTTCTCGACACGTCGCGCCTTAAATATATGATAAGCCGTCATACAGGCGTTGATCCAAGAAATTGCCACACATATATAATCGGCGAGCACGGCGACAGCGAGGTTGCGGCCTGGAGCGTTACGAATATTGCAGGTATGTCGATGGCGGAATACGCGCAGGCAACAGGAAAATGCACTCCGTCAGACCTTGACGAGATGTACAATGCGACAAAAAGAGCGGCTTATGAAATAATCGACAAAAAGGGAGCAACCTTTTATGCGGTCGCGCTTGCTGTTTCGAGAATTACAGCGTGCATTGCAGGCGAGGAAAACTCCGTGCTTACCGTTTCGTCTGTTTTTGACGGTGAATACGGAATAAAGGACGTGTCGCTCAGCATACCGACTCTTGTAAGCGGCAGCGGAGCTTTAAGCAAATTTGACGTTAAGTTTTCGGACAGCGAGCTTGATGGACTTAAAAACAGTGCGCGGATAATGAGAGCGGCGCTTGACGAGATTAACCTGTAAAAATATAAAAAAAGGTGAAACAAATGAAAGTATTGCTTGTGGCGGTAAATTCAAAATATACCCATACATCGCTTGCTGTCAGAACACTTTCGGCAAACAGCGGCGGTGTTGAATTTTTGGAATATACGATAAATGAAAAGACGGAAAAGGTTGTATCGGGCGTTTACAATAAGGCGCCCGATATAGTTTGTTTTTCGTGTTATATATGGAATATTGAATATGTTGTAAAGGCGGCAGGCGATATTAAAAGTGCCATGCCGAAAATAAAAATCGTATTCGGCGGACCGGAGGTTACGTTTTCTTCGGCAGAATTTCTCCGTAAAAGCAGCTTTGCGGACGCGGTTATAAAGGGCGAGGGCGAGGAGATTTTTGCCGAGCTTTGCAAAAACGGCTTTGACTTTGAAAATACGGGCGGCGTTACCTACAGAAGCGGCGAGAAAATAGTCGAAAACGAGGGCTTCGGCTATATCGAAAACCTCGACAGCCTGGAATTTGCGTATACGGAAGAAGATTTAGAGAAAAATTCGGGTAAGCTTATTTACTATGAAAGCTCGCGCGGCTGCCCTTATAATTGCAGCTATTGTCTTTCCTCAACCGTTCACAGCGTGAGATTTAAAAGTCTTGAAAAGGTAAAGCGTGAGCTTGACATAATAATAAAATATAAGCCCAAAACGCTTAAATTTGTTGACCGCACGTTTAACAGCGGCAATAAGCGTACATATGAGCTTATAAAATATATAATAGAAAACGGGCGCGGCATGAGCTTTCATTTTGAAATTGCGGCGCATACGCTGACGGACGAGCTTATAAACCTTATAAACTCCGCGCCGGAGGGAATGCTTCTGCTTGAGGTGGGGCTTCAGTCGACAAATCCGAAAACCGTCAAAGCTATAGGCAGAAGTACGGACTATAAAAGGCTTTCGGAAAATGTGCGGAAAATTACAAGCGTCGGGCGCGCACACGTTCATCTTGACATTATAGCGGGGCTGCCGGAAGAAAATATCGAAAGCTTCAAAAAAACTTTTAATGACGCTATGAGTCTTAAGCCGGATATTTTGCAGCTTGGATTTTTAAAGCTTCTCTCCGGTACGAAAATAAAGAGGGAGGAAAGCAGGTACGGCTATAAATATTCCGCTCATCCGCCGTATGAGGTTATTTCAAACGACAGTATATCCTACGGCGAGCTTTTGGAGCTTAAAAAGCTTGAGCATGTTCTCAATATATATCATGCGAGCGGCGTGTTTAAAAGGGCGCTTTTATATATGGAAAGCTTTTTCGGCGGCTGCTATGAGATGTATGAGAAAATAGCCGTGTATTTTGAAGAAAACGGACTTTTTGACATAAGTCTTTCGCGGCAGGCACAGTATAGCACTCTTGCGGACTGCTTCGGGAAAATCGGGGGAGATTTGTTTCTTGACATTTTAAAGCTTGACTGGTTTACCGGCAATAAAAATGCGTCAACGCCGACTTGGTCACCCGAAAAATACGATGCCGTCCTTCACAAAATGCGCGTTCGGATAATTGAGGAAAACAAGGATTTGTTCGGTTCAGCGTCCGTAGGTGAGCTTTTGAAGCGTATTCATATTGAGGTTTTCGGCTATAATGTTCTTTCGGATAACGAAAAGCGCCGAACGGTTATCGCGTTTGACAAGAGCGCGAGTGTAATAGGTGAGATAAAAGTGCCTTAAAATGTGATGAAAATATAAAATATTCATAAAATTTTTTAAATGGCGAAAACTGTATTGACATTTGGCAAATATTTTGTTACTATTATAGTATAGTTATTTTTTTCAGGGGGAATGGTTAATGGATTTAACAGAGAAAACCGTATCTACAAGAGATGTTTTTGACGGCGTTGTCGTAAAGCTCAGAGTTGATACCGTAACGCTTCCCGACGGCGGCAGCGCAACGCGTGAAATAATCGCCCATCCGGGCGGGGTTTCGGTTTTGGCGGTAGATGACGATAAAAACGTTTTTCTTGTAAAGCAGTTCAGAAAGCCGACGGAGCAGGTGCTGCTTGAAATCCCTGCGGGCAAGCTTGAATACGGTGAAAATCCTCTTGAAGCCGGAAAACGTGAGCTTAGCGAGGAAACGGGCGCACAGGCGGAGGAATTTATTCCGCTCGGATATTTTTATCCGACTCCGGCATACTGCGAGGAAAAAACATATATGTATCTTGCAAGGCATCTTACTTTGAAGGAGCAGCATCTTGATAAGGATGAGTTCCTTGAGGTTATTAAAATGCCTTATGACGAGCTTTACAATATGGTGATAAACGATGAAATAATTGACGGAAAAACGGCGCTTGCCGTTTTAAAGGCTAAAAGATTTATAGATGAGGAAAAATAATCGGCTTTGAAAGGGAAAATACTTATGAGTGAAAACAGGATAAACGCAACAATCAACGGCAGAATGTATACTCTTGTGTCGGAGGAGAGCGAGGAGTATATGAATAGAATTGCCGATTGTGTAAACGAACAGGTAAGCGAGGTTAAAAAGAAAAACCCGACTCTTTTCGGAGAGCGCCCGATAGTGTTGGCGGCGCTTAACATTTGTGATAAATACTTAAAGGCGGATCAGGGCACAAAGGTGCTTATTGACAAGGCGCAGAAAAAATATAACGAGCTTGTTGAGGAAAATAAGCGCCTTAATGAAATATTGAAAAATTCGGATTATGAAATAGATGTTGCGTCACTCAGGCACAGGCTCGATAACGCAAACAGGGAAATAGCTGAGCTTAAAGAAAAGCTGAAGGGCAAATAATATGGAGCTTTTATCACCGGCAGGGTCGTATGAGGCTCTGCGCGCAGCGGTTCAGAGCGGAGCGGACGCGGTATATCTCGGCGGCAGCAGCTTCGGCGCAAGAAGAAGCGCAAAAAATTTCACTATAGATGAAATGAAAAAATGGATTGATTACTGCCATATATATAACGTAAAGGTTTATGTGACGGTGAACACTCTTATAAAAGACAGCGAGCTTTATGAGCTTTCGCAGTATGTTCGCGATTTGTCGGATATAGGCGCTGACGCGGTGCTTGTTCAGGATTTCGGTGCGGTGAAAATAATAAAAAAATGCGCGCCGCAGCTTCCTGTTCATGCAAGCACGCAGATGACCGCAACCGATACGGACGACGTTTTGTTTCTTCAAAAGCTCGGCTTTGAAAGGGTTGTGCTTTCAAGAGAGCTTCCCTTTGAAGAGATAAAGAAAATTTCGGAAAACACCTCGTGTGAGCTTGAGGTTTTTGTTCACGGCGCGATTTGTATGTGCTATTCGGGGCAGTGCCTTTTCAGCAGCATTGTCGGCGGCAGAAGCGGAAACAGGGGCGCGTGCGCACAGCCGTGCAGGCTTCCTTATACGATTGTTGACAGCGTGGGGAAAAAGGCTTTCGGCGGCTATGTACTAAGCCCATATGATTTATGCCTTGTTTCGCAGCTTGACAAGCTTAAAAAAATCGGCGTAAGCTCTCTTAAAATAGAGGGCAGACTGAAGCGGTGCGAATATGTTTCGGCGGTTACGGGCATTTACAGAAAATATATTGATAATCCGTGTGCTGTCGAAAAAAGCGATATGACAGAGCTTAAAAACGCGTTTGCGCGCGGCTTTACAACGGGACTGTTCGGCGGCGAGGGCGCGAAAATGATAAATCACAAAAATCCGTCAAATGCAGCGCCGAATATCTTTTCGCAGGAGGCAAAGCACAGATGCGGCGAGAATGTGTTTGAGAGAAAAATTCCTGTCAGCATAAGCGCTTCAATGCGGCTTGGAGAAAAAGTCGGCGTTTACTTTTCGGACGGTGAGCATTATGCTTATGCGCAGTCGGACAAAGAGTGCGAAAAGGCGGTTAATGCCGCCGTAAGCGAGGAAAAGCTAAAGAGCAGTCTTATGAAGCTCGGCGCTGCGCCGTATGAATGTGAAGAAATAGAAACGGACGCCGAGAGCGGCGTTTCAATTCCGATTTCGGAAATAAATCTTGTAAGGCGGCGCGCGGCGGAGGAACTTTCAAGGCAAAGAGCGGAGCGCGAAAAGAGGAAAACGTTTGATTTTGACTTTAACAGAAGCGCTTCGGCGGCGCGAGGCGAAATATTTATCGCCTGCGACGTTTCAACAAAGGAGCAGGCGGCTCTTGCCGAAAAAATGGGTATAAAGAGAATTTATTATCCGCGCGGCATAAAGATAAATGCCGAAAAGTCGATAGTAAAATGCGCAGAGGTAACGCGCTATGACGCTTTCGGCACAAAATGCGTTATGATAAATAATGCCGGAGAAATAAGAAAACACGGCGGCGCCGAGCTTTTCGGCGGTGCAAGGCTTAATATTACAAATTCCGAGTCGCTTTCGTTTTATTCGGAATATCTTTCCGACGCGGTTTTGTCGCCGGAGCTTAATTTAAAAGAAATTGAGCAGATTAACAAATGCATACCCGTCGGCGTAATCGGCTACGGAAAGCTCGATTTAATGCTTACCGCTGCCTGCCCGCTAAAAAATGCGGGGCTTTGTCAAAATCACAGACAAAAATATCGTCTTCGCGACAGAATGGGAAACGTTATGCCGCTTATCTGTACGGATAGCTGCAATATGCGCATTTTAAACTCAAAGCCTGTTTATATGGCGGATAAGGCGGAGGATATTATAAAAAGCGGAGTTTCGTTTGTGATTTTGAAATTTACCGATGAGAAAACGGATGAGTGCGAGAGGATAATTTCCGATTATATTTCGGCGCTTTCGGGCAATGCGGTGCACAAGCCGGCGGAAAATACATTCACAAGAGGTCATTTCTACAGAGGTGTAAAGTGATGAATAAAAAAATAATTTTAGCGTCAGGCTCTCCGAGAAGACGTGAAATACTTGAAAATATAGGACTTGATTTCAGCGTTTCGGTTTCAAATGCCGATGAGAGCGCCGTTTCGCCGCAGGGTATACCGGTGGGGATATACGTCCAGGAGCTTGCCATGCTAAAAGCTGCCGCAAGCGCCAAAACAGCCGAGCGTGGTGCGCTTGTAATCGGCGCTGATACGGTTGTTTCGCTTGACGGAAAAATACTTACAAAGCCGACGGACGAAAACGACGCTTTTGAAATGCTGACGGCGCTTTCGGGTAAAACTCATGAGGTTTACACCGGAATTTGCGTTACCGATACTTCGGATATGAAAAGCGTTTGCAGGTCCGCGTGTACAAAGGTAACCTTTTCGCCTCTGACGGAGAAAATAGTGCACGCTTATATACAAACGGGCGAGCCGTCCGATAAGGCGGGCGCATACGGCATACAGGGCAAGGGTGCGCTTCTTGTTGAAAAAATAGACGGCGATTATTTTAATGTTGTAGGACTTCCGGTAAAGCTTTTGTCGGAAATCTTAAGAGATGAATTTGACTTTGAAGTGTTTGGCGTATAATAAAAAAGCTTGCAGATTTAGTTAGAAAGGATTTAGTTTTAAATGGGATTGTTTTCAAAAAGTCTTGGAATAGATTTGGGAACCGTAAACACAAGAATATATAAAGAGGGCAGCGGAATAATACTTTCGGAGCCGTCCGTTGTAGCTCTTGACAGGCTTGACGGAAAAATTCTTGCCGTCGGCACAGAGGCAAACGAAATGATCGGCAGAACGCCTGACAGCATTGTTGCCGTGCGCCCGATAAAAGACGGAGTAATTGCCGATTTTGACATAACGCGCGCAATGCTCAGAAGCTTTATTTCAGACAGCAGCGCGGGCGGAATTTTAAAGCCGCGCGTTCTTGTTGCAATTCCGTGCGGCATTACTGAGGTTGAAAAGCGCGCAGTAGAGGAAGCTGCCATAACCTCAGGTGCAAAATCCGTTTCGTTTATTGAAGAGCCTATGGCGGCGGCTGTCGGCGCAGGTCTTGACACGGACGGCGCAAACGGTGCGATGGTGGTTGACATAGGCGGCGGAACGAGCGAGATTGCCGTTATAAGTCTTGGCGGAATTGTTTCTTCAAGGTCTGTCAGAATAGCCGGCGACGCGCTTGACAGCTCAATAATAAATTATGTAAAAAAGGAGCTCGGAATAAATATAGGCGACCGCATGGCAGAAGAGGTTAAAATATCTGTCGGAAACGCGTTTGACGACGGAGAAGAAAAAACGTTTACGGTCAGAGGGCGCGACGTTTCGTCCGGACTTCCAAAGCAGGCGCAGATAAATTCCGCACAGGCAAGGGAAGCTATGAAGGATAATATCGGCGAGATTATGGACGCGATTAAAATAACGCTTGAGCATACGCCGCCGGAGCTTGCTTCGGACGTTATGGAAAACGGAATTGTCATAACGGGCGGCGGAGCTAAAATAAAAGGTCTTTGCAGCCTTATAAAATCGGAGCTTGACATTGACGCGCGTATAGCAGAAAACGCGTCCGACTGCGTTGCGACCGGCACGGGCGAAATGCTCGGCAGGCTTGCCGGGAGAAAATAGCGGCGGCAAATATAAAAAAGCTGAAAACTTCCCGATTTATAAAAAAGGAGCAATATAGGATAAAATGAAGAAAAAAAGGCTTGCGGCGTATTGCGCCGTGTGTATAGCGACGGTTATAGTTTTTTGCAGCATATTCGGAGATAATAATTTTTTGGTAAGCGGCGTTCGCACCGCTTTTTCTCCCGTGCTTACTCTTATATCGGGAGCGGCACATGAAATAAAGAATATGCAGATTTATTTCACGTCAATAAAAAGCTATAAGGAGCAAAATGACGCGCTTGCGGAGGAAAATGCACAGCTTAAAGCGGCGGCGCTTTCGGCTGCGGAATATAAATCGGAAAATGAGCGCCTCTCGGAGCTTCTTGATATGAAAGGCGAAATGGAAAACCGCTTTGAAACGGTTGCGGCAAAGGTGGTTTCCTATGAGCCTAACAACTGGTATGATACGATTGTTATAAACAAAGGTACGTGGAGCGGAATAAAGCCGGGTGACGCGGTTATTGCGCCGGGCGGAGTTGTCGGCAGAGTCACGCAGGCAGGCGCCGGCTACAGCGTTATTTCAACAATTTTAAGCAGTGAAAATTCCGTTGCGGTGAGAATAATAAGATGCGGACTTTTATCCGTTGTTGAGGGCGATGCGGCTCTTTCAAAGCAGAAAAAATGCCGCATGAGCTTTATAGACGATACGGGCGATATAAAGCTTGGCGACACGCTCGAAACAACGGGCGCGGGCGGAATTTATCCTGAGGGCATAAGCGTCGGTACTGTTAAGGAGATAAAGGCTGAAAATTCGGTGCCGTATGCGGTGGTTGAGCCGAGCGTTGATCTGTCGGAGCTTTACGAGGTTATGGTTATTGTAACGGGAAATTAAGGCTTTGTTTTAAAATGAAAGGAGCAGGGTTTCTTAAAAATGAAATACATAAAGACATTCTTATGGATTTTCTTTTTATCTGTTATATATGCAAGCGGAATACTGCGCTTCGGCGGAATATCGGCAGAGCTTCTTTTTATTTTTTCGGGTGCGTTTGCGTTTAATTTTAAAAATGTGAAATCGGCGGTGCCGGTATCGGTCGTTTCGGCGGCGATAATGAGCGCTCTCGGCGGCAGAAGCTTTGCTTTTTGCATGATTTTTGTCGTTTGCTTTTCGCTTTTTTGCATTTATATCAAAAGCGGCAGAAAACCGATTTTAAAATTCGGCGCATTTTCCGTGCTTTGCTCATGCATTTTTGAAGGCGCTTTTTATACGCTTTTCTGCATGGCGGATATGAGCGTGAAGGACGCGTTTTTGCGGGTGATTATTCCGTGCGGAATATATACGGCAATTGCTTCGCCGGTGATTTTAGCGCTTATAAAGAAAAGCTTTGCGGCAAAGGAACGTTTTATTTTTTGGCAGAGGCGGTGATTTGGCTTGTTAAATATAAATAAAAGACTCGGAATTATATATTTCGTAATTTTTGCGGCGATGACGGCGATTATTCTCAGAGTTTTTTATATGCAGATAATTCGCGGCAGCGAATATGATAAAATTGCCGGCAGCAGAATAGGTGTAAACCTTATTGACAAAGCGCCCAGAGGCGAAATAACAGACCGCTACGGCGAAAGGCTTGTAACCAATAAGGCTTGCTACAGCCTTGCGCTTACAAAGACAAATGTAACGGACGATCAGCTAAACGGCGTTATTATAAAAACGCTTTCGCTGCTCGATACCGATATACAGTCAACTCTTCCGATAGATGAAAATATGAATTTTACGTTTTCGGACGATAACGAAAAAAAAGAATGGTTTGAAAGCGATAAATATAAAAAGTATGTAAATTCTTCAATGACGGCTCAGGAGGCTTTTGACGCGCTTTGCGAAAAGCTATATAAAATAAGCGGCGAATATTCGCTTTCCGACAGATATAAAATACTGTCCGTAAGGTATGAAGCGGATAAGCACGGATTTTCTCCCGTGTCGCCGTATGTTCTTGCCGACGACGTTTCAATGGAAGCGATTGCCGAAATAAAGGAGTCGGCTGACAGCTTTCCGGGAATTGTGATAACGAACAGCTACAAAAGAAAGTATGAAAACGGCGGCTATCTTTCGCACGTTCTCGGCAGAGTGGGGAAGATGAACGACGCGGAATATGAAAAATACAAGTCTCTCGGCTATAGCTACAGCGACAGCGTTGGAAAGCAGGGAGTTGAAAAGGAAGCGGAGCAGTATTTAAGAGGTACTGACGGAGTTAAGGGCAGCGGCGGCGATGACGGCGGAATTATAAACAAAACGCCGATGGTGCCGGGCGACAATGTTGTTCTTACGATAGACATGGATTTGCAGAGAACGCTTGAGGACTCGCTTAAAAAAAGAATACTTAAAATAAGCCGCGAGGGCGGAGAGAAAACGGGTAAGGACGCAAATGCCGGAGCGGCGGTTGTGGTTGACGTTAAAAACGGAGATATACTTGCCTGCGCATCATATCCGACATACGACCTTGCGGAGTTTAGCAGCAGCTACAGCACGCTTTCAAACGACAAAAACAGGCCGCTTTTAAACCGTGCGGCGAGCGGAACATATACTCCGGGTTCAACGTTTAAGCCGCTTGTTGCGGTTGCGGCTATGGAAAGCGGCAAGCTTAAGCCAAACGAGAAAATAACCGACGAGGGCATATATAAGTTTTATGAGGACTACCGTCCGCGCTGCTGGATCTGGTCTGAATATCACACGACTCACGGCAGCATAAACGTGTCGCAGGCGATTGAAAAGTCGTGTAACTATTTTTTTTACGAAACGGGCAGGCGCTGCGGAATTGATATTCTTGACTCATATGCGAGAAGCTTCGGACTCGGTCAGCTGACAGGATCTGGGCTTCCCGAAGAGGTAAGCGGATATATTGCAGGCCCGGAGAGTAAAAAGAAGCTTGTAAAAAACGTGGACGAGCAGGGCTGGTACGGAGCGGATACGCTTCAGGCCTCAATCGGTCAGTCAATCCATGCGTTTACACCGCTTCAGATTGCAGATTATATAAGCACTATTGCAAACGGCGGAACGTGCTATAAGCTAAATCTTATAAAGAGTGTGCGTTCGGCGTCGGACGGCAGTCTTGTTTTTGAAAGCCGTCCGGAAGCAAGGAGCAGCGTTAAAATGAGCAGTCAGACTCTCGAAGCCGTAAAGGTCGGAATGAAAAACGTTGTTGACGAGGGCTCTGCGCGTGCTATTTTCACGGGCTACCCGATAGAAATAGGCGGAAAAACCGGAACTGCGCAGCTTGGTAAAAAGTCCTCAAATAACGCGCTGTTTGCCGCTTTTGCACCGTATGACGATCCGCAGATTGCAGTCTGCGTTGTTCTTGAGCACGGCGTCAGGGGCACTAATGCAGCGTATGTTGCAAAGGATTTGTTTGACGAATATTTCGGGCTTAACGAGGAAGCCGTATCGGCGTTTAATGAAGAAAACAATCTTAACGAATAGATAAATCATGCCGAAAGCGCCTTAAAAGCAGCTTTCGGCAGGCGAACGGAGGAGATTTTTTTGAGTAAAACCGACGCTGTTGTACTGAAAGGGACTGCGCAGGGAGTTAAAATGATTTTGGATTCCGACACACCCGTTATGCAGGTGCTGGAGATAATGCGCGCAAAGGTAAAAGAGGCGGAGGGGTTTTTTAAGGGCAAATGCACTGTTTTTGTATGCGGAAGAATGCTTCACAATTCCGACAGGCTGCGCATTATCTCCGTTATGCATACAATTCTTCCGGAGGCGGAGGTGTGTTTCGGAGAGCCGCACACGTCCATGCGCAGCATATCAAGCCTTGACGTGCCCGAAAATTTTAAAAGAATTGTACCAAATCGCAGTACGATAAGATTTCACAGCGGAAATATAAAAAGCGGAGAGGCTCTTTCCGTGTCGGGCGATATTTTTGTATTCGGAAATGTTGAAGAGGGAGGTCACATTTATGCTTCCGGCAGCATTTACATAATGGGTACGCTTGCCGGAGTTGCTCATGCCGGAGTCGAAAACGGTGATGGAGCGGTGATTGCGGCTTCAAATTTTTGCCCTGAGAGCATTTCTATCGCGGAATTAAGTGCAAATTTTGAGAATAATACACAAAAAAACAACGCAAAAATGGCATATATCACGAATGATACAATTTTTCTTCATGATTTTTTGTAAAAAATATAGACAAACGGAATTATTTGTGGTATAATAATAGTATGGGGTAAGTGAGAACAAAAAAGCCGCAGAAAATCCGGGAGTGTTTTTCGGGTGATTTTGGCTTTGGAAATGGAGTTAATGTTTATAATGGGTAAAATAATTATAATAGCTTCGGGAAAAGGCGGAGTCGGCAAAACAACCGTAACCGCTCAGCTCGGTATTGCCCTTAGCGCGAGAGGAAAGAGAGTTCTTGTGTCGGATATTGATTTCGGACTGAGAAATCTCGATATTGCTCTGGGCGCTGAAAGCAGTGTTGTATATGACGTGCTTGACTGTGTTGACGGAAGATGTACTCTTGATGAGGCAGTAATTAAGATTAACGACAATTTGCTGCTTTTGCCTGCGTCGCAGAGCCGGAGACTAAAATATGTCGACATGAATAAGGTGAGCGGATTTATTTCGTCCGTTTCGGAAAAATTCGATTACATACTGCTTGACGCACCGGCAGGTGTCGGAGAAGCGCTTGAAAAATGCGCGGTCTGCGCCGATGAGGCGTTTATTATAGTAAGGCCGTATCTGTCAAGCGTCCGCGACGCCGACAGGTGTATTGATGTTCTGGAGGAAAACGGAGTTGAAAAAGCGTCGCTTATTATAAACGATGCGGACGGCGCGCTTATAAAAAGCGGAGTGATGATGACTCCCGATTCGATAGCGGATTTGCTCGGTATACAGGTTTTGGGTATAGTTCCGCATGACGAAAGCGTTTTGACGGGCGCGGGGCTTTCGGAAGGCTCGATTGCCGCAAAAGCGTTTTCAAATATTTCGGGCAGAATGCTTGGGGAAAAAATTCCCGTCGTAAGCCTTGATGAAAAGAAGGGCGGCTTCGGCAGCAGGATAAAAAAGCTTTTAAAATTTAAATAATGGAGGTTAATAACTGTGAATATTGCATTGATAGCACACGATAAGAAGAAAGAGCTTATGGTTCAGTTTTGCATTGCTTATAAGGGTATTCTTGAAAAACATGTACTTTTCGCAACCGGGACAACAGGAAAGCTTATAATAGAGGGAACAGGCCTCAATGTATACAGATTTTTGTCAGGACCTCAGGGCGGCGACCAGCAAATCGGCGCGCGAATTGCCTACAATGAAATAGATCTCGTTTTGTTTTTCCGTGACCCGCTGTGCGCGGAGGGCTACGAGCCTGATGTATTTTCTCTTTTGAGATTATGCGATTTGCAAAATATACCTATAGCAACAAATGTTGCAACTGCTGAGGTGCTTATTCACGGTCTTGATCGTGGTGATCTCGATTGGCGTGATATTGTCAATCCGAAAAAATAAGGAATATTTGTTCGGCACAGAAAACTGTTTTACGCAGTTGCGCCGAATTTGTATATGATTATGAAGTATGAAAGGACATGAGTGTTGTGGCGGAATGTACACATGACTGCGGCTCCTGCGGCGAAAGCTGTGCGCAGAGAAAGCCCGAAAGCTTTATTGAGGAGCAGAATAAATTTTCAAATGTAAAAAAGGTTATAGGCATTGTAAGCGGCAAGGGCGGCGTCGGCAAATCGCTTGTCAGCTCGCTTTTGGCTTGTGAAATAAGAAAAGCCGGACTAAAGACGGCAGTTATGGACGCGGATATTACAGGACCGTCAATCCCGAAAATGTTTGGGCTTAATACGCTTGCAGAGGGCAGCGAGGACGGACTTTATCCGGTTAAGACTAAAACGGGCATTGAGGTAATGTCAATAAATCTTCTGCTTGAAAATCAGACCGATCCTGTTATATGGCGCGGCCCGGTTATAGGCGGAACGGTAAAGCAGTTCTGGACGGACGTTATCTGGGGCGACATTGACGTTATGCTTATTGATATGCCGCCGGGCACGGGCGATGTTCCGCTGACTGTTTTTCAGTCTATCCCGGTTGACGCTATAGTTGTTGTAACATCTCCGCAGGAGCTTGTTTCGATGATTGTTAAAAAAGCGGTTAAAATGGCGGATATGATGAATATAAACGTTTTGGGCGCGGTTGAAAACATGAGCTATGTTATCTGCCCCGATTGCGGCAAGAAGATAGAAATCTACGGAAAAAGCCATATTAAAGAGATATGCACGGAAAACAATATAGATGTATATTCGCAGATACCGTTTGACAGCTCGATTGCCGCTCTTTGCGACAGGGGCGATATTGAGGACTATGACGGCGGCTATGTTAAAAACATTGTTGATAAAATTATAGGCAGATAGCTTGCTTATTACGGCTTTAAAAGGTGATGTGAAATGGGAAAAAAGGCAGACAGAGCGGAAGAGCTTTTTCGCAGCGGCTATAACTGCTCTCAGGCGGTGTTCGGCGCATTTGCGGAGGATTTGGGACTTGATTTTGATACTGCAATGAGGATTTCCTCATCGTTCGGCGGCGGAATAGCACATTTGAGAGATGTGTGCGGCGCGGTAAGCGGTATGTGCATGGTGCTCGGCGCAAAATACGGCGATTATGAGCCGAAGGACAATACGCTTAAAACAAAGCATTATGAGAGAGTGCAGGCTCTTATAAAGGAATTTTCGGAGCATAACGGCTCGTTTATATGCAGAGATTTGCTCGGATTAAAGGCAGGCACGACAGAGCCGAAGCCGGAGGAGAGAACGAGCGAATATTATAAGCGCAGATCATGCCCGGAGCTTGTTCATGACGCTGCGGAAATTCTGGAGGAATATTTTGAAAATGCGTGAGCCGCTGATTTATGCGTGCCGCGCGGATTTGCCCGATGATGAAGTTTTGATTAATAAGCTTTTGTCGGCTGTTCGCAGCGAAAAACGCGCCGGAATTTTAAATCAAAAAAATCGTGAGCATGCAAATGAAATGCTTGTCGGCGAAATGTTAATGCTGTACGCTCTGAAAGACAGCTTTTCAATTTCGCCGAAAAATGTTGAAATAGCGCTCGGCGAGCATGGTAAGCCTTATTTGAAAAACTTCGATAAGGCTTATTTTAATATAAGCCATTCCGGCGGCGCTGCTGTCTGCGCTGTGTATGACGGTGAGGTCGGTGTTGATATTCAGAAAATTTCAAAATTCAATCCGTCGCTTGCAAAAAAAATGTGCAGCGCTAAGGAGCTTGAGCAGCTCGTAAAAAGCAAAAGGCGAGACTATGAATTTTCAAGGCTTTGGAGCGTAAAAGAAGCGTATCATAAGCTTTGCGGCACCGGAATTTTGTATCCGAGCTTTGCAAAGGAATATGACTGCCGCTTTAAATCCTTTGAGCTTTTCGGATGCGTTGTTACGGCAGCGTGGAGATAAAAGGCGGAGCTTTGGTTAATAGAATTTTGCACCGAATGCGTACTTTGTTTAAAATCGTTGCGGTTATGCTGCGGCGATTTTTTTATGCAGTCCATCTTAATTTTCATTATATGAATGTTAGCAATTTATGAACTTTTAAAAAAATTTTAAAAATTGTTGAATTTTACGGAAAAATGTGATAAAATAATAAAGATGTATATAATAAGCTTGCTATGCCTTTGATTTAGTGCGGCATCAGGCTTATCTGTCAGAAATTAAAAGGCGGTGATTTTTGTATGACTCACAGAGTCAGTGCGGAAGAAATAGAAAAACAAAGGCAATACGCCTTGAAAATAAAGCAGATAATTGTAAACGATGCCGCAAAAAGCGGAAAAAAGCCGCTTGCGCTTACTGAAACCTACGGCTGTCAGCAAAATGAGAACGATACGGAGCGTATTCGCGGAATTTTATCCGACTGCGGATTTGATTTTACGGATGATCCCGAAAAGGCGGATATAATAATTTACAATACCTGTGCCGTTCGTGAAAATGCGGAGCAAAAGGTGTTCGGCAGACTCGGAATTTTAAAACATATGAAAGAGCACAGGCGTGACCTTATAATCGGTCTTTGCGGCTGCATGGTTCAGCAGGAGCATATCACGGAGAAAATAAAGGAAAAGTATTCTCATGTTGACCTTATATTCGGAACTCATGCGCTTTATAAGCTGCCGGAACTTTTGTGGGGAGTTTTGGCGGATAATAAGAAAATGGTGGATATTGACGACTCGGACGGGTATATAGCCGAAGGTATTCCCGTAAAGCGCGAGGACGATACAAAGGCTTGGGTTTCGGTTATGTACGGCTGCAATAATTTCTGCACGTACTGCATTGTGCCGTATGTGCGCGGCAGGGAGCGGAGCAGAAAAAGCGAGGATATAATAAACGAAATAAAGGAACTTGTCGGAGAGGGCGTTACGGAAATTACGCTTTTGGGGCAGAATGTTAATTCATACGGCAAGGATTTGGACGAAAATATTGATTTTTCCGATTTGCTCAGAAGAGTAAATGAAATTGACGGAATAAAGCGCATAAGGTTTGTAACGTCACACCCGAAAGATTTCGGCGACAGGTTAATTGACGCAATGAGCGAGTGCGACAAGGTGTGTCATCAGCTTCATCTGCCGTTTCAGGCAGGCAGCAACAGCGTTTTAAAGGCCATGAACCGCCGCTACACAAAAGAGGAATATCTCGAAAAGATAAGGCGCGTTAAGGAGCGCATACCCGATATTGCTCTTTCGACCGACGTTATTGTCGGATTTCCTACGGAAACAAACGAGGATTTCCTTGAAACGATTGACGTTTTGAAAAAGGTTGAGTTTGATAATATATTTTCGTTTATCTATTCAAAGCGCAAGGGTACTCCGGCAGCGGAGCTTGATTTTGCGCTAAGCAGCGAAGAAATACATAAAAATTTCGATATGCTGCTTGAAACGCAAAACGAAATATCGCTTAAGAAAAATAAAGCCTTTGAGGGAAAAACGGTTGAAGTTTTGGTTGACGGCGAAAGCAAAACGGATAAAAATATGCTGTCGGGAAGAATGGCTAATACTAAAATTGTTAATTTTCCCGGTGACAGCTCACTTAAGGGCAAGTATGTAAAGGTTAAAATAACAAAGGCGCATACCTGGAGCTTAAACGGCGAGTTGGTATGAAAATAAAAGAAAGGACTTGTATAAAATGACGGATATTATCAAAAAGGCAAAGGAGCTCGGAGAGCTTATACAAAACAGCGATGAGATGAAAAAGGTTAAGGAGCTTGAAGCGCTTCAGGAGCAGGACGAAAATGCAAAAACTCTGCTTATGGAATTTAACATGAACAGAATGAATTTGGGACGCGATATGCAAAGCGGAAAAATAAGCGAGGAAGAGGCGGTTAAGAAAAATAACGAAGCTTTTGAAAAGCTTATTGCCGGCTCGGAGATTATTAAAAATTATGTTGAAGCCAAAAAAGAGCTTGACAGGGTTGTAAACGAGGTAAACGGGATTTTGAACTATTATATAACAGGTCATGCACCGGGCGGCTGCAGTCATGACTGCTCGGCGTGCGGAGGCTGCCACTGAGGAAGATGAGTATGAACGAAGAAAAAATGACGCCGATGATGCGTCAGTATCTCAAAACTAAGGACGAGTACAGAGATACGATACTTTTTTACAGGCTCGGCGATTTTTACGAAATGTTCTTTGAGGACGCAAAGCTTGTTTCGCGCGAGCTGGAGCTGACGCTGACGGGTAAAGACTGCGGAATGAGCGAAAGGGCACCGATGTGCGGCGTTCCGTTTCACAGCGCAAGCTCATATATCGCAAAGCTGATAGACAAGGGATACAAGGTTGCAATATGCGAGCAGGTGGAGGACCCTAAGGAAGCAAAGGGACTTGTAAAGCGTGAGGTTGTCCGCGTTATAACGCCGGGAACAATTGTTGATTCGGAGCTTTTGAGCGAAAAGGATAACAATTATCTGTCTGTTATTTATGCTGAAAACGGTGTGTACGGTCTGACATTTACCGATATTTCAACGGGTGAGCTTTACGCTACCTGCGTTACGGATTCTTCTCATGTTATAAGCGAGATGGCGCGGTATATACCGTCCGAAATACTCACAAACGATAAATGCCCCAAAAGCATACTTGATGAAATACAGCTTAGAATAAAGGTGCGCGCTTCGGTGCTGATTGATGAGTTTTTTGAGTTTGACAATCTTGACGATATGATTAAAAATCAGTTTTCGGGAAATCTTAATTTAGAAACCTGCGAAAATTCAAGAGTTGTTAAAATATCGGTTGGCGGTGTTTTAAGATACATGGAGCATACGCAAAAGGGCTCGTTTGATTTTGTAAATAAGCTTAATTTTTATAAAACGGACGAATATATGGATATTGACGCGGCAACGCGCAGAAATCTTGAAATAACCGAAACCATGCGCGACAAGTCAAAGGTCGGCTCTCTTTTGTGGGTGCTCGATAAAACAAAAACGTCAATGGGCGGCAGACTTTTAAAGCAATGGCTTGAAAAGCCGCTTCTCGACAGTGAAATGATAAGCAAAAGGCTTTCGGCGGTTGAAGAGGTGGCACGCAGACAGATGGAGCGCGACGATATGCTGAAAATCCTTTCAAGCATTTACGATATGTCGAGAATAACGTCGAGAATTGCGCTCGGAACGGTAGCTCCGCGCGACCTTATAGCACTGAGGGATTCGCTTATAAAGCTCCCGGAGCTGAAGCAGGTTTTGTCGGGCTTTTCAAATAAGCTTTTCAAGGAGCTTTGCGAGCGGTTTGAGCTTCTTGAGGATATAAGAGAGTTTTTAAATTACAGCATAAACGATAACCCACCCGCATTTGTGCGCGACGGCGGAGTTATCAAAACAGGATATGACGAGGAGCTTGACAAGCTTGTATATGCGAAAAACAAGGGCAGCGACTGGGTGCGCGACCTGGAAACAAAGGAGAGAGAAAAAACCGGAATAAAGCAGCTGAAAATTTCGTATAACAGGGTTTTCGGGTACTATATCGAGGTTACAAAATCGTTTGTCGCAAACGTGCCGGACTATTATGTAAGAAAGCAGACTCTTGCAAATGCGGAGAGATATATAACGCCGGAGCTTAAAAATATCGAGAACACAATTCTCGGAGCAAACGAAAAAATCCTTGCTCTTGAAAGCAAGCTTTACAACGAGATTGTAAAGCGGCTTTACGCGGATATGGATCGCTTAAAGGAGGTCTGCGGCATTGTTGCCGCGTGCGACTGCATATGCTCGTTTGCGGAGGTGTCGGCGCATAATAATTATGTAAAACCCGATATTTGTGAAAACGGAAGCATAGAAATTCGCGGCGGACGTCATCCGGTAGTTGAAAAAATGCTCGGCGGCGGAATATTTGTTCCGAACGATACAAAGCTTGATACCGACGAAAACAGAATGCTTATTATAACCGGGCCGAACATGGCGGGAAAATCAACGTATATGCGGCAGGTTGCGGTTATTTCGCTCATGGCGCAGATAGGCTGCTTTGTTCCGGCGGAGTTTGCAAGGCTTTGCGTTGTTGACAAGATTTTCACGAGAGTGGGCGCGTCCGATGATATTGCGTCGGGGCAGAGTACATTTATGGTTGAAATGTCGGAGGTTGCTCACATACTGACGGAGGCAACGGGTAAATCGCTTGTAATTCTCGATGAAATAGGCAGAGGAACGAGTACATACGACGGGCTTTCAATTGCGTGGAGCGTTGTTGAATATATTCATAACAAGAAAAAAATAGGCGCAAAAACGCTTTTTGCAACGCATTATCATGAGCTGACGCAGCTTGAAGATAAGCTTGACGGCGTTAAAAACTATAATGTTGCCGTTAAAAAGCGCGGCGATGATATTACATTTTTGCGTAAAATTGTTCCGGGCGGAGCTGACGAAAGCTACGGTATAGAGGTTGCGGCGCTTGCAGGCGTGCCGAAAGAGGTAATAAAAAGGGCAAAGGAAATTTTGAAGTATGTGGAAAACTCCGCCGGCGGAGAGATTGACATCAGGCTTCCCGAAAAAAAGGCGGAGGAGCCCGAAGATCAGATAAGCTTTGAAAATGCCGGTGCGCAGCTGATTGCAGATGAGCTCAAAAAGCTTGACGCAACAACGCTAACGCCTATCGAGGCGCTCAATAAGCTCTATGAGCTGTCCGAAAAAGCAAAGAATTTTTAAATAAAAGGTGGAGATTTTTATGAAAATTTTTGTAACAATGCCTGACGATGAAATAAGAGAGAGCTTTATCCCCGAAAGCGTCCGCAAAAGGCTTGATAGCATTGCGGAGGTTGAATATAACACAACAAAGCAGCAACTGAATTCTGCTGAGCTTAGAGAAAAGCTTCGCGGCATGGACGCTGTTATAACGGGCTGGGGAACGGGAATGCTTGACAAATCGGTGCTTGAGGGCAATGATACTTTAAAATTAATTGCACATACCGGAGGAACGGTAAGCACGATTGTTGATGATTATGCCTATGATAAGGGTATTAAGGTTTTAAGCGGAAATGATGTATATGCCGAGTCGGTTGCGGAGTCAATACTTGCATATGCTCTTTTGGGACTTAGAAAAATCCCGTATTATCTTGACGTTATGAGAAATAACGGCTGGAACGACGGCGCGCACTGGGAAGGACTTCTCGATCAGACTGTTGGATTTGTAAGCTTTGGCATGATACCGAAGCATCTTGTTGAAATGCTTAAGCCGTTTCGCTGTAAAATCAAGGTCTATTCGTCGCATATAAAGGATGAGGAGCTTGAAAAGTACGGTATGGAAAGAGCAACGCTCGATGAGGTTTTCTCGGAGTGTAAGGTTATTTCGATACACTCGGCTTACAATGAAAAAACTCATCATATGATTAACAAGCGCCTTTTGGAGATGATATCCGACGGCGCACTGCTTATTAATACGTCAAGAGGCGGAGTTATTGATGAGGCGGCGCTTATAGAGGAGCTTAAAAAGGAGCGCTTTACGGCTGTGCTTGACGTTTACGAGCAGGAGCCGCTGCCGGAGAATTATCCGCTTAGAAATATGGTTAATGTTTATGCCGTTCCGCATATGGGCGGACCTACATATGACAGGAGAAAATATGTAACGCTTGCGCTTGCGGACGATATAGAAGCATTTTGGGCAGGTGAGCCTGTAAAGCATGAAATTACACGTTCTTATGTAAGTCATATGACGAAGCAGTAAGCTGCAAAAAGGAGGCGGGAAGATGTCTGTCAGGATAGGTATAATCGGCACCGACGGCGGAAGCAAAAGCGGACACGCCGTTGAAATATGCAAAATTATCTCCGAAAGAGCCGACGCGGAGGTTGCGGCAATTTTCGGAGAGGATAAAGAGTGTACGAAGCAGCTGTACGAAACGGGAACTGTTCGCGCCGTTGCGGAAAATACAGAGGAGCTTTTAAAAAGCGCGGACGCAGTTATGATTTTAAACCGAGACGGGAGAAAGCATATGAAATATGCCATGCCTTTTATCGAAAAGGGCATACCTGTGTTTATTGACAAGCCGATGACCTGCGACATAGGTGAGGCAGAGGCGCTTGCAGAGGCTGCAAAAAGAAATAATACAATTGTCATGGGCGGAAGCTATATGAAGTATTCTCCGGCAATTGCGGAGCTTAAAAGCGGCCTTGAAAACATGGGCGATATACAGTCAGGATATTTCAGCTTCCCGATTTTTTTAAACAGCGAGCACGGCGGCCTTCATTTTTATTCTCATCATCTTATTGAGGAAATGGTGGAGGTGTTCGGAGAAAAGGTTCAATATATTACATCTGAGCTTACCGGCGGAAAGCTGACTGCCGTTGCGCATTATCCGGATTTTCCCGTTATAATGAATTATTCGGTGACATATCCGGCGTTTTACGCTGCGGTATACGGAAGCGGCGCGTCAATGACGAAGGCGCTTTCTGCCGACGGACTTGACGGCGTTCAGGTTGACAAATTTATAAAGGCAGTTCAAAGCGGCAGGAGTGACTTCGACTGCGAAAGACTTGTTTACGCGGTAAAAATCAGCTGCGCGCTTGAAAGAGCCGTTCGCGAAAATAAAAGAATAAAGATAGACTAAAGCATTTCTATGCTTTTAAAAATAAAAAAATGAAAAGAGGTAAATTTATATGAAAAAAATTCTTTGTATAATTTCAGCGGCCGCGATTGTTTTATCGGGTTGCAACATCAAGAGGGACGTTGCGATGAAAGTCGGAGATGTTGACGTTAAAACAGAATATGTTGAATATTTTGAAAAGTCGATGAATACTCAGTCAAGCGGCACCGTTACGGACGCGGTTAAAAGCAAGGCGGCAAAGCAGGCAAAGGAGCTTGCGGAATATATTGCGATAGGTCATGCTGAAAATCTTGATATTTCCGATAAGTATAACAACTATATTAACAACACTGTGAAAAAGCAGCTCGGAGATGATCTTAATTCGTTTAAGAAGAAAAACAACGTTTCCGACGATTTGTTTGATTTTATAAATTATGCTACCGTTTACCGTCAGCAGCTTCTCGAAAATTGCGAGAGCGAAAATAATATTACCGACGAATCGGCAGACGAGTATTTTAAAACGCATTTCTGGCGCGCAAAGCACCTTTTGCTTCTTACAACGGACGACTCCGGAAACGCTGTGTCGGCTGATAAGAAAAAGGAGATAAAGGCGCAGATAGATGATTTATATAATCAGGTAAAATCAGGCGCTGATTTTGATAAGCTGATTGAAGAGTACAATCAGGATCCGGGTGTGAAGTCAAATCCGGACGGATATGTTTTCACCGACGGCGAAATGGTTGCGGAATTTCAAAACGGCGTGAGCGGAATAAATGTAGGGGAATATAACCTTGTTGAAACAAGCTACGGCTATCATATTGTAAAAAGACTTGCGCTTGATGAAACACCGGAGCTTTATAAGAAATTTAAGGATGAAAACTCTGAGAAAATATCAAACGCACTTATAGGCGATGTTTTCGATAAGTATATTGACGAGAAAATGGACTCTCTTAAAATAGTCGTTAAGGATTATTCGGGAATGATTGAAAAGAGCAGCGAAAAGGAATAATCGAAATAAGGAAGTGAAGAGGCTTTGTGCGGCGGAGAATACCTTTGCCGCACAAAGCAGAAATTTATGGATGGAAAAAGAACGGCACGCGGAATAACGGCAACTGTCTGCGGCGGCATTATGTGGGGTTTTTCCGGCGCGTGCGGACAGTACATTTTTCAAAGAGGAATAACAGCGCAGTACCTTGCGCCGCTTAGAATGATTTTTTCGGGAATTATTTTGCTGATTATCAGTGTTTTGTGGCAGAAAAAGCAGCTTTTATCGCTTGTCCGCGATAAAAAAGCGCTTATCCGTGCGGCAGTGTTCGGAGTTTTCGGAATAATAACAAGTCAGTTTTGCTATCTTGCGGCAATATCGTATTCAAATGCCGGAACGGCGACCGTTCTTCAATATCTCGGACCTGTTATAATAATGGCATATACGTGCATAAGCGCCAAAAGGCTGCCGACGGCGGCGGAGAGTGTTTGCCTTTTGCTTGCGGTTTTGGGTACGTTTTTAATAGCCTCGCACGGCAGAACAGATGAGCTTGCAATATCGCCAAAAGCTCTTTTCTGGGGTCTTGCTTCCGCTGTCGGACTTTCTCTTTACAGCATTATTCCGGAAAAAATAATTCCGAAATACGGCGCGGTTTCTGTCAGCGCGATAGGAATGACGTGCGGCGGAATTGTGCTTATGGCGGCGCTCAGACCGTATAATGCTGCGGCAGCTTGGGATTTACATATGGTTTTGGCATTTTTGGCGATTGTAATTGTCGGAACCGTTTTTGCATACACGCTCTTTTTGCACGGCGTCGGGCTTATCGGCGCGTCTAAGGCGAGCATTGTTTCATGCGTTGAGCCTGTCAGCGCGGCGGTTATTTCGTTTTTTTGGCTCAAAAGCACATTTGAAGCGGCCGATATAGTCGGCTTTGCACTTATAATCGGAACGGTTATTATAATAGCTGTTCAAAAAAAACAGGCATGAGAAGGCTATGCATGAGTTCGACTCCATCATGCCTAAGCTTGTAAGGAGGGGTTTATATGCCTATTCGTATACCGGATAAGCTTCCGGCAACAGCGCAGCTGCGCGGAGAAAATATATTTGTAATGAGCGAGAAAAAGGCTATGCACCAGGATATTCGTCCGCTTAAAATTGCTATAGTCAATCTCATGCCTACAAAGATTGCAACGGAAACACAGCTTTTAAGAAAGCTCAGTAATTCGCCGCTTCAGGTTGAGATAGATCTTGTTCAAATGAATTCTCACGTGTCAAAAAACACGCCGATTGAGCATTTAAAGGCTTTTTACAAGTCGTTTGACGAGATAAAGAACAAAAATTATGACGGGATGATTATAACAGGAGCTCCGGTGGAGTGCTACGAGTTTGAGGACGTGGACTATTGGGACGAGCTTACGGCGCTTATGGAGTGGACAAAAACTCATGTAACGTCAACTTTTCATATCTGCTGGGCGGCGCAGGCAGGGCTTTATTATCATTACGGAATAAAAAAATATCCGCTTGAAAAGAAATGCTCCGGAGTTTTTCTTCACAAGGTAAACCGCTCAACGGCCAAGCTTTTAAGGGGTTTTGACAGCGAATTTTACGCGCCCCATTCGAGAAATACAGAGGTGAGAGCGGAGGATATAAAAAAGGTTTCCGCTCTTGAAATTCTTGCCGACAGCAAGGAGGCGGGCGTTTATATCGTAGGCACCAAAAAGGGACGTCAGATTTTTGTTATGGGTCACTCGGAATATGACGCGAACACGCTGAGGGACGAATATTTCAGAGATGTGGAGCGCGGACTTTCGCCGGAGGTGCCGAAGCATTATTTTCCCGACGATAATCCTAAGAAAAAGCCGGTTGTAAGGTGGCAGAGCCACGCGTCGCTTTTGTTTTCAAACTGGCTGAATTATTTCGTTTATCAGATTACTCCGTATGAAATTGACAATATAAAGTAAGAGAAGCTTTATAAAAAAACAGCATTTTTAAATAAAAATTATGACTAAGAACAGGAAAACTGCTTAATTGTTTTTGCATAAGCAGTTTTTTGTTTTGTGTGCTGTATAGGCTGCTTTGCATAAGCGGTTTTTTGCTGTCGGGCACGAAAAAATTATTGACAACGTGTGTGTTATATGATAAAATAAAAACGGTTTACAGATTATTTTGGGGGAGTAAAAATGGATATTGAAGCGGTGGTTTTTGACAAGGACGGAACTCTTTTAGATTTTGATGCATTTTGGATTGAAATTTCAAAATGCGTTATAAACGATATAAAAGAAAAGCTCGGTGCAGAGAACGTGCCGAATGAAAAGCTGCTTTCGGCAATAGGAGTAAGCGGCGCGGAAGCGGACGAAAACGGGCTTTTGTGCAAGGGTACATATGAGGAAATCGGGCTTGCAATTTACGGCGTTTTAAAGGAATACAAAGATGATACAGATCGCGCGGAGACTGTGCGCCTTGTTGAAAAATCCTATACCGAAAACGCGGACGCAGGTGAGGTTAAAGCGGCATGCGATAATATAAGAGATGTTCTTTTGCACGCAAAAGAGGGCGGAAGAAAGCTTTTGGTTGTAACTACGGATAATGCGGAAATAACGCGCAAATGCCTTTGCAGGCTCGGAATTGATGATTTGTTTGACGAGATTTATACCGATGACGGAAATTTTCCGCCAAAGCCCTGCCCTGATTGCATAAAAATTTTTTCGGCAAGCTACGGCATACCGCCCGAAAAAATGGTAATGGTCGGAGATACAATTACGGATATTTTATTTGCAAGAGCTGCCGGAATGCGCGTAATTTATGTCGGAAAATCAGAAAGCGTCGGGGAAAAAGCCGACGCGGCGCTTTCGGATATATCACACATTTTTGAGGTAATAGGGGAGGAGAAAGCATAAATGCTTTACGGAATTTTTGCCGGAATTTTATGGGCAATGGAAACGGTTGTGCTCGGCGCCGCAATGTCAATGGCGCCTTTTATTTCAAGCGAGCAGGGTATGCTGCTTGCTCCGTTTGTGAGCGCCTTTTTTCATGATGCGTTTTCGGCTGTATATATGTGGTGCTTTAACGGCGTGCGCGGCAGACTTTCGGATGTGTTTAAAATATTTTCTTCAAAGGGCTTTAAATTGCTTGTGTTATCTTCTGCAATCGGCGGACCTGTCGGAATGACGGGTTATGTGCTTGCGGTAAATTATATGGGCGCTTCGGTCGGCGCTGTTGCGAGCGCGATTTATCCGGCGATAGGCAGCGTTTTGGCATTTATATTTTTAAAAGAGGATATAAAGCGGTATCAGTGGATTTTCCTTTTCTTCACGCTTTTGGGAGTGTTCGGCTTAAGCTACTCTCCGGAGCTTGATATTAAAAATTTCTGGGTAGGTCTTTGCGGAGTTTTCATGTGCGCTTTCGGCTGGGGAATTGAGGGCGTGATTTTATCAAAGTGCTTAAAGAGTGAAAATATCAACTGCGAGTATGCATTGCAGATAAGGCAGAGCGTGTCGGCTTTGATTTACGGAATTTTTATTATTCCGCTTTTAAATGCGTGGGGTATTTCGTCAGAGCTTTTAAAGGTACATAGCACGCTTTTGGTTGTTGCTCTTGCGGCGCTTTGTGCAACGGCTTCATATCTTTGCTACTATAAAGCTATTGCAAAGGTAGGCGTTGCAAAGGCTATGGGACTTAACATAACGTATACCGCGTGGGCAATGGTTTTCTCGGTTGTGATTTTCAGGGATTTCAGCATTTTGAATTTTACTTCAATTGCCTGCTTTGCGGTTGTTGTGGTTTGCGGAATTTTGGCGGCGGTTGATTTTAAAGCGCTGCTTGGCAGAAAATAAGAGCGGTTTTCTTTGATGAGGTAAACTGTTTTTGATACTCGCTTTTTTACTGTAAATTACGGCTTTGGCGAAAGACTGTCGTTTTTTACAGACATTTCGTTTTTTTTACAGACTCCAAAGATGTAAATTTTGTTGACAACAAAGGGGTTATATGATAAAATAGAAACAATTTTATATGAAAAGGGAGTCGTTTCAGATGAGTTTGGAAAATTTTATGCTGTGGCCTGAGCCAAAAATAAAGCCGATTGTCGAGCACCCGAGATTGTTTTTAACAAAGAGGGATATTGAGCATTTTAATAAAAAGGTAAGGTCAGAGGAATTAAAAGAAACCTTCTCTCTTTTGGAAGCTTATGCCGATGAGGATTTGAGAATAAAGGGCAGTGTTTTCAGCCCTGCCTTTGAGCTAAGGCTCGAATCCCGTGCGCTTATGTATGTTCTCGGCAGGTGCAGTGCGGAGCACGCGGAGAAAACGGTTTGGCTTGCAAGAGAATATATTGAATGTGTGGAATTTCCGAAAAACGTTCCCGATGTGACAAGATACATGGGCAACACGATGATTGCCTGCGCCGTTGTATATGACTGGTGCTATGATTTTTTGAGCGATGAGGATAAAAGCGTCTTCATAAAGCGCTTTAAGGAAATCGCGGCTATGAAGGAAATAGGCTATCCGCCGACAAATCCGAATTTGTCGTCAATCGCGTCGCACGGAAGCGAGTTTGAAATATTCAGGGATTTAATCGGTGTCGGCGTTGCGGTATATGATGAGGATAAGGAAATATATAATTTCGGCGCAGGCCGCTTTTTTGCGGAAATGACGGAATCGAGAAAATATTTTAACAGGTCGGGAAATCACCCTATGGGCAGCGCATACGGCTACTACCGCTACGGGTGCGAACTGTGGGCTGTTATTATATTTGACCGTATGGGCTATAAGAATGTTCTCGGCGATAAAATGCACTCCGTTGCGTATAAATGGCTTTATGAAAGGTTGCCGTTCGGGCAGAGATTTAAAGACGGCGATGATTTTGAATACAGCAAAAACAGGCATTTTTCATATCCGACAAATGATATTCGCGAACTTGGAATGGCTGCAAATTTTTACCGCGACCCGTATTTGCGCCGTCAGAATTTAAAGGCGCTTTCTATTCGCGGATATGATGCGGAGCAGTTTTGGACGCTGCTTTTTGCAGAGCCCGATGTCGGAATAAAGGAAACAAATGATTTGCCGCTTGCGAGGAAAACAACATTTCCGCTTTCGTCCGTAACGGCGCGCACAAGCTGGCAGACGGGGCTTGATTCTCCGGCAGCTATGGCTCATATGAAAATTCAGGAGAAATTTATTGCGTGTCATATGCACCTTGACTGCGGCGGTTTTCAGATTTATTATAAGGGCAATCTTGCAACTTCGTCCGGCTTGTATGAGGGTGATCACTTCGGCTCGGGCTGTCCTCATTATGCAAATTACTATGCAAGAACAGCGGCGCATAACTGCGTAACAGTTACAGATCCAAATGAAAAAATGATTTATTCTCACGGCGGCGGAACGGATTTTTCAAATGACGGCGGACAGCGGCGCGGCATGACTGCTCCGTTTGCCGTGTCGTTTCAAAAGCAGGTTGTTGAGGATAGCCGCGCTGAGGCGTGCGGAACATATATAGGTCCAAATGAATACACGCCGGAGTTTTCGTACATAAAGGGTAATCTTGCAGCGGGATACGGCGACAAGGTTAAAGAGTATCAGCGCTCAATGGTGTTTATGGATTTGTTTGGCAAAGATTATCCGGCGGCATTTGTTGTGTATGACAGAGTTATATCTTCCGACAAGAGCTTTAAAAAGCGCTGGAATATGCACTGCGTTGAGGAGCCGACTGTAAAAGGAAACACAACCGTCATAAAGCGCACGAAGCGTGGATTTAACGGAAAGCTTGTAAATAAAACGCTGCTTCCGAGAGAGTTTGAAATAGAAAAAATCGGCGGAGCGGGAAAAGAATACTTTATAAACGGCGAAAATTTCCCGGCTAGAGAATATGTCGGTGCGGAAACGGACTCGGCTGTATGGAAGGTTGAAATTTCGCCGAAATGCGAGAGCGAAAAGGACTTTTTCTTAAATGCCATGTATGTTACCGATGCTGACAGAGATTTGCCGGAGCTTCCGATGAATATGATTGAAACGGAAAAATTTATCGGCGTTTCGGTTTCCGACAGAATGGTTATGTTCTCAAAGGAGCAGGATATTATCGGAGACGAGTTTACGTTTGAAATTGCCGAAAATGCGAAATCCGTTATGATTGCCGATATTGCGGCGGGAGTCTGGAAAATCGGCGGCGATTTTTATGCAGAGGTGAAAGAGGGCGAAAACGTGCTTTATTTTCGCGGTAAGCCCGGAGTTTATAAGGCTTGCCTGTCACCCGGTGCGAAGCCGACGCAGGTTACTTATGAGCGGAGAAAAAAAGCCGAAATCGGCGATTTTGTAATATATATGGACGGTCAGTTTTTAAATCAGCCGAAACCGTCAAGGCTGCTTGGCGGCGCGCCGTATCTGCCTATTAAATATTATGCCGAAAAGCTCGGCGCCGAAGTTTTTAAAAGCGGCGGCGATACGGTGATAAAAAACGAAGCGGGAGAAATTTTTAACGTTTCACATACAGCTTTGCCGCATAAAATGCAGATTGTTGGCAAAGAAGTATATATATGCCTGTCGGATTTGGAGGAGTTTTTCGGAATTTGTACAACCTATGACAGCGCTGCGGCGGTTTATATTATAGACAAAACCGCTCCGGAGGCGAGAAGCTTTATTAAATCGGAGAAAATTTACAGACCGATTGACTTTTTTGCAAGCTCGTATACCAAAGATAATCTGCAAAGGTATGCGTTTGAGCCGAATATGAAAAGGTATTGGCAGGCGGGCGGAGAAAAACAGTGGATTATGGTAGATATAGGCGAGGAAAAGGAATTTTCAAAAATGCTTATATCCGCTATTTGCGATGATAAGCCTATGGAGTTTGAAATGCTTGTTTCCTGCGACAGAATGAACTTTGAAAAAGTATATGAGGCAGCGGCGCAATACAAAATAAATCAGCTTAATGTCGGGAAAATAAGCGCGAGATATGTAAAAATATGCTGCAAAAACGGCGGCACAAATACGGTAAACATTTTAATGCTTGCAAAATAAACTGTTGCTTTGGTGGAGCTTATTGCAAAAGGAGGTTTTTATGCACAGAAAAAACAATAAAATATCGTTTGACTTCAAGGTGTGGCTGTGCAGCTTTCTTGTTACGGCAGTTCTGCTTTCGTGCTTTTTCGTTTATGTTTACGCCATAGAGAAAAAGCAGGGCATAAGGGTTATGGAAAACTATAATCAGAATATTATAACAAGCGTAAGCCAGAGCTTTTCAATGATTAACAAGATGACGGAAAGTCAGGGCGTCAGAATTTTAAATCTGCCGACCGCCACGAGCCTTATTTACCGTGAAAACAGCGATCAAAATCAGCATACTCTCGATATTAACGCATTTACGCGCGAAATAAGCACAATACCGTATCTTGAGTCTGCCGTTACGTATAACAGCCTGACTAAAAAGTTTGAATATTATAATGGTGGCAGCCTTAAGAACAAGGCGAATATTGATGATATATTAAATAACGGAAAAAAGCTTTATCCGTACACGCCGTATATAACAATGCTTTCGCGCGGCGACGGCAGCCGTTATCCCGTTATAACGTATTATTGCTATGATTTTCTCGACGGCAACACAATGAAAGGCACGATTGCAATAAGCGTACGCTTTGAATGGCTTGAAAACATAATGTCCGGTCTTGACGGAATGAATATAATGCTTCTTGATAAATCGGGTAATGTGCTGTATAATTATGCAAATCCGAAAAGCTTTGATATTGACGATAAATACCGCGAAAATGTGCTTTCCGGAAGCGGCTTTACGCAAAGCGGCGATGGCGGGAGCAAATATGTTTCCGCCGGTGAGCTCGGAAGCAGCGATTATTATGTTGTCTGCGAGCAGGACTATTCGGTAATTTATTCCGACTACATGAAGCAGATGAGAATAAACCTTTTCCTGCTTGCACTTGCTATGGCAATATTCACTGTCGGCGCCGCAAGAGCAATATCGAGCTATATTTCGCGCCCGATTAAAAAGATGTCGGCATATATCACAAGCGGCAGAAAGGCGAAAATAACCGATGATGTTTTTGAGAAAATTTACGGGATTTTAAAGGAAAATCCGTATAATACGTTTCAGCTCGGCGAGATGAAAAAGGCGATTTTGTCTTACCGCGAGCAGAATAATCTTGTTGTTCTTTTAAATGACGGCAGAGAAAAGCTCTCCGATGACGATTATTATTTGCTGAGCGAATTTTTCGGCAGCGGTGCAGTTGTCGGAATTGAGCTGCTTTTTGAACATTCGGCAAATTCGCAGAGAGTAAGAGATATATGCGCCGCGCATTTTGACGGAGCTTTGGAATATAAAATTGCGGCGGTTGAATATAACGATTTTGTTTTGCTGATTAAAAATGCCCATGATGCCGAGCATATAACGCGCTCTGCCGGGCTGCTTGCAAGAGCGCTCGGAGAGAAGCTCTCTCAGCTTGTGTCGGTGTTTATAAGCGCGCCGCATGCATTTTCGGATATCGGCAGGCTTTATGGCGAGCTTAGGTTTATAAGAAGCTATGAGCTTATTTACAGTCGCGGCTGCATACTCGATAAAAAGACTATTGAGGAAAATCTTGCTCCGGGCAGCCCTGCTTATCCCGTCAGAGAAGAAAACAACATCCTGAGCGCTATTTCAAAAAAGGACGCCGCCGAAGCGGAGCTTTTGTTTGATAAATTTCTCTCCGAGATTATCGGCAGCACGGTTGACGATTTCCGCGCTTCAATACTGCGGCTTACGGTAAATATTCAGGCAATGCTCGAAAAAGAGGGCAGGGGAGAAAGAATAGGCGAAATAGTAAGGCAGATACCGAAATACGAAACAATGAACGACGTGTGCAGAGGCTTTGCGGAGCTTGTTGATATTTGCTGCCGCGAAAATGTTCGGACGGAAAATGTCGGCTACAGCCGCGAAATAAATTACATGATTGAATACATTGAAAGAAATTTTTCAAATCCGCTTTTAAACGCCGATATGATTGCCGGCGAGCTTAAAATTTCCGCGCCGTACTGCTCCAAAAAATTCAGGGGCGAAACGGGTATGTCGATAAACAAATATCTCACGGAATACAGGCTTAAAAAGGCGGTTGATTACCTTGACAAAACAGATGAGAGCATTAACTCTGTTTATGAAAAAATAGGGTTTGGAAATGAGAGTAATTTCTACAGACAGTTTAAAAAATATTACGGAGTTACTCCCGGAGAATACAAATCGATAAAGCAGAAAAAAGCATAGGCAGCTTTGATTTGTAATACACGAAAAAACGGCATTGTTATGCCGTTTTTTGTGCTTAATGATTTAAATTTACAGTGATATAATCGTTTTTACAGTTGACCGCCGCTGCGTTTTGAGTTAAAATATAATCATAAAACAGCAGCGTGAAAGGATGATACGGGTTGAAGATTAAAACAGGCAGCCGAACGGTCAGGACGGCAAAATCAAAATTCGGCAGGAGAAATACAATCGAGCTTTTTATTATGGCAGCTGTTCCGCTTGCGCTTTTGATATGCTTTGCATATATTCCACTTCTGGGACTGCAAATGGCATTTAAAAAGTTTAACTACATAGACGGAATTTGGGGCTCTCCGTGGAACGGATTTAAAAATTTTGAATTTCTTTTCTCGTCGGGAGATTTATGGAGAATTACAAAAAATACTCTTGTTTTAAACTGTATGTTTATATTAACGACAACGGTAGGCGGAATTGTGTTCGGAATAATTCTCGACGAAATACGTCAGCGTTTTGCGATAAGGATTTATCAGACGGCAATGTTTCTGCCGTATCTGCTTTCCGCATCGGTAATCGCGTACATCGCATTTTCGTTTTTAAACACGGAGTACGGAGTTATAAACACGATTATAAAAGAGTTTGGCGGACAGGCGATTATGTGGTATTCCGATCCGAAATACTGGCATACGATTTTGGTTATTATAAACCTGTGGAAAGGCTTGGGCTACAGCATTATAATTTACTATGCGAGCATTATTTCAATTGACGCGTCATTTTACGAGGCGGCGGCAATTGACGGCGCAAGCTGGCTTCAGTCAAGGCTGTATATCACAATACCGTTTATAACGCCTATGATTGTAACGCTCTTTATAATGAATGTCGGCAGCATATTCTATGCGGATTTCGGACTTTTCTACATGGTCCCGAAAAATCAGGGCGTGCTTTATCCGGCAACGGACGTTATAGACACATATGTATACCGTGCGCTGATGGTTGACGCCGATTATGCAAAGTCGGCAGCAACGGGACTTTATCAGTCGTTTGTGGGATTTGTTATAGTGCTTCTTGCAAATAAGGTTGCAAAGCGTTATAACGAAAACAGTGCAATATTTTAAGAGAGGAGGTTATTTTATGGTACAGAATAAAGGTAAAAAGGCGCTTGGCATTGCGGCGGCGCACGCGGTTTTTATAATATTGTCGCTTTTGTGCGTAATTCCGATTATAATGCTCGTTTCAATTTCGCTTTCGGATAACGGAGAAATTTTAAGACACGGATATTCATTTATTCCGCGCGGCATTAATCTGGAAGCGTACAGATACATATTCAAGGACGCAAGCAAAATTGCAAACGCATATAAAATAACGTTTTTCTCAACGGTTGTCGGAACGTTCTTTTCGATGCTCTGCACGGTTTTGCTGGCGTATGTAATATCGAGAAAAAACTTTGCGTACAGAAAAATCGTTTCGTTCGTGATAATGTTTACAATGCTCTTTCATGCCGGAATGTTTCCGTCATATTACTGGATAACAAACGGACTGCATATGAAAAATAATCTTTGGGTGCTTATTCTGCCCGGCTGCGTTACGGCATGGAACATACTTCTTATGAAGTCGTTTTTCCTTGCGATGCCGGATGAAATAGTTGAAGCGGCAATGATTGACGGCTGCAATAATTTCGGAATACTTTTCCGCATAGTTCTTCCGCTTTCAAAGGCGGCGATTGCAACTGTCGGACTGTTTACCATTTTGAGATATTTTAACGACTGGCAGTCCTCAATGCTTTATATGAAGGAGGAGAGAATTTCAATTCAGTATTTCCTTTATAAAACGCTCAATAATATAGCGGCGGCGCAGGCGAACACGTCCGTGCTTCAGTCCTATGAGGTGTTCCCTCAGGAGCCTGTGCGTATGGCTATAGCGGTTATAGCGATTGCTCCGATAATTGTTGTTTTCCCGTTTTTGCAGAAGTATTTTGTAAAGGGAATAACGCTCGGTGCGGTTAAAGGCTAAGGGTGTTAAAAAGCTTCGGGAGCGCAAGAAAAGATAAATGATAGAATTATTTCTTTTCTTGCAATCGGCAAGCTTCGCCGCTCGGCGTCAGTTTGCTCTGTTTCAAGGCTTTTTCCCTATCCGTTTTAAAATGATGTAAAGGCAGCCCTAAAAGGTCGATTGACTTTTTCCACGCTGCCCGTAAAATAAAAAGAAAAGAGGTAATAAGAAAATGAAAAAAACAAAGAAATTAACGGCTCTGCTGCTTGCGGTGGCTATGCTCGGCAGCTTTGCAGGCTGCGGCGAGAAAAAGGAAAACGCGTCAGATGATATTCCTACATTAAACTGGGCGCTGTTTTTTAAGGAACAGGCAGATTTAAAAGAGGTTGAAGCGGAGGTTAATAAAATAACCGAAAAGGAGATAGGCGCAAGAATTAATATAATGAGAATTGAAGAGGGCGACTATAACCAGAAAATTCAGCTTGGCCTTGCAGGCGGCGAGGATATTGACATTTGCAATATGGCGCCGAGATTTGGCTTCCTGTCGCACGTGTCAAGAGGTGCATTTTTACCGCTTGACGAGATAATAGACAAGGAAGCACCGGAAACCTACGATATAATGCCGGAGAGCTTTTGGGAGGCAACAAAGGTCGGCGGCAAGATTTACGGTATTCCGAATTATCAGATAGTCGGCAGAATGAACGGCTTCGTTGCCCAGAAGGATTTGCTTGACAAATATAATTTTGATTTGTCACAGGTTAAAAAGCTTGAAGATATTGAGCCGTTTTTGAAGGCGGTAAAGGACGGAGAGGAGTCTAATATGATTGCTTCGGGAATAACCGGAGGCTCATATGCATGGGGACTTTCTCATTACGTGGGCTTTGAGGCAATAGGCTCCGAAAAATATCCGACAGCTATACGTAATAACGATGAAACGCTTACGGTTGTAAACCAGTTTGAAACGGAGGAATTTAAAAATTACTGCAAGCTTATGAGGGATTGGTATCAAAAGGGCTATGTTGCACAGGCAGGCGCGTCCGACAGCGAATCAGACCTTTTGCAGCAGGGACTTATAGCTTCAAGGGTTGACAATGTTGCGCCCGGTATGGAGGAAAACTTTGAAAAGCAGATGGGCGGCAGGAAGGTAGAAACTCAGGTTATAGATCCGCCGTTTGTAAACACGGCGAACATAATCGCAACAATGAACTGCATTAATGCAAGAACGAAATATCCGGAGCTTTGCGTTAAATTTTTAAGCCTTGTAAACCGTAACGTTGATAACATTTACAATACTCTTGTTTTCGGTATAGAGGGCAAGCATTATAACAAAACAGGTGACAACAGAATTGAAAAAATTGCCGATTCCGGCTATGACATGAGCGGATATTCATGGGAATTGGGAAACAACTTTAATGCTTATGTTTACGGAAATCAGTCTGACGACTTGTGGGAGCAGACAGCAAAGATAAACGATGAAGCAACCGTTTCAATGATTTTGGGCTTTACGTTTGATATTGAGCCGGTACAGACGGAGCTTTCCTCATGCCAGGCTGTTGTTGACGAATATTTAGGGCCTATAGCAAGAGGCTCTGTCGATATTGACACGGAGCTGCCGAAATTTATTGAAAAGCTCAAAGCGGCAGGCTCTGACAAGGTTATAGAGGAAGCGCAGAAGCAGATTAATGAATGGAAAGCGCAGAAATAAGAATATGTCTGTCTTTGCCGCATATGTGCGGCTTTGAAAGGAGCTAATAGTTAAAGGTCTGAAAAAAGTCCATAGCACACAGCTTTTTGCTCGTGGCGGTTTCAGCCTTAAACTTTGTGCCATGCGCACGGAAAGGAATAACTATAAAAATGAGAAAAATACCTGTAATTGCGGTATTGACGGGAATAATTGCATTTTTCCCGTCCCTTGCCTTTGCGCTTGGGGCGGGCGAGGGCTATTATCTTGCGTCCGATACATATATATTTCGTCAGCCGAATGCCGACGACGCAACGCCCAGCTCATATGATTCGAGCGAGCTCGGCGGAACGGTGTCCGGCGGAAATGTTTCGGATACGTCTGAATATGCCGGCGTTGAATTTCAAAGAGTGTTTAACAGTATATCTTCAAAGGCGGATATTCATCTCGGCATTGAGGGAAAGGATATGCCGGAGGGAGCGGAGATTAATTTAATGTCGCTCTCCGATGCGGCAATAAAGCTAAAGGTATCGGGCGGAAAGCTTAGCGTCGTTACGCAGCGCGGAGAGGTTGCTCTCGTGCCCGACAATGATTTTTACGGTATAAAAATTTCAGTTGATATTCAAAAGGGTACGTATTCGCTTATGCTGAACGGGAAAACGGTTGTAAAAAGCGCCGCATTTTTAAAAAGCGTGAGCAGCCTTGACAGGCTTTTGTGCGAAACTCCGGAGAAAAGCACGGGAACTATATCCTTTAAGCATTTTTATATTTACAGCGGATATGTCGTAAACGAATGGTTTTGGGGAACGCGCGGCGCGGTGCCGGACGATTGGCAGACTATAGGCAGCGGAGCTGTAGTGTCGGGCGAAAATATATCGGTTTTGGGAGATAATTACGGTCTTAAGATAGATGACGGAAGCTATACCTCCGAAACAGGAATTACAAAAATGCTTGATTATGACGGCAGCGATATAATTGCGGAATATCTTTTCTTTTCGGAGGGCAATGTGCGCGATTTCGGAGCGTCGCTTATGCAGGGCGGCAGCGATATTATCCGCGTCGGCGCTGACGGGCTGAATTTCGGCTATTGGCTCGGCGGGAAATTTAACTCTCTTTATGAAATGAAGCCGAGAGTGTGGTATAATGCGCAGATAAGACTTGATGGCGGCAAGGCAAAAATCTATCTCAACAAAAAGCTCATAGCCGAAAGCATTGACATCGGCGGAGCAAGGGCTGACCAAATTAAGCTTTCGGTCGGAAAAGCTTCTGTCGGAGTCGGATATATAGACGAAATAAAGGTTAAAACCTTAAAGGCGCTTCCGGAGGATTATGTTCCGGAGCCTGTTGTACCTAAGAAAAACGGAGATTATATTCTCGGTATGCAGTCGTGCAGCCTTTGGCGCGAGGGTACGCAAATGGGCTGGGACTTTGTAAACGGATATGAGGAGCGAACGCCTTATCTGAATTTTTATGACGAGGGAAGCCCTGAGGTTGCCGACTGGGAAATAAAATGGCTTTCGGAGCACGGCATTGACTATCAGATGTATTGCTGGTTCAGGCAAGGATCTGTTAATATGCCGATACAAAGACCGGTGCAGAGCTGGGCGCTGCATGATGGCTTTATGGAGAGCGAATACGGAAACGATCTCGACTTTGTAATAATGTGGGAAAACAATAATGCAACCGGTGTCGGCGGAATGGACGACTGGAGAGAAAACATTGTGCCATACTGGATAGAGTGGTATTTCAAGGATGACAGATACCTTGTAGTTGACAACAAGCCTGTTGTTGCAATTTACTGGCTGCCGAAGCTTACGACAAATTTCGGGTCGCTTGAAAATGTTAAGGCGGCTATGGATTATCTTGACCTTGCCTGCCGAAGAGAAGGCTTTGATGGCGTATATCTTCTTTTTCAGGCAGATACAAGAGATCCGTCGCTTCAGCAGCAGTATAAATATGTAGGCGCGGACGCAATTTTCTGCTACAATACAAAGTCCGATAATGCGCAGGGGCAAAAGGCGCAGTTTGCGGCTCAAAGTAAGCCCGGCATTATAGATGTTGTTGCTTCTCCCGGTATGGGCTGGGATAACTCGGCTTGGGGAATAAACAACAGAATAGGCTGGAACGATAAGAAAACGCAGCTTGAAGTTATGTCGTGGCTGCGCGACGAATATATGCCGAAGCAAAAGGGCTTTGCGTCTAAAATGCTCACGATTGACAACTGGAACGAGTTTAGTGAGGGGCACTGGTATTATCCGTCGGGACTTGCCGGGTTTGATTACCTTGACGCTGTAAGAGAGGTGTTCACAGACGAGCCGGAGCATACTGATATTGTGCCCGAAAATCAGTCGCGTTTTCATCATTTGTATGTTCAGTCGCGAAAAGAGCCGAAGTCGTCCGTTTCGAGAATGCTCGATGAGGAAGAGAAGAAGAAGGAAAATTATAAAACGCTCAAAAAATATGACTTTACGGATGATGAGGACTTAAACGCTTATGAAAACGGCGAGCTGATTGACAATTTTAAAATTGAAAACGGAGCCGTAAGCGGAACGTCAACGGGAAGAGATCCGAAATTTTACATTAAGAATGTAAATATTGAGTGTGATAATATAAAGGAAGTGAGAGTTAAGGCGAAAAGCAGCTTTGAGGCGCCGTCAAGATTTCAGATTTTCTTTATAACGAAAGAGGATCCTAACTGGGACGAGAAAAAATCCGTTCATACAACGCTTGACAACAGCGGAGAATGGACAGAGATTTCTATGGGCACTGCCGGAATGACGGCTATGAAGGGAACAATAACCGAGTTCAGAATTGACCCCGGCGAGCTTCCCGGAGATTTTGCGGTTGACAGCATTGAGTTTTTAACGGGCGAGGAGCATATTGACATTACGATTGACGGGAAATATTCGGGCGTATGGAGAAATGTTTTGTATGAGAACGGAAAAATGTATGCTCCGGCTGTTGAGTATGCAAACAGCTTCGGATATAACTATGCGCTTACGCTTGACGGAAAATATCTAAAGCTTTTAAATGACGAAACGGGCGCAGGCTTCAGCTTTGAGGTGGGGAAGGACGCTTTTGTAAAAGACACGGAAGCATATTTCCCGCTGCGTGAGGTTGCCGAAAGCGCAGGCTTTACGGTTGAATGGAGTGAGGAAAACAGGTGTGCAAACGTTGTTACGATAACAGGTGAGGTAACGGCAGGAAAGGAAGACCCGATCGGTGAATGGAATTTCGATACCGACGGCAGCTTCGGCACAATTTCGCAGAGGTCAAATATGGCGAACGAGGCGGTAAGAGGCGGCACATTTACTTTTTCAGCCACAACGGCAGACCCGATTATGCTTGCCAAAACCGATATTATTGCGGAGGAAAAGCCGTATTGCAATATACGCGTTAAAAACAAGTCGCAGGGGACTATTTTTCAGATTTTTTTTCAAACCGAGAATGATAAAACCTGGAGCGAGGATAAATCGGCAAAGGTAAGGCTTTCGGGCGGCGACAAGGATTTTAAAACCTATAGCATTAATATGGCAGGCTCGGCAAAATGGCAGGGAAAAATCGCCGACCTGAGAATAGACCCGATTGATTCTACAGGCGTAATGTCGATAGATTATATCAGATTTTCAAATTCCGAAAGCAGCGAGCAGCAGTCGTCTGCCACCGGAGGAGTTAATATAATCTCTGAGGGTATGTCGGATCTGAAAAGGCTTGTTTATAAAGAAAGCGGAGTAAAGGCGAATTATTCCGATAAGGAAAAGTATATGGGCAAATATTCCCTTGAGCTTACTAAAACGGACAGCGGCGGAAAGCTTATAATTCCGTGCAAAATCCAAAAGGGAAAAACGTATACAATTGATATTCAGGTTAAGTCCGCAGGCAAAGCTTTGGTAGGCTTTGCAGGCGGCGATGCAAAATGCGAATATTCGGGCGGCGGTGCATGGCAAAGGCTTACTGCCACAGCCGTTGCCGACGCAGATTATGAGGGGCTTTACATACAGCCTGAGGACGTAGCGTATGCGGATAATATAAGGCTTTATGAGGTAAGTTAGCTTAAAGCATATGTGGTTTACCAAGCTGTCGGGGACAGCATATATAATAAACTAAGAGGAGGATGTTTTAAATGAAGAAAAGTATCAAAAGGCTGCTTGCGGCTGTGCTTGCGCTTTCGTGCGCAGCGCCGGCAGCGGTAATTTCGGCAGGTGCCGAAGAGAGCGGAGAGCTTATTAATTACTATAGCTTTGACGGTGCAAGTCCGCTCGAAAGCTCCGTAACAAAAACAAACGGCGGTATGCTCGCCGGAAGTCAGAAGATTTGTCCGGGCTTGGGCTCAAACAGCACAAAATCTTTAAATGTTTATACAACTTCGGCAGATCAAAAAGCAAATTTTTATCAGCTTTCCATGCTTCCGGACGGTAAGTTTTTGAAGGTTTCGGATCCGGAAAACAAATACGTAAGAGTTGACGCAAGAATTTATGTAAATGACGACGACGGCTTTAATTCCGTAAGCGTGGGCGACAACTGGGGCGGCGCGCTTACAGAAGGCATTACAAAGGATAACCTTGAGGTGGGCAAATGGAATGATATTTCATTTATATCATCATTTAAAAATATAGGCGTGCTTGGTGATGGAAATACGTATTTCAACATATATACCGATTTGATTGTAAACGGCGTTCGCGTTAAGCAAAATTCCAAGATACAAAGATATAATTCAAATTACAGAAAGCTTTTAGATGAAGGGAAAGCAACCGACGACGATATAGAAAGATTTTATATGACGCTGCTTTTGCAGGGCGACGGTAAGAGCCCGTTTGCCGCATATATTGACGATGTTAAAACAACAACGTATACCGAGAACAATTTCTCATGGGCAATGCTTATAAACTCATGGAATTTTGAGGGCTCGCCTTTCCATGTGAATGATCAGCAATCTATGAATAACGCGGTTCTCGGCGGCGAAAACGCAGTGCTTTCATCGGCAGAGAAAGTAGGCTCAAACACTACAAAATGTGCAATGATAACAGCACCCGAAAAATCAACGTATCCGAATTTGAACACATACAGAAAGGACGTAAATTCCGCAGCATATGTGCCCGATTTGTATGACGAGAGCACAAATCCGTATCTTTTAATTAAGTTTGATATTTATGCGGATGCAAACCTTCAGAAGTTTTATATCGGAAATGTATGGGGAAGTGCGATTACGGAAGCTATTAACGCGTCAAATCTGAAAGCGGACAGCTGGAACAGCGTTGCGGCTGTTTTAAAGCTTACAAACAAGGATTTGGAAAGTGTAGAGGGACAAGCAAGATTTACAATTGTATCGGACATATATGTAAACGGAAAGCTGTTATCCGACCAAGCAGCGGTAATAAACAAAAATCCCGACTATAAAGCGGAAAACCCCGATTCTGCCGACGCGTTCGGAGTAAGACTTGCCTTTGAGGGCACAGACTATACTCTTTACCTTGATAAAATTTCGGTTATGCAGAAATACGGCGATATGAAATCGGAAGCTGAATTTCTTCTCGATATGTCAAAGGTTGCGCCGAAGCTCATTTCAACGGATAAAACAAGCGTAAAGGATAATGTTGTTTCGGTTATCACGGGAACAGAGGCACAGGAGCTTAAAACGGATATTGACGGTGCGCTTATTTCGGCAATGGACGAGGACGGCAATCCCAGAGAGGGCGCGCTTGAAGAGGGCGACACGGTGTATGCAACAACCGCCGACGGCGTTTCAGCATACAGCGAATATACTGTTAAGCTGATAGAGGCGAAATTGGTTGCTCCGGTATATTACGTATCGAATTGCATAAATGGCGTTTGGGGAATATATTACTCAAAGTATGATTATGATACTGCTAAAAACAGCACTCTCCAGGAAGGACTTTACGCTTTCCCGGCTGAAATTCTTAACACAACGGGTAAGGATGCGGATGTTATGACAATTCTTGCGCTTTACGAAAAGGACGGCAGATTGGTTGAGCTTAAAACTGCAAGAAAAACCGTTCCGACCGGCTTAAATAATCAGCAGGTAAGAGTTGATTATGAAATAAGCGCAAGTGACCTTGCGGACGGAAGATATATTAAAGCAATTATTTTGCAAAATCCGACATTTACACCCGTATTATTCGGTAAGGTAGAATATTAATCATTTTCCCGAAGCTGCCTTTTGGCAGCTTCGGGAAAATACAAGATGTATGTTTAACGGCAGAACGGAGATTTATATGAAAATAAAGCAATTTTTTAAAGCGGCTTCGGCTATAACAGCATTGTCGCTGGTGATAGGTATGTTTCCCGTGTTTGCGGAGAATAACGACAAGGTGTATTCATATGATTTTGAAAACGATTTGAGCTTGCAGCTTTCCGACGGCGGAGCAAAAGGCGAAATAGTGCAGGGCTTCGGAGGAAATGAAACAAATGTTTTAAAAATAGAGAAAACGTCAACCGAAAGCACGGCTGCAAAAAATCGTGTGCAGCTTTATCCGCTCGGTGAAGAAATAGATGTTCCGGGCGGAAATAAATACTTTTTTGTTAAATTTAAAATTTATACGGACGGATCCGGCTTTGACTCCGTTGCGGTTTCAAACGGAACTGCCGCCGCGCTTTGCGATGCAATCACGGTAGGCGGCGAGGGAGGACTTAAAGACAACAGCTGGAACGATGTTGAAATAAGATTTAATATTTCAAAGCAGCGCACTCAGGTGCCGCTTGCTTATTATACGACTGTATCGGACGTGTTTATAAACGGCGAAAAAACAGTTTCGGGCAGAGAAAAAACCGTATCGCAGAGAGCAAATCTTAACGACTGCTTTGATGTCAGACTTTTGCTCAGGAGCGAGCTGTCGAGCACCTTCACCGTATACGTGGATGATTTGTCGCTTAAAACGGATGAAGCAAGCGAGCCGATTTTGCTCGATACGGCAAAATGCATGGTTGACGGCAAAACGGTAATTGTAGATGAAAATACCGCCGCCGGCGAGCTTTTATGCTCTGACGGCTGCACGCTTTCGGCATACAGAGGCGAAGAAGCCTTGTATTCGGACGATATTCTCCTTTCGGGAGATACCGTTTCAGTCGAAAACGCAATCGGCGTAAGCAATATATACATGGTTAAAATAAAGGGCGAGGACTTAAAGCCAAAGGTAATATGCTCATATGATTTTGAGGACGGAGCAGCGGGAGCTTTCGGTGCGGACGGCGCGGAGGTAACCCCTGAGGAAAATAAGAACGATACAAAATACGCGGCAAAAATAGAAAAAAGCTCCGAAAATGCGCTTATGTTTAAGCTTTGCGAGGGAGCGGACTTTTACGGCGCAGATAATAAGCCGAGATATTTTGTTTTAAATTTCAGAATATATTCGGAAAATGAAATACGCACGGCGGCTGTAAGCGATTTTTCGGAAAATTTTGCAGGCGGAGCGCAGACGGGTCTCAAAAGCGGCGAGTGGAACACGGTTACATACGCTTTCCATGCAGACGGCGCGCTAAAATATGAAGCATATGTAAATAAGCAAAAGGCGGCGGAGGGCAGCGTTTCTGACTTTTCGGTTTCGGACGGAGATATCGCGCTTTTGCTCGATTTTGACGGAGAAGCTTATATAGATGATGTATCTCTTTCATCCTACGGAGAAAATCCGGTATGTGTGCCGAGCGTGGAGCAGGGCGATTTCTACAGCGTGACGGATAACAAAATATTGCTGCGCTCGATAGCGTCGGCGGATATGCTTAAAACGCTGAATGCGCAGAGCATAACGGTTTATTCGGACTCTTTAAAAAGCACAGAGCTGTCTTTGGATTATCCCCTTTCATCGGGAAACGTTATTGTGCTTTCGGGTGAATATGCGGCGGCGGAGTATAAGGTGACGGCCGATCCCGATACGCTTTATTTCAGAGATTTTGAGGATAATTTGTCGGTTACGTTTACAAACGCAACTGTGGCAGTCCCGTCACAAATTGTTTCGGGAATAGGCGGCAAGGACGAGGGCGACAGATGTCTTGAAATTCATGCAAACGAAAAGGGCGGCGGAAGTGATCCGAGTTGTAAGGCGGCATTAATCGGCAAGACGGACGCCGGGAAAGAATATTACAGAGTTGATTTTAATATTTTGCCGAATGACGAAAAATTCACGTCCGTTTCGCTTGCAGGCGGCTGGACAACGCGCATGACTCCGTATGTCAGCGTCAGCGAAAGCGGACTTGTAAGGGATAAATGGAATAGTGTTACATTTATATTCAGAGTCGGAAAAATGTATCTTGACGGCTCAAGATACAGGCTCGATATAACAAGCGATATATACGTAAACGGAAAAGTTTATGCAAAGGGCGAGAAAATACAGACGTACCCGTTGGATCCGTCCAAAAACGAAGCTGTTTTCCCGATTTTTCTGCGGCTTAACAGCTCCGATTCCGAAAACGAATACATAACATATGTTGACGATATTTCGGTTTCATCTCCGTCGGCAGAGGCGGTATTTAATATATCCGCCGAAAAAATAGCTGTAAACGGCGGCAGAGCGGTTGTAATGCCGAATACTGTTTTTAAGCTTTCGTCAAACTATCCGATAAAGTCGTATGCGAACGTTTTGCTAAACGGCGAGAGCGTTTCGGACGAGCTGATTGAAAAGGGCGCAGCCTTTATGAATATAAGCCTTGAAAATTTAAACTGCGGCGAGGTTTATATGCTGTCGTGCGGCGAAAGCGGCGCGGTTGACTGCTACGGCAGAAGCATATCATTTGTGCCGACCGCCTTTGAAACGGCGGCAAGGGTTTTGTCGGACAGCTTTTCTTTTGACAAGTCAAAGCTTTCGCAGGGAAGCGTTACGGCGCGTGCGGCAAGACTTCAAAGCATGACCGGAAAGGACGAGAGCGTTTCGCTTATAATGGTTTTAAGCAAGGATAAAAAAATAATTAAAACGGAGATTAAAAATTACACCGTCGGGAGCATACTTTCATCCGCTGAGTGTTCTATGGATATTCCCGACACTTCGGACGGTGAATATGAGCTCAGGTGCTTTCTCTGGAGCGGTCTTGAGGATAAGATAAGCTACAGAGGCTTTATAAAAATTGCCGAATAGCCTTTTTGGCGGATAAGGAGCGATATATGAAAAAAATAATAGCCTTAATCCTTTCGGGAATACTTTTCCCTTGGATTCCGTCAGCGCTTGCATCCGAAAATGCGACCTATGATTTTTCCGATTACGAAATTTCGGACGGCGAGGTATACTCATATGACTTTGAAAAAACAGGCAGCGCAAATGCGTGGAGAGAGTCGACGGCAAATTCAACGTCTGTCAGATGGTGCGCGTTCAGCGGAGCCGAGATAAGCCAAAAAATCGGAGGAATAGGGGAAAACAGCTCAAATGCTGCGGATGTTAAAAAAACGGACGCTTCAAGCGCGCATATGTATTTTAACGTTCTCGGAAGCAACATAAGATATAAAAGCTATTCGGACGCGGCGAGATATTTTAAGTTTAACTTTAAAATATACACCTCCGGCGAGGGAGTCGAATATGCGGCTCCGTGCGGAACGTGGCAGGACGCTTGGGCGCCGGGCGTGTCGGTTAAGGGAAGCGTGCCGACTCTAAGCTATATAGAGGCAGGGAACAAGCCTATAGCGTGTCTTGAAAAAAACGAGTGGAATGATGTTACATATATCATAAGGCTCGATAACAAGCACAAAACAGGAAATTATATTTATTTTGATACGTATTCGGATATATATGTAAACGGTGTGCAGGTCGCGGAAAACAGGAAATATACGAATGCGAGAAGCATAACGGCCGGCATGACGGACGACGATCATGTTAAATTCGACTTTTTGATAAAGGCGGCGGCAGGGCAGAATTTTACCGCATATATTGATGATTTGTCGCTTAGGGTTTACAGCAAAAATGTTTTAAAGGAAACCCAAAAGCCGCAAAGTCAAAAATGGGAAGCGGGCGGCGAGCAGGCATATTATCTTGCCGATGAGGATTTTACGCTTACAAAGGGCGGAACAAATACTTCTGACGGCAAACTCGATATAGACCTGTATTCCTGGAAGCTTTTAAGCGGCGGCGGATTTTTGCAAAACTATGATACGGCAAATTACGTGCCTATGCGCCTTAACGATACCGAAAGCGACAATCATCTGACGCTTAAAAAGGATTTTGAAAAGCAATACACCTCAATTCTGACAATAGAGTACAGATTTTTATATAATAATCTGCAAAGCGGCGGCACATCGGGCGGCGTTTCGCTTTGCGGCGGAGATGACGAGGCGATCAGCATTTATGATAAGGACAAAATGCTGTGGTGCGGCAGGCAAAATCTTAATATTGCTCTTTCCGAAAATACTGAATACGGCGTAAGGCTTGAAGCGGATATGGCTTCGGGACTTGCCGAAATTTATATAGGCGGAAAAAGAGCGGCGGAAAATATTAAAATAACGGCGGATTTTGTAGATAATATCCGCGCGTGGACAACCGACAGCTTTGTTGGCAAAATGATGTTTTGCCCTGTCAGAATAACGCGCGGCTATGCGGTATATGAGGATTTTGTTGCATACAGCGAAAATCAGGCACTCGGCAGCGGCTACTGGACGGCGGACGGAGAGCTTAAAGCGGAAAAGCTTTTAAGCCACACGCCGTGGGATATGTATGCGCTTAAAATGGGAAACGGCGCGCTGCTTCAAAAGAGGGTCGAATGCAGCGGAGATGAATTTCTGCTTTCGTATAATTTGTTTTCCGGGTCGGATATAAATGATTTTGAAATGAGCGGCTTTGGCATGAGGAGCTTTATAAGCGGCGGAAAATATTATATAAGTCTGCCCGGCGGCGACAGGCTGATAAAGCAACTTGACAAAAATGTGTGGAATTTGGTTAAGGTTAAATTAAATCTTAAAAACAGTACATTGTCTGTTTATATTAACGGGAAAGAGCTTTGCGGCGATGCCGATTTTAAGGGCGACCCGACAGAGCCCTTATGCTTCAGGGCAGGCGAAAATTCATCGCCTGTGTATATTGACGATATAATGCTTTACGCTTCGCCGATTGCGGATGAATATTATCCGTCCGAGCCGACAGCTCAAAAAACCGACAGCGCGCTTGTCGGCGTTCAGACGTGTGACCTGTGGCGCGAGGGTAAGCATTACGGCTGGAGTTCAGTAAACAAATATCCGAGCAGAAAGCCGTATATGGGCTATTATGATGACGGAAGCGTTGAGGCTAAGGACTGGGAAATAAAATACATGGCTGAAAACGGTATAGATTTTGCTATGTATACATGGTTTGCGCCGAACGGAGTAAACGGCGGCGCGATAAAGGAGTCGCGCTTTTCGGGCAAATCCTTTGAGGCGTATTTTAATGCGCGGTACAAGGACAAAGTAAAGCTTGCGGTTATGTGGGAAAACAGCGGATACAGATCCTACAGAAGCACCAATGAGGAAAAATACGCGCAGTGCCTTGAGCATTTTGAAAATGTTCTTGTGCCGTACTGGACGGAATATTACTTTTCCGACCCCGATTATTTAAAAGCGGACGGAAAGCTTGTTTTCAGCATTTATAAGCTCGACAGCCTTGTTTCATCTTTCGGGAGCGAAAACGCAAAGGCGGCGGTCAGCTTTTTAAGGAAATATGTCAAGAAAAAAACAGGTCTTGATATGTATATTTTAGGCTGCACGTCAAGCGAAACCCGTCAGAGTCATGATAAGGGCTGGGCAAGCTTTGATAATATGAAGGATTATAAAGCGTTCGGCTTTGACGGAGTTTATCCATACAGCTATTCGGCAGGGCAGACGACCTTTGGCAGACAGTATAATAAAATTATGGCTCTTGAAGCGAACGAAACGGAGCTTTCGGACGCTCCGAGAAGTATTCCGACCGTTTCAATGGGGCGCGACCCCGAAGCGTGGACGGGAGATAAAGGCTCGTTTTTAACGCCTAAGGCTTTTGAAAAGCTTTTGAGTGATGTCAAGGCAAATTATCTCGGCGGAGAAAGCGGGATAGATAATATGATTATGCTCGATAACTGGAACGAATACGGCGAGGGGCATTTTATCGCGCCGACAGGTATTGCCGGGTTTGGCTATCTTGAGGCGATAGCAAGGGTATTCGGTGCGGCGGAGCATATAAACGAAAAGCCGCCGTATCCGCAGCGCTTTTGTCATTTATACAGCGAGGAGAGCGCTTCTTCGGATAAGGACAATCTGCTTTTCAGAGATGAGTTTAAAACTGTTGCAAGATGGGATTTCAATTCGTCTGTCGATGGCTGGACAGGCTCAAATCTGCTTGGTACATTGAGCTCAAGCGGCGGTGCGCTTGTCGGCAAATCGCCATATTTCAGCAGCGATCCGCAGATATATTCTCCGTCGCTTAATATAATCCTTGACGGCACGGAGGTTGTTCACGTAAGGTTTAGTAACGCTTCTTCAAATGCAACAACGGAGATGTTTTTCAAAATGGAAAATTCGTCCTTTTCTCAGTCGCAGAGTGTTCAGGTATATTGTCTGCCGACAAAAATGCAAAGCGGAGAATTTGTTGATGTTTATTTTGATATGAGCGCCGATGTAAACGGCTCACTGCCGTGCAGCGCGTGGAAAGAGGGTGAAAAGCTCACGCAGCTTAGAATAGACCCGTCGCGCGCGTCGGGCGGCACGTTTGAATATGATTTTATAGAAATTTTGAGATCCGCCGAAAGCAAACAGGATTTCTCGGCGAGAGTGAATATAGGAAGCGATTTGGGCGGAGCTGCTTTTAAAATAGAAAGTCCTGATGAAAGACGCGGATATATCGCGTGGCTTGCGGAATATGACGGAGATGGTCTTGTAAATGTCGCGGCAGTGCAGGCAACGGCCGAAGTCGGAAGCACGGAATTTTCACTTCCGTATACATTTAAAAGCGGCAGAAAATATAAGGCAGGGCTTTGGGATAAAGATCTGTCGCCGCTTATAAGTCCGGCGGCGGAATACCTTGTTAATTAGCGGAACATAAAACGCGGATTTTAAATTTTGTGAAAGGATTTACAGTGATGAAAAAGATTTTGACATTTATGCTTGTCACAGCGGCTTTTCTTGCGGCAGCGCAGTGCTATGCGCAGACGGTTGAAATAAAGGCGGAAGGAGCGCAGGGAAACGCCGGACAGGGATATACGCTTGCGGTCTACTCGGCGGACGGAAGCCTTGTGTGCATTGACGAGGCGGAACTTTCGGAGAGCAGAGAGCTTAAATTCACGTTTGACTTTGTCGAAAAAAGCGGAAAATACAATTATTTTATAACGTCAAACGCAGGCAGCTTTTCGGAAAGCGGAATACTTATGTATACCGATGAAGGTGAGCTCGAAAGCGCGCTTTCGGAGCTTAAAAAGGCGGCGCAAAGCAGCGAAAATGCGGGTGAGGCTGTAAGAGCGTGCTTTGAGGAGTATTCAAACATATTTTTGTTTGACGACGGCTTTGAGATAAACGAGAGTATTTTAAAGCTTGTTTCGGGCAGACTGTATTCATCTTTGGCGGAGGATATAAAAAAGGCGTTTGATGAGGGCGAGGTAAGCCTTGATAAGCTAAGGAGCATTTACAGAGCGGATATGCTGCTTTGGGCTGCGGAAAAAGGCTCGGCAGAGCTTATTGCCGAAATTGATTTAAAATACGCCGATTATCTCGGAGGCAGGCCGCCGGCTGTTGATGAGGTTTACAAAACGCTTGAAAACGCGGCAAGGCTTAACGCGGCGGAGATTGAAAAGGGCAGCTACAAAAGCGCCGCCGAATATATCGCCGCGCATAGCGGAGCGGTTGCAATTGCGGCAATTAACGCTTCTTCTTCATATCTTACAGTCGGAGAAATTGCCGATAAGCTAAACAGCGCGGCAGGTCTTGATTTTCCGTCGCTTAACAAATCCGACAGGGCAGAGGTTTTAAGCGCGGTTACGAAAAAAAGACCGTTTTCGTCTGTTGATGAGTTTAAATCGGCGGTCAGCGCGGCTGTAAAATTGCTCGGCAGCACATCATTGGATAAGCCGGGATATTCAACCGGCGGCGGTGGCGGTGGCGGCGGCTCACGCTATACACCGTCCGTTTCACCCTCAAACGGGAACAATTCCTCGTCAGAAACGGAAAACAAAGTGTTTTCGGATATTGACAGCGTTTCATGGGCAAAGGAAGCTATCGAGGGACTTTTTGAAAGAGGAATTATAAACGGCAGGGAAAAAGGAATATTTGCACCGTCAGACAGCGTTACGCGCGAGGAATTTGTAAAAATCCTTGTGATTGCGTTTAATATATCTTCGGATAACAAGGTAAGCTTTGACGATGTTGCGCCCGACGCGTGGTATGCGCCTTTTGTAAGCGCTGCGGCAGGCAGCAACGTGGTAAGCGGCATCGGCGGCGGCATGTTCGGTGCGGGCAGAAGCATAACAAGGCAGGACGCGTGCGTTATGCTTTCAAGAGCGGCAGGCTATATATCTGACGGCGAAGTAAAAACGAGCAGCTTTACCGACAGCGCCGTTATATCGGACTATGCAAAAGAGGCTGTTGGCCAATTGGCTTCAAAGGGAATTGTAAACGGAATGACGGACGGCAGCTTTATGCCGAAGAAAACAATAACGAGAGCCGAAACGGCTGTAATGATTTACAAAAGCCTTGCAAATTAAGCAGCTTTTGTATGTGCATTCGGCACAGAAAGGACTGATTATTTAATATGAAGAAATTTATGGCTGCATTACTTTCTGCGGCAATGATTACATCGTGTTTTGCGTTTTCTGCGGCAGCGGCGGACGCTCCCAAAAACAGTGAGCCGCTGCTTGAGGCTCTCGGAATTATTAATAGCGATATATCGGAAAAAATTGCCGAAAACGCTCCGCTGACAAGAGCCGACGCGGCATACTATGCGCTTAAGGTGACGGGTAAGGGTGAAATTCCCGAATACAGCAAAAATATTTTTTCGGACGTGACGGAAAAGTGCGAAAACGGCGGCGCGGTTAATTACTGCACGGATCTCGGAATTATTTCGCATGGCGACAAATTCCGCCCCGATGAAGCTGTAACGGAAGCGGAATTTTTCAAAATGATTTTGTCATCTCTCGGAGTCGGCAAAACGGCTGAAATGTTTGGCGGCTGGCCGAAGGGCTATATGAGCCTTTCGGGAACGCTTGGGCTCGGCAGCGGCGTTTCGGGTCTTTCCGAAAACAGTCCTGTCGACTATAAGCATCTGGAGAAAATTCTGATAAATACACTTATGGCGCCCGTATTTGAAATTAAAACCGTTTCCGGAAAAGCGCAGATAGAAACAAGCGACGAAAAAAATGTTTTATATGAAATCTTTGATGTTTACAAGGTTTACGGAACGGTGACGGCAAATGCGGTAACATCGCTTAAGGCTCCGGTCGGTGTGGGCGACGACTGCATAAAAATTGAAAACACCGTGTTTAACACGGAAAGCTCGCTTTACCCCGAAATTTCAAAAAAGCTCGGCTATGAAATTAATGCTTGGGTTAAAGAGGACGGCGGCGGAGATTATATAATCTGCTATGAAAACCGCCGCGAAAACAGCGATGAGGTAATTGATGCCGATGATTTTGACGGCATTTCAAACGGCGTGCTTACATATACAGCGCAGTCAAGAACAAAAAGAGTTGATATTCCGGCAGACTGCGCCGTTATTTATAACGGAAAGGCTATCGAAAAGGAAATAAACTCCGATGTGTTTAAAAAGCGCTGGGGAAGCGTTACTCTTGTAAGAAGCGCAGCGTCGAAGATTAACGCGGTAATAATTACGGCGTATGACAATTATTATGTGGGACGAATTGACAAGGACACCTATACGTGCTATGACAATACGGCAGGTGATAGAAAAATATCGTTTGAGGATAATGAGGAGCTTTCAAAATATGCGTATTTTACAAATAACGCAGGCGAAAATCTCGGCTTTGACGATATTACGACAGACAGCGTTTTATCGGTAGCTCAAAACGGAAACTATTATGAATGTGTTATTGTAAAGGAAAGCGTCAGCGGCACGGTAGAGAAAATCACAATGGACGGCGACGGTGAGGTAACTGTTTTTGTTGACAACAACACCTATCGCTTTGCGCCCGAAATGGACAGGTCGCGCGCACTTGATATAAAAAGCGGAAGTAAATATGTATTTTTCCTTGACGGCAGCGGAAAAATATCCGCCGCAAAAACGGAGCGCTCATCGGGCGAGGCTCTGAGCTGGGTTTATCTTCTCAGAGTTTATGATGATGAAGCTGAGGAAGCGGTTTATATGAAGGTGCTTACTCCATCGGATGAAAGAAATTCCGTTAAGCTTGCCGACAATGTAAAAATAGACGGCGAGCTGATTAAACGCATAACGAAAAATACTCTTGAAGCAAGGCTTAAGGCGGCAAATTCTGCCGGTATAGAGCAGCCGGTTAAAATCAAGGTTAATGAAGACGGAGCCGTAACGGATATTGACACGGTTTATAAATCCGAAAAGGAAAACGAAAGCGCGAGCGTTCGCAGATTTTATAACGGAGAAATCGGCCCGCTTTACTTTAAAACACATCTTAACGCTTTCGGGCTTAAGGTTCAGTACAGCGCAAATACAATAGTTTTTTCCGTTCCTCAGGGCTTAAGCGAGGAGGACTATACTGCGCTGCGCCCCGACGCGTTTATGGTAGACGTTCAGTACAATATAGCGGCATATAACACAGATAAATATTCGCTTGTTGCGGACGTTATTGTCTGCACGGACACCATTGCTTCATCAAAGCGTATGTGGATGCAGGATTATATCACGGTTGTAACCGATGTTTCAACGGCCGCAAACGATGACGGCGAAATTCTTACAAGACTTCGCGGCTATCAAAACGGCAGCGAAAAGGAATGGTTTTTGGAGAAGGACAGCGTTTTGAAAATTGATACGGGAAACAATTGCCTATCCTCCGAAAGCGGAAACGTTAAGGTTGAAAAGGGTGACGCTGTAAGGTTTTCAACGGAGAAAACAGGGAAGATAGACAGTATTCAGCTTATTTACGATTGCAGCGAAAGAAAATATTATCAGCCGTCAACCATTCCGGCAGACTCCGCAAGGGACGGCATAGGCAATCTCAGCGGAACATATCAGAGAATGCAGATAGGGCTTGTAATTCCGTACAGCCTTACAAATTCATCTCTTATGTCGGCGGTGAATATAAACGAGGCGCCGGATTCGGCAAATCAGGAATATATCGTAAACAGAACAAACTTGTATAAGGTTTATGTTGTTGAAGTCGGCTCTCGCAGCGTGCAGGTAAAGCTCGGCTCGATGGATAATGTGAAGGACTGGTATAATTACGGAACGGACGAAAACACGGATTATCTCATGCGCTGCCGCTATGACGAGGGCAGAGATATGGTTATTTACAGGTATTAGGCTATGGAAAATGCACAGATAATAAAGTGCGCTTCGGCGCACTTCGGCGAGGACAAAATTATATATTTTAAGAGGGTATTTAAGGCAAGCGCCGGAGATGAGCTTGATATTAAAATTTTTGCGGACGCGAGATATAAGCTTTACGTAAACGGCCGCTTTATTGGCTGCGGACCGGCAAAGGCAAATGATAAGGAACGCTTTTACGACAGGCGCAGTCTGGGGGAATATCTCACAGACGGCGAAAATGAAATTTTCGTAAGCGTTTTATGTCTTGCACCTGCCGAAAAGCTGCCAAAGCACAGATTTATAACGTCACTTAAAAGAAGCGGCGAGGGCGTGCTTTTAATTTCGGGCACTCTCGGCAAAGAAAAATTTGTAACGGATGAGCAGTGGGAGTGCGCGGCCGAGAACGGCGTGAGCTTTATAACTCCGGAATATGCTTATTATACTGGAATACCGGAGCATATAAATTCGCACGAATATAAAAATGTCGTGTGGGAAAGGGCGGTCATAGCGCAAAGCAGTGAAAGGTGGATGTTTTGCGGCGAGCCGAGCTTCTGGCAGTGTAAGGAAAGCAAAATTCCGCTGCAATCGGTGGAGAAAAAGGAAATAAAGCTTTCTGCAAATTCCGTTTTTGATTTTAAGAGAGAAGCGATTGCTTATATAAAAATCAAAATGCGCGGAAAGGCAAAAATAAAGCTGACATATGCCGAGCGGTATATTTCGGATGGCAGCGACAGCAGAGAGGATAAGTCGGGAAAGCTTATAGGCGACTATGATATAATTGATCTTGACGGCGAAATTGTTTTCGAGCCGTTTTGGTTCAGGTGCTTCAGATTTATCGGCGTTGAGGTTTTGGGCGAAGCGGAGCTTTCTGACGCTTGTATATATGAAACAGGTTATCCGATTTCGGTAAGTGACGATTATAATTTTCATAACGAAGCAGATAACAGGCTTTGGAATATAAGCGTGCGCACGCTTAAATGCTGCATGACGGATACGTTTAACGACTGCCCGTATTACGAGCAGCTGCAATACGCTATGGACACATATCTGCAAATTATATATGCTTCCAAAATAACGTCTGACGACAGGCTATGGAAGAGAGCAATGCGTGATTTTGCAATGTCCGTAAATTCAGAGGGGATAACTCAAAGCCGCACGCCGTCGCAGCTGAAGCAATTTATACCGGGCTTTTCTCTTTATTATATAATGATGGTTCTTTTGCATTATGATAATTACGGTGATTTTTCCGTTGTTGACGAGCATATGCCGTTTATAATGCAGATTTTTGCATGGTATGAGCGCCATTGCGGTGAAAATTCACTCGTCTATGAAAGCGGGTATTGGCATTTTATTGATTGGGCTGATGAGTTTGAGGAGGCTCGCGGAGTGCCGACGGGTGAAAAGGGTGCAGCGCTCGGCGTTGAAAGCCTGATTTTGTGCTATACGCTAAATTGGGCGTCAAAAATATTAAGCGGAACTGTTTATGACAGCCTTGCGGCAGAATATAAAAGGCGTGCGGATAAAATAAAGAGCGCGGCAAACAGTCTGCTCTACAGCAAAAAAATGCAGCTTTATTCAAATTCGGAAAATAAAAAGCATTTTTGTCAGCACGGTCAGATATGGGCGGTGCTGTCGGGATGCGCAGAGGGAGAGCGAGCAAGGGAGATAATGAAAAAATCGTTTTCTCTTTCGGGCGCGCAGGTATCGTTTGCATATGCGTATTTTCTTTTCAGGGCGCTTGAGAAAACCGGGCTTTATCATATGAGAAAACCGATGCTCGATAAGCTCAGAGGTCTTTCGTATCTCGGCTGCACGACGGTGCCGGAAACTCCGGAAAACGCAAGGAGTGAGTGCCACGCTTGGGGCGCGTCTGCCATTTACGAGTTTTTGGCTATGGATTTGGGCGTTAAATGCAGGGGCGGCAAAATTATAATAAAGCCTTATACGGACGATAGAAGCGGCGCGGAGGGGACTGCATATGCAGGTAGCAGAAAAGTGTATGTCAAGTGGAAAAAGTCGGGCGGTACGCTTTATATTTATACCGATGCAAAGGACGCCGAATTGGATGTCCCCGAAAATGCGGTTATAAACCGCCAATGTCATTGAAAGCTTCAATGCGGCAAAACCGATAGCGGAACTGAACCATAGTCAAGTAAGTAGACACAAAAAAGCATGCAGTTATCCTGACAGAAAATGAGGCTCGTGCAAAAATATGCGAGCTTGAACGTGAAAACGCAGAGCTTCGTCAAGCAAATGAAATATTAAAGGATGCTCTCGGTT
>CAKSSN010000006.1 GCA_934489015.1 uncultured Clostridia bacterium
TTCCTCCTGTTTTTGTGTTTATTTTATTATATCATATTTTGCATATTTGTGTCTACTTTTTTAGTATAGCACCAATATGGATTTCTCGATAAGCTTTTAAACGATCTTAAAGACGGAATAATATCAAGAGCCGAAATTGAGGTTTGTGCAAAAAGAGTGCTTGAAATGATTTTAAAAATTGATTGATTGGGGAGATTTTTAACATGAACAGCTTGAATGAATGGGAAGTCGGAGCAAGCACGGCCATTTTGCATTATAACGGCGGCGTGACGAAAGAGGGCTTCAATAATTATAAAAAAAGCGGAATAGAATATGCCGAGCTTTCTTTGGAATTAGATGATTTGGAGAGATTGGGGTTTTATGAAAGACCCGAAAAAAAAACAGCTTGCTGCTGACAGCGGCGTGAAATTTTGGTCATTTCATATGCCGTTCGGCGAAAATATCAATCCTGCGATTTTAGATAGGCAAAAGAATAAATATGCTATGGATATTATGAAAAAATGCATATCTCAGGCGGCAAAAATCGGTATAGAAACAATTGTTATTCATCCGTCCTTTGAACCGAACGATGCAGAAAGCAGACGCGACAAAATGGATTGTTCAATAGAAAACATGAGCATTTTATCGAAATTTTGTAAAAATCTCGGCGCTGTTTTAACGGTTGAAGATTTGCCGCGCACGTGTCTTGGAAATTGCTCGGAGGAAATAATAGAGTTTCTTAATTCGGTTGATGATCTTATGTTCTGCTTTGATACAAATCATGTTACCGCTCAGAAAAATGAGGATTTTCTTGATGAGCTTATAAAGCATCATTTTCAAGGTCGCGTCAGAACAATTCATGTCAGTGATTATGACGGCATTGACGAAAGACACAGACTGCCGTTTGACGGAACAAATAACTGGGAGGAAATCGTTTCAAAGCTAAAAAAGCTTGAATATAACGGAGTGTTTATGTATGAGGTAGGCAAGGCTTGGGACAGAGAAAAGCCGTATACATTAGAAGCTGTTAAACAGAATTATTTGAAAATGAAAAGCGAAATTTTTAAAACAATATAAAAGGAGCGAATACAATGATAAAAGCTGTAATATTTGATCTTGACGGCGTGATAGTTTCAACAGATGACTGTCATTATCGTGCGTGGAAGAAAATGGCGGATGAAGAGGGCATTTATTTTGACAGAAAAATAAATAACCGTCTGCGCGGAGTAAGCCGAATGGCAAGCCTTGACGTAGTTCTTGAAAGAGCGGATAAAAAATATTCTGATGAAGAAAAGGCGGCGCTTGCCGAAAGAAAAAATAATTATTACAGGGAGCTTATCTGCGAGCTTACGCCAAACGATATTTTACCCGGCGCAGCTGATACTCTTTTAAAGCTTAAAAACAGCGGTATTAAAATTGCAATCGGCTCGTCAAGTAAAAATACACCTGTAATATTAAAACAGATAGGACTTGATAACTTTTTTGACGCTGTTTCCGACGGTAACAATATTACACATTCAAAGCCCGATCCCGAAGTCTTTTTAAAGGCTGCCGAAATGCTCGGCATATCGCCGGAGGACTGCATGATAGTTGAAGATGCGGACGCAGGCATAGAAGCCGGCAAAAGAGCGGGCATGAAAACCTTTTCCGTGCATGGAGCAAAGGGGGCTAATTTTGAAGCGGAGGATTTAAAAAGCTGCAGACTTCTTGAGGCGGCTTTGTCATAATGTGCGGTTATATGCAAAGAGCAGTATATGGCAAAATTATTGTTTAAACTTTTTTGCTTGTTTTCTTGCAATATGAAGTGAAATATGATAAAATTATATTAATACACGACAAAGGAACGAATAATAATGGATAAATGTGCAGGACTTTATATTCACATACCCTTTTGCAAGAGAAAATGCCGATACTGCGACTTTGTTTCATTTACGGACAATGAGCGATATTTTGACAGATATATAAGCACGGTTGAGAGCGAGGCGGAGCAATACAGCGGCGTAAAAATCGAAACGCTTTTTATAGGCGGCGGCACGCCGACTCTGCTTGAAGCAAAGCAGCTTGAAAGGCTTATTGGGGCGGTGAATAAAAGCTTTGATATGTCGGTATGCACCGAAGCGAGCATAGAAGCAAATCCGGGGACAATAACGGAAGAAAAGCTGAGAGCCTTGAAAGCGTGCGGAATAAACAGGATAAGCATAGGCGTTCAGTCGTTTTCGGACGATGAGCTTAAAATGCTCGGAAGAATACATTCAGCGCGCGAGGCTTATGAAGCTATTGAAAAAGCCGCAAAATATTTTGACAATATAAATATAGATATAATGACTGCTCTTCCGGGACAAACTGCCGAAGGGCTTTTAAGCACGGTCAAATCCGCCGTTTCGTGCGGCGCATCGCACTTGTCGTGCTACAGTCTGATAATAGAGGACGGGACGGAGTTTAAAGAGCTTTACGACAGGGGAGAGCTTAAGCTGCCGGACGAAGACGCGGATCGTGATATGTTTTCGCAGCTTTGCGAATATCTGAGGGAAAACGGCTATGAACGCTATGAAATATCCAATTTTGCAAAGCCCGGCTTTCGTTGCCGCCATAACATGAAATACTGGACGGCGAACGAATATATAGGTCTTGGCGTTTCGGCACACTCATATTTCGGCGGCGTAAGGTATTATAACTGTTCATCGCTTGAAAAATATTTAAGCGGCATAGACTTTCGCACGGTTGACGAAAAGCCCGATCCTGCCGATAAAAAAGAGGAATTTATAATGCTTTCTCTGAGAACGGCTGACGGCGTTGATGAGGCTGAATACAAAAGCAGATTTTCAGAGGACTTTTACAAGAAAAACGCGGAAAAAATCAATAAATTCATATCGGCGGGGTTTATGAAAAAAACAAGAGTGGGGTACGGATTTACTGACAAGGGTTTCGATATAAGCAATACCCTTATATGCGAATTGATATAACTGTGTTAGTTATGATTAACTTATTTAAAAAATTTGTAATATAAAAGCTTGAATTTCGTCATTTTTTTTAGAGGCATTAACAAAAAAATTTCTGTATGTTGACAAGTCAAATCATTTGTGCTACTATATATAGTGGCTATAGGATTATGCTTTTTTAGCGGTAATTCTTCGCCATTGCTCCAATCCTGCCCACCGGATTGGCAGCGGCACTTTTTATTCACTTGTGGGCAGAAAGGCTTTGAGAGATAATGGTAGAATTTGAGCAATGGAAAGGTTTTAAGGGCACTAAATGGCGTGATGACATTGACACTCGCGACTTTATACAAAACAACTATACACCCTATGACGGTGATGAAAGCTTTCTTGAAGGACCTACGGAAGCAACGGATAAGCTTTGGGGAAAGCTTCAGGAGCTTCAGAAGGAAGAACGTGCTAAGGGCGGCGTTCTCGATATGGACACACATATTGTTTCGGGTATCAACTCGCACAAGCCGGGTTATATAGATGAGTCTATGAAGGACCTTGAAACGATTGTAGGTCTTCAGACAGACAAGCCGCTTAAGCGTGCATTCATGCCCTACGGTGGTATTAAAATGGCAGAGGAGGCTTGCAGCACATACGGCTATGAGCCGGATCCGGAGCTTCACAAGATTTTCACGGAATATCATAAAACTCATAATCAGGGCGTTTATGATGTTTACACACCGGAAATGCGTGCAATACGTAAAAATAAGATTGTAACAGGTCTTCCAGATACCTACGGAAGAGGAAGAATTGTAGGCGACTACAGGCGTGTTGCTCTTTACGGTATAGATTTTCTTATTGAAAAGAAAAAAGAGGATCAGGCAAACTGCGAAAGCGAATCAATGACAGAAAAGGAAATTCGTCTTCGTGAGGAAATCGCAATGCAGATTAAGGCATTGAACGAAATGAAGGCAATGGCTGAGTCCTACGGCTTTGATATTTCAAAACCGGCTTCAAACGCACATGAGGCTTGCCAGTGGCTCTACTTCGGCTATCTTGCTGCAATCAAAACTCAAAACGGCGCTGCAATGAGCGTGGGCAGAGTTTCAACTTTCCTTGATATTTATATTGAGCGTGATATAGAAGCAGGAATTATTACCGAAAAAGAAGCTCAGGAAATGATTGACCATATGGTTATGAAATTCAGAATGGTTAAATTCGCAAGAATACCGTCATACAATGAGCTTTTCTCAGGCGATCCTGTATGGGCAACCGTAAACGTTGCAGGTAAGGGCGTGGATGGCAGAGCAATGGTAACGAAGAACGACTTCCGTTTTCTCCATACTCTTGAAAACATGGGACCGTCACCGGAGCCGAACCTCACAGTTCTTTACTCATCACAGCTTCCGGAAAGCTTCAAGCGCTACGCTGCCGATATTTCCGTAAAGACAAGCTCAATACAGTATGAAAACGATGATGTTATGCGTCCGGTATGGGGCGATGACTATGCAATCTGCTGCTGCGTATCTGCTACACAGACAGGTAAGGAAATGCAGTTCTTCGGTGCTCGTGCAAACCTTGCAAAGTGCCTCCTTTATGCTATAAACGGCGGTGTTGACGCAAAGACAAAGAAGCAGGTAGGACCGGAATATACACCTATCACTTCGGAATATCTCGACTATGACGAGGTTATCAGAAAATATGAAAAGATGATGGACTGGCTTGCTAAGGTATATGTTCGTACTCTTAACGTTATCCATTATATGCATGACAAGTACTTCTATGAAGCAGCTGAAATGGCTCTTATTGATACAGATGTAAGACGTACCTTTGCAACAGGTATTGCAGGCTTTTCGCACGTTGTTGACTCTTTGTCGGCTATTAAGTACGCAAAGGTTAAGGTAAACCGCGATGAAGACGGAATTGCAAAGGACTTCGAGGTTACAGGCGACTTCCCGCGCTACGGAAACGATGATGACCGTGCCGACGAAATTGCTGTATGGCTTCTTAAGACATTTATGGGTAAGGTTAAAAAGTGCCATACCTACAGAGATTCAGAGCCTACAACATCAATTCTTACAATCACATCAAACGTTGTATACGGAAAAGCAACTGCCGCACTTCCTGACGGAAGAGCTGCCGGCGAGCCGCTTTCACCGGGTGCTAACCCTGCTTACGGCGCTGAAAAGAGCGGTCTTTTGGCTTCTCTTAACTCTGTTGCAAAGCTTCCGTATGAGTATGCGCTTGACGGTATTTCAAATACGCAGACGATTAATCCCGACGCTCTCGGTCACAGTGATGATGAGCGCGCAGCAAACCTTGTAAACGTTCTTGACGGATATTTTGACAAGGGTGCGCATCACCTTAACGTAAACGTATTCGGAAAAGAAAAGCTTATAGACGCTATGGAGCATCCTGAGAAGGAAGAGTATGCTAACTTTACAATCCGTGTTTCGGGCTACGCTGTTAAGTTTATCGACCTCACACGTGAGCAGCAGCTTGACGTTATAGCAAGAACCTGCCATGAGTCACTGTAAGGGATATATTCATTCGACCGAAAGCTTCGGTGCGGCTGACGGACCGGGTGTAAGATTTATAATATTTATGCAGGGCTGCCGCATGAGGTGCAGGTATTGTCATAATCCCGACACATGGGAGCTTAACACCGGTGAAGAGGCAGACGCGCGCGAGCTTATTGATAAGGCGCTGAGATATAAAAGCTACTGGGGGAAAAACGGTGGTATAACCGTGAGCGGCGGAGAGCCGCTCCTCCAGATAGATTTTGTGACGGAGCTTTTGAAATATGCAAAGGACGAGGGTATTCATACAACTATTGATACTGCCGGAAATCCGTTTACACGTGAAGAGCCGTTTTTTTCAAAATTTAACGAGCTTATGAAGTATACTGATTTGGTAATGCTTGATTTAAAGGAAATAAACGGCATCAGGCATAAGGATTTGACGGGCTTTGACAATTCAACTATTCTCGATATGGCGCGTTATCTCAACAATATAGGCAAAAGCGTCTGGATAAGACACGTTCTTGTTCCGGGCGTTACGGATATTGATGAGGATTTATATGCTCTTTCGGATTTTATAAAAACGCTTAAAAATGTTGAGCGTGTTGAGGTCCTTCCTTATCACATTCTCGGAAAATTCAAATGGGAAAACTTAGGTATTCCCTATTCGCTCGAGGATGTTAAGCCTCCGACGGCGGAGCGTATTGAAAATGCAAGAAAAATACTCGGTGCGTATTAACACACTTAAAAACGGGCTGCTAAAAGTCAATTGACTTTTAGCAGCCCGTTTTTTATTTTAATATTTCCCTGAGCTTTTTAATTTTTTTTGTTTTTCACTTAAAGCCTTCCGCCTTTTTACGCTCAAAGAAATGCAGAGCCTTTTTAGCTGTAAAATTTCTTCCCGGCAGTCATTAAGACGGAAATGCTTATTTTAAAATCAAAGCTAAATTGCCTGCTTTTTTCGTTTTTTTATTTTACACTAAAAAAGCCGAAGCTCGATAAAACTCGCTGGCTTCGGCTTTGATTTAATTTTTGTTTATCAGAACATTGCAACAACTGCGCCGTTATATTTCTCTGCTATAAAGTCTTTAACCTCATCGGTTTCGAGAGCCTTTATAAGAGCCTGTGTTTTAGCGCTATTTTCGTCGCCTTTTCTGACTGCTATTACATTTGAATACGTTTTTGCTGCTGTTCCGTCAGCGTTTTCTGTTGCGAGTGCGTCGGCAATTTTAAGACCTGCCTGAATTGCATAGTTTCCGTTAATTACGGCAACAGTACCAGGATCGCTGTTTTTAAGCTGCGCTGCAACCGTGTCAGCCTGAACCGTCTGAATGTTATAGCCGCCGTCATCAACTATATCAAGAGTTGTAACACCCTTTTCGGCATCTGCATCGTCGGGAAGCTTTATAATGTTTTCCTGTGCGAGCAGGAAGAGAGCTCTTGTTTCGTTACTATCGTCTGCCGGGATTATGATTGTAGCGCCTTCCGGTATTTCCGAAACGCTCTTTACATCGTTTGAATAAATTCCGAACGGCTCATAATGAATTTCGGCAGCCGGCTCAAGCTCGGTGTTGTTTGATTTGTTAAATGAGTGCAGATACGGTGTGTGCTGGAAGTAGTTAGCGTCAAGCGTACCGTCTGCAAGAGCCTTGTTTGGAAGCACATAATCGTCATAAACGACAATTTCAAGTGTGTAGCCTTCCTCTGCAAGCTTATCCTTAACCTGCTCAAGAATTTCGGCGTGCGGTGTTGAGCTTGCGCCTACCTTGATTGTTTTGTCGTCTGTTTTACCGTTTGAGCAGCCTGCAGCACCTGCCGCAAGCGCGAATGCTAAAATAAGTGAAAATAACTTTTTCATAAATATCAATCTCCTTTTCTTCATTGCCGTTTCCGGCTTTTTATATAAATTGCGGAGTTTTCCGCAGATTTATTTAATTCTTTTATCGGTTTTATGCGCCCAAAGCATACCGATTTCCTGAATAATCTGAACGATTATAATTGTTAAAACAACGCATATCCATATAATATCATTGTTATATCTCTGATAGCCGTATGTTATTGCAATCTGACCGAGTCCGCCTCCGCCGATTGTGCCTGCCATAGCAGAGTAGCCGAGAATTGTAACCGTTGAAATAACCCCTCCGATTATGAGCGACGGCTTTGCTTCGGGGATAAGCACCTTGTATATCAGCTTAGCCGATGATGTACCCATAGCCTGAGCTGCCTCTATAATTCCGCGATCGACCTCTTTTATTGATGATTCAACCATACGCGCAACATACGGCGCTGCCGCAATTATGAGCGTAACAATCATTGCGCGGTTGCCCATGCTTGTGCCGACAATAAGGTTTGCAGCCGGAAGCACCGCGATCATAAGAATTATAAACGGTATACTTCTGAGCATATTTACAACAATTCCGAGAATTTTGTTAAACCAGCCTATCGGGTGAATACCGTCCTTGTCGGTTACGCACAGAAGTATGCCGAGCGGAAGCCCTATTATATACGAAACAAAGGTTGAGATAAGCGTCATGTAAATCGTTTCCCATATTCCCGTATAAATAATTCCGTCATTCATCAGCTTATAAAACATTTCCGAAAACATTCTTTATTCCTCCTCGCTGTAAGCTATGCCGTTGCTGTTTAGCCATGATATGATTTTTTCTGCTCCCGACTCATCGTCCGGCAGCTCGACTATCATCTGACCGTATGCAGTTCCGTCAATATCCTTTGTGTCGGCAAACATTATGTTTACCGGCGCCTGAGCACAGAGTACCATTTCGGAAATAACGGGCTTGTTTGACGCTTCGCCGTCAAATACAATTCTTATTTTGCGTTTTCCGCTTATTGTATGTACAGCGCAGTGCGGAAGAATAAGCTCGCGCGCAATTTCGGACTTCGGGCTTGCGAAAACCTCGCTGACGCGTCCGAATTCGGCAATTTTGCTTTTGTCTATTACTGCCACATAATCGCATATGCTGTCTATGACCTTCATCTCATGCGTAATTACGATTATAGTAACGCCGAGCGTTTTGTTTATATCCTTCAGAAGCGACAGAATTGATTGTGTTGTGTTCGGGTCAAGTGCGCTTGTTGCCTCATCACACAATAAATATTTAGGTCTTGTGGCAAGAGCACGTGCGATTGCAACTCTTTGCTTCTGTCCGCCGGACAGCTGCGAGGGGTAGGAGTTTTCTCTGTCGGAAAGCCCGACAAGCTGCAAAAGCTCCCTTGCGCGCTTAACGGCATCGTCCTTTTTTATGCCGGCTATTTCCATAGGGTAGCAGACATTTTTCAAAACATTTCTCTGCTCTAACAGATTAAAGCTCTGAAATATCATTCCTATAGACTGTCTTACCTTTAAAAGCTCCTTTTGCGAAAGCTTCATAAGCGATTTCCCGTCAAGGATAACATCGCCGGAGGTAGGTCTTTCCAAAAGGTTAATGCATCTTACAAGAGTGCTTTTTCCCGCGCCCGAAAGACCGATTATGCCGAAAATGCTTCCGTCGTTTACGGTAAGGTTTATATCATCGAGAGCGACTATACTGCCGTAAGATGTTTTATAAGTCTTACCGAGATTTTTTAATTCAATCATTACTTCACCTTCCGAAGAATTATCTTCTTAAATTTATTAACAGGCATTGCCAAAACAATCGACAGCTGTTATAAATTAAATTATATAATAAATTGAATGATTTGTCAAGTGTATTTGCTGATTTCCAGCGGTTTCTAAGTAAATTCGGCATATAGCCGGGCGGAAGGTACTTAAATGCCGCCGCAAAGGATCCCTTGATGTTTTAAGTATAGCATAAAAAGCGTTATTTGTCAAATACATAAATGCTATATAATGCTATAGTCAAAAGCTATAGCTGAAAATCATTTTACAGCGTAAAGCTCGGAGTGTCGGAAATTACAATGGTTGCTTTTGTATATTCGCCCTCAATGCTTTCAAATAAAATTTTGCAGTCGCTTCCGTACATAAGCTTAAGTCGCAGCCACACGTTTTTTATTCCGTAGCTTCCGTCATAGCTGTCAAGATCGGATAGCTTCTCAAGCGTTTCCGCGCTCATTCCAATTCCGTTATCAAACACGGTAAAGCGGATTATGTTGTTTTCCGTGCGGCAGGAAACGAGAATTTGACATTCGCCGCTTTTAGCCGACAAGCCGTGAGATATTGAGTTTTCTATAAACGGCTGAAGCAGCAGATGTGGAATTTTAACGCCCTTCACCGAGTCCGGTATATCAAATGACAGGTTGTACTTTTTCCCGTGCGATATTTCGTTTACCGACACGAATTTTTCAAGCAAAATCATTTCATCCGATATTGTTATGTTTTTCTTATCCTTATTAAGAACGGCTCTGTAGTATGCTACAAGGTCGTTTATAATCGTCATTATCTCCTTATCCTTATATCTGAATGCTTTAAGCTTTATAACGGAAAGAGAGTTATATAAAAGGTGAGGATTAAACTTATTCTGCAAAAGCTGAAGCTCAAGGTTTTGCAGCTCGAATTTAATTTTGTGGTTTGCCTCCGTAGCTTCTTTTATGCTTGTAACAAGCGAGCTTATAGCCGATTTTATTATTGCCAGCTCCTTAGGGTCGGAGGAGTTCGGAGAAAGCTCGAGCATGAGCAGATCGCCGCCTGCAAGGCTGTTGATAAACCTTTCGATTTCGGCGGTTGTTTTTGCGGTTGTTCTGTAGGCAAGCACAATTGTGATTGTCATAAACATAATTCCGAGCGCGGCGAAAATGAGGATAAAGAAGGTGTTTCGCGCAGCTCCCGATTCTATCGGCGCATATGCGGTGTAGCTGTCGTCAATCTGCGTTGTAACGCAGTTGCCGGTGGGGCGTCTGCCGGTATATGTAATATCGGCGCTCCCGGCAAACTCGGAGCTTTCGGGAATATAGCAGCGGCACGCGAGAATACAGCCCTTGTTAAAGGGCATTTTTCTGTAAAAAATAAAATACCGTCTGCTTTGAGAGTCCTTTAATATTGTTGTTTCTCTGTAAATGCTTGTGTTGTTTTTTTCAAAAAAGTCAAAAATCTCGTCCGCATTTGCAAGCGATGAAATTTTCTGAAAATATCGGCTGTCGTAAATGCTGTCGTTTTGATTGTATATAATCACGTTTTCGGCGGACGCATTGCTGTAAATCGTGTCAAAATACGCGGATATATTATTAAGAAATTCAAGCTTTTCGGTGTTTTTTTCAAGGTGCGTATTGAGATTATCGGTAAGATAGCCGTATCTTAAAATCATGTTGCTTTGCGAAACGGTGTTTGATATGCTGTTTTGAACCTCACGCGCATACGCGTTTGCGTAGTTCTGCGCAGTCATTTCACGCTCGTTTTTAAAATTCATGCATATTAAAAAGCATGAAAGCGTTAAAATTATGCATAGCAGAATTAAAGAGAATAATATATTGTTAAATGTTATTTTTTTGAAAATACTGTTATTTTTAAGCATCCTGTTCACCTTGTAAATTTTTCTGCCAGTCGCTCGGATTACAGCCCGTATATTTGCGGAAAACATCTGAAAAATGTGCCTTTGATTTGTAGCCTACCATGTCGGCAACCTCATATATTTTCACATACGGATTTGCAAGCAGCTCCTTTGCCTTTTCCATTCTTCTTGTGAGAAGATATTCAAATATTGTTTCGTTTGTGTATTTTTTAAATACATTTTTTGCATAGCTGGCGGATATATGAATTTCGTCCGTTATCTGCGAAATGTTTGAAATATCCCTGTAGTTTTTGTCTATATACGATTTTATATCCTTTACGATTTTGTTGTAGCGGTTGTTTTCGGTGTTTTGTATAAGTGTTATTGCCGCATTTATAATGTTAAAAAGCCATTGCTTTGCGTTGTAGTGCGAATTTATGGTGTCGAGCTTCCCGTAAATAATCGCTGATGAGCCGAACAAATCCTTGATGTCGAGATTATGGTCGAGCAGAATAAGCTGAATTGCGGTTATTATTGATATGCAAAGCGGCTTTACGTCGTTTTGACGTATATTCGGCGGATAAAATCTGTCGAGAAACGAGTGGATTTTATCGGGCGTTGTTTCATCGAGGCAGCAGAGCAAATCCTCTTTAAGCTCCGTTATTTCAAAATTCGGCTGTGTATAAAACTGCTCCTCATAGACGCACAGACCGTAGGTTGAAAGCGATATAAAATATTCGAGCGCCGAATTTGCCTGCTGAAGACTGTTCGGCAGCTCCTGAAGCTTTCCGCACGGCAGCGAAAGACCGATTGTCAGATATATTTCACATTCGTTTGCGGTCCTTTGGTAAAAGTCCAGAAGCTGATTTTTTACGCTTTCGGCAAAGGTACTTAAATCATCGCTTTCGCTCATAAATATAAAAAGGCATTTGTTTTCGTCCTCCGCAACGTGATATACCGTTATTCCTTCTATATGCTTTTTTGAATATTCGATTATTCTGTAGGAATTTGCATCGTTCACGGAAATCTGCATTGCCGCCAGGCAGAAGCTGCTGTATTTGTCAAAGCCGAGATTTGAGTTCGTTTTCTTAAAATATTCGTTGTCGATTTTCGGACTGTAGAGAAAGCGGCAAAGAAAGTTTTCGCGGAATAAATCAAGGCTTTCGTCAACTATCTGCGAGGCAAGATGAGTTTTCTTTTCGCTTTCGAGAACGCTTATCGCCTTAACCGCCGCCTCCTCAAGCTCATCCGGATCAAGCGGCTTTAGAAGATATGCAACGGTGTTGTTATCTATTGCGTTTTTCATATAATCGTAATCGTCATAGCAGCTTACAAATATAAATTTTATTTCGGGATAAATTTCCCTGACTGCGTTTTGAAGCCCCACACCGTCCACAATCGGCATAACAACATCGGTTATTATAATATCCGGCAAAAAGCCGCCGTTTATAATATCGAGAGCTACTCTGCCGTTTGAGGCTGTTTTTATTTCGTTTATTTTCAGCTCATCCCAGTTTACAAATTCAAGTATACTTCCCAGCTGTGTTAAATTATCGTCTACGATAAGCATTTTATACATGGTTCTGATCCTTTCATACTTATATAATACATCCTATTTTAAATTATAATATAAATCAGAGCGATTTTCAAGTGAAAAGATTAAAAAAGTACAATCGGGTTATATTTAGTCCGATTGTGTTATTTACAAAAATCAAAAAAGACGATATAATTTTATTGTAAAGTATTAATAAAACAAAAAGGAATGATGAAAAAAATGAGTATCAGAAGCGGCGAGGCGAGTCGGCAGATTTACAGAGCTGAAAAACAGGGATTTATGAAAAACATCAAAAAGCACAGGTATGCGTATTTGCTTATACTTCCTGCGCTGCTGTTTGTGTTGGTTTTTTCTTATTTTCCGCTGCTCGGAATTGTTATGGCATTTAAGGATTACAGCGTGCTTGACGGAATTATGGGCAGTCCGTGGGTTGGCTTTAAGCATTTTATAACTATTTTTACTCAGCCCAATATGCTCAAAACCATAGCTAACACGCTTCTTTACGGCGCTGTTATACTTTTCGGCGGATTTCCGTTTCCTATAATTCTTGCCATAATGTTTAACGAATTGAGGAATATGAAATTTAAAAAGGTAGTTCAGACGGTTTCATATATGCCGTACTTTCTTTCGTGGATTTCGGTAATAGGTCTGTTTTATGCGTTTCTTGCAACTGAGGGACCCTTTAACAGCCTTATGGCGCTGATTTTCGGCAGCGGCTGGCAGGCGAAAAATATATTGCTTGACAGCAAATATTTTCTCCCGGTTATATACATATCTCACCTTTGGAAAAATGTCGGGTGGTCGTCGGTGCTGTTCCTTGCGGCGATTGCCGGAATAGATCCATCGCTTTATGAGGCGGCGTCAATTGACGGCTGCGGAAGATTTAAGCAGATAATGCATATAACAATTCCGTCAATTGCGACAACTATGATTATTGTGCTTATAATGTCACTCGGTACGCTTGTAAACACAAATTTTGAACAGGTTTACGGCTTCCAGAACGTATATGTTCAGGAGGCAACGGACGTTATCAATACAGTTATCTACCGTCAGGGAATTGAAAACGGAAAATATTCTCTTGCAACGGCGTTCGGATTAAGTCAGGGCGTTGTAACGCTTGCCCTGCTGCTTATTTCAAATACACTGAGCAAGAAGCTGTTTAAGATAAGCATTTGGTAATACTATAAATAAGAGAGGAAATAAATTATGAAAAGAAGTAACGGCGAAAAAATATTTAACATTTTCAATATAATTTTTATGATTTTGCTATGTGTAGTAATGCTCTATCCGTATTTAAATCAGATTGCCATATCCTTTAACGACGGAATGGACAGCATGAAAGGCGGCATTACTCTGCTGCCGAGAAAGTTTACACTTGAAAATTACAGGTCTGTTTTTACAAGCAGCGATTTTACTCAGTCGGTTATAATTTCGGTTGCGCGTGTAATCAGCTCAACGCTGCTTTCGCTTTTGGTTGTATATTCATGTGCATACGGTCTTACGAGAAAGAATTTACCCTATAAGCGCGGTCTTACTCTGTTTCTTATGATACCGGCTTATATAACCGCCGGAGTTATTCCTACATATATATTATATCGTTATCTCGGTATGATAAATAATTTTCTCGTATATATTCTGCCGGGTGCGTTTGTGTTTTACAACATGGTTATTATCCGCTCGTTTTTGCAGGAGATACCCGAAAGCATAGAGGAGAGCGCGCAGATAGACGGCGCGAATGATATATACATAATGTTTAAAATCATCATGCCGCTTTCAATGCCCGTTATTGCAACCGTTTCGCTTTGGGTTGCCGTCGGCGCGTGGAACGACTGGACAACAACGCTTATGTATGTTACAAAGCGCGAGCTTTTCCCGCTTCAGTACCTCATGATGCGCATAATTAAGGAAAGCGAGGCGGCGCAGCAGATGGCAATGCAGGCGAGCATGAATAAAGGCTCTGCCGCAACCGTATCTCAGCCGACATCAGAGTCGGTTAAGTCCGCAACGCTTATCGTCACAACAATACCTATTATAATGGTTTATCCGTTTTTGCAGAAGTACTTTATAAAGGGCGTTGCTCTCGGCGCTGTTAAAGGCTAAAAAATGTATAATCCGATTGTAAAACGTGTTTTGCAATCGTCTATAAAAAATAAAAATCAAGGAGGACAAAAAATGTTCAACAAAAAAAGAGTAGTATCAGCGGTGCTTGCAGGCGCAATGCTTACGGCTTTGGCGGCAGGCTGCGGAGAAAAGAGGTCAGCTGAGGAGTTTAACGAAAACGGAGAATATGTTCCCGGCAAAATGCTGGAGCTTACCGTTTGGGAAACTCAGGGTACGGATTACGCGCCCGTTCCGCTTGTTAAGGGCGACGTTGTTGCCGAGTGGCTTGAGGGCAAGACAAATGTTAAAGTTAAGGATATGTACGGAAATGACGGCGGTCAGTGGGATCCGAAGCTTACAAAGCTTGTTGCCGGAGATAACATGCCCGATATAGTACACTGCGGTGCATTTCAGGGACCGGCGCATTTTGCAAAGCTCAATGAGCTTGGCAAGGTTTGGGAGCTTACTCCGGAGATGATTCAGAAATACGCTCCTAACGTATGGAAAAGAACACCGGCAAAATACTGGGACGCTATAAAGGTGGACGGAAAAATTCTCGGTATACCGTATAACTGTAATCTTGAAAGGGAGGTATATCCCGATATTGATGATGAAACATATGAATATTTCGAGGACAATTGCAAGGCGTATGAAACAGACGTAACGTTTTTGTCAACGCAGTATTTCTGGATAAGGGACGATGTTTTGCAGCAGTTTTATCCTGAAGCAAAGAGCTATGACGAGCTTTGCAAAATACTTGAAGAAAAGAACGCGCCGATAGGTGACGAGCTCCTTGATGTTCCGATTAACACAACGGAAGAATTTGTTGATTTCATGTATGATATAGACAAGGCAAACATTAAAGAGGACGGCAAAAAGGTTTATGCAACAGGCTATGCCGGCGGCGATAACTGGATTGCGCTCACATGGCTCGGCGCTGATATGTACGGCTATAAAAACCATTCATATACGGGCACATGGAATAATGTGAAGCAGCAGATAGAAATTCCGCTTGCTCATGACATAATAAGGCAGGCTGCAAAGAAGCAAAACGAGATGATTAACGACGGCGTTATAGACCCCGAATCGCTCGCACACACAACGGCTCAGTATAAGGAAAAGATTATAAACGGTCAGTATGCAATAGCTCCGCTTCAGTATGTCGGCGGTGGTATGGCAATTAACGAGGAGCTTGAAAAGGCAGGAAAGTCATGGCGCTTCCGTCCGTTCATAACACAGGTTCCGGCGCCTGAGGGCTACGGCGCGTTTACGGAAAAAACGCTTTGGCAGGAATCAATCTGCTTCCTTAAAACTCTCAGCGAGGAGCAGCTCCATCAGGTTCTTAACTGGATAAACACACAGTACAGTGACGAATATGAGCAGGTTAATTACTGGGGTCCGGAGGATAAGGGTCTTTACACAACAGACGAAAGCGGAAAGAGAGTATTTAAGGACGAGAATTTAAACAAACACTTTATAGAGGGCGATAAGAGCGTGCTTCCCGAAAGAGAAGACAGACTCGGTCTTCAGGAGGGCGGAACGCTTCTGCGTGTAAGCCCGTCACCGTACAGAAGCGTTTGGGATCCCGGCGTTATGCACAGAAGCTTTAAGTATGTTCCGACATCCGACAGCGGCTTCAGATTCCCGAAAGACAGCGAACACGTTAAGAATGTTAAGGAATATCCGCCCTGTCAGGTATGGAGCTCCGTATATGCCGATATACCTGAGGTTGTAAGTTTCTGGGGCGAAAGAGAGCAGTGGGAGTCCAAGTTTAAAATCGCACTTGCGGCAGGCAAGGATGAGTTTGACAGCAAGTGGGACAGCGCACTGGGTACATTAAACGAAATTGTAAGTGTGGATGCTCTTGAAAAGGCAATGACAGAGGTTGCAAAGCCGCTTGCGGATGAAATAAAAGATGAGCAATAATTATTAAATACATAGTGCGGCGGAGCGTTATGCTCTGCCGCAAAATAAAGAAAGGTTGGTAGGAGAATGGGAAAAGGTCTGAGGAGAATAATATCTCTGATTATACCTGTTATATTAAGTATTGGTTTTATTTCACCCGCCGCGCTGGCAGAGGATGCAGAGCTTACTCCTTTTAAAAATCATACGCTTCCGTGCGTTGTTGCGGCGGCAGATTTCGACAAAGGCGGAGAGGGCATATCCTACGGCGCGCTCAGAGGAGTTTTGCAGAGCGATTATGAATACCGCTCCGATGTTCAGTTTAATTATTATACAAATTCCACCGGAGTTGTAATGGGCTTCAACGAAGGGGAATGGATGAAATACACGATAAATGTAAAGAAAACGTCGGAATTTAAGCTCAGTGCGTTATATGCGTCGCAGATGTCGGCAAATCTTGAAATTTCGGTAGACTCACAGACAATAAAAGCCACTCTTCCGTCAACGAATGACTGGGAAACCATACAGAGCTATGAAATGGGAACGATGCTTATGAGCGCCGGAAAGCATATTTTAACGGTTAAAATGGCGACCGGTGCGGCAACGTTCAGAGGTATTGAATTTTCAGCTGACAGCGCCGAAGAGATAAAGACGGACTATGCGAGAAAAACGGGTCCTTACAGAAATATATTTATTCCGTCGGCGGTGCAGGCTGAGGACTTTGATATGACCGGCAATCAGCAGAGCGAAAATAAGAAGAGCGTATACCGTCAGTATGAGGGCTATGAGATTGTCTCCGACGGAAACGGCGGATATGTTCTGAAGCTTTCAAAGGACGATGAGGTTTGCTATACGTTTACGGCCGAAAAGAGCGGAGCGTATGATATTTTGCCGTCGGGCAGCGGCAGCGGACAATTGTTTTTTGATGATTTCGGCGGCTCACTGCCGTTTAAGTGCAGCGGAGCAAATGCCGCAACAGTGTGGATAGATAAAGGCACACACAAAATGAGGGTAAAATCGGGCGGCGCTCTGGAGCTTGATTTTATCAGGTTTTCATCATCGGATAAGGAATATATAGCTCTTAATTCTTTAAATGACGCTCAAGGCAGCGCTGCGGAGAAGAGCGAAAAAATATATAAAACGTTTTATGTATCTCCCGGCGGCAGCGATCTTTCGGACGGAACGAGAGAAAAGCCGTTTCTTACAATTGACAGAGCAAAGGAAGCCGTAAGACAGATAAGCGGCGATATGGACGGCGATATTGTTGTTATTCTTATGTCGGGTACATATAAAATAGATAAAAAGCTTGAGTTTGGCGCAGAGGACGGAGGTAAAAACGGATATAATGTTATATATCGCGGCGAAAACGTTCTCGATATGCCGGTTATAAACGGCGGCGAGCAAATTTCCGGCTGGGAAAAGGTTGACGATTATATATGGAAGGCAAGCGCGCCTCTTGATGATATGCGCACGCTTTACATAAACGGCTACCCGGCGCAGCGTTCAAGAAGCAGATATATTTATTACGGAATTGACTACTGCTATAAGGAAGGCAGCAGCTATGAGGACGGCGTTAAGGTCAGCATAAAGAATTTTCCGCGCGGACTTACAAACACGGAGGATATGGAGCTTGTGTGGGATCTTAACTGGACCTGTCAGCGCACGCCTGTTGAAGAAATAGAGTATTTTGATACATATGTGGATATTTATCTTGATCAGCCGTGGTTCCGCTATGCGCGCACAAAGGGCTGGGACGGAACAAATCCCGCTGTTGAGAAGAGCTTTTATCTTGAAAATGCGCGTGAGCTTTTAAATGAGCCGGGCGAGTTCTACTTTGATAAAAAGGAAAAAACGGTTTATTATTATCCGTATAAGGAAGAGGATTTAACAAGTGCTGAGGTTTTTGCCGGCAAGAGCGAAATGATGGTTTCGGTTTCGGGCAGCTCGGTTGATGAAAAGGTACAGAATTTAGTTTTTGATAATATTGATTTCAGATACGGCACATGGAACGGCATTAACACTTCGGGTATTGTCGCCGTTCAGGCGGATAAAATGCAAAAGGGCGAAAACGATCCCGTGCAGTACGGCGGAACAATGGTCCCGGCGCAGTTTAAAATAGAGTATGCCGATAATATAACGGTGCAAAACTGCAGCTTTAAGGATCTCGGCTCGGCGGCCGTAAGTATGCCGAACGCGGTAACAAACTCAAAGGTTATAGGCAATAAGTTTTGCGATATAGGCGGAACGGCTGTAATCATAGGTCATTGGGATCATTTGAATACCATGCCGGAGGGTATGGAGCGATGCGTAAATATAGAAGCGGCAAACAATGTTATAAGAAGAGCCGCATGGGAGCTTCGTGGCAGCTGCGGCATAAGCGCGTATTACGTAAATTCGGTAAACATACATAATAACGATATTAAGGATTTGCCGTATACCGGAATAACGTTAGGCTGGGGCTGGGGAGAAGATGTAGTCGACGCGGCTAACAATACCATAGAAGCAAACCGCATAGAAAACGTTACCGATCCTACAGAGGACGGAGCGCATATCTACACTCTCGGCCCGCTGAGAAATACGGTTATAAAGAGAAACTACTGCATAAAATCGGGAGATTATCGCGGCGGAATATATCTTGACGAAGCAACAAGCTATGTACAGGTTCTTGAAAACGTTGTTGAAAAGAGTCCGCTTTGGCTTTTTGCACGTCCCGACGCGCGTCTTAAGGAAATATATGCTGCCGACAACTTTTCCGATACAGAGAATTTGTCGCAGGATACCAATAATGTAACGGTTGTTAATACGACTGTTTTCAGCAGAAGCAATATCCCCGAAAAAGCGCTTGAAATAGAAAGCTCGGCAGGAGTTGAAAAGGAATACAAGCGTCTGCTTTCGGGAACGGATTACCCTGAGTGGAGAAGAAGCCTTATAACGAATATCCCGAACGGATTTTTCTCACAGATATATGACGGACAGTATGAAGCCGAAAACTACATGGCAGGCGGCGAGGGTGTCGGCTTTCACAAGCTCAGCGGCGATGTTGTAACATATGCAAACGGTCAGAAAAACATGAATAACTATGTTATCGGCGATACGAAAGCGGGCGAATGGCTTAAATACAGCTTCAGCTGCAAGGCTTCGGATACGTATGCTGTTGAGGTTAAGGCTGCAAACAATTTCGGGCCCGACGAGCCGGAGCCTATGCTTAACATTTACATAGACGATCAGATTGTCGCTTCAAATGTGAAAATCCCGAATAACGGCTCATGGTCAAGACATGACTGGATGACTATGTGCACGACGAATATTGCGGAGGGCGAGCACACGGCGAAATTTGAGTTTGTAAATAACGGCTTTTCATTTGACGCATGGCGTCTTGCCGGCGGAAATGTTCAGATGGATGTTATTGAAAACGATGAGGACTTTGACGAATACAAAATATTCACCGAAGATGAGCTCAAAGCCGTGAGCTTCAGCGATATTTCAAACCACTGGGCGGAGAATTATATAAAAGAGCTTGCGGCGGACGGGGTTATAAACGGAATAGGAAATAACCTCTTTGCGCCGGATAATGAGCTTACATTATATCAGGCTGTATGGCTTGCTATGCGCTGCTGCGGAGCAGGAGCTGAAGCAAAAAGCAGCGAGTGGAAAGAAAAGGCGTTTGAAATGAAGCTTTTAAATTCGCCGGATGAGGCAGACTCTTCATTAACGCGTCAAAGAGCTGCACAAATATTTATCAGCGCCTACAGCTATGTAAAGGGAGCGTATTCGATTGTGTGGGACACATCTGTATTTTCCGACTTTTCGGATATAGACAGCGAATATGCAAATTATGCTCTTGCCGCAAGCAATCTTAAAATTATGAGCGGCGACGAAAGCGGCAGATTTTTGCCGCATAAAACTCTTACGAGAGCGGAAGCGGCAGCAATCGTAAAGCGGCTTTCGGACTGCTTAGAATAGTCTGCCTGACCTATCGGCACATTTTTATAGGTGCCTTATCATGCGGACGGCAAGGAGATTTATATGAAAAAAATATCGGCGATATTGATGCTTGTTTTAATATCAGCCCTGATGCCTGTGCGTGCGGCGGAAAACGCCGTGCGCATAGAGGCGGAGGACTATGTTAATTATTACGATCTTACAGAGGGCGTTGACCCGATGGACTTTTACATAAAGGACAGGGGAGATGACGTTGAGTGCGCTTACGGCGCAACGGGAATTGTTGTCGGAATGAACGACACGGAATGGCTTGAATATACGGTAAATGTTCAAAAAAGCGGATATTATTCATTTCGCCTTTCCACAGCGACGGATGCGAAGATGGTGCTTACAGCATTTAAGGTAAGCGCAGGCGGCGCGGAGGTAAACCATGTTATCCACTCGCGCGGCTGGGGAGAATATGACGACAATGTGTGTCTGCTTCCTCTTTCGGTAGGGGGAAACACCGTAAGGGTTACGGTTTCGGGGGCAATGAATTTTGACTTTTTTGAAATGGAGTATGTTCCCGAACTCGACGCAGCGCTTGAAGCGCAGATATGCGGCGCTATGAAAAATGCGTTCGGCTGCTATGAGCGGTACGGAAAATATCTCGGCATAGATATTTATTCCGATATGGAAAAGATTTTTTCAAAGGATAATGTTTTTTACAGCATAAGCGGCGGCTATAAGGATATTGTATCAATTCAGAATGAATTTGCGAGAGTTTATGCAATGAAGATAGCCGAGCCGGACACATATGCAGAGTGCGGCGCGGAGCGGATAACCGAAATTTCGGGCGGCTCGTTCACGGTTTTTGAAAGTATGGATGATATTGCGGACGGAATTTTGGCTGTCGGAGCTGTTTATGAAAACGGTCGCCTTATAGGCGCTTCATTTGGCGAGGTTTCGGGCGGCAGCTGCGCATTGAGCTTTAATCTCGGCAGCACGGACAGAAAAAAAAGCGTATATAAGCTTTTTTTGCTCGATAACGCTTCACAGCTTACGCCGTATATTCGCGGCGGCAGAAAAATTTATATGGCGCCCGACGGCAGCGACGAAAACAGCGGAGAAAAAAATATGCCTGTTAAATCGCTTGCGCGTGCGGTGAAAGCAGCTGCAAAGCTTTCAGAGAGCACAAAGCTTGATGTTGTGATTGAAATCGCCGACGGCGAATACAGCTTTACGGAGCCTGTCACGGTAGAGGCGGAGGATAATCATAAAAACGGCGGAAAAATCATACTGCACGGCGGAGCCGACACTGTTTTTAACGGCGGTGTCAAGGTTGACGGCTGGGAAAATTACAACGGCAAAATTTACAGAGCGCCTCTAAATCTCGGCGAAATCAGGCAGCTTTACGTAAACGGCACACGTGCCGAGCGTGCGAAAAGCAAGGTGTTAAGCGGCAGCGGAATATATTCCGAGTCGGGAGAAAATGACGGAATAAATTATATCGGAACGCTTGCTAAGGGGCTTGAAAATGAAAAAAATGCGGAGATTGTCTGGGATCTTTACTGGACACGTCAGAGAGTGCCGGTAGAAAAAATAATAAAAAACAATATTTTGAGCTACAGCTTTAAGATGCGAAAGCCGTATTATTCATATCTTCTTGAAAAAGAATATACGGGCACAGCGCCTATAAACGGCACGGAAAGCTTTTATATTGAAAATGCATTTGCGTATCTTGACGAGCCCGGCGAGTTTTACTTTGACGAGGATCAGAAAATGCTTTATTATTATCCCCGTACAAATGAAAGCCTTGATAACTGCTATGTGGGTGTGTCGGAGGGCTTTATAAGGTTTGAAGGCACAGAGGAGCGCCACGTGCGCGGCTTCACGGTGGAAAATATTAAAATGCGCTACGGAACATATCTTGAGCCGAACGAAAAGGGACTTGCAACCGTTCAGGGAGATAAGATAGTAAATTCAGCCGGTGAGCCGACAATATCGGGCGGAAGAAGAATGCATTCGCAGATAGCTCTTTCCTATGCCGATGATATTTTGCTTGAAAATAACACAATAGAGCATATCGGCTCATGCGCGATTGACTTTTTTGAGGGCGTTAAAAACTGCTATGCGGTTTCAAATTACATAGCGGACACTTCGGCAGGCGCATTTATGGCAGGCAGCTGGAATCATGACTACAGCTCAAATCAGGAAAATATGTGCGGATACATAGGCTTCAGCAATAACGAGGTTACCGACATAGCTTCCGAATATGCAGGCTCTCCGGCGGTTTCGCTTTATTATGTAAATAACGCTGAGGTGTCGCATAACACCATAACAAATACGGCATACAGCGGAATTTCGGTCGGATGGGGCTGGAGTACGGATACGGGCGAGTGCAGAAACAATAAAATAACGGATAACAGGATAGAAAATGTTCTGACCGTTTTAAATGACGGAGCGAATATTTACACGCTCGGATCGCTGCACGGCACGGTGATAAGCGGAAACTATCTTTCAAAAAGCAATGACATTTCCGGCGGCTCGCGCGGCGGAATATATCTTGATGAGGGAAGCGGCTATGTTACGGTCAGCGGAAACGTTATTGAGGAATGTAAAAGATGGCTTTTTGCAAGAGCGGGAATAAATCTAAAGGAAATAAGGGTGTTCGGCAATTATTCGGATACTGAGGAATATGTTGCCGACACGGAGTCCGGCAGCGTTATTATGGGTAAAAACTATTCGTATACAACGCGCACGGACGAGGTGATAAGAATAATAGAAAACAGCGGCACGGTAAAATAAAAATTTAAGTATGGAGGTATGAATTTATGAAGAAAAAAATATCGGCGCTTTTAGCTGCTATACTTGCATTCGGTGCAATTGGGGCAGGGGCTGAGGAAACAACGGATGTCGATGTAACACGTGATTTGCAGGTGAGCCTTAACAACACAATTCGCGTTGAGGCTGAAAATTACACTTCTGCAAAGGATATGGCAGAGGGCGAAATTCCGCTTGAGCCGCTCACAACAGCATACAATTATTCTAAGGTTATGAGCTTCCAAAACGGCGATGTTCTTACGTATAAGGTGTATATAAGAATACCGGGCGAATATAAGCCGGCAATGTTTGCAGCTCTCGGCGATGATGCTGCATCGGCTGCTATATTTACAAGCGAGGGTCAGAGCGCTGTTGTTTTCCCGCAGAAAACGGCTTCGTGGGATGACTATGTGCTTACCGATTCGGAGTATGACGAGAGCGTTTCCGAAACACCCGATTCGAGAAATACGCTTTATCTGACAACGGGTGTTCATGAAATTACGGTAGAAATGCAGGGCTCTGTAAGCTTTGACTATTTCAGACTCGATTATGCCGGAAGCGTTGCTGAAAACACGCTCGAATTTGAAAATCCGTTTGCGTGGGAAATATACAGCGTGCCGACGGGCGATATGTTTGTAAAAGGTGACGGAAGTGCGACGGATCAGACCATTTACCGCGCATATCCGGACGGAAATTCAAGCGGCGGCTATAATGCGGGCTTTAACGCGAGCGTTGCCGAGTGGATGGCCGATATTCCCGAATCGGGAGAATACACGTTCAGGCTTTACTATGAAACAATGGTTCAGTCGATATGCGAGTTTTCTGTTGACGGACTTATCGTTGACGGCGGAATACCGGTTAATACAACGGACAAATGGTCGCCGTCCTCATATGACGACAGAAGCAGCATGATTCTTGCCGAAAACGTTGCTCTTGACAAGGGTACTCACCGCATTAAATTTGCAATAAGCGGCGGAGCAACCTGCGACTGCATAACCTTTGAAAAAACAGGCGATATACAGGGACGCACAAGAATTACGCGCAAGGCTGAAACATATGATTTGCTTGCAGGTCAGGGCGAGGGATATTTTGACGCAACCTCCGACTCGATAAGCGATGCGCTTCCTTACGACAAGAATTATTTTCCGCTTGAGCTTGCCGGAATAAATGCGTACAGAAAAGCTATAGGCATGGAATCAAACGAGAAGTACAAGGAATGGCTTAAATATAACGTTTACGTTTCAGAGCCGGGCTACTATCGCATGACAGCCGAGATTTCGCGCCCGGACAGCATTGATATGCTCTTTGACATAGGCACAGAACAGTTTAATGTAACCGAAGCGGCAAACGGCTACAGCAGAACATGGCAGCTGTATGACTACATAGATGTCGGAACTGTTTATCTTGAAAAGGGAGATAACACCGTTAAGGTTACAAATTTGGGAAGCCCGACAAATTTCGGCGGCTTTACTCTTGAAAAAACAGGTTATGAGCTTACGGACAAAAACGGAAACGGAATAAATGCCGCAATTGACGGAGAATGCACGGCAAGCGTTGATTTCGGAAAAATCGCGTCTGAGAGCGCACCGACTCTTATAGCAGCGCTTTACACAGGTGATAAGCTTGATAACGTATATTTTGCAAATGCCGATGCGGACGGAAAAGCACAAATAAAGCTTGACGCAAAAGCAAGCCAGACTATAAAAATGTTCGTTTGGGACAGCACAAACGGCATGAAGCCGATGGATTTAAGCAAAGAAACAGTAATGAGAGATGAAGAAATCAATTCAATAGTTTGCTGGGGCGATTCGCTTACGGCAGGTGCAGGCGGAGAGGGAACAACATATCCGTCGGTTATTGCCGAAAAGCTCGCAGACAGAGGAATAGACGTTTATAACATGGGAGTCGGCGGTGAAACCGCTTATACAATTGCCGGCAGACAGGGTGCAATTCCCATGACGGTAGGCGCGTTTACAATTCCGGCCGGAAAAGAAACTGTTAAAATAAACTTTACAAATAATGTTTTCCCGCTCCTTCAGGGCGATCAGGGACAGAGCATAAACCCGTGCAGAATTAACGGAGTTTTGGGTGAAATATCATATTACGGCTCATATTTGTGGGAGGACGGCGTTTCGCAGTATTTCTTCACACGTCTTGAAGAGGGTGAGGAAACTGAGGTTAGCGAAAACACGCCCGTTATAACAAATGCGTCCGAAAACTATACCGGAAAAACAGCAGTAATTTTTGTCGGTCAGAACGGTCCTCAAAATCCCGATGAGCTCATATCAATCCAGAAAAAGATGATTGAGAAAAACGGCACCGAAAACTATCTCATAGTAGGACTTACATCGGCGAGCGAAATAGAAAGAAGCATACTTGAAACCGCAATGAAAAACACATACGGCGACAAATATTTAAACCTCAGAGAATATATGAGCAGCATTGACGCTTTCCGCGATGCAGGACTTACTCCGAGCGAGGATGATCTCGATTCCATAATGAGCGGAATTGTTCCGCAGTCGCTCAGAATAGACGGCGTTCACTTTAATAAGGTCGGCTACAGACTTATCGGAAATAAAATTTATGATAAGCTTTTAGAGCTTGGATATATCAAATAATTAAATGGGACTTTGATCAAGTTCCATGAGAAAGGAAAAAATAATGAGAAAAGCATTATCATTATTATTGTCAGCTATAACGGCACTTACTCTTATTTCTCCGGCGGCGTGCGTATCTTACGCCGCTGAAGATGTGACGCGTACTCTTCCGAGAGCCATAAACGGAGTTATTCGCGCGGAGGCTGAAAACGCATATTCATCGGACGCAAACGAGCCGTCGAGTGACGGCGAGGCATCTACCGTTGTCAGCTTTATGCAGGGTGACACAATGAAATATAAGGTCATTGTGCGCTTTGATGGAGAATATATTCTTAAAATGCGCAGCACATCATCGGGCGGCGAGGCTTCGGCTTTATTTTCTGCCGGAGGTTCACAGGCGGCGGTAAACATAAGCCCGACAGGCTCGTGGACTGATTATGCAATAAATGAGGCGGAGGAGAAGCTTACTCTCGGCAATGGCATTAATGAAATAACCGTTTATATGGAAACGGGAGCGGTAAGCTTTGATTATTTCACGCTCGAATATGTGGGCGACAGAGCAAAAAACACATTGGAGCTTGAAAACCCCGATTACTGGGAGATAAACGAAAATCAGAGCGGAGATATGTTTTTTGACGAAAACGGAAATGCGCAGACCTCTTTGTCATATATGGCATATCCCTTCGGCGGCGCAAGCGGCGGCTGGGAAGCAGGCGTTAATTCATCGCTTGCCGAATGGGTGTTTAATGCGGAGCAATCCGGACTTTACACGTTTTCTTTCAAATATGAAACGGAGCTTAGCGTATCGGTTAGCTTGAAAATTGACGGCAGAGCCGTAACCGACGCTCTTGCACTTTCTCCCACAGGCAGATGGAATCCGACGTCTTCCGACTGGAGCAGTGCGATTGTTGCGGAAAATGTACCGCTTGACAGGGGAACGCATATTTTGTCGTTTTATCTTGAGGGCTCCGCTACGTGCGACTGTATAACTTTTGAAAAAACAGGCGAAATATCGGACAGAAGCCCGATTGTGAGGGAAGCTGTAAGCTTTGATTTGCTTGCAGGTCAGGGCGAGGGCTATTATGATACAACCTCTGACGCGATTGATAATGCGGCAATGTATCTTGAAAAATATTTCCCGGTTGAAGCAGGCTATGCAGGAGAAAATATTGTTGTCGGAATGGCGCCGGGCGAGTGGCTTAAATATAACGTGTATGTAGAAAACGCAGGACGCTACAGATTAAGCGCGGCAACTGCAAGTATGATGAATACTTCAATGTCGGCTTCGGTAAACGGCTCGGAGGGCAGAGAATATTCCGTACCCTCAAACAACAGCTGGACAGAGCTTACTTATACATCTCTCGGCAGTTTTAATTTGGAAGAGGGCGACAACACCGTTATTATAAAAAATCTCGGCGACAGCTGCAATTTCGGATTTTTCAAGCTTGAAGCAAGCGACGGAGATGATCCTGAGCCTATGCCAGACCCTGATCCCGATACGGATATGGAAACGGTGCGTCTTGAAATGGAAAACCCGGAAAACGCTTCTCATGATGTGCTTGACGAGTCGCAATTTTTATATCGCAAATATCCGTATTCGGTGTGCAGCGGCGGCTATGCGGCAGGAATGAATATAGGCGTATGGGGCGAGTGGACAGTAAATATAGAAAACGGCGGAAGTTATGAAATCTATTTCAAGTGCGCAACGCCTGACGATAACTATGTAAGCGTTTCTCTTGACGGAAAGGATATTTTAACAAATGCCAAAACGTCCGTGAGCGGAAGCTATAACCCCGATGACGCTATGGTGACGGATATACTCGGCACCGCAGAGCTTTCCTCCGGAAGCCATACCATAAGAGTTACAAAGGGTGGCGGCGGCTGTACGGCGGACTATATGGAGCTTAGAAAAATAAAGCGCGATATAGCCGTAACAGGAGTCTACAGACGCGGCGGAGAAATAAATGACGGAGATATAATTCCGCGCGGAACGGATTATATCGCAGTGTACTTTAACAATTATATAGACGAGTCCAAGCTTTCGACGGCGAAAATAAGCCTTGACGGAAACGGCGGCAGCGTGCCTTTGGATATAGAGGTAAACGGTAAGATTTTAAATATCTATCTTTTGCGCCAGATTGACTACGACAGTGAATATACCCTGATCGTTGACGGTGTGGAAAGCAGATTTTTGCCAATGGCAGAGCCGTACTCGGTTACGTTCACAGCCTCCGATGCAAACGGCGACAGCGGCGCTTCGTCGGTCAGCATAACGGAAGCGAAAATGAATTATGAAAACGCAGTATTTCGCGGATATATTCTCTCGGCGGAGAAAAAGAAAATCGGCGGCAGAAAAGCAGAGCTCATTTTTGACGGAAAAGCGGCAGCAAGTACCGTTTCGGGCGAAAACGGAGAATTTGAGCTTAAGCTTACAATGCCGGACGGTGCGGCACCCGGTGTGTATGACTTTTATATAAACGCCGAATACGCGTCTAAGGCAGAGCCGATAGCTTTAAGCTATATTTCAAAGGAATATGAAAGCGAAATGCTTCTTGCGCTGAAAAACACAAAAACAGTAGCAGAGGTGTCAGCTTGGTTTGACAGCTATTCGGATATTCTTCTTATAGACTCCGAAAGCGATATGCAGGCTCTTTCGGGTAAGGATGTGTTTTATAAAGGCTTTATCGGCAGGGAGCTTTCGTCGGCAGACGAATTTAAGCAGGACTATTATAAGGCGCTTTATCTTGAAATGCTCAATCAGGGCGATGAGGCTGTTATTTTGTCCGTGTTAAGCGATGCGGAAAAGCTAAAGGCGCTCGGCTTTGATATTGACTATATCCCCACGGATATGGACGGCTTCTTACAGGACCTTAAAAATATGGATAGAAAGGATACCGCCGAAGAGTATTACAGCGCGCTTTGCGCTCTTAAAAACACATATCTTGCAAAGAAATTTGAAAAGGATATACCGAGCCTTGACGTGCAGCGAAATGTTAATGTATACACAGGCGGCGGAATTAAGGTCCCGGTTAAATTTAAAAATAAGCTTACCGACGTTAAGAGCGTAAAGCTTGTGTTTGACGGTGCGGATTTTGTAAGCACAATTTCACTTTCGCATATAAGCGGCAGCGCTAAATGCGAAAAGAGCGGCGGCTCGGCAAGTCTTGAGATAAGCGGATTTGGCGGAAAGCCCGTGCAGGATTTGGGATATGTATTGTTTACAGCTCCGCAAAGCAGCGGGTCGCATAAAATAAGCGTTGCCGCAGAGGTTAAATATGAATGTACATCTGACGGCAAAGCCTATGAATTTTCATTAAGCCCGGAGAAAGAAGAAATTTCGGTAGCCGTGAGCAAAAGCTCATATAACGATAAGGGCGGCGGCAGCTCCGGTGGCGGCGGAGGCTCGTCCGGAGGTTCATCATCGGGCGGCTCGGGCAGTACGATCGGACTCCCGTCCGACAATACGCAGAAGCCGCAGCAGGAAGCGTTTGCATTTACCGATCTTGAAGGTGTTTCATGGGCAGGCGAAAGCATAAATTATCTTTTGAAGAACAATGTTGTTTCAGAAAGCGAGGATAAATTGTTTTACCCGAACAGAAACGTAACGAGAGAGGAATTTGTTAAAATGGCAGCTGCTGCTCTCGGACTCAGCGGCGACGGCTATGCGGCAGAGTTTACTGACGTAGAGCAGAGCGCATGGTATTATCAGCCTGTTTGCGCGGCGGTTAAGTACGGAATTATAACCGGAAGAGATGACGGAAGCTTCGGAACAGGAGAAAATATCACCCGTGAGGATATGGCGGCGATTGCCGGAAGAATACTCGAAAAAGCGGGACTCAAGGCGCAGGACGGCGCGCAGGAGTTTGCGGATGATTACTTGATTTCCGATTATGCAAAGAGCTTTGTTTACGGTATGCGTTCGCTCGGAGTAATGAGCGGCACGGGCGATAATATGTTTGAGCCGAAAAACAATGCAACAAGAGCAATGGCGGCAAAGGTTATATTTGAGATAATGAAGGCGGTGGGAAGATGAAAAAATTTCTTGGTATATTAATTGCGTTTATGGCGGCTGCATTGCCACTGTGGGCGCAGGCGGCAGGAAACACCTCCGGACTGCTTTCCGAGCTTGAAATATTTCCGCAGTCGTGGCAGCAGTCTGAGGAATACATAACTCGCGGAGAATTTGCATATGCAGCTGCAAGGCTTTCCGGAAGCGGTGAGCAAAAAGCGGCAAAAACGGATTTCAGCGATGTCGGAGAGGATAATATATATTCGGGGTATATAGGCTATTTGTCGGAAAAGGGCTTTGTTTCGGGTGTTGAGGAAGGAAAATTTGACCCGTCTGGAGAGCTTACGGCGCAGATGGCTTATAAAATAGCCGTTGACATTATTGGTCGCGGCGCAATGGCAAGAGCGCGCGGCAGCTATGCTGAAGAGGCAAAGTCGCTCGGCTTTGAAAAATATATAAATTCCGGTGCGGAAAAAATAACAAAGGCGCAGGCGGCGCGGTTTTTAATCGGTATATGCGACCTTGAATATTATCCCGTTTCCTATTCGGGAGGAAAGCCCGTTGTTTCGTCGGGCAGCAAAAAGCAGACGGTTTTAACCGATGTTCTGGATATAAGCGCATACAGAGCTTATGTTACGGCAGCGGACGGCGGAGCAGGCAGCATAAGAATAAGGATAGAGAAAAATCTCTATGATACTAATAAAAATTATCTGTCAAAGGGAGCGGAATATACCGTTTCGTCGGACGGCAGCATTGACGTTAATAATTTTGAAGGTGCGCCCGTTGATATTTATGTTTATAACGAAACGGACACAGTTGCGGCAATTTTGCTTCGAAACGGGGTAAAGATTGTTTATAAAAACATTTATTCCGTAAACGGAGATACGGCTAAGGATAGCTTTTATCTCCCGTCAGCAGTTAAAACAATAAGCTTTTCGGACACAAAGGGCAAATATAAGCTGACGGACGATGCTAAAATTAAGTATAACGAAAAGAAAGCCGACGAGCCTGTTTCTCTTATCGGCAAGGCGGCAAGAGTAGTTCTTGACGGAAACAATGTTATCTCGATAAACAGCTGGGACTTTAAAGAGGGCGGAATTTTATCAAAAATATCAGACGAGGAGCTTACCTTTGTTCAGGGTACAAACGACTCGCAGAAAATAAAGGATTTTGATAAGTTCAAAAACAAGAAAATTATAATTGACGGCGAAAGCGCCGATATAAAGCTTTTAAAGGCGAATACGTATTTTGATTACTATTCGGATGGCGACACGATTGTAATATGTGCGTCCGAAAAGGTTATAACCGATAAGCTTTTTTCGGCAAACGATGAAGTGCTTTCTATAGGCTCGGCGGTTTATGACAGAGCGGGGAGCCTTTATGTAAAGGGCAAAAGCGGAGTTTATATAAAAGACGGCAGTATGACGGATTTGTTCGGGCATACGGTTGACGCGTATTTTAATCATGGCGGAGAATGTGTTTATATAGCCGCTTCCTCTTTGGAGAGCGTACAGTACAGCGATTTTCTCGGTGCGGTTGCTTCATGCATATATGAGGATGAGGACTGGTACGTTAAGCTTTGGCACCTTGAGGGCGAGGTTAAAACCGAGCTTTATACAATTGCCGATAAGGTGAAGCTTTCGGACGGAATTACGGTTTCGGAGCTTAAAGAAAATGCCGAAAGCTTTTCGGGAAAGGGGATTTATCTTTTTAAGGTAAATTCAAAGCAGGAAATAACATCTGTTTCAAGACCTATGGCGTATCCGGGCTTCGGCGCAGAGGCAAGAGGAACCTTTTCTCAAACGGCAAACGACCAGAATGTTTATGTTGCAATCGGAAATAAAACGGTGTTTTTAAATCATGCACCGCTTGCGGCGCTGTATTCCGACGGCGGAACGCTTACAGCCTGCTCCGTAGCTCCGTATCAGCTTGTTTATAAGCAGATAGACGGCGGCGCAGATATTATTCTGTTCGGCGAAGAGGACAGTTTGCAGGTGCGCATGGCGGTTGTGTGCGGCGTTGATTTTTCAACAATTCACGATAAGGAAACATCGGTAGCCTTTGTAACCGACAAAGCGCTTATCAAAAATAAGGATGATGAGCTTGCCTATAAAATCAGCGTTAAAGGCGTAGGCGGCGGAGAATATTCTCTCAGCAGCGAAAGCGGAGATAAGGTTCCGTCAAAGGCGTTTATAGTGTTTTATAAGGGTGCGGCGTTTTCCGATGACGACATAATATTATCCGGCAGCATGACGGTTGACCTGACAGGCTCATCTGACAGCTGGACAGAGTCGGGCATACTTAAAATCGACACAATCAAAAGGATAAATTCCTTTGCTGTTGAGTTTGAGTCGGGAGAGGTTTATTTCCTTCACCCGACGCTGTGTTCATATGCAAAATATGAGCAAAACAAATCAAGGTCTTCAATAGAATCGGCATCGCTTTCAGACTTTAACTCCGGAGATACCGTTTGCTATTATGGTATTGACACGTTAAGAGCCATGCTTCTTATGGAGTAGGATAAGCTACCATTTTCTTATAAGCTTCAATTTGTGCCTTACGGCATGAAAAGGATAAATTAAAAAAAACAGGAAGGAGATTTTCTAATGAAAAAGGTATTTAAAAAAGGAATATCCGCTGCTCTGTCACTTGCAATGTGCGCCTCAAGCTTGTGCAGCATAGCAGGTGCGGCGGAGGGAGATGACGCAACAAAGCTCATTTCAAAGGATAACGTTGATTTTCGTTTCGGACTTATGAGCGACTCTCACGTTACAATTAACAATAATTGTGCCGCAATAAACCAGGTAAACAAGGTTTTGAGCTTCTTTAAAACGCAGGAGATTGACGGCCTTGCATTTAACGGAGATATTGTTTATCAGGTTCAGTCGAATTATTCGAGCGGAGGAACAGTCAATACTTTGACGACCGTTCCGTATGAAAAGATTAAGGAATCAATCAATACAAATTTGCCGGGCTTTTACAACCCGGAAGATCCGGACAATGATAAATTTGTTTTCGCTACCGGAAATCATGAGTTTTTGCAGGGCGTAAATGATGAAGCGATATGTAACGCTTCGCTTAATATGTTTAAGGACCAGATGAAAATGGAGCAGAACACTCACACCGTAATCGGTGGCTACCATTTCATAACGTCCGGCGGCAAAAACTATGACGCATATATGGACGAGACAAGACTTAACTATGTTATGGATGAGGTTAAGGCAGCAGAGAAGCTGACGCCCGATAAGCCTATATTCGTTTTGCTTCATCACCCCATTCATGAAACGGTGCGCGGCTCGGATACTCTCGCAGCTACGCGCTACTCAAAGGAGTTTAAGGACTTCTTTAATGAAAGACCGAATGTTATAGTTCTTCATGCTCATATACATTCGATAGCTCAAAATCCGTATACAATCTGGCAGGATGGCTTTACAGTATATCACAGCCCGCTCACAGGCGGCGGATATATGGATGATGAGGGCTTTAGCACGGAATTGCTTCCGAAAGGCGAATTGGCAGGAAGCTACATAAACTATACTGCGCAGACAACATTAGTTGATGTAACAAAGGATAATCTGGTTAAGCTTTACAGATTTGACCTTAATACAAATACCATGATCGGTGAGCCGTTTGTAATAGACATAAATGCCGGAAAGGATGGCTTTAAGTATACGGCCCAAAAGCGTGCGGCAGAAAAGGTAACTCCGCATTTTGCGGACGGTGCGGCGCTTACGGCTTCAAATATTGCAAACACCTATGCCGATATCACATTCCCGCAGGGCGTATGCGACAAGCTCGGAGAGCAGCAGGACGGCTATGTGAGTGTTTACACGGTTAAGGCGGTTGATAAGGAAACGGGCAAAACGGCGTTTGAGCAGAAGTATATTTCTGACTATTATAAGCCGACTGCAAAAAGACAGGCGACTATGACTGCAAAGGTTTTGGGTCTTGATAAATCAACCGATTACACCGTTTATGTTTATCCCGAAACTCCGTTAGGTACTGTGGGCGAGTCGCTTACCTTAGATATAAAAACAACGGGACTTAAGGAAGAGCTTACCGAAGAGGAGCAGGCAAAGCCAATCCCGACAGCCGATATACTCGATATTCAGTTTATAAACGATAATATAGACGACCTGTCGCCAAGACAGACGAAAGCGGAAACCTTTGGTACACCGTCGCTTACAGCTATCGGAAGCGGATATAAATATGCTTCCTTTGACGGAAGCGATGACGCTTACAGATATAACATAAATGATGTTTATTCAAAATATACAAGCACTTTGACGGTTGAGTCAATGTTCCGACTTAATTCTTCAAAAAGCGCGTCAATATTCAGCGGTGAGGAAGCAGGTGGAACGGCTATAAGATATGCTGACGGAAATGTTTATTTTGATATTTATGTAAACGGCGCTTACAGAATTGTTTCAGCTCCGGTTAATACGGGAGAGTGGATTCACGCCGTTGGAACATATGACGGAAAAGCCGTAAAGCTGTATGTAAACGGTGAACCTGTTGCCGAGCTTGCAGTAAGCGGAAAAATCGGCTGGCCGCCGTCAAATGTTACGGAAGAAGGACGTGCTTTTGCGGTTGGCGCTGATATAGCATGGAATAACAATACAAAGGTACCTTTCCTTGCGTACTATTTTAACGGAGATGTTTTAAACGGACGCATTTATTCAGAGCCTGTTACAATAGGCGCGGTAAGCAAGATGTATAAAAACTCTCTTAACATTTTATCAAATGTGCCGGATAAGCTCGTTCTTTCGGCAGCTGATTATAAAGGAGCTTCAAGCGGTGTTACAGCGGCAGACGGAAGCGTTACAATTCCGGCGGGCGAATATGCGGAATATGAGGTTAATACAGGCGCAAATGCAACATATAATTTCAGCCTGACATCTTCCGCAGGCTCAAATGTGACGGTCAGCGTAAACGATGTAATTAAAATTCATAATGCATCATTTGAAAGCGGCACCGAATTTGGTTGGGCAAATATATGCTCCGGCAATAGCAAAATTAAAATAACAAATGCAGGAGAGGCGGCACTCGTTATATCGGCTGTTAATCTTGAAAAGCGCGTTTACAGCGGAAATGAAAAGCTTATAAATCTCCCGGCGTTTAACTATAACTCCGGCGGAAATAACGTGGGCTATTATGCTTCTCAAGGTAATTCAACCTTTTTCAACTATGGTGAAAATCTGTGGTTTTATGCCGGTGATAAGGCAACATCGTTCCAGCCGGGCTTCTGGCTGAGCTGGGATGTAGAGCTTGAAAAGGATCAGGACTACTATCTTGTTATGAATGACGGTGTGGAGAAAAACAGTAATCCAAAGTATCAGATTCAGGTAAACGGAAATTATAAGCAGGTAAAAACTCTTACGGACAGTGCAATTACCTCCGGAGATAATTATCAAAATCAGTTAAGACTTATAGGAAAGCTAAGTCTTAAAAAGGGAATGAACACAATTAAGCATAAGTCGCTTAATCCTTCGATACTCTATAGAGCAATGCTTTTAAGAGCAGATCAGGTTATTGATTTAAGCAATGCAGCGGCTTCTACAGTAGAGGTTACGGCAACATCATCTCAGATATACTTAAAGGGTAACACAAGCGTTAATGATGGAAGTACAACAATGGCTTCGAGTGACGGACGCTGGAGCTTCCAATCAGATAACAGGCTCGGATATTTGGTGTATATTAGTTCGCCTGGTACATATTCGGTTGATATATACGGCGGAACAAGATCAAATCCGACTGTAAATTTGCTTGTTGATAACAAAGAAATGCATACGGTAACGCTTAAAAACGTTGATGGATATACCAAAATAGAAAACCTTGCAACTGCCGAAATGGAGCTTGATGCCGGAATGCATATGATAGAGATTAAGCATAACGGCTCATGGATGATTGCAAATCTTGCGTTTACAAAAACAAAGGATTATATGCCCGACGGCTATAATTATGAGGTTAAAATCAATGCCGAAGACTTTAACCTTTATGGCGGACAGGGCAAGGGCTTTTATGATTTAACACCGGACGGACTTGATCAGACCTTTTACAGTGCGCTTTATTCACCTGTTGAAATAGGTCAGGTAGGAAGCGAATTTGTTGCCGGAATGGCTCATGGAGAATGGCTTGCATATGATGTATATGCACCGAAAGCAGGAGAATATAATATCAGTGCAATAGCCGGTACGGGTGATGATTCATCTGTTACACTTTCGGTTATAGCAGGCGACAGCACAGCAACAAATACGTGCAGCGTAGAGAAGGACTGGGGCAAGCTTGAAAACCTCGAAATAGGAAAAATTCAGCTTAATGAGGGCTACAATAAGGTTTTGGTAAGAAATGATGCGGCGGTAGCGGCAGTGAATATGAAGTCGGTTACCTTCTCAATGCCGATCGAGCCGTATGCGCAGCTTTTGGAAAGCGATGGCAGCGAAGCCGATACCTTTGCAGCCGATACTGCTTACAGCGTTAAGGCTAAGCTTTCAAAAGCAGAGGACAGCGCATATCTTATTGTCGCGCTGTATTCATCAGACGGAGCGCTTATTAAAACTCAGATTGAAAAATTCACCGGAGAAAAAACAGTTGAAGGCTTTAACACCGGAAATGCCGCAGCAGTAAAGCTTATGATTTGGAACGATATTCTTGATCTTGTTCCTGTTACAGATGTAAAGGTAATAGAAAAAGCGGCGCAGTAAGCGTAGTATAACCGCAAAACCACTCTCTATGTAATTGGGAGTGGTTTTGCCTTATAAACGGTAAGATTTGAATAATTTTCTTTCAAACTTAGTTTCACGGAAAGGAATGATCATAAACATGATTAATTTTTCAAACGCGTCATCAATCTATGTTTCGCAGCACAGCGGAAGCGACGCAAATACAGGTCTTAGTCCGACGGATGACGGGCTTGGCGGAGGACCATTAAAATCAATAGAAAACGCTCTTGAAAGGGTTTGTCAGCTCAGAAGCGCCGGGATTTTAAGACCGATTACAATAAAGCTTATGGACGAGGAATATTATCTTGACAAAACTATAGACATAGATTACAATATTCTTACTCAAAAATATAACACGCATGAGTGCTTTTGCTCGGTAACCTTTGAGCCGTATTATGAGCGTGCGGCGATAGTCGGCGGAATGCGCCTTTTCGGCTTTAAAAAGGATAAGTTTAACGGAAAAGAGTGCTTTTCGCTGTTTATCCCGGAGGTTAAAAGCGGAGAGTGGAGCTTTACGGACTTATACGTTGACGGAAAAAGAGCCGCGCTTACAAGATACCCGAAAAGCGGAACGCTCAGGTGCATTGACACGGAGCACAGCAGCGGAGGGCTGTTTACTCATTCAAAATGGTTTACAGCCAAAAAAGAGGATCTTGAAAAAATTTCAAGCCTTGACGGAGCAATAGTAAGCTATTATCATTACTGGATTGACGAGCATTCACCTGTTGAAAACTATGATAAAAGCAGCGGCAGGCTTGTTATGAAATACATGAGCCGCTTTCTCATAAGCAATCAGTATGCCGAAGAAAACGAGGAAAACGCGCAGCATAACAGCGCAAATCTTGAATATTACCTTGAAAATATCCCCGAAATGTTTAAAAACGCAAACGAGTGGTATTTAAGCCGCGACGGTATGCTGTATTATATTCCGGCTGACAGCAGTCAGACTCCGGAGAATATAACGGTTTATGCGCCGACCGTTGATAAAATTTTAAATGTGTGCGGATCGCAGGAGCGCCGCGTTAAAAACATAGTTTTCCGCGACATTGATTTTATCTGCTCAAAGGGCGACTATGCAAGCAAGGCTATGGATATAAGCGAGGAAGCCGTTGAGGGCGGCGAGTATGCGTCCGATTCTCAGGCGGTTTCCGACGCCTACGGCGCTGTTAATTTTAAAAATTCCTACGGCTGCCGAATAGAAGGCTGCACGTTTAAAAATCTCGGAGTGCAGGCTCTGTCAATAGACAGCGGCTGCTCGGATATACGTGTAGAGACTTGCGAATTTTATGACATAGGTGCAGGCGGAGTCAGAATTTTCGGCGGCGAATACGGCTGCGCCCCGGAGGACGAAACGCATCATATAACGGTGCGCGGCTGCAAAATTTCAAAGTGCGGCAGAAGATATGCGGCGGCGTGCGGCATACTTGCGTGTCATGCACACGACTGCGAAATTTCGGATAACGAAATAAGCTTTCTTGACTATTCGGGAATATCTGTCGGCTGGGTATGGGGCTACAGAGAAAGCAATACCTTTAACAATGTTATTTTGAGAAATCATATTCATCATATCGGCATGGGCAATCTTTCCGATATGGGCGGAATTTATCTTCTCGGCAGGCAGAGAGGAACGGTTGTCAGGGAAAATGTTATTCATGACGTTATCTGCAAGCATTACGGCGGATGGGGGATATACACCGATGAGGGCAGCAGCTATATTACTATCGAAAAAAACATAGTGTATAACTGCTCGTCCGAATGTTTTCATCAGCATTACGGCTGCTGCAATGTGGTTAAAAACAATGTATTTGCCTTTGGCGGAAATTCCGTTGTGCGCTGCTCGATTGATGAGATGCACAGCTCGCTGAGCCTTGAAAATAACGTGTTTGTAACGCGCTTAAAGCCTGTTTTTTCAACGGCGGACGCGAATAAGGGCTTTTGCTCGTCCGTCAGCTCGCAGGGCAATATTATTTATGACGCAGACGGTACCGAGCCTTGCATTTTTATCTGCGGCGGCAGGCGCTTTACGTTATCGGACGCTCAAAGTCTTGGTCTTGAGCGTGGGAGCATAGCGGCAGATCCGCTGCTTTGCGGCGATTTCAGACCGGCTGATAATTCTCCCGTATACAGCATGGGGTTTAAAAAAATATGATTTATATATTAAAATCACCATGTAAAATAAAAAAATCGCCTATTGTTTTTTCTGCGGCGTTTATATATAATTAAATCAGAATTTTAGTGCCGCATAAGGCGGCGGAACGGAGATTAAAATGAAATTTTCAACAAAATTTATTAAAGCGGGAAATGAAATGTGCGAGTTTGAAAAGCACGTTAATGCACCGTATATGAGGAAAAAATTCACGCTCCCCTTTAAACCCGAAAAGGCGGAGATAACCATATGCGGACTTGGCTTTTATGAGCTATATATTAACGGGAAAAATATAACAAAGGGCCCTCTTGCGCCTTATATAAACAATACCGATGATATATGCTATTATGATAATTACGATATAACCGATTTGCTAAGCGAAGGCGACAACGCTGTCGGAATTATTCTCGGAAACGGCTTTAGAAACTGCTTGGGCGGATATGTATGGGATTTTGACAAGTCAAAGTCACGCGGACCTGTTACGGCGGCTCTTTGCATTGAAGCGAAAAACGGAGAAAAGCTGTTTGAAATGGAAGCGGACGAGAGCTTTAAAACTCATCCGTCACCGATAACATTTGACGATTTGCGTATGGGCTGCAGATATGACGCGCGCCTTGAAACAGATAACTGGTGCATGGCGGATTTTGATGACAGCGCATGGCAAAACGCGCTTATCGGTGAAACACCGTCTGGCGAAGCGAAGCTTTGCGGCGCAGATCCTATAAGAGTGTTTGAGGAGCTTTTGCCCGTCAAAACAGAGCATTTTGACAGTCTGCCGTTTCTTTATGAAAATAACGCGCCGGATGCAAAGCCTGTTGAGGGCTGCTGCAGAGAAAACGTATATGTTTTTGATTTCGGCGTGAATACCTCCGGCGTAACTAAGCTTAAAATCAACGGAAAAAAGGGTCAGAAAATAACAATACGTCACGGAGAATGTAACTGCGGCGATAAATTTTCAATGTATTCGATAGGCTTTTTCCGCTCGGATTTGGAAACAAAATATTATGTTGACTATAATCAGACAGACGAGTATATTTGCAAGGGCGGAGAAGAGGAATTTATACCTAAGTTTAAGTATGACGGCTTCCAATATGCATATGTTGAGGGTCTTGAAGCGGATCAGGTTAAGGAAGATACGCTTACATATCTTGTTATGCATTCGGATTTAAAGGAAAGAGCAGGCTTTGAGTGCTCGGACGAAGTTTTAAACAAGCTTCAGGAGTGCACAAGAAGATCAGACCTTGCAAACTTCAATTATTTCCCGACCGATTGTCCGCACAGAGAGAAAAACGGCTGGACGGGTGACGCGTCAATGTCGTCGGAGCATATGCTTCTTAATCTGACGGCGGAAAAAAGCCTTAGAGAGTGGCTTTTCAGCATAAGAAAGGCTCAGGCGCTTAACGGCAGTCTGCCCGGCATTGTTCCTACTGGCGGCTGGGGCTTTGAGTGGGGAAACGGCCCGGCTTGGGACAGCGTTTGCGTAAATCTTCCGTATTATATTTATAAATTTACGGGCGATAAAGAAATAATCAGAGAAAATGCGACTCTTATTATGCGCTATCTTACATATATTTCGGGAAGACGTGACGAAAACGGGCTTGTGCATATAGGTCTTGGCGACTGGGTTGACCCGTTTGAAGAGGAAAAGGGTTTTATAACGGCGCCGCTTGAGGTTACCGACAGCATTATGGTTTACGATATTGCAAAAAAGGCTTCATTTTTATTCGACGTGGCAGGCTATAAAAACGAGAGCGAATATGCCGGATTGATTGCCGCTCAAATGAGAGAAAGCATAAGAGAGCATTTGATTGACGGCACTACGCTGACGGTTAAGGGCGATTGTCAGACATCTCAGGCGTTTGCGCTTGAGACGGGAATTTTCAATGATGACGAGATAAAGGCTGCTCAAAGGAAGCTTGTTGAAATAATTCATCGCGACGGTGATATAAATACCTGCGGAATGATAGGTCTTCGCCATGTGTTCCACGCGCTGACAAACGCCGGAGAAAGCGAGCTTGCCTATAAGATAATTACGGGGAAAACGAGAACCTGCTACGGATATTGGATAGCAAACGGCGCAAATACGCTTTGGGAGTCGTTCCCGACTGTTGACGCGGCGCAGTGCAACTCGAAAAATCATCATTTTCTCGGTGATATAAGCAGCTGGTTTATAGGTGAAATTGCGGGAATTAAGCCTAATCCCGATTGCCGCGATATACATCGCTTTGAAATTTCGCCTAAATTCTTAGAGAAGCTTGACTATGCAAAAGCGCATTATAATTCGCCTTTCGGGCGCGTTGAGGCTTCGTGGAAAAGAAGCGCAGAGGCTATAGAGCTTTGTGTGTCGTTGCCGGAAAATACGTCCGCGCGGATTGTGGCGGATAACGGCTATTGCTTTGACGGCGCGGTAAAGGCTGTAGAGGTTTGCGGAGAATATAACGGCCGCTTGGTGCTTCATAAATGTAATTAAATACGGTTTGTCGGTTAATGATAAAACAGTAATTTGCGGCAAACTGTTAAAATTCTAAAAAACACGCATATCACTTTTTGAGGTGGTATGCGTGTTTTGCATAAAAGTAAATTTAGTTGAAATTCAAAGTTACGGTATCTGTGCTTAAAAGTTCATCTGAATAGTTGTCACTGTTTTTCAATGAGATTTTAAATTCTATTTTTTTTATATCTTCAATACTATTTATATCATGATTAGCATATCCGAACATAAAGGCGCATATTGCTTGCTTTCCGGGAGCTGTTCCTTCAAAGTCGGCATTTCCGCCCAAAAATGTAATTGCGGTGTCATTAACATAAGCCTCGCTCAAATATATAATAACATTTTTATCCGAGTTATTTTCAAGCTTTAAATTCATATTATACATTGTCAGACCGGATTTGGGGTCAACAAGATTTACAAATGAAATTTTAAACTTATCATCACTGTAAAGTATATTATCTTGCGTGGAAGCATTGTCTTGATCTTCCTGACTGCTTCCCTCGCTTGTTTGCTCAAGTGAGGTTGTGACATCGGGTGTTATGGCTTCTCGGAATACTAACGAAAAAATAAATCCTATTGAGAACATAACAATTATGAATGTAAGGCAGCCGCTCAGGCATCCGTTTGTTTTTTTCGTTTCGTGTTTTATGTCAGTGAGCGTTTGGTGAATTTCATTTGTCGAGTTAATGTTATTTGCAAAATTTTTAGGAACATGAGGAGCATTATCAGCATATGTAATTACAAATTTACCGTTAAAATCAAATTTCGATTTTAATTTCACAATTTCCGCTTCATCATTAACAACCACCGTAAAAGAGGTAGCGTCTTTTCTGAATATGATGCTTTTGGGCTTGAAAAACAGTGTATAACATCCCGGATCAACTGTGGTTTCTATTGTTCTGCCGCATCTTAATTCACCGATGTATGTGTTCATCAAATACACATCAAATTTGCACGCTGAGCCTACAAAAAGCGCGTTCCACTTAATAATAATTTTAGCCATAAGTCTTCTCCTTTATAATAAAAAATGCGCCTACCGAAGCAGGCGCATGAAAAACGTAAACTCCGATAGTCGCTAAACAGATTTAATAGAATGGGTTTATCTTAACTCAATCAATCAAATGGAATCTACGTTTTTTGCAAAGTTCATAATGATTGATTGAAACCTTAAAAAAGGGTATAATACACCCCCGAAAAAGATAACACCCTGATATAAAATTGTTAAATCTGTTTAGCACATCTATTTTATCACTTTTTTTCGCAAGTTTCAATAGATTTTATAAATAATCGTCATTTTGCCGAAAAAGTATTTTTAAAGTTGCTGTTTTGCATTTTATTTGTTAATTATATAAGTGTTAATTTGGCTGCCCGAACAAAATTTTTTTTGTACCTATTATACAGTTTGCTTTTCGTACTTAAAAGCATTTTAAATGTGAAACTGATACTTTTGCCGAACAAATCAGCTTTTTCGGCGGTGAAAAAGTGCTTTTTTTGACATTGTGAAACGACTGTTTATATGATAAAATTAAAACAGGGATATTAGAATTTTTACGGGATTGGGGGATTACAATGAAAAGACTGTTATCTTATGCTTTGGCTTTATTTTTATCGGTTAATATTTTGCCGGGAGGGCTGCATACGTATGCGCAGGAGGATATACTGCCGGGAGATTTGACGGATTACACCGCCGGAGAAAAATATGCAAATGTCATAGACCCTACGCATATGGGCGGATTTACGTATTTGTGTATAAACAATAATGCATCTCTTACCTACAACTGCGATGAAAGCACAAAAACAATAAGGTGGTACGTAAAGGACGGATATGACGGCTTTTCTCTTAACAGAGCTCCGTCGGAGTTTGGCTTCGAGGGCTTTGAGATAAGTCAGCCGCGCGACAGCAGATATACTCTTGACCTTGATGTTGAGAGTGGAAAAACATATGTTATAGCTGCGCGCGTTAAAAATGACGGCAGCTCGGAAGCGGTGCATTTCGGCGCTTCAATGAACAATACGTGGAGTCCGTCGGAGGTGGTTTATTCAAACGAATACGGGAAGGACGGCATGGCGCTTACGGATGAGTGGCAGGACTTTAAGGCAACAATAACTCTGCCCGATGATTACGTTGAAGCGGCGGCAGAGTCAAACAAAAGCGGCGGCTACTATAAGAGGATATATCTTGGGCTTAATAAGGCTATGAAGCCTGATACATCTTTTCTTGTTGATGTTTCGGACAAAAACTCGTTTTATGTAGCAAAGGAGCAGCCGTATGACATTAATGTAAGCGCTGAGGGAAGCACTGCTTTAATAAACAAGCGCTCAATTGTTTTGTCGGCTGAAATTATAAATCAGATTGGCACGCACGGCGGACTTGACCAAAGCGTCCGTTGGTATGCAATGAAAGGCGACAGAAGCGCATTTGAAGAAAAAATAAACTTCACGGAAAATGAAAACGGAACGGTTACGGCGGTGCTTGATGAGGATATTTCAAGGGGCGAATATATAATTGCCGCAAAATCGGAAAAATACGGCTCTCTTGTGCGCTGCGTGAAAATTGCTTATGAAAAAAACAGTCTTGACGATAAGAGCATTAATGTGCCGGACAATATTATTCCGGACGCTTCAGCAGGTCACGGAACGGACTATTTGCAGATGAACTGTGTGGGTGTAAAGCTTAACGCAACGCTGAGTGAAAACGGCAGAGCATTTAACCGCTTTTCATACGACGGCTCATCAGCTCTCACTCCCGATACTTCGAGCGGATATTTTGCAGCCTTTGAGCTTAACGCGCCGGCAAAGCCTCTCGGATTTGTCGGAGAAGCCGGAAAGACATATGTATATTCCGCAAAGGTGAGAAAATACGGAAATTCCGAAGTCTCCGCTTTTGGTATAGCTATGAACGATACGTGGGATCCGTCATATGTTATAACCACAAATGAATACGGCAAAGGCGGCATGACGCTTACGGATGAGTGGCAGGACTTTAAGGCAACGATAACTCTTCCGGATACATATAAAAATAATAATCTCAGTATTTATTCAAACGCGGTATACTGCGGACTCCCGACAGGCTCGGCAGGCGGCAGCGGCTTTGATATAGACACAAGCGATAAAAACTCGGTTTATTTTGCGGAGGAAAAGCCGCATAACATAGTTATAAAATGTGACAAAAAAGACAAGCTTGGCGCAGGTGATGAATTTGACATAAGCGCCGAAGTTGTAAATCAGATAGGAATTAAGGGAACGCTTTCTCAAAATTTGAGGTGGTACTGCTTAAACAGCGAGAGAAACGAAGCTGTAAGCGGAGTTATTCTCACAAAAACAGCAGACGGCGTTCATGTAAAAATCGAAAACGCGGTAAATGCCGATAACATATTTATTGTTGCGGTAAGTGACGATTATGCGCTTGTAGGTTCAACCGGACTTACGAAAGGAAGCCGCAAAACAATTTATGTATCGCCTGACGGAAGCGACTCAAATTCGGGAGCGTATTCGAGTCCGCTTGCAACGATTACAGGCGCAAAAAATAAGGTTAAGGCGATGAGCGCATCAGAGCCTGACGCAATGTATGATGTTGTATTTCGCGGCGGAGTGTATCGCTTTGATGATACGGTAAGCTTTTCCGGTGATAATTCGGCGGCAGACGGTTCACATATAACATACCGCGCATATGACGGGGAAAAGGTTGTATTTTCCGGCGCAACGGAAATTGACTTGTCGGCAGCTTCTGTTGTGACAGATGAAAATATTCTCTCAAGACTCAAAGATGATGTTCACGGCAAGGTTTATGAAATAGACCTAAATGCGCAGAATTTTCCGTACAGCGTATCGGGAAGCGAGGCGGAGCCGACCGCTCAGCAGTTATGCAGCTATTGGGAATACCCGGCGCTTTATCTTGCGGATGAGGAGCAGCCGCTCGCCGAGTGGCCTAACGGTGAGGGTAATTTTGCAACCTGGACATATAAGTCAAAGGCGGCGGCAGGCTATACGGACGCTGACCCTGACCGCTGGGGCGGTGCGACAGACTGGTGGATCGGCGGCTATCTTACATGGGACTATCAGTATGTAAGACTGCCGGGCGTGTCGGTTGATACGGAAAACAAGCTTTTAAATGTTAAAACGGACAGCAATTTTTATATGAGCGAGGGTCGAAGCGATATAACTCATCGCTATAAGGCATATAATCTGCTTGAAGAAATAGACGTTCCGGGCGAGTGGTATATTGATTCGTCTTCAATGAAGCTTTATTATTATATTCCGCACGGTGCGGACGGCACTCTTGAAATATCAACGCTTAAAAGCACAATGCTTGATTTGAAAAACGTAAGCAATGTAAGCTTTGAGGGAATAGAGTTTACCAAAACGCGCGGCAATGCGGTTACAATGACAAACTGCCGCAGCGTAAGCTTTAACGGCTGCACATTTACCGATATAGGCGTTGACGCGATAAAAACGGTCGGCAGCGTATATGCCGAAACGGACAGGGATTACTGGCAAAGACAGTTTATTGACGCGGCGTATAACTGCGAAATATCGGACTGCATTTTTTATAACATAGGCGGCCATGCGGCGGTGCTTGACGGCGGAAACGTCGATACGCTCGAAAAGGGAAACAACGTTATTAAAAACTGCATTTTGAGCCGCTGCTCGGAGAAGATACGCAACTATGACGCAATTCTTGTAAAAGGCTGCGGAAACAGCGTTATAAACAACAGCATAAGCAGAACGCCGTTTCAGGCGATAAGGCACTACGGAAACGATCATTTGATTTCATATAACGAGATTTATAACGTGCGTCAGGAATCCGACGATACCGGAGCGATTTACTGCGGCAGAAACACACTTCAAAGAGGTACGGAGATTTCATATAACTATTTGCATGACCTTTTAAGCACGCAGCAGCTTAACTTTAAGCATATTCCGGCTATTTACTGGGATGACGGTCAAAGCGGCGTAAAGGCAGTGTACAATATTATACAAAATGCGGAAATGGACGTTTACACAAACGGAGTTGACAACAATTTCAGCTATAATACGTCGGTTGATTTGAAGAAAAAGCACTGGTATTTTAAAAATCAGGTCGGCGCAAATGTTGCGGCGTGCAACACAAACGAGGAACAGACAACCTTTGGCGGTCATATTGCAAATGAAGAGCTTTACTACAGCCGTTATCCGAACCTTAAAACCATAACAGGCTCATCGCTTGCGGGCTCGATATTCGGAAACAGCCTTTATAAGCTCAATACGATTAAAAATAATCTGTCTGTAAACGGAGCGACAAACAGCATAAGCTATTTTGTTTCGTCGGGAAATTCAAATTGCACGGGAAATGCCGAAGTAAGCTCGTTTGACGGATTTGTAAATGCATCGGGCGGCGATTTCAGAGTTAAAAACTCCTCCGCGTACGGCTCGCTCGGCGTTTTGAATGAGGATTTTGATATTTCGGCTATAGGAATTGTAAGCGAAAATAAAATGCCGTATAAGGATTTGAAAGCCGTAAGCCCTTATAATAATGAAGTGGTCAGCTCGGAAAATGTACATTTTATGTGGAATGATATTCCTTATGCAACAAAATATTTGCTTGAGGTTTCGTCGGATTTAGGCTTTGAAAATATTGTATCGAGCACAGAGGTATATTATAATTATGCCGACATTTCTTTGCCTGAGGCGGGCGGCAGTGTATATTATTGGCGCGTTACGGCGAAAAATACGTCAAATGACTTCAGGGGTGAGCAGAAAAGTGACGTATATACATTTAGTTGCGGCGAAAAAATATCCGCGTCCGCGCAGCTTTCAGAGGATAACACGATAGATGTTAAGCTTACGAACAACTATTATAAGGACGGAATTGACGCTGATATAATAATTGCCGAATATGACAAGGATGGCCGACTTATCAATGCGCAGAAATACAGCAGAACGCTTCCCTGCGGCGTACAGCTTTCGTTTGCCGGAAGAAAGCCGTCGGTTACAGACCCCGAAAACAAAGCATTGGTCAGAATGTTTATATGGGATAAGGAGCTTACTCCGCTAAGAGAAGTCGTAATTGTAAAATAAATGCTTTGACAAACGGAGAAAAAGGTGTTATAATATAAATATGTTATGTGCGGAGGACAGACCTTTGCGCTGCATTCTTTGCAGGGGGATATTTATATGAAAAGGTTTTCTATACAAAATTCTATAACGCCGAACGATGATATAGAAATAAAATATATAGAGTACGGCTGTGACGAGCCGGAGCATTTGCACGGCGCGATAGAGCTTGTGTATATCGTTTCCGGGTGCGGCGAAAATATTCTTGACGGACAGAGCATAAGGGTTAAGCGCGGAACGCTTATGCTGATAGATTATGACTGCGTTCACAGTATTCATCTTTGGGACAGTATAAAGTATTATAATATTTTATTCAAGGCTTCGGTTTTGTCTGAGTTGGCGGATAAGGAAGCGGGACTTATAGAGCTTCTTAAAAAGCTTTACGGCTATGACGCGGAGAACAGATTTATATATACCGAGTTTGAAAACGATGAAGAAGCGCAGGAGATAGAGGATATTCTCTACAGTATGCTCGAAGAGGGTATAAAAAAAGAAAAAAGGTATGAGCGCATTATAAAAAACCGTCTTGATACGGTGATAAATCTTATGCTCAGGAATATAGACATAAGCACGAAAAGCGAAATTGACCCCATGATTTCCGAAGCGATAGAATACATAAGCGAAAACTGTACAAAAATGCTAAAGCTTGAGGACGTTGCCGGGAAATTTAACTATACTCCGAAATATTTTTCAAGCAAGCTCAAAAAGTACAGCGGTCTTAGCTTTAAGCAGCTGCTTGTGAGGAAAAAGATGAGCAATGTTATAGAGCTTTTATGGAAAACAGATAAATCAATAGATGAGGTTATTCATGACTGCGGCTTTACAAACAAGACCTTTTTCTATGAGATGTTTGAGAAGGTTTACGGCGTAAAACCTAAGTTTATAAGGGAGTACAGAAACAATTACAACAAGTATATAGAGCTTAAGATGACAAACAAAAAACTGATAAACTGATACTTTTTGTGAAAATATAACGATTTTTAAGCGTTAAAGTGCGGCTTTTCTGACATTGTAGAACAATATCGGCTATGATATAATTATTATAGTTGATATTGTTCTTTTTTATAGTATTGACAGCAGGCGCAGTCTGCATTTACTACAGAGCGGGAGGATGAATTGAAGCAATGGAAAAAAGACGTGTTGCGGCGGCAGCGGCAGCTGCTGTTATGCTTTCGGTAACGCCGAATACCGGAGCTCAGATAAATAAAATATCGCATGATGAGCAGACAGGGAATATGCGCGTGCAGGGGAGCTTCCCGAATAATTATTCGGGTACGGCGGCAGCGGAGGTTTTAAAGCCCGGAAAAACTGTTTCGGATAAGGATGCGGCTGCATATGTCGGTGAAATCCCGGTTAATTCGGACGGCAGCTTTGACGCAATGTTTCGTATTGACGGCATAAGCGGAGAATATATGCTGCGCATAGGCGCGGACGGACAGATTTTTGAGAAGCCGTTTGTTTTTGTAAATCAGGATGAAATGGACAGCTATTTAAAGGAAATTAATAATGCCGATTCCGCTCAGGAGCTTGGAAATATACTCGAGAGGGACTACGGAAGACTTAAAAATATCTGCTCTTTGGTTATTGCTCCGGAGGATAAAAGCTTTATTTATTCATCAATTTTTGAGCAAAGACCATCCGGCGGCTTTAAAAGCTTTGACGAGTTTAAACAATATGCTGCTGAAACGGGGCTTATAAACGAGTTTTTAAAGGCAAAGGATAACAGAGCCGAAAAGCTTGCAAAGCTTTTTGATTATTTTGACGACGAATATCTCCCGGCGCTTGATGTTTGGAATAATGAGCAGATGGTAGATGCAGCTCTTAAGGAAAGCATAGCGCTTGCTATTCAAAACAAAGAGCCGCGCACGATAAAGGAAATAGAAGAGCTGTTTGCCGATTTGACCGTAACGGGCGCTATAGGCGCGGCAGGCTCAAAGGGCAGGGAGCTTAAAATTATAACGGCGGCACATTCGCTTATAAATGTCGATGAATACGATTATTTCAGCTTGCTTTCCGAAGCGAAGAAAATAAGCGTACTTTCGCTTATGAAGTCAAATTCCTACAGCAGCATTGCAGAATATCGCGACGCTTTTGACAAGGCTGTAAAGGAATATAAAAAGAACCAAACCAAAAAGCCGACAGCGCCGAGCGGATCGTCGGGGTCATCCTCCGGCGGCTCAAATGCAGGCTTTGTAACGGTTAAGGACACAAACGGAAGCGGAAACGAAAGCCCGTCTCCGACGCAAACGACTCAGCAGCCAAACGAGCCTTTTACCGATCTTGATAATTATTCATGGGCAAAGGCTTCTATAGAAAAGCTCAGAAGAAATAAGATTATAAACGGTAAGGAAAGCGGAATATTCGCGCCGTCGGATAACGTTAAGCGTGAGGAATTTACCTCAATGATAATAAAGGCGCTTTCGATGTATGACGATAATGCAGCTTATGACGCTTTCGGCGACGTTAAAAAGGACGACTGGTATTACAGAGCCGTTGCATCGGCGGTGGCAAAGGGCATTATAAAGGGAATGTCTGACGATACTTTCGGAGCCGGACTTAATATAACGCGTCAGGACGCTGTGCTTATATGCAAAAATGCCGCCGAAGCGGCAGGCGTTAAGTTTGAATTTAAAGAAGAGAGCTATTACAGCGCCGATTATGCAACGGACTGGAACGCCTTTGAAGACCTCGATACCGTTGCGGATTATGCAAGGGACGCGGTTTATGATATGCAGCGCAAGGGACTTGTAAACGGAAAGAGCGGCAAAAATTTTGTTCCGCTTGACAATATGACAAGAGCGGAAGCGGCTGTACTTATTGACAGAATAATGGATGCGGTCCAGAACTCAAAAACAGCTGAAGAAGATAAGGACAGCGCGGTTTTTGATATGATGACGGCGCTTGGAATGTATGACGGAAGCCGCGACGGGCTTGATACCGAGCTTACGCGCGCCGAAGCGGCAAAAATTCTCTGCACTCTTATGAATTTGCCGCAGGGAACGCCCGGAGATTTTCAGGCAGACGATTTGGCGGATAATATAAATTCGGGCTATATATACGCCGTGTGCACGAGAGGACTTATGAGCGCGGAGGATAATAAATTTAATCCGGATAATGCGCTTACCTTTGACGAGGCTGTTAAAATCGGTGTTTCGGCGCTCGGCGGAGCGGAAATTGCCGAAAGCGGTGCAGGCTATGAAGGCGTAGCCGGGCAGAAAAATATGCTTACAGGCATAGAAAAAACAGAAAGCGGAACAATTACAAAGCGTAATTTTCTTAAAATGTTTTATAACATAAAGGACGAAAACGTATATCTTTCAAGCGTAAATGACGGAAAGAGCGAATACACCCAAAATGATAATAAAACCTTTTTAAGCTATTATCATGATATATACAAGGAAAAAAGCGGAAAGGTTACAGCAAATTCAAGAGCCGGAATATCCGGAGAAGCGGCGGCAGGCGACGGCTGCATAAAGATAGACTCTGCGGAATTTGCGTGTGAAAACCGTGACTATGACAATTACATAGGCAGAGAGGTTGAGTATTACTACCGCGATAAGGGCGGCGATTATGAGCTTGTTTATATGACAGGCAAAAGCAGAACAAAGGTAATGACTCTTTCGTCCGAGCAGATAGACGATTTTTCGGGAATGGAATATACATATATTCCTGATTTGGAAAACGAGAACAAAACAAAGAAGCTATCCGTTGACAGCAATGTGAATGTGGTTTACAATACTCAGACGATTTATGATTTTTCCGAAAAGGAATTAAATCCGAAATCGGGCTATATAACATTTGTTGACGCAAACGGTGACGGAAAATACGATAAAGAAGATACGCTTGTAATAACGTCATATAAAAATGTTGTTGTAAGCAGTATTTCAAAGCAAAACGAGATAATTTACGATAAATATACAAATCTGTCAGACCCGGACAGCGAAAATTATAATCTTGATCTCGGCTCGATAGCAGATTATACAATAAAGGATATGCACGGCGACGAATTCGGACTCGGAGAGCTTCGCGAATGGGATATTCTCGCTTCAATGGTAAGCCCCGACGGCAAATATGCGGAAATTACGCTTGTCGACGAGGCATACGGCGGAACGGTTACGGGCGTTAATCTTTCCGATGATGAATTTACGGTTGACGACAGAGTGGTTGAAATTTCAGATGACTGGCGCTCTGACAGATCGGTTATAAAAAACGGCAATAAGGTTACGGTTTACTACGATATGTTCGGCAAGGCGGCAGCTGTAAGAAGCGGAATTGCGCAGGGAGCGGAAACTTCGGATAATGCGGCGGCAACAGCGTCGGCAGAAAGGCTTGCTATTCTCGCAAAATGCGGCAATGACGACGAAAACGACGGCAAATGCTATATTAAGACGTATTGGAATGATGAGAAGTTTACAAAAAGCTTCCTTGCCGACTATGTGAAAATCAACGGCAGCAGATATAAAAATGATGATTGCAGCGGCATTATAAATAATCTTGATCAGCTCGGAAAGGCGATTTTGATAAAATTTAATTCGGACGGGCTTGTAAGTGAAATTATAACGGCGGCGCTTCCGGGTCAGGACGAAAATCGCGGTCTGTGGCTGATAACATATCCGGGAGAAAGCCTCAAATACAAAGGCGGCGCGGCAAAGAGCTTCGGAAACCGTTTTGTGCTCAGCGATGTGGTTTATACTGTTCCGCAAAGCACCGACGATTTCGGTGACGCAGATAACTTTGCATATAATAATGCAAGCTTTGAAAACGACCGTGATTATACCGTTGACGCGTATACAACAAAGTGGCAGGGTGTTCAGCCGAATGTAATTGTTTACAGAACTCAGCGCAGCTCCGGCGGAACGTTTGATACCGGAAATGTGTTTGTTGTAAGCTCAATTGCCGAGAAGGTGAACGAGAATAAGGAGCCGGCATATGTTCTTGACGGTTATAATTATTCGATTTCTCTCGATACCGTATCGGCAAAGAGTTTTGAGCTTGACGAAAAGGCAATTGTTGTTGATATAGACGGAAATAAAAGGAATGACTTTGATATAAAAGACCTTGCGGCAGGCGATATTATAAGCTACGGCTTAAACGGAAATAAACTTTCCGTTGCAATGCTTGCCTATGACAATAACGGCGAAAATTATTGGGTAACAAACAATCCCGGAACAATATCCGCGTATACCTACGGCGGATATGCCTATTCGGTAACGGATGACGGCGGCTATCTTACAATGTGCGAGGGTATTCACCCGTCCGAGATAGATATTTCTTCCTATGAAAACGGCGGAAAATATCTGCAGAGCTTTAAGATAAGAAAATCATCGCTTTTAACCTTTGTTGATATGACAGGTAAAAAGGTGCAGTTTAAGTCGGGAAGTCCTGAGGATATTCAGACGTATGTAAGAGCCGGAAACGGCTGCTCAAGAGTTGCGGTTTGCTGTGACTGGCAGTCCTATGTTATTGGAATTATCGTTTATATTGACTGATAAAATAAGCGGGCAAAAAAATAATCTCATGTTTTAAGAGAGCAGGGAGGGAAAAAGGAAAATAAATTAGCTGAAAATGTATAGGTGTGTGCGGCAGAACAAAGCCGCACACAAAGAAAGCAGGGAGCATTTGAGCGCTTCAAAGAAAGGAGTTTTTAAAGTGAAAAGGTTTTTGGCAAAAGCATTGGCGGTAGTTATGCTTATCGGTGTATGCCCTATGGCAGCAAATGCGGACGCGCAGCCGTATATCAATGCCGGTAAAACAAATTGGATTGTCGGAACAGGCGGAACGCTTGAAACAATCGGTGCAGAGGAAAGCGGATATACATCTGACGATGAAAACGTTGTTGCGGTAAATGCAGACGGTACGTTTGAAGCAAAATCAGCCGGTACGGCAAAAATTACTTCATCAACCGGCGCAAGTATTGACTTGACGGTTTATGATAAGGAAACAAGAAATATCGACAATAATATTGTTGATGATATTGGTAACGGAAAGCTTACATACAGCTATAATGAGCGTTTCTCAAAAATGAGCGAATTAAGAAACGGAAGCGATTTATATGCTTATATGTCTTCGGGCGGAACATCAATTGAAAATGGCAATAAAGCTGTTTTTTCGGGTAATAACGGTGATGCAACCGGTTGTATTGGATTTATATATAAAATACAGCCCGGCGCAAAATCAATAACCGTGAATACAAGAAAATATATATCAATGGATGAAGCAAAGAAAAGAACGGAAATCGGATTTATAAGTGACGGAAGTCAGGAATTTACAACACCGGCTGATGGCAACCATTCGCTTGACAGCGACAGACTAACTCAGTATGCAACTGAGTTTGCGCTGATCGGTTCATCGTGGGCAGCACCGGTTGGACTGTCGGATATGTGGACAAAAGCGGATCTTTCAAATGCAAAATGGTATGCAACCGATGCGGACGAAAGAGATGTCCTTATAGATATTTCCGATGTTCCGTCTAATGCTGAATATGTCGCTGTTTTTATAAATTTAGGTAATCTTAAGGACGGCACACCTCTTTTGGAAACACAGCAATTATACGGATATAAAGGAATGCAGGTAAGATACAGCTCCTTAAAAGCAGGTGAATTTTCTGCTGATAACAAGGCTCTTATCACCTTCAGCGGAGTGATAAGCTCTGATAAAATTACTGTTAAAAAGAATAGGGTTGAGGTAAAAGCAGATGTAAGCTTTGATAAAGATACTTATACCTTGTCGGTTGACGGCGGATTTGCGGCAGGTGATCTTGTAACTGTTGATACATTGTATGGAACTTGGATCGCAAGCGTGCCGAGTAATTCATCGGAGATAGATTATGACGATATTTACTTTAATACCGATAAAACATACTATATTGTCGGCAATACGGGTAAAATTGATCTTATAACCGAAAAAGACGGCGAAAAGAAATATGATCTTCTTCCGACAGAGTACACATCGAGCAATGAAGATGTTTTATCTATAGACAATAAGGGTAACTTTACCGCAAAGGCTGCCGGAGAGGCTGTTATAACTCCGTCGGTTACGTCTCTTGATTTGGAATTTGAGCCGATTACTATTGATGTTTTTGAAAAAGCAGGAGAAGTAAGGAGCTATTTTACGGAGGACTGGGATGCCGGTACACTTACGGTTGACTACGAGCGCGGAGTTAAAATGTCAGAAAAGAGAAACGGCACAAAGCTGTGGTCTTATGCAGCAAGCGGACCGTTTTATAATGCCGGTGAACAGGGAACCTTGATCGGCAGCGGAGCAAAAGACGAGTATATGGCGTTTGTATACAAGCTTGACGGCGATGTGGAAAGCCTGCAGGTTCATACATGGGGCTATGGTAATATAGAAGGTTATACACCCGACAGAACGGATATAGGTTATTTAACAGATGATACCGTTACATTCGGAGACAGAAACGGCGACGGTGCATTTACCTGGAGTCATCCGGATCTTCAGTGGTGGGCAACGGAAGGCGGAACTGTAGGAAATGCACAGGCACCTATAAAGCTTAATGAAAATATCTGGACAAAGGTTTCAGCAGATGACTGCATATACAAATATGATGCGGACAAAAGCGCATATATTACAACATCAGCGCTGCCGGCAGGAGCAAAATATGTTGTTGTTCTTTTGAAAGAGGGAACTCTTGAGGACGGAACAGCGCCGCTTACAGCTCAGTTTTATCGTTATAAGGGTATAACCATTAATTATAAAAACGCTCTTGTCGGAAAGGAATTAAACAATGACGGCAAGGTAGTCCTTACAATGAATGCGGACGTAAGCAACATTGACTGGACTGTAAAGGTAAACGGAAGCGTTATTGAAAATCCCGAAATATCATATGACAAAAACACATTTACGTATTATATTGGCGGATTTAGTGCAGGTGACAGCGTTGAGGTTTCGTCGGAATACGGATCATTTGCTGCAGTGATTTCGGACGGCCGCGCGCAGATTACTTCAATCGTACTCAAAAACGCAGACGGCGAAGCGGTTGACGAAATGCTCGTAGACGATACGGAATATACAGTTGACATGACGGTTGTTAAAGGTGACGGCGCTAAAGCATATGCCGCGCTTTACGATAAAAACGGCAAGCTTGTAAAATGCATAGGCACAGCCGTTGAAAGCGATGCGGCAAGCCTTAAGCTTGACGGAATAACCATCAGTGAGGGTTATACACTTAAGGTATTCTGCTGGAATGATATGACTCCTTACGCTATATACAACGACAGCGTTACAAACACATTTAATACGGCTGATTTTTAAATTACCGTAAGGATTTCGGCGAATTTGAATTAATTTCAAATTCGCCGCAGTCCTACACTTTGGGAAAGGGAAACGACTATGAAACGAATATGCTGCTATTTACTCACATTTGTACTTTTGCTCGGCAATACGGCGGTTTTTGCCGACAGAAATGAGGACAGACGCAAACAGGAAACAGCTTCAAAGCCAAAGCAGGAGCAAATTCCAAATCTCCCGGCTAAGCTTGCGTCGGAGCTTGACGGCTGCCTTGTTATCAAGACGGAAAACAGCATAATATACGAAAGCGGCAAGGGAGTAAAATCGGCTTACCCTGCCTTTAATGAAAACGATAAAATATTTATTCCGGCGGCGCAGACGGCTGAATTTTTTGGGAAAAAGGCTGTTTGGATTGCTGAAATCGGAAGCGTTAAAATAGATGAGCAGATTATACACCCGTCCGAAACAAGCGTTATTAAAGACGGGCGGACAATGATAGAAAGCGGCGCGATGGCAGGCTATGTCGGCGCTGAGGTTGTCTATAAAGGCAGCGACACTGTAATTTTGAGCAAGAAAAAAATAGCGCAGAGCGTAATAGACAAAACGGTTGCTGCGCTTAGAGATAAATTTTACGTTTCTCCGAGCGGAAGCTCCGGCGGTGACGGAAGTCTTGAAAATCCGTTCGGGAGCATTAAGGAAGCGGTATCATATCTTCGCGGATATACTGCGGCGGGAATGAACACAAATATAACGGTATATCTTCGCGGCGGACTTTATACAAATAATGAAGCTATTAAATTTACGTCTGCCGATTCGGGTAAAAACGGCTTTACCATTACATATAAAAGCTATCCCGGCGAAACGGCGGAAATTGCTGCCGCAAAAGAGGTAAAGGGCTGGAAGCCGTATAAGGACGGAATTTATATGGCGGAGGTTGACGCGTCGGAGGAAATAAACGTTCTTTATGAGGGAGATATTTTTGCGCATAAGGCGAGATACCCGAATTTGGGCGACGGAGCATACAGAGATTATTATCTTCACTCGGCAGGCTATAACGAAAGTAATCCGAAAACATTTTATTTTAATAAAGGCGACCTGCCGTATATTTCCGACGCGGAGGGCTTGCAGGCTGTTATTTTCGGCGGCGGTGAAAACGGATTTATAAACTGGTGGATGGAAGCGTTTAACGCTCAGATAGACTACCGCAAAAAAAGCCTTACTCTGTCGACTGATCCGGTAAGAGTTATGGGACCGGGATCGAGATATTTTATTCAGGGCAGTCTTGAGCTTCTCGACTCTGAGGGAGAGTTTTACTATGATAAAAATGCAAAGGTGATTTATTATAAACCTTACGGCAAAGATATAAATTCCGAAACAATCACCTATCCTACTGTTGTAAATCCGATAATTCTTGAGGGAACGGAAGCAGACCCGATAAAAAATATTGTTTTTGACAACATAAAGGTAGGAAAGAGCAATACGAACACAGAGCTCAGAGCGGCAAGCGATGAGGCTATATATTTTAAATATGCGGAAAACTGCGCAATGAGAAACAGCGAAATTCTGCTTACCGGAAATGACGGTATTGTTCTTATAAATACAAAAAACTGCGACGTGAGCGGAAACTATATTCATGATATAGGCGCTGTAGGAGTAAAAACCGATGCCGATTACCTTTACGGTGAGGTTAAATATTCGGGTAATACGATTAATAACAACTATATAAAAAACATAGGAATTTTAAAGCGTGAAGCAAGCGGAATTGTGCTCAAAAACACGGACTACGGAACTGTTATGTATAATCACATAGAGTCCACTCCGAGAATGGCTATCCTTTTCGGAACCGGATATATGGCGTGCATGTTTATAGGTCAGACTTTCGGAGGAAAAACGGTTGACGTTGACAATCAGTTTGATTTTGTAAACTGTATGGGAAATGTTATAGCCTACAATGACGTAACCGATGTTATGACAGACTCTCAGGACGGCGGCGCGATTTACGGCTGGGGATCGGGCAAGTATAACCGGGTTGAAAACAATCATGTTCATGATACGGATATGCATAAAATAAGCGATCACCCGACATATTTTCCGCTTTATAACGACGATTCGAACGGCTATACGATATACAATAAAAATATAGTCGACAACAATCAGCTAAACGGAAATGGTCAGATGATTGCTCCGATGTTTATAAAATCCGTCGGCAATGAAATAACAAATAACTTTGTTTTAAATAACCCCGCGTCAATCAGATCGGCAATTTCTACTCACGCGGATATTGACGACCCTGGAAACAATAATATATGCACAAATAACCTTGTCATGAATTCCGGCGACAGACTGCACGGCCAGTATTCCTGGAAGAGCGACCGTTTTAAGCAGTGCGACTATAATATGTATTATAACGAAAACGGCAAATATATGATTTACGGAATTGATTTGGCAAAAACATATGATCAGTGGAAGAAAATGCCGACAGATAACGGATATATGGACACTCATTCGATTTCGGGCGAAAATCCGAGCTTTGTCGATTATGACGGCAGAGATTACAGACTGCGTTATGATTCGGACGCGTTTAAGGTTGGTATAGAGGATATTGACGAAAAGGATATAGGCGTTAAGGCAGACTTTAGGTTTGCCGATCGCGAGGAAGAAATCAAAAAGCTTTATCTTGAAACCTCTTCTGACGGTCTGAGCGCAAATGTTCGCATAAATGCAGGCGAAAGTACGCAGATTATTCCGTCTGTCAGAACGGTATCGGGATATTTTGCAAATCTCGATAATGCGAAAATAACATATAAAAGCTCAAATGAAAATGCGGCAATAGTTGACGAAAGCGGAATTGTTACCGGCACGGGCAGCGGAATTGCCGAAATTACCGTAACGGTAGAAAAGGCAGAAAAAACGATTTCTTCAAAGCTCTATGTGCTTGTCGGCGACAATATGGAGTCGCTTGAAATTAATATAGGCTCTGCGGTTATTGATAACGGAAAAACAACAAATGTTTTGGCGACCGGCAAATCAAGTATGGGCTATACAATTCCGGTTACGGATATAACATATGAAAGCTCGGATAAAACGGTTGCAGAGATTGATGAAAATGGGAATATAACGGCGCTTAAGCCCGGCAGCGCAACTATTACGGCAACGGCTGCTTACAAGGGCAGACAATGCTTGGCAAGTAGCGCACCGATTAAGGTCCTCGACGGCGTTATTGACAAAATCAGCGTGACGGCTGAAAAGACCGACGCAATACTTGTCGGCGAAAGCATTCAGCTGAATGTTGAAGCTACACTTTCAAACGGTAAGAGTGTAAATAATTCCGAAATGTCAATTAAGTATATGTCCGGTGACGAGAACATAATTAAGGTTGATGAAAACGGCGTTATGACAGGCAGCGGAGAGGGCAGAACAAGTGTTACGGTTGCTCTTGAAAAGGACGGCTTCGGAAAAACATATGATGTTCAGGTATCTGTATTTGAAAAGTATTCCGGAACGCTTGGCAACGGCTTTAAGGAAATTAATTTTGGAACATCATACGGATATGCCGATTTCAGAAGCGACGGAAGCATACTTATGCGTTCAACCGGTGAGGACTTCTACGGAGAGGCTGATGACGGGTATTATCTTTATAAGGATATTACAAATGAAAATGTTACAATTGAAATGAAGGTAAATTCGCTTTACCAGACTTCTAACAATACAGCCGTTGGAATTACGATAAGAGAAAGCGCATCTGCCGAATCAAAGAACTATACAATCAGAACGCTTCGCGGAGGTACGGTAATCAGTGTTTGGCGAAAGGAAAACGGCGGCGGCAGTGGTTACACCGAGCATGGCAGCGGCAAATTTCCACTCAAACTCAAGATTGAGAAAAAGGGAAATAGTATCAAATCATATGTTGATTTCGGAAGCGGATATAAAGAGGCATATAATATGTCGCTTGATGTCGGAAAGTCATACACTGTAGGATTGCCGATGTTCTCGCAGAGCAATATGTCGACAGAAGCGGTTATAAGCGATTTGGTAATTACGGAATAGGAGTTTTGCAATGAAGAAATTTATAGCATTGGTTTTAAGTGCGGTTTTGTTTTCAGGTATGTTGACCCCGATGGTGTTTGCTGTCGGGGAGCAGCTCGACGACGGTGTTTCCGACGCTTCAAAAATGTATTCGCACAGCGATAATCTTATTTTTGAAAGCAACAAAACACTCGGCTCGTATGAAAATGCCGCTTATGCAACATCGGCAAAAAACACGGTTATGGAGATTGTCTACAGCCTTGAAAATACGGCAAGCTTTGAGGTTGTAACGCTTAATTACAAAAAAGCTGAAAATATAGAGTTTTATTCGGCAGCTTCCGCAGACGGCGAATATAAAAAGCTTGACGGCTATTCGTCACAAAAGGAAGCTCTTGATGAAAAAGGCACTTGGGAGAAGCTTACATATACGGGAGCTGTAGAGGATGGTACAAACTATTTTAAAATAGTAATAAATCAGACGCAGGGCGGAAAATATATAAGGCTTGACAATGTAAAGATTATGCCGAACATTGAGCTTGAAGCTTCGGAATTTGCGCTTTTTAGCGACGATGAGAAAATGTCGGACTTAAATGTAAGCGGTGCTGACAGGCTTAAAATCAAGTTTAATCAGCCTATAGCCGATGTGCCGGAGCTTAAGGTGGCGCAGGACGGCGCAGAGAGCAAAACATATGACGGAAGCTTTGGAACAGGTCAAAGCGAGGTTATTTATGATATTGACGCGCTTGACTTTGATATATATTCCTTTGCGGCAGATTTTAAAGCTGTTTCGGGAAAGGAATACAGCCTTGATATTCAGCGCGGAGCAAAGGCTGTTTATTCAATGCCGGACGCAATTCATTTCGGAGAGTCTTACACGGCAGAGGGCTATATTGAAAAATGCGTTGACTTTGAGGGCGGCGAATATGCGGCGGAAAACGTTTCAATCGAAAGCGATAACGAGGATATAATTTCCGTATCAGACGGAGCATTTTGCATAAATAAGGCAGGAGAAGCGCTGATTTCATCAAGCTTTACATTCGGCGGTGAAAGCGCAAAAACCGAGCGCACAATAACTGTATACGGAGCGGAAAGGCTTATTACAGAGCCGAAAACGGTCAGCCTTTCAAAAGGCGAGAAAAAGGAGTTTTCGGTAAAGGTATTGCTTACGGACGGAGCAGAGGCTACTTTGGAAAGCTATACAGCCGAAACGACCGATTATACCGTTGCCGAGATTGAGAAGAATGTAATAAAGGCTTCGGGCAACGGAACGGCATTTATTAACATAACGGCCGATTATTACGGAACAACGCTTTACGGAGTAATAGCCGTAGGCGTCGGCACGGACGCGCCGGAGGCAATAACAAATGCCGACCTGGCGCTTAACAGATATTCTCTTACTGTAGGAGAGAGTGTATACGGAGTAATAAACTGCTTTTCGGAAAACGGAAGACTCGATTTGATTTCGTTTGATAAAAAGTATTATTCCACCGATCCGTCCGTTGCCTTCGTTTCGGATGACGGAAAAATAACGGCAGTTTCCGCAGGTGAAACGGAAATTTATGCCGAGATAAGTCTTGGCGGTGTTACGGTCAGCACAAACAGAGTTTCTCTGTCGGTTTCGGAGGATGTTATTTCAAAGGCGGAAATAGTTCTTCCGGCTTATTACATGAATGTGTCCGATGAGCTTGACATATCCGTAGCGGCATTTACAAAGCTCGGCGAGAAAATAGACAACGCAAAAATAAAATATACGGTAAGCGGAACTGCCGCTTCAATTTCGGGCGGAAAGCTTAAGGGCATTTCAAAGGGTGCTGTACAGATAAAGGCTGCTGCCGAATATAACGGTGTGAGCGTAAGCACAAAAAGCGTTACGGTTGAGGTAACCGAAAATGTTTCCAAAAGCGGCAAAAACTTTGCAGCCGACGGCGATATAAACGGTGAAAACATTGTGGACTGCTCTTCTGATCTGTTTGCATCGAGCGGCACAGGTCTTATGACAAGGTCAGATAGCGTTACATATCCAAATCAGTATGTAACATTAAAAAGCAATGAGGAGATAAAACGCATTAAGCTGTCAACATATTATATTAACGATGTGCGCGATGACGATATACAGCTTTTCGTTTCGTCAGATAATGAAAATTATGTCAGAGTGCCGCACGGCGATATGAATATAACGCAGAAAAACGATAACGGCGCATGGTATTATATGTGGCTTGAATATGACGGTGCGCTGCTTAGCGGCGTGCGTTATGTAAGAGCGCTTATCGGCAGACCGGCATCGGAGCACGCGCAGGGAATACGTATTCTCGACGTTACAATGGAGCATGATATTGCGCCGCAGATTTCGGGAGTAAGCATTACCGACAAAAACGGAGTTAAAACCGACAGCATAAGCGCCGCAAATGTGGCAGTAAGTTTTTCGGGAAGCGTTGACGAGTCGACGCTCGGCGGTATTTCGCTTAAATACGGCGATAAGACAGTTTCCGAAAGCGGCAGCTATGAAAACGGCATTTATACATTGCCCGTTGATAAGCTTCAAAGCGGAGAATATACGCTTTGTGCAAACGGAGTAAAAAACGAATGGGGAACGGAAATGACACCGTATGAGTATAAATTTACTCTCGGAAGCGGCAAAAAAGCAAGTGTTACAAATGTTGCGGTAAAAGGAACTGAGGTTTCGGCGGATATTATAAATATTGCAGACGAAGATTTAAGACCCGTAATTATAACCGAAGCCTTTGACAGCGAGGGCAGCGTAACCGATATATACATTGACATCAATACGCAGCTTAGTACAGGCAGCAACAGTTATATCTGCCCGAAGGACTTTACTAATGTCAGCAGTGCAAGAGTTTTTGTCTGGAGAGATTTAACCGAGCTTTGCATTTATTGACAACACTATGGAGGAAAACAAATATGACAGCATATTATATAGACGCGGCAGAGGGCAGCAATTCAAACAGCGGACTCAGCCCCGACAATGCGCTGAAAAATGACTGCGGACTGGCGGTAAAGCCCGGCGATATTGTTTTATTTAGGCGCGGAAGCTTTATACGCGGCAGAATGAACAATGTAAGCGGAGAAGAGGGAAGCCCCATAACATATTCGGCATACGGAGAGGGAGATGCACCTGTTTTTTGCGGCTCTGCCGATGCGGCGGATGAGAAGCTATGGACAGAGTGCGGAAAAAATATATGGTCGTGTACTCCGCCTGTTAATGACGAGGTAACAAATATAGTTTTTGACGGCGGAAAAAGCTACGGCGCATTTTGCTGGAAGCTTGATGATCTTAAAAATCAGGGCGATTTTTACGATGAATGTCTGGGCTTTAAAATAAAAGAAAAGCCTATCCCGGAAAATCATAAAATATATGTTTATTCCGAAAAAAATCCGGCGCATTTTTATAAATCTATCGAGCTTTGCCTTTTTGCGGAGCGCATAACCGCAAATAACGGTCATGATATGATAATAGAAAATATAAAATTTTTAAACTGCGGCGTTCATGTAATTGCCGGCGAGGCGCAGAGCCGAAACCTGATTATAAGAAATTGTATTTTTGAAAATATCGGGGGCGGTGTCTGGGACGAAAAAAATAAAATCCGATACGGAAACTGCGTTGAATTTTGGGACGTCGGCGAAAACATAGAGGTTACAAACTGCTTGTTTAACAATGTTTACGATTCCGCCGTGACTCATCAGGGCATGGAAAAATGCAAATGTGCTGAAAAGCTTAATTTTCACCACAATGTGTTTATAAAATGCGGCATGGCAGCATATGAGCAGCGCGACAGGATGCCCGTTAATTCCTGCTTTAATGACAATATATGCGTTGACGCCGGAGAGGGCTTTTCAAAGCTCGGCGAAGAAATGCCGAGATATTCGGAAATATGGCCGCAGCCTATGGGACATCATATTTTCCTGTGGCGCATAGAGAACGCGGACAGCTCATGCGGACTGGAGATAAAAAACAATATTTTTTATAATTCTCCTTACGGTGCGGCGGTTTATTCTATAATCGACGAAAAGGCGGAAAACAGTGTTGACTTTGACAATAATTTATATTATAATGAAAACGGAGAACTTTTAATAAGATGGCATGGTGAAAATTACAAATCGCTTGATGAGTGCTCATATATTGATAAAAACGGCAGAAGTGAAAAAATTGATATAGACGCCGTTGTTAAAAAGCGAATAGAAGAAATTACGGAAAGTCAAAAAAATAAAGGTTAAACGGAGGTAAAAGGAAAATGAAAAAAAGAATTACATCAACAATACTTGCTCTTGCGGCTGTTACAATGTGTACGGCAGGGCTTTCGGGCTGCGGCGGAGGCGGAAAAACGCTCAAATGGGTACAGCTCGGAGAAACTCAGCCGAGAGATGCTGAGGTGCTTGAAAAAATCAACGAAATTGTTGAGCCGGAGCTCGGCTTAAAGCTTGAAATCGAGTACATAGACACAGCGTCATTTGCGGAAAAATCAAAGATGAAAATGGCGTCGGGCGAGGATTTTGACATCATATGGGCAGGTTATCTGAACGACTATCAGACGGCAGTTTCGCTTGAGGGTCTTATGGATATTACCGATATGCTCGACAATATCGAAATGAAGGACGGCACAAAGGCTAAAATGAGCGACGTTGTTGAGGACTATTTCCTCAGCGCAGCAAAGGTTGACGGCAAGATTTACGGAATACCGAATATGCAGGTTGTTTCAAATCCGCTTACGTATAAGGTAAGAAAATCTATCGTTGACGACTGCGGCTTAGATCTTGAAGCGCTTGAGAAGAAGGCACGTGAGGTAAAGGATATTGAAACGTGCAAATCATACATGGATATGCTTACGGACGAAATGGCAAAGGTTAAAGCTAAAAGAAGCGATATTTATGTTACAAATCCGTCAACAAATCCGGCATTTAAAAATGTTTATGAAGAAATAATCGGCGGAGTCGGAATAAGAAAAGACGGCTCATCGAGCGAGGTTGTTAATATCAAGGATACGGATGAATTTAAATACGGAGTTGACAAAACGAGAGAATGGTTTGAAAAGGGCTATATCAGAAACGATATTGCAAGCAAGGGTAATGCGCTTACATCAACCGATGAGGAAAATCAGCACGCCTTTGTTCAGACAACCTGGAAGCCCGGTCAGGAGCAGAGCGACGCTAAGGACGCAGGCGAAGAGGTTGTATATTCGAGAATTGAAAACCCGTATGTAGCAAGAACAAACCCGATTGCAACAATGCTCGCTGTAGGTCAGAATTCAAAGCATCCCGAAGAGGCCGTTAAGCTTATTTATATGCTTAACTCAAACAAGGAGCTTTATAATCTCGTAGTTTGGGGCGTTGAGGGTACGGATTACACGAAAAACAGCGACGGTACGGTAACAAAGATAGAAAATTCGGGCTATGACGAAGCGTATGATAACGGCTGGAGATTTGGAAATCAGTTTAACTCGTTTGTGCTTGACGGACAGCAGCCTACTGTTTGGGAAGAAACAAAGGAAATGAACGATAACGCCATAAAATCACCGGCAATGGGCTTTGTTCCGAATACGGAGTCAATAACAACGGAAATTGCAAATATAACAAATGTAAACTCGGAGTATAAGGCAAAAATGGAATTCGGAACAGCACCGAGAGAGGAATACTGGGACGAATATATGCAGAAGCTTAAAACAGCCGGCATAGACAAGGTACGCGACGAAATTCAGAAGCAGTACGACGAGTTTCTTAAAAACAAATAAATATATGGTTTTAGCGCAGACTGATTTCATCGGTCTGCGCCCGGTGCGGCAACACTGTGGGAGAGGAGTTTCAAATGAAAGCAAAGCAAAGCAATACCGCGGCAACCGTAAATAAAAGAAAAAAGCTGACAAAAAGCGACTGGCAGCTTTATTCACTGAGTTTACTGCCGATTTTGGTTATATTTATATTCAGGTATCTTCCTATGGGAGGACTCATAATAGCATTTAAAAACTATAAATTCAGTAAGGGTATTTTCGGCAGCGACTGGGTCGGACTTCAAAATTTTGAGTTCTTTTTCAAGTCAAACGTGTTTGCTCAGCTTGTTAAAAACACTCTTTTAAACAACGTGCTTTTCATAGTTTTCGGAACGATTGCGTCGCTCCTTGTTGCGGTGCTTTTGTTTGAGCTTAAAAGCCGCAATGCAACAAAGGTTTATCAGACGCTTATGATAACGCCGTATTTTATGTCATGGGTTATTGTGGCGTACATGGTTTATGCAATTTTAAATCCGGGCTACGGCTACCTTGCACAGATTTTGTCGCTGTTCGGCATTGAGCCGATTGACTGGTATTCAAAGCCTGAGGCGTGGCCGACAATTCTTACGATTACTTATGTATGGAAAAACGTCGGTATGGATTCGGTTGTTTACTACGCTGCGCTGATGGGTCTTGATACATCGCTTTTTGAAGCGGCGGAAATAGACGGCGCAAACAAAATCCAAAGAACATGGAGCATAGTTCTTCCGAGTCTTATTCCGTTAATATCAATACTTACCATACTTAAGATAGGTAACATATTCCGCGCGGATTTCGGACTTTTCTATACCGTAACGCAGGACGGCGCAAACGGTAATCTGTATTCTACAACGAATGTTATAGATACATATATTTTCAGAACCTTCCGCGAAAATTCAACCGGAAATTCTTACGGTCTTACAACGGCTGTCGGTCTTTTGCAGTCTGTTGTCGGAATGGTAACGGTGCTTCTTACTAACTGGGGCGCAAGAAAAATCGATCCGGATACGGCACTGTTTTAAGGGGGCGAACGATATGCGTAAAAAGAATTTAATCGGACAGATATTAATATGCATTTTCTTTGCGGTGCTTTGCTTTTTGATAGTGTTTCCGTTCTGGCTTTTGGTCAGCGCGTCGCTTTCCGATTCGGCAGTGCTCGCGGCAAAGGGCTATCAGGTATGGCCAAACCCTGTTGACTTTTCGTCATATGCATACGTGTTTAAAAATCCCGACAGGATTTTGCGTGCATACGGCGTAACGGCAACCTTTTCGGTTATTTCAATGGTGATGAGCGTTCTGCTTATGTCAATGGTTGGTTATACGCTTTCAAGAGATAACCTTCGCGGCAGAGGCGCAATAAACTTTTATCTGTATTTTACAATGCTCTTTAACGGCGGTCTTGTTCCAACGTATATTATAACGGCGAAAATACTTCACCTTAATAACACGCTTTGGGTATATATCCTGCCAAACCTCATAAATCCGTGGTATGTGTTTATGATAAGAACATTTTTTAAGGGTATACCCGGAGAAATAGTGGAGTCGGCAACAATAGACGGCGCGTCGGAGTACAGAATATTTGCGCAGATGATATTGCCGCTTTCAAAGCCTGTTTTGGCAACGGTTGCGCTTTTTGTGTTCCTCAACTCGTGGAATGACTGGAACACGGCGCTTATATACATAACGAACGAAAAGCTCTACAGTCTTCAATATTTGCTCCAGTCAATAATGGAGAACATAAATCAGCTCAAGCAAAATCAAGTGGCGGCGAATATGTCGGGAATGAAAGATATACCGGCGGAAACTGTCAGAATGGCAATGGCGATTGTCGCGGCGGGACCTGCACTTTTGGTTTTCCCGTTCTTCCAGAAGTATTTTGTTAAGGGTCTGACGGTCGGCTCGGTTAAGGGTTAATAAATCTGATGGAGATTTTTTATGAAAGAGTATTATAAGGAAGAAGTAAAAAATATCATGTCAAAGCTAAAGCAATTTCGAAATTGCTTTAGCTTTGCTGTTGTTGCGGACACGCATCTTGACAACTCAATCGGCGATACTGTAGAAAACATTAAGGCGGTGCGCGAAAAGCATAATTTTTCGTGCCTTTTGCATTTGGGTGATTTTTTAAACGGAAGCTTTCCGAGAACGCTTACAATGGAAATTTTAAAGGGCCAAATGGATTTGTTTCGAAAAGCGGCGGGAAATTCGCCCTTTTATCCCGTTCAGGGAAATCATGACGGCTTTGCCGATCTGCTTTGCGGTATGCCGAACATAGCGCTCGATGAGGACTGGTACGAGGCAACGGACTTTACGGAAAATTATAAAAATGTTGTGAGGGATAAAAATAAGCCTTATTTCTATGTGGATTATCCGGAGAAGAAAATAAGGCTTGTTATTCTCTGTACATTTTTCTACAGATACGGTGAAAACGGCGTTTATGAAAAGGTATACGGAACAGATACGGAGCAGATAAACTGGGCTGAAAAGAAAGCGTTTAACGTACAGAGCGATTGGACCGTAATGATATTTTCGCATGACGCTCCGTTTGAGTTTTTCGATGAGAGAGCGTGCAGCGACAACCCCCGAATAAACGGAAATATGTTGATGGACGCAGTTAAAAGGGCGCGCAGTGAGCATAAATTTACGCTTGCAGCCTGGTTTGTCGGTCATTTTCACGGCGATTATGTCGGAGCGGTAAACGGAATTAATTTTATTCTCACGGCTTCCGAAACGGCTTATGTTCCGACTCTGTGGGATATGCCGCACGGCGGATATTACCCGCCGAGAGAGCTCGGAACATCGAGTGAGGATTTGTGGGATATATGTGTTTTTGACAGGGAAAACAGGGCGGTAAAAATGCTGCGTTTCGGCGCAGGCAGCGACAGAGAATTGAAATTTTGAGGTGTGCTATGATTTTTGATGAAGAAATTAAAAAAACTGCGGAAAGTATTCTGTCATGCCGCGAAAGTGACGATTTGTGCTTTGCTTTGTTATCCGACAGCCATTTATCCGAGCAGGGAGATGACACCTGTGCAAATATAAAAGCGGTTGACGAGTTGGTCGGATTTGATTTTGCAGTTCATCTCGGAAATATAATAAACGGAGATAATCCGAAGAAAATATCCGAACATGTTCTTAAAAGGGAAATAGAAAAATACAGAGGTGCGCTAAAAAACGGTAAGCTTTTTTGCTCACAGGGCGACAGCGACGGCTGGAGAGATGAGCGCTTTGCCGGGCAGCTTGCAACGGGCATAATAACGGATGAAATGTGGTATTCGGCAACGGGATATGCAGACAGCTTTGACGGAGTAAAAAGAGATGGCGAAAAGCCGTACTATTATGTTGACGTTCCGGGTAAAAACGTAAGGCTTATAATTCTTTGCTCATATTACTGTCAGCTTGATGAAAGAGCGGAGCTTTTTGAAAAAAATCTGATGATTGACGTGGCGCAGCAGGCGTGGCTTAAGGAAAAAGCGCTTGCCGGGTGTGAGGATAAGCATATAATCGTGTTTTCTCACCGCATACCAAAATCGCGATTTGAAACGGGAAGCGACCCTTATGCGTTTGAGGGACGGCATACCGAGCCTGTTTGCTCAATTTTTCAGGCGGCGCAGCTTGTCGGCGCAAGCCTTGTTTGCAGAATAGGCGGCGGATATGGATTTGACAGTGAATTTTGTCATGAGGGGCAAAACACAGCCGTTATCGGCTCGCAAATTGCAAGAGAATACGCACCTGCAAAATGCAGCGTGCGTTACTCGGGAAAGAGAAAAATCGGAAGCGTAGGTCAGGATTTGTGGGACGCTGCCGTTTTAAAAACAAAAGAAAGAAAACTGCTGCTTTTCAGATTTGGCTGCGGAGAGGACAGAGTGATAGGCTATTAGCCCTCACTCTTTTCTTCTGCAATAAACATTATTGAAAAGCTTACAAAAAGCAGCAGACAGCAAAGCCATATAGCTTTATTTCCAACAGCGTTTGTTATAACCGTGCCTATACCTGCGCCGACTGCGAACACGGCAATAACACTGAAATATGTCATAGCTTTTTTTAGTATTATCTTGTCATGCACATGAAAATATGTGCAGAGCGCTTCAATGCCGCTTCTCATATTTCCTATACACATTGTGCTTGCATATGCGTGGCCGCGAACCTTATGAAAGGTCTGCACCTGCATTGCGCATACAAAAGAAACAAGCGCATTTGCAAGCGCGTTTATTTGCTGCGGAATATACCCGACGGCAAAAAGCAGAATTATCTCAATTATTAAAATTATCTGGCGCCAATGAATTTTTTCGCAGGTTTTAAAGCGCATATGTATAAGCTCTGCAACCGCTGTGCCTATTAAAAACGAAATGATAGGAACAACGTATTTTAAAACGGTATTCCAGTCGCCGACAAAAAATGCGGAGCTCATTAAAACTATATTTCCGGTCTGCGCGTTTGCAAAAACCTCACCGCGACAGCAGCAGGTGTATGCATCCTGAAAGCCGCCGGATAAAATAACGAATAAGGCGGTGCGAAAGGCATCGGACATTTGTCTGTTTGCAGATTTACAAATCATATTATCATTCCCATGAAAAAGTAAATATAAATGCCGTATAAGACAGCATAAAGCCGAGAGCCGCAATTGTAAACATAGCATAGCCGCTTCCGATTACTATTTTTGATATGCAGTATATAAGAAAGCCCAGCCCCATGCACAGCGCCGTAATTCTTTCAACTGAGCTCCCGTGCGCTCTCTTATATGCAAGATTGAAAACCATGATAAGCATGGCAAGATCAAGCACAATTCCCATAATTACTTCAAATGCGAAAATCATATAAAATCCTTCCTTCTGCCCTATTGACTTTTTAATCATATTATATTATAATATATTTATTGATATATGTAAAATGTATATTTGATATGGTTTATATATTAATTTGACATATGAGGTGAAGAGATGAATATAAGCTATGATTATTATAAGATATTTTATTATGTTGCAAAATATAAAAGCATATCGCAGGCGGCAAAGGTAATGCTGAACAATCAGCCGAATTTGACAAGAGCGATAAAAAATCTTGAAAGTCAGCTTGGCTGCCCGTTGTTTGTGCGCACAAATCGCGGAATGAAGCTTACGGGAGAGGGCGAGAAGCTTTATGAGCATATAAGAATAGCCTTTGAACATATAGAAGCAGGAGAAAATGAGCTTATTAAAAGCGATAATCTTGAATGCGGAGCTGTTTATGTGGCGGCAAGCGAGGTGGCGCTCAGGTGCCTTTTGCTTCCTGTTTTAAAAAGGTACCGCGAGCTTTACCCGAATATACATATAAGAATAAGCAATCACTCCACTCCGCAGGCGATTGAAGCACTCAGGGAGTCAACAGCCGATTTTGCCGTTGTGACAACCCCAACGGTTAAGTCGGCAACGCTTTCGGAAAAGATCGTAAGACATGTGCAGGAGGTGGCTGTATGTTCACTGAAATTTTCTAAGCTGATAAATAAAAAAGTATCACTTTCGGACCTGAAAAATTATCCGCTTATTTCTCTCGGACAGGATACAAAGTCATACGAGTTTTATTCGGAGTTTTTTAAAAGTCACGGTCAGGAATATAGTCCCGATATAGAGGCATTTACGGCGGATCAGATTATGCCTATAGTTGAAGCCGATCTCGGCATAGGCTTTGTTCCGCTTGAATTTATACACCCGTCCGATAATGTTAAAATAATTGACCTTGCCGAAAAAATACCAAGTCGCAGCATTTGCCTTATAAAAAGACGTGAGCAGCCGCTGAGCCCTGCCGCAAAGGAGCTTGAGAAAATGGTGATTGGCAAAAGCCATTGATTTTTAGTTTACAAAGTGAATGTATGCTTACATATTGTTTCTTGACTTATTTTAAGCTATAGTATAAAATTGAAGTAAAAAATGTTGGAGGGTTGATATGAGCATACATTTAAATGGTGAAATTAAAGAAATAGCAGAGGGAGTTAATTTACTTTCAAAGCTTTCGGAATTTAATGCAGACTGTAATATAAGCGTTAAAAAATGCGAAAGCGGATTTAGGATTAATGTTAAAAATAACAGTGCGGAAATACATTACTGTAGAAAAATAGATTTTTTCAGAGCCTTTACTCTTGCGGTGAACTCATTAAAAAAGGGCGAGGATACAGAGCTTGAAGAAGAGCTGTCATTTAAATCGTGCGGAATTATGCTCGATGCGTCACGCGGCGCGGTTTTGAAGACAAGCAGCGTTAAGGAATTTATAAGATACATGGCGCGTATGGGGCTTAACAGGCTTATGCTCTATACCGAAGATACATACGAACTGGAAAAATATCCATATTTCGGCTATATGAGAGGGAGATATACAAAAGAGGAGCTTAAGGAAATTGACGAGTATGCGGATATATTCGGAATTGAAGCTGTTCCGTGCATACAAACGCTTGCGCATCTTTCAAAAGCGCTGCGGTGGAGAGAGTTTTCTGAGGTAAAGGATACAAACGATATTCTTCTCATCGGAGAGGATAAAACATATGAGCTTATAGAAGAAATGATAAAAACCATGCGCAGCTGCTTTAAGAGCGATGAGATACATATCGGAATGGACGAGGCGCACATGGTCGGGCTCGGAGAATATCTCAGAAGACACGGATATAAAAACAGATTTGAGCTTTTGAAAAGTCATCTTTCCCGTGTGGTTAAAATTGCGGAAAAATACGGCTTTAAGCCTATGATGTGGAGTGATATGTTTTTCAGACTCGGAACATCGGACGGCGGATATTACGATATTGATGCGGAGCTTCTGGATAATATTGAAGATCTTATACCGGAGGGCTTATCACAGGTTTACTGGGACTATTATAATAATTCTTCTGCGATGTATGAAAAAATGATAAGCGAACACAAAAAAATGAACAGGAGAATTATATTTGCAGGCGGAATTTGGATGTGGGGAGCACCGTCGGTAAATTACAGGCAGACATTTTCAAGTATGCTTCCGGCTCTTAAAGCGTGCAGAAAATACGGCATTGAAGACGTTGTTGCGACAATGTGGTGCGACGACGGCGGTGAGTGCGATTTTCGCGAGGCTCTTTACGGTATGCAGCTTTTTGCGGAGCAGTGCTATGAAAGGTCGTACAGCGAGGATATACTCAAAAGCAGATTTGCCGCCTGCTGCGGTATGAACGCGGACATCTTTTTGCTTTTTGATACAGAGGATTTTGATGAGCATGAGGATAAGCCGTTTTTAGATTTTGCCGAAGGCGAAAGAAATATCGTAACGCTTTCAAAGCAGCTGCTTTATCAGAATGTTCTGCTCGGATTTTTTGATAAAAATGCGTCATGCGTAAAAGCAAAGGAGCATTATACGGCGCTTTATGAAAAGCTTGTGAGAGCAAGCTTCCCGAAAGAGCTTAAAGCTTTGTTCGAGTATCACCGGCAGCTTGTAAATGTTCTTAAAATAAAGTGCGATATGGGAATAAGGCTTAAAGCGGCGTATGACAGCGGAAATTCAGGTGAGCCTATAAAAATTGCCCATGAGCTTGATGTGCTTGCGGATGAATTTTCAAAGCTGTATAAGCTAAGAAAAGAGCTTTGGTATGAAAGCAACAAGCCGTTCGGCTTTGAAGAGGTCGGGGGAAGGTTTGTCTGCGCAAGGGCGCAGACGGAGCTTGCGGCAGAGCGCGTAAGGGACTTTTTAAACGGAAAAATCGAAAAAATTGAGGAGCTGGAGCAGGAGCGGCTTTGGTATAATTCGTTTGAGGGTGCATTTTATCACGATTATTTCGCGGAACGGATTATGAAGCCGTAATAATACATAAAAGAAAAACAAATTCTTTGAAAATGTTTGTTTTTCTTTTTTTATTTCTGAATTTTTACGCAAAAGGTATTGACATTTTGTTTGAATTGGTTTATAATGATGATAGTATTGTTTTTGTTTTAGTTTACTTCTATTTTATTCAGAAAGGCAGAGTGCGATTTATATGGACAAGTTTTACAAAGAGCCTGTCGAAAAAAGCGAGCGTATTGACAAGCTCAAAGATGCGCTTTTCGCCCAAATGCCGCAGGTTGAAGCAGACAGGGCGGTAATAGTTACCGAAGCATATAAAAAGAGCGAGGGCGAGCCTATAATTAAAAGAAGGGCTCATGCATTTCGCGCAATTTGCGAAAATTTACCTATAACAATTCGCGAAAATGAGCTGATCGTAGGCTCTAACGCGGTTCGTCCGAGAAGCTGTCAGTCGTTTCCCGAATATTCGTTTGACTGGCTTGAAGCGGAGTTTGATACTCTTGAAACGAGAAAGGCAGACCCGTTTTATATTTCGGAGGAAACGAAAGTTCAGCTTGGCGAATGCTTTAAATACTGGAAGGGAAAAACAACAAGCGAGCTTGCGACGGCTTATATGGCACCGGAGGCGCTGCGCGCAATAGAGCATAATATATTTACGCCGGGAAATTATTTCTATAACGGCGTGGGTCATTTGACAGTTAAATATGACGAGGTTTTGAAAATCGGATTTTCGGGTATTGCCGAAAAGGCTGAAAAGGCTCTTTCGGCGCTTGGCAAGGGCGACGGAGATTATGCTTCAAAATCGGCATTTCTCGAAAGCGTAACAGAGTGCGCACGTGCGGCAATTACATATGCACACAGATATGCGGAGCTTGCTGAGGATATGGCAAAAAAATGCCCCGATGAAAAAAGAGCGGCGGAGCTTATGCAGATTTCAAGAAACTGCCGCAGAGTGCCGGAGCATGGCGCAGAAAGCTTTTACGAGGCTTGTCAGTCGTTTTGGTTTGTTCAGATGCTTATTCAGACAGAGGCGAGCGGTCATTCGATTTCTCCGGGACGCTTTGACAGATATATGTATCCTTATTACAAGGCGGATCTTGACAGGGGAGATATAACGCGCGCTCAGGCGCAGGAGCTTATTGACTGTATATGGGTTAAGCTCAACGATTTAAACAAGGTGCGCGACGCGTCGTCGGCTGAGGGCTTTGCGGGCTACAGCCTGTTTCAAAACCTTATCGTCGGCGGTCAGGACGAAAGAGGGCTTGACACGACAAATGATTTATCGTTTATGTGTATAACGGCTTCAATGCACGTTGCTCTCCCGCAGCCGTCACTTTCCATAAGAGTCTGGAACGGCTCACCGTATGAGCTGCTTGCCCATGCGGCGCGTCTTACGAGAACGGGAATAGGACTTCCGGCATATTACAATGATGAGGTTATTATACCGTCGCTTATGAGTCGCGGACTTACGCTTGAGGATGCGAGAGATTATAATATAATCGGATGTGTTGAGCCGCAGAAATCCGGAAAAACAGACGGCTGGCATGACGCGGCGTTCTTTAATATGTGCCGTCCGCTTGAGCTTGTTTTCTCAAACGGAGTTGACGGCGGCGAGCAGATAAGCGTGCAGACGGGCGACGTTGAAAAAATGAGCAGCTTTGAGGAATTTTACGATGCGTACAAAAAGCAGATGAATTATATGATTGAGCTGCTTGTAAATGCGGATAATGCGATAGACACCGCGCACGGAGTAAGATGTCCGCTTCCGTTTGTATCGAGCATGGTTGACGACTGCATAGCACGAGGAAAATCAGTGCAGGAGGGCGGAGCCGTTTACAACTTTACCGGACCGCAGGGCTTTGGCATTGCAAATGTTGCCGATTCGCTCTATGCGATCAAAAAGCTTGTTTTTGAGGAAAAGAAAATTACTCTCGGCGAGCTTAAGGCGGCTATGGAGCATAATTACGGAAAATCGGGAGACAACAAGGCGGCGTTTGACGCAACCGTTGAGATTGTAAAAAGACTTTCCGACAGCGGAATGGATATAACGGATGATGTGATTAAAGAGATTTATGCGGGTGTTGCCGGAGATGATGAAAATTCGGCAAAATATGCGCATATAAAGGATTTGATCGATGAGCTTCCGAAGTACGGAAACGATGTTGAAGAGGTTGATGAAATGGCGCGCGACGCGGCTTATACATATACAAGACCTCTTGAAAAATATAAAAATCCGCGCGGCGGAATGTTCCAGGCAGGACTTTATCCCGTTTCGGCAAATGTTCCTCTCGGAGCGCAGACAGGTGCAACGCCTGACGGACGATATGCAAAAACACCTGTTGCGGACGGCGTAAGCCCGTCGGCAGGCAAGGATATATGCGGCCCGACGGCAGCGGCAAATTCTGTTTCAAGGCTCGATCACGGCATTGCCTCAAACGGTACGCTGTATAATATGAAGTTCCATCCGTCGGCGCTTGAGGGAGCTTCCGGAATTGACAGCTTCATAAATCTTGTCAGAGGCTATTTTGACAGAAAGGGAAGCCATATGCAGTTTAACGTTGTAAGCCGTGAAACGCTTATTGACGCTCAGAAAAATCCCGAAAAGTACAGAAGCCTTGTCGTAAGGGTTGCAGGCTACAGCGCGCTGTTTACAACGCTTTCAAAATCGCTCCAGGATGATATTATAAACAGAACAGAGCAGCATGGATTTTAAGAGGTAGCCGAAATGAATTATATAAATGAAAAGGGAAGAATTTTTGATATTCAGAGATTTTCCGTTCATGACGGACCGGGCATTAGAACGATTGTGTTTTTAAAGGGCTGTATGCTGCGCTGCCGCTGGTGCTGTAATCCCGAATCGCAGGAATTTACAATTCAGTCGATGGTAACGGACGGAAAGACAAAAACCGTCGGGCGCGACGTTACGGCAGGCGAGATTATCGAAGAGGTTAAAAAAGACAGGATTTATTACAGACGCTCCGGCGGCGGTATGACGCTTTCGGGCGGCGAATGTTTCTTTCAGCCCGACTTTATGTATGCTCTTTTAAGAAGCGCAAAGGAAGAGGGAATAAACACGGCGATTGAATCAACGTCGTATACAAAATTTGAAACAATCGAAAGGGCTCTGCCTTATATTGATTATTATCTTATGGATATAAAGCATACCGACAGCCGAAAGCATAAGGAATATACCGGCGTTTCAAATGAGCTTATTTTGGAAAACGCAGGGAGAATTGCCGAAAGCGGACAAAACCTTACAATCCGCGTTCCCGTTATTCCGGGTTTTAACGATACTGAAAGTGAAATTTCGTCAATTGCCGAATTTGCCGCAGGCTTAAAGGGAGTAACGGAGCTTCATTTGCTGCCGTATCACAGGCTCGGCCTTGATAAGTATAAGGGTCTCGGAAGAGATTATACAATGAACGGCGCAGAGCTTTTAACAGCCGAAAAAAAGGAAGCCTTAAAAAATGCGGCGGAAAAATACGGACTAAATGTAACGATAGGGGGTTAATGCAATGAATGAAATGCTTCATGACAGAATGAGAATTATACAGGAAATAGTTCCGGGCAAGCAGCTTACGCTTGTGCATTTGATTGCCAACCCCGACGATAATCTTTACGATAAGCTCGGACTTGAGAAAAAAGCAAGCTCGGCGATAGGCATAGTAACCGTAACTCCGGCGGAAACGGCGATTATACTCGGCGATATATCTCTGAAGTCCTCCGGCGTTTACCTTGAATGTGTTGACAGGGTGAGCGGAACGCTTATTTTTACCGGAACGGTTTCCGAAGTTGAAGCCGCACTTCACGCTTTATCGGATTATGCCGAAAATAAGCTCAAATTTGAAGTGTGTGAAATGACAAAAACATAAATAATGAACAAAAACAAAGAATTTCAAAAATAAAAACATAAAAACAAAGAAAAACTATTGACAAACGCAAAAATATAGTGTATAATGTTGTTGTAATAAAACAAAAAACAACAATACCAATAAAAAATAAAGCAAAGGGGAAAGAAAAATGGTATCAGAATACGAAATCAAAAAACAAATCTGTGACATCGGCAAGAGAATTTACGACAGAGGAATGGTTGCCGCAAATGACGGTAACATCTCCGTTAAAATCTCGGAAAACGAATTTCTCTGCACTCCTACGGGCGTAAGCAAGGGCTTCATGACTCCGGAGTACATCTGCAAAATCGACAGACAGGGAAATATTCTTCAGGCAAATCCGGGCTTCAAGCCTTCTTCGGAGATAAAAATGCATCTTCGTGTATATGACAAAAGACCTGACGTAAACGCTGTTGTTCACGCTCATCCGATTTATGCAACAAGCTTTGCAATTGCAGGCATTCCGCTTACTCAGCCGATTATGCCTGAGGCTGTTATAGCTCTCGGTTGCGTACCTATCGCAGAGTACGGCACACCGTCAACAATGGAAATTCCAGATCACGTTGAAAAGTATCTCCCGTATTATGACGCTGTTTTGCTTGAAAGCCACGGCGCTCTTACATATTCGGATTCACTTCTTAACGCATATCACAAAATGGAGTCTGTAGAATTTTATGCAGAGCTTCTCTTTAAGTCAAGACAGCTCGGCGGACCGAAAGAGTTCTCTAAGGAGCAGGTTGAAAGACTTTATGAAATCAGAAGAAAGTTCGGCATGAAGGGTAAGCACCCGGCAAATCTTTGCCAGGATAAAGCTCACGGATGTCATGCCTGCGGCGGAAACTGCTCATCAAAGGGTATAGATAAGGACTCAGAGGCTGAGCTTATAGCAAAGATTACAAAGCAGGTAATGGAGCAGCTCGGTAAATAAGCCATGACGGATGATAAAATCAGAGAAATTGCCGAAGCTGCGGTAAAGGCTGCAAACTTTCGCATGACGCTTGACCTTGCAAGAAAAATTTCCGCTGCTGTTAGAGAAAAGGCGGCAGAGATAGGTGTAAATGCGGTTGTTGCGGTTTCGGACGCGGCGGCAAGACCGGTGCTTGTCGAGTGCATGGATGACGCTTATATAGCAAGCTATGATATTGCGCTCGGAAAGGCGTATACGGTTTCGGCACTTAAAATGTCAACGGCAGAGCTTAAAAAATTAAGTCAGCCCGGCGGCCAGCTGTACGGAATACAGCATACCGGCGGCGGAAAAATAGTTATTTTCGGCGGAGGAGATCCGCTTAAAATAGGAAATAAAATAATCGGCGGACTCGGAGTCAGCGGCGGAAGCGAGGAGCAGGACACGTTCCTGAGCGCTTACGGCAGAGATTACTTCGGGAAGCTGATTTGATAAAGGAGTGACAGTTTTGAATTCAAACGAGATTGAACAGATAGTAAAGCAGGTTCTCGCAGGAATGCAGGGAAACACACCGGTTGCCGCAGATAACAGTGTGGCACAGACAAGCCGTGTGGCAATGCTTACCGCTCTTGAACATTACGATATAAAGGAATATCCTATTCCCGAAATCGGCGATGACGATATACTCGTTAAGGTTGAGGGCTGCGGAATATGCGGCACGGACGCTCATGAGTTCAAGAGAGACCCGTTCGGACTTATTCCTGTTGTACTCGGTCATGAGGGTACGGGAAGAATTGTTAAAATGGGCAAGAACGTTAAGAAAGACAGCGCCGGAAAGGATTTAAAAATCGGTGACAAGGTTGTAACCTGCATGATTTTCAAGGATGATCCGGATATTGAAATGTTTGACCTTAACAAGAAAAATGTCGGCGGAGCAGACGTTTATGGACTTCTTCCCGATGACGACAAGCATTTAAACGGCTGGTTTGCGGATTACATATTGGTAAGAGGCGGATCGACTATATTTAACGTAAGCGATCTGAGCCTTGACATGAGAATATTAATTGAGCCGTGCGCCGTTTTGGTACACGCTGTTGAAAGAGCGAAAACAACAGGTATTTTGAGATTTAATTCAAGAGTTGTTGTTCAGGGCTGCGGACCTATAGGTCTTATATGTATAGCGGTTCTCAGAACAATGGGTATTGAAAATATAGTTGCTGTTGACGGAAACGAGCAGCGCCTCAGCTTTGCAAAGGAAATGGGTGCGGACGTATCCGTAAACTTTAAGGAGCATAACGGAATTGAAGCGCTTGCAGGTGCTGTAAAGGACGCTTTCGGCGGTCACCTTGCAGACTTTGCATTCCAGTGCACAGGCTCTCCGGCAGCTCACAGCAATATATATAAGTTTATAAGAAACGGCGGCGGTCTTTGCGAGCTCGGCTTCTTTATAAACGGCGGTGACGCTACAATAAATCCGCACTTTGATATGTGCTCAAAAGAGATTACGCTTGTAGGCTCTTGGGTATATACGCTACGCGACTATGCAACAACATTTGATTTCCTTAAGCGTGCAAAGGGTATAGGACTTCCTATGGAAAAGCTTATAACTCATAAATTCACGCTTTCGCAGATCAATGAAGCTCATCAGACAAATCTCAAAATGGAGGGTCTGAAAATAGCAATCGTTGCGGACGATATGATGTAATTTGTTAAAAATTAAAATTTAAATAAAAAACAGGAGGATTTTTAAAATGGCACAGGAAGCATTAGGTATGATAGAAACAAGAGGTCTTGTAGCTTCAATAGAAGCTGCCGACGCAATGGTAAAGGCTGCTGAGGTAACACTTATCGGAACCGAAAAGATCGGTTCGGGACTCGTAAGCGTAATGGTAAGAGGCGATGTTGGCGCTGTTAAGGCTGCAACAGAGGCAGGCTCATCTGCCGCTCAAAGACTCGGTGAGCTCGTTGCCGTACACGTTATACCCCGTCCTCACAACGATGTTGAGAAGATTTTGCCGACTCTTAAATAAGTTAAAAGGGTGATTTGTTATGGCTAACACTAAAAAGGTCAAAATAAACGGTAAGGCTTCCGAAGAGGAAGCTGAAAAAGTAAAAACAGTTAAGGAGGAGAAAAAAATGGCACAGGAAGCACTCGGAATGATTGAAACAAGAGGTCTTGTAGCTGCTATTGAAGCTGCTGATTCTATGCTTAAGGCTGCAAATGTTGAGCTTATCGGAACAGAAAAGATTGGTTCGGGTCTTGTAAGCGTAATGGTAAGAGGCGATGTAGGCGCTGTTAAGGCTGCTGTTGAAGCAGGCGGAGCAAAAGCTACAAAGCTCGGTGAGATTATTGCAACTCACGTTATACCGCGTCCGCACAGCGATGTTGAAAAGATTTTGCCGACTCTTAAATAAGGTAATTTCGTAAAAGGATAATTTTCGTTTTTCTCTGCGGAGTAACTTCCGCAGAGAAAAAAGCGGAAAAAGAGGGGACTGAAAATTTAATGATTATAGGAAAAGTTGTTGGCAGCGTTGTTTCAACGAGAAAAAATGAAAAGCTTGTAGGCAGTAAATTTATGATTATTGAACCTGTCTCCGCTATGAATAAAGGCAGATTTGTTGCAGTGGACAACATCGGTGCGGGAATCGGAGAGTATGTGCTCGTTGCAACGGGCAGTGCCGCAAGATACGGTACGGATTATGATAATTCGCCGGTTGACGCAGCTATTGTAGGTATTGTTGATGACGGAGAGGGCTTAGACTGAGCCGTTGTCTTAAACTTATTGGGGGTTAATTATGCAACTTGAAGCTTTATCGGAAATAATGAAATCGTGCGGCGTTGTCGGCGCAGGCGGTGCCGGATTTCCGTCGTATGCGAAGCTGAATAAGAAAGCGGATACCGTTATATTAAACTGTGCTGAATGTGAGCCGCTTTTCAGAGTGCACAGACAGCTTCTTGCAAAATATGCGTTTGAAATACTTACGGCTCTTGAATATGTAAGAGAGGCAGTTGAAGCGGAGCGTGTAATTGTGGCGGTGAAGCCGTCGTATACGGACGCTATTGCGGCTGTAAAGGAAAAATCAGAGTCGTTTCCGAAAATGTCAGTTCATCTTCTGCGCGAGGTTTATCCGGCAGGCGATGAGGTTATAACAATTTACGAATCAACAGGCAGGATTGTTCCTCCGGGAGCTATTCCTATTTCTGTCGGCTGCATTGTGTATAATGTTGAAACAATGCTCAATACATATTATGCAGTGACCGAAGGCAGACCTGTTACAAAAAAATACGTTACGGTTGGCGGAGCGGTTAAAAATCCTACAACCTATCACGTGCCGCTCGGCGTTCGTTTTTCGGAGCTTGTTAAGCTTGCCGGCGGCGAAACGGTTGAAAATGCCGCATATTTATCGGGCGGCGTTATGACGGGAAGACTTGCGGGTTTGTCCGAAGCCGTTACCAAAACGACAAATGCGATTTTGGTGCTTCCGGAAAATCATCCCGTTATTGTAAAGAGAAAAGCAAGAATAACTATGAATATTAAACGGTCAATGAGCTCATGCTGCCAGTGCAGAACGTGTACAGACCTTTGTCCGCGTCATCTTCTGGGTCATCCGATTGAGCCGCATTTGTTTATGCGCGCGGCGTCAAAGGGTATGGAGCATGATATTAAAGCCGTTTTGAATACAGCGTTTTGCGCACAGTGCGGAGTTTGTGAAATGTATGCCTGTCCGCAGGGGCTTGCGCCGAAAACTTTAATCGGTGAGGCAAAGGCAGCCTTGAGGGCGGCAGGAGTGAAATCTCCGGCTCCGTCAGAGGAATGTACGGTAAATCCCATGAGGGATTACAGACTCGTTCAGATGAAGCGCCTTTTGGGGCGTCTTGGGCTTATGCCGTATGCGGTTAATGCGCCGCTTTCGGAAGAAAAAATAGAGCCAGAGGAAATAAAAATATTAATGCGTCAGCATATCGGAGCTCCGGCGGTAAGCAGTTTGTCGGTCGGCGACAGCGTCGGTGAGGGCGAAAAAATAGCTGATGTGGGTGATAAGCTCGGATGTGCAATTTGCGCACCGATGAGCGGAAAAATCACTGAAAAGACAGATAATTATATCGTTATTCGTACACGGTAGATTGTGGCAGATTGGAGATAAAAATGGCAAAGGCAATAGCAATGGTGGAGTTTATGACTGTTGCGTCCGGCGTAAGCGCAGCAGATACAATGGTTAAAACATCGGAAATAGAGCTTATGGAAGCAACGGTTGTATGTCCGGGTAAATACATAATTTTAATTTGCGGAGATTTGAGCGCGGTTAATGCTGCGGTTGAAAGCGCGAAGAAAAAACACGGTGAAAGACTTATAGACAGCTATGTTCTCGGCAATCCGCACGAGTCAATTTTCCCGGCGATATACGGTGCAACCGAGATTGATAATCCGAAGGCTCTCGGAATAGTTGAAACATATTCGGCGGCTTCAATTATAGCGGCTGCGGATTTTGCGGCTAAAACGGCTGAGGTGCAGCTGATTGAAATAAGAATAGCAAGAGGTATGTGCGGAAAATCGTATATGTTCATTACGGGTGATGTTGCTGCGGTAACAGCGTCTGTTGAGCGTGCAAAGCAGTCGGCAGCAGACGGCGGCATGCTTCTTGACACATCGGTTATTCCAAATCCCGATGAAAAGACATGGCGAAATATACTGTAAAATTTACAGCTGTTTAAAAATAAATCGTAAAAAGTCACACAGGATTTTTTGAAAGGATTGATTTAGTAATGTTAGATGAAAAGTATGTAAGCGAAATAGTTGCTAAGGTCGTAAAAAGCATGGATATTCAGGACGTCTGCACAAAGCAAAAGGGCGTTTTTGATACAATGGAGGAGGCTCTTGAGGCAGTTAAAAAGGCTCGCGAGCTTTACAGAGAATATTCAATTGAGCAGAGAGAAAAAATTATTTCCTGCATAAGAAAGCTTATTCTTGAAGAGGCGGACGTTATGGCGCGTTTGGGCGTTGAGGAAACAGGCATGGGAAATGTTGCCGATAAGACAATAAAGCATCAGCTTGTTGCAAACAAAACTCCGGGTACGGAGGATCTTCACCCTGTTGCGCTTACCGGAGATCAGGGACTTACGCTTATAGAAATGGCTCCTTACGGAATTATCGGAAGCATTACGCCTTCGACAAATCCGAGCGAAACCGTTCTTTGCAATTCTATCGGTATGCTTGCCGCAGGAAACGGAGTTGTATTTAATCCGCATCCTCATGCAAAGAAAACAGCTAACTATGCGGTTGACCTTGTAAACCGTGCCGTGCTCGAAGCCGGAGGACCTGAAAATATAGTTGTTTCGGTTAAAAATCCGACAATGGATACTTCAAATATAATGATGAAATCACCGCTTGTACGTATGCTCGTTGCAACGGGCGGACCGGGTGTTGTTCGCGCACTGCTTTCGTCGGGCAAAAAGGCAATCGGCGCAGGTGCCGGAAATCCGCCGGTTATCGTTGACGATACGGTTGAAGTTAAAAAGGCGGCAAAGGATATTGTAGACGGCGCAAGCTTTGACAATAACCTTCCGTGTATTGCCGAAAAGGAATGCTTTGCATTTTCAAACATTGCAGATGAGCTTATAAGCGAGATGACCAAAAACGGTGCTTATCTCATTAAGGGCGAGCAGATTGACAAGCTTTTAAGCTTCGCTCTTATAAATAAAGACGGAAAATATGTAATTAATAAAAAGTGGGTCGGAAAGGACGCTAAGCTTTTCCTTAAGGAGCTCGGAATTGACTCCGACGCAAAGCTTATCATCTGCGAAACAGAGGAAATGCATCCGTTCGTTCAGACGGAAATGATGATGCCTGTTCTTGCAATAGTAAAAGTAAACAATATTGACGAAGCTATTAAAATGGCAGTCAATGCAGAGCATGGCAACCGCCACTCGGCTCATATCCATTCAAAGAACATAGACCATCTTACCAAATTTGCAAGAGCGGTTGAAACGACGATTTTTGTTAAAAATGCTCCGTCATATGCAGGCATAGGTGCAGGCGGAGAGGGCTATACAACCTTTACAATTGCAGGCCCGACAGGCGAGGGCTTAACGGCAGCTCATTCATTTACACGCCAGAGAAGATGCGTAATGGTTGACGGACTTCATATTGTTTAAAAAGCAGCTTTTGTATGGGCGCCGTTCGGCGTTCGTCAGCGCAGATTTGAAAGGGGTTACTTATGAGAGCATTGGGAATGATAGAGGTTTACAGCTTTTCATGTGCTGTTGCCGCTGCCGATGCCGCTGCAAAAGCGGCAGATGTCAGTGTTATTGCATTTGACAGAAACCGACCGATAAATCCTGACGTTCCGGCGCCGCTTGTTATGGAAATTAAGCTTGAGGGCAGCGTTTCGGCGGTAAAGGCAGGTATTGAAGCGGCTAAGGACTATGCCGATAAAGAGGGAAAATACATAGTTTCGCATATAATTGCAAATCCGGCGGATGATACCGAAAAAATGGCATATCTGCTTGATATAAACAGAGATAAATTTAATAAAAAGCTTCCTAAGAATATGAAAGGCGCTGCGGCGGCAGAGCCTATCGGAAAAGCGTTCGGACTTTTGGAAATTCAGGGACTTGTTGCGGCAGTAGAGGGGCTTGACACAATGCTTAAAACGGCTGATGTGGAGCTTGTCCATACCGAAAAAAGACTCGGCGGACGTCTTGTTACTCTTATTGTGGCAGGCAGCGTTTCGGCTGTCAGTGCGGCGCTTGAAAGAGGAAAGGCAGCCGCGGAAGCGCTCGGAAAGGTTTACGGCACAGAGGAGATTGCAAATCCGAGCGGCGAAATAATTAAATTTTTCGATGTCCGGCGGTAAAACAAATTTGTATCAGAAAAACAGGCGGAGTTTAAAGTAGCTCCGACACACATAAATTGCATGGTGTTTTAACTCGGCATATATCCGGTTTTGAAACAGAAAGCGGAATTGCTTTTTCGGTTAATGAGGGGTGTGAATTTTTAAAATGAATGAAAATGAAATAGCAAAGGCTGTCAGAGCCGCAATTCAAAGCGTTCGTGAGGATCACGGAGAAATAAAGGTCGGCGTTTCTCAGCGCCATATACATCTGTCGAGAGAGGATCTTGACACGCTTTTCGGAAAGGGCTATGAGCTTACGAAAAAGAAAACTCTTATGGGGCGTGAATATGCGTCGGAGGAATGTGTAACGCTTGTTGGTCCGTCACTTAAATCTATAGAAAAGGTAAGAGTTTTGGGACCTGTAAGAAAGCATACTCAGGTTGAAATTTCAAGAACGGATACCTTTGTGCTTAAGGTAAGTCCGCCGGTAAGACCGTCGGGACATATAGAGGGCTCGGAGCGCCTTGTGGTTGTCGGTCCTAAGGGCAGTGTTTATCTTAAAGAGGGCGTTATAATTGCCAACAGACATATACATCTTACTCCCGAATATGCCGAAGCTCACGGCTTAAAGGATAACGATTATGTTGATGTTGAGATAGACGGGATTAAGCCCACAAGATTTTATGACGTTCAGGTCCGTGTACGCGACGATTTTAATATAGAAATGCATATAGATACCGATGACGCAAACTCGGCAGGACTTAAAAACGGCATGAGAGTTAAAATAATAAAAAAATAAACTATTCGGGCGGACTGCATGGCGGTGCCGCCTCGAAATCTTTTAAGGAGGCGGAAATATGTTTGCGCTCGAAAGACAAAACAGAATAATGGAGCTTCTTGCAAGAGACGGAGCTGTATGGGTAAGCAAGCTTGCGCTTGAGCTTAACGTTACGGAGGAAACAGTCAGGCGCGATCTTGAAAAGCTTGAAAAGCAGGAAAGTCTGAGACGCACTCACGGCGGTGCGGTACCGATTGACGGCACAACATATGAGCTTTCGCTTGAAAAAAGAAAGCATACGAATGTGGAGGAAAAGGCGCAGCTTGCTAAAATTGCAGCAGGCTATGTTGTAACCGGCGATACAATTTTTCTTGACGCTTCAACAACCACCTTTTATATGGCAAAAGAGCTTAAGGGAATGAATAACATAACCGTTATAACAAACTCAATACGTGTTATTGAAGAGCTTCAGGGTGCAGAGGGAATAAAGATTATTGCTGTCGGCGGCATAGTCAGCGGAAACGAATCCTTTGTCGGAACGATGGCGGAAAAGTGCATTGAGGAAAACTATTTTGCAAGCAAAATGTTTTTTTCAAGTAAGGGCGTAACCGCTTCTGCCGGAATACTTGAAAGCAACGAGCAGGAATGCGGAATAAAAAAGAAAATGATGAAGAATGCAAGTGCAAAATATTATATCTGCGATAAATCAAAGCTTGGCAGGGTAGGATTTGTTAAGCTTTCCGATTTTTCGGATATTGATTATTTTATAACGGGAAGTCTTAATGACGCGGAGCTTAAAGCAAAGCTCGAAGAAAGCGAAGCGGAGCTTGTAACGAGCTGATTCGGCAGATTTTTGTCATACACAATTAATTCATAATTTTAAAAAAATCACGTTTTTTCATTTATGATAAAGCGTGATTTTTTTTGTTTCTGATTATTTGTTATCAAAATAGTATTAAAATTAGAATATTAAGTAAGCAAAATAAAAAAGCATATGTTTTTTCAACTTTACATTTAGCCTATATTGACGTATAATAAAATTAATAAAGAATTTAGATGATGATAATATATGCATCGTCTATAAAAATATTTCTAAAGGAGAGATAACAAAATGAAAAGAGGAAAGAGAATTGTAAGCGGCATACTCGCGCTCGCGGCTATGTCATCACTGTTTGCCGGCTGTTCTGTCGGTAAAAAGGAGGAAGACGGAGTAACAAAAATTGTTGTCTGGAAAAACAGCGGACATGATAAGGCATTTATGCAGAAAAAGTTCCAGGAGTTTAACGAAACTGTCGGTAAGGAAAAGGGTGTTGAGCTTGAGTATGTTGTAAAAGAGGGCGATATGGAGGAAATGCTCGATGTTGCGTTCACTTCCGATCAGGCACCTGATTTGTTTACTACATATAAAATAGAAGCGCGTGCACAGATGAATCAGATTGCAGCTTTTGAGGATATTGACGGAAGCAAAGAATTGCTTGATAAATACGGCTCAAGAGCGCTTGAGCTCAGACATAAATATCTCGGCAAGACATACACAGTTCCGCTTTCAAGCGCAACCTACGGTCTTATCTATAATAAGCAGATGTTTATAGACGCAGGAATTGTTGACGAAAACGGCGATCCGAAGCCGCCTGTAACATGGGATGAGGTAGTTGAGGACGCAAAGAAGCTTACAGATGTTGCAAATCAGCAGTACGGTATAATCTTCCCGGGTAAGTGGGACGGCTGGTACACAACGGATGTAAACATGGCTTCATCTGCAATAAACGGTCTTGTTGACGGCTACAACCCGAAAACAGGTACATTTGATTTCAGCGGCATGGCTCCCGTTATGGACGCTATGATAAGAATTAAAAAGGACGGTACGTGCGTTCCCGGTACAGAGGGTATGGACAATGACCCTGCTCGTGCAAGATTTGGTCAGGGCAAAATCGGTATGAAGATTGCCGGCAGCTATGATGTAGGCGTTCTTAAGGATCAGTTCCCGGCTAAGATTGAATGGGGCGTTGCTCCGCTCCCGGTTGAGAAAGAGGGAGAAGAAGGTATTCAGTATTGCTCGGCAGACGGTATGTTTGTTGTAAACAAGGAGTCGGTTGACAAAATCGGTGCTGATAAGATTATGGCAGCTCTCAACTTCTTTGCAAGTGATGAAATTCTTATAGAACAGTATAAGGAAGGTATTTCAATCCCTGTAGATTACAATCTTGTTAAGGATGTTGAAATTCCGGACGATATGGCAAATTGGAAGACATTCGCAAGCTTTGTTGAGTTCAGTCAGTGCCCGCCGCTTGCAATAAAGACGGAAATGACCGGCGAAAAAACAGCCGACGAACTCTGGCTTGACATCTGGAACAGAGCTCCGGAAAAGGCTGAAATCGAAAAAGAGCTTCAGGATTACACAGACAAGTGCAACGAGGGAATTGCAAAGTACAAGGAAATTCATCCGGACTATGATTCAACACCGTATATATTCCCGGATTGGAAGCTTATGAGATAATCGGCGGCTGCTTTTTGCGCAGAACGCCATAGGCTATAAATGAACTAAACCGCTCGGCGTACAAAAGTACGCCGTCGGGATTTACTTCATTCATTCTGCATCAAAAATCAGCGCGCCTTTAGTCGGCGGCTACTTTTTGCGCAGAACGCCATAGGCTATAAATGAACTAAACCGCTCGGCGTACAAAAGTACGCCGTCGGGATTTACTTCATTCATTCTGCATCAAAAATCAGCACGCCTTGATGCATTGGATATATAACAGAGTGCTTAATTCAATTCTATATCAGGCTGATGTACATCAACGGACGTTTTGGTTTTACAAAAGAGAAATTTAATTTAAACAGGATTAAATTATGATTTATAAAAACGTTCATCGGGGATAAAACAAAATCCCCGATGAACAAAATTACAATTATCAAAAGGATATTTATGAAGGAGCGAATTAACAGTTGAAGGCTTTAGAAAAAACAACAAAAACAAAAAATGCGGATTCAGGGCTTATGCGCAAGATAAAATCCTCAGATGAGGTTCAATGTTATCTGCTTTTGCTGCTGCCGCTGATCGGTTTCTTTGTTTTTACATTGTATCCGATAGTATGGTCAGCGCTTAAAGCGTTTTACTATTATGATTTGGTGCCGGCGAACACACGCTTTGTCGGACTCGACAATTTTATAACGCTTTTTAAGAAGGGCGGCGCATATTGGAATGCATGGCTTGTAACATTCAAATTTGCTGTTATAAAGCTTCCGATTGAAATTCCGCTTGCTTTAATCTTGGCAGTGCTTTTGAGTAAAGGACATAAGCTTTCGGGATTTTTCAGAAATATGTATTATCTTCCGTGCGTAATAAGTATGGCGATTGTCGGAGTTATGTTTTCAAACCTGTTCGACGCTTTCGGCGTAATCAACTCATGGCTCATAAAGCTTGGGCTTGAAACGAAGCCGGTCGACTGGTTCGGAAGCACAAATACGGCTTTGGCGGTTTTGATACTCGGCGGAATTTGGTCATCGTTCGGTATAAACGTTGTATATTTTACAGCAGCGCTTTCAAATGTGCCTAAGGATCTTTATGAAGCGGCAGACATTGACGGTGCCGGAAAGCTGACTCAGTTTTTCAAAATAACCGTTCCGATGATTATGAAGGTAGGACAGACAATTTTACTGCTTGCTATAAACGGTACGCTCAGAACGGGCGAATATATCATAGTTATGACAAACGGTGCGCCTGCGGGAACAACTCTTACGAGTGAGGCATATGTTATGAAGTCGTTTTTGCCTGGCTTTGCGTCGGGAACGCCGAATTTGGGTTATGGCTGCGCAATGAGTATTGTGTCGTCAATAATCTGTGCGGCAATCGGTCTTATATATATGCGCGCAACGAGAAAAATAGCTGAGCTGTATTAAAAAGGAGTGTTTAATATATCTATGAAGAAAATACATATAGGTACGTTTTTTACATACTTGGTGTTATTAATCGCATTTATATTTGTGGTTTTTCCGCTTTTGTATGTTATAGCCTCATCGTTTAAAACAAACGTTGAAATCATGGCGAACCCCGAAAGGATATTTCCTAAGGAATGGACCTTTGACAATTACATAACGGCGTGGAATTCCGATTCTATGGATGTCGGTCATATGTTTTTCAACAGTATGTGGTATACTGTTGCGTCGGTTATAATAACGCTTATAACCTCCTCCGTTACGGGTTATGTTTTTGCAAGGGGAGAGTTCAGACTGAAGAAAACAATTTTTGCGGTTTTTTCATCGCTTATGTTTATAAGTCTTGGCTCAATCACAATTTATCCGCAGTTTGAGGTTTTGTCGCTTGTACATCTTAACAGGTCGCTTGTCGGTCTTTTGGTGCTGACGTGTTTCGGTATACCGATTGTTAATATGTATCTTGTGCGCGGCTTTGTCGATTCTCTTCCGAAAGAGCTTGACGAGTCGGCTAAAATTGACGGCTGCACATTTACCGGTATATTTTTCAGAATTATACTGCCGCTTTTAAAGCCGATAATGGCAACAATCGCGGTGCTGACCTTTAACGGAACGTGGAACAGCTACATAATGCCGGCGATGTTTACAATGTCAAAGCCGGAGCAGCAGACTCTTATAGTAGGTATTATGGCGCTTAAAAATTCGGGTCAGGGCGCGTCGCAGTGGAACCTGATGCTTGCAGGTACGGTTATTGCAATGCTCCCGGTGCTTGTTGTTTACGCGTGTGCCAATAAATATTTTGTTGCCGGTCTTGCAGATGGTGCTGTTAAAGGCTGAGAAAGTGAGGGAAAAGATGAAATTAAAGAAAATAATTTGCGCGGCTTCGGCTCTTGCAACCTTTTTGGGAACGGGCGGAATTAATTTTCCGGTCAGCGCAGCGGAGGACGGACTTATAAATGTGCTTTCGTGTGAAAATGCGGATTTTAAAATGAAAACCTCTCTCGGAGAAAAGGACGGTGAGGGAGCGCTCGACGGAGATATTATTTCAACAGCTGAAGTCGGCGGCTTTGACGGTGAAAAGATTTTTGACGTAAACGGTAATTCGGGCAGCGATTATATGTTGCTTTTCACGGTTAATACAAATGCTCCCGTTCCGATGGAGCGCATAAAGCTTTATTATGATTTCGGCATTGCGTATATCGGCGGTGCGTATTACAACAACGGAGAGAGTATGTATGAGGGCAAGCCCACAACTCCGTGGTTTGAGGGCGTTGAGGTGTTTACAAGTGACACCGGAGAAAAAGGCTCATGGAAAAAGGCGGCTGAATTTGAAAGCCTTGAAAATATGCGTCAGGAAGAAACGCGCCCTGAAGAGATTTGGGATGATTCAAACGGAATAAGATATTTCTACGATTTGCCGCTTGACAACAAGGTAACTGCAAAATATCTTAGAATTGCGGTAAGAGATATGAAGCCGTGGCTCGGCGGAATAGTAATTTCCGAATTTGAGATAAAGGCTTCGCCGGAGGATGTTCCGGCAGGTTATAAAAAGATTAACGTGGAAAGCTTGGACAGAGCAGAACTTAAAGTAACGGGCAGCGACGCCATAGGAAAAGGACTATACGGAAAGGCAGGCTCGGAGTATACTCTGACAGTAACTCCCGACAGCGTTTCTAAGATAAACTCCGTTAAAATAAACGGAAGCGAAATTGCGGGAAATGACGGCGTTTATAAATTTACAATGCCGGGCGAGGACGTAACAATTTCGGCAGACTGCTCTATAGCAGACAGCGAGGACGTACCTCTTAAAATGGAGTCGGCTGAAATTGCGGGCGGCGAAATTGTTAAAACAGAGGTTGTACCTGTTGTAACGTTTACCTTTAACAATGCAGTCGGAAAGCTTGATAAGTCAAAAATCCTTGTAAACGGAAAAAAGGACACAGGACTTATTCAGCACGCATTTGTTGACGCACTTGACGACAAGAAGGTACACGTTGTACCATTTGGCGATAAGCTTGTAGCAGATACGGAATATACAATAACCGTTTCCGACGAGGTTTTATCTTTGGCAGGCAAGAAGCAGGAAAAGGCGGCTTCGGCAACGTTTAAAACAGCTGCCGATTACACAGGCGAGCACCTTGTAAAATCAAGAAGCTACATAAACGGCTATGAGGATGGAACATTTAGACCGGATAACAACATTACGGTAAATGAAGCGCTTCTCATGGCAGGCAGAATTGGAAAGGATAAGGATTTTTCATTCCTTGCCGCATCAGACGAGCCGGCAAAGAGAATTGATATAGCGCGCCTTGCGTATGTGATAAAATACGGCGAAAATAGCACATCGAGCGAGGATAGCCTTGCAAAGCTTGTAGAGGACGGAATTGTAAAGGGCTATGAGGACGGCAGCTTGCGCGGAGAGAGCAATGTAACTCGTGCGGAGGCGGTAGCGCTCTTTAACCGTGCGGCAGGAACTAGCCCCGAAAATTCAAAGGGACTTTATAAGGGCAACTTCTCAGACGTGTCGGAAGACTTCTGGGCAGCAAGTGATATAGCTGTTGCTTCCGAGTCGGACGAGGTAAGAAAAATCACATGGACAGAAAACATTCCCGAAATTGAGGAATATGACGTATTTAACAAGAAAAACGATATATGGACGCAAATTCCGTGCGTAACTGCCGAGCAGCGTGCAATGGGCATGGCAGGCGGAGAAGGCGGACAATGGATGCAGGCTATTGAGTGCGACAAGGAAGACGGAACGCTTCTTTTTGCGGGCGTTGACGTTTCGGGAGTGCTGCGCTCAACGGACGGCGGACAGAGCTGGACGAGAGTAAATCGCGGCTGGCTTGCCGGCGGCTGCGTAGACCTTGCCATAGACCCCAATAACAGAAACAGGGTGCTCGGAATAGGATCTGTTTCCGATAACTCCTGCACAGGCATTTATTTCACGGATGATATGGGTGATAACTGGACGCAGGTTCACTCCTACATATTTAACGGTCAGCGTGACACACGTGAGCAGCTTGCGTGGGATAAGTCAAGCTATGACGAGGAAATAGGCGGCAGCCGAATTGCTTACTGGTCAAATCTTTACAAGCTTTCGGCAGGTCTTGAGGGTAGTGATTTCGATAAGGTTACTCATTTCAGCGACCGTATCGGCGGACTTTTCAGAAGTGATGACGGCGGAAAGACATGGAATTTAATTAACTCTGAAATGTCTGACAGCGTTATTGCGGTACATCCGAAAACAGGCAGACTTTATCTCGGAAACGAACGCGGATTTTTCATAAGTGACGATCACGGCGTAAGCTTCAAGCAGATTTTGTCGGGCAGACCGATTTACGGCCTTAGCATAATAGACACACGTCCCGATAACGTTTACATAAACGACTATGAGGGAGTGCTGATTTCCGAAAACTGCGGTGAAACGTTCACAAGACAGGAAAACAATGATTTCCCGGTAAGAACAGATGTAAGCGACGTAAGAAACATTGTAAGGGACCTTGCGGTAAGCCCTGCAAATCCCGATTACATGATGGTTGACGACAGAAACTATTTAAAATATGATAACCGCCGCTACTTCTCTCATGACGGCGGAAAGACATGGGCAGAGAGCGGCTATGACAAGTCAAAGGACTTCTTCTTCTGCCACAGCAGACAGCATCCTTACGCATGGCATCCGACCGATGAAAATAAGGTTTGGACGCTCGGCGGCGACTGGATAACGTCAAGTAATGACGGCGGTGAAAACTTCATTTGGGACGCCAACGGCGTGTGCGGAATACCGCCCGGAGGAAGAGTAAACTTCGACCCGTATGAGCCGAACAGAATTTTTGCAGGTGCGCAGGACTTGCTTGGCTGCCTGAGCTATGACGGCGGATATACATGGAAGGCTATAGTTCCGGAGGGTGGAGGCTTCGGCTGCGCATACGGTACCGTGTCGGTTGACGATCTTACGCTTGTTTCGGCAAACGCTGACGGCTGGTACAGCGGCAGAAGCATATGGACCAGCTTTGACGGCGGAGATACATGGAATAATACCGGACTTGCTCTTAAATACGGTGCGGCGCGCCGTGCAACATCGTTCTGGCGTTCGCCTAGAGATCCGGACACCGTTTTTGCCGGCGAATATGTAAGCCGTGACAGATGTAAAACATGGACAGAGCTTTCGGGCTGTGAGCTTGTTTTGGCAGTAAACTACTATCATAACAGAGAGCTTTGGGGAATAAACAAAGAGGTTATCGTATGCTCATATGATGACGGTAAAACATGGTATCCGTTTGCAAATCCGAAAATAGACGACGAGCCTGCAAGAAGCGATGTTACATCCGTATGGACATACGGATCGGGTATTCATATCTGGGATATGGAGTATGACGGCATAAACGATATACTTTATTATCTGCCGGGCAACATTTACTCCGGCGTTACGATTGTAAGAATTGACCCGGATAACGAGCAGAAAAATCTCGGCGGCGGAATTAATCCTCAGTGCTTCATGAATGATAAATGGTATCAAATAATCGCGCTTGACCCGCGCCACCCCGACGTAATTTACATGGGCGGCTACGGAACGAGCGGAAACCTTTCAACAGCAAGCGTTCAGCGCTCATGCGACAGGGGCGAAACATGGCAGATTATCGCTTCAATGGGCGATGAGAAGTCAATTGTAAAGGACGGACCGAGCGCAGGTGTAGGACCGCAGACGATTGTTGTAAATCCCGAAAACGGAGAAGTGTTTATCTGGGACGGCGGACAGGGCTTCTGGAAATTCCCTGCACCGTATACCGAGAAGAAATAAAAGCTGCGTGGCAGCGGATAAATAAGGAGTGAGGTCATAAATGAATTTAAGGCTTAAGAGAGCGGTTTGCGCGGCTTCGGCTCTTGCAACCTTTTTGGGAACGGGCGGAATTAATTTTCCGGTCAGCGCAGCGGAGGACGGACTTATAAATGTGCTTTCGTGCGAAAATGCCGATTTTAAGATAAAATCATCTCTCGGCGAAACGGACGGCGAAAATGCGCTTGACGGAGATATTGTTTCAACGGCGAATTTCGGAGGCTTTAACGGCGAGAAAATATTTGACGTAAACGGAAATGACGGTAAGGACTATATAATGCTCTTTACCGTCAGCACAGAGGTACCCGTTCCGATGGAACGCATTAAAATGAATTATGAATTCGGCGTTGCGTATATAGACGGGGCTTATTATTCAAACGGCGAGAGTATGTATCTTGACAAGCCGGTAGCCCCCTGGTTTGAGGGCGTTGAGATATTCACGAGCAATACCGGTGAAAAGGGCTCATGGAAAAAGGCGGCGGAGTTTGCAAGCCTTGAAAATATGCTGCTTGAAGAAACGCGTCCGGAGGAGCTTTGGGACGATACAAACGGTATCAGACACTACTATGATTTGCCGCTTGACAATAAGGTGACGGCAAAATATCTCAGAATTGCGGTAAAGGATATGAAGCCGTGGCTCGGCGGAGTTGTAATTCCGGAATTTGAGATAAAGGCTTCGCCGGAGGATGTTCCGGCAGGCTATAAAAAGATTACTTTGGAAAGCTCGGACAGAGCGGAAATGAAAGTAACGGGCAGCGACGCTATAGGAAAAGGGCTTTACGGAAAGGCAGGTTCGGAGTATACTCTGACTGTAACTCCCGACAGCGTTTCTAAGATAAACTCCGTTAAAATAAACGGAAGCGAAATTGAGGGAACAGACGGCGTTTATAAATTCACAATGCCGAGCGAGGACGTAACAATTTCGGCAGACTGCTCTATAGCAGACAGCGAGGACGTACCTCTTAAAATGGAGTCGGCTGAAATTGCGGGCGGCGAAATTGTTAAAACAGAGGTTGTACCTGTTGTAACGTTTACCTTTAACAATGCGGTCGGAAAAATAGATAAGTCAAAAATCCTTGTAAACGGAAAAAAGGACACGGGACTTATTCAGCACGCATTTGTTGACGCTCTTGACAGCAAAAAGGTACACGTTGTACCTTTCGGCGATAAGCTGACAGCGGACACGGAGTATACAATAACCGTTTCCGACGAGGTTTTGTCAGAGGCAGGCATGAAGCAGGAAATGACGGCTTCGGCAACATTTAAGACGGCTGCCGACTATACGGGCGAGCACCTTGTAAAGTCAAGAAGCTACATAAAAGGTTATGAGGACGGAACGTTCAGACCGAATAACAATATCACAATGAGTGAAGCGCTTTTAATGGCAGGCAGAATTGCAAAGGATAAAGATTTTTCGGGCTTTTCCGCTTCGGAGGAGAAAGCGAGAAGAGTTGACATAGCAAACCTTGCATACATAATCAGATACGGAAACGATAATTCTTCAAGTGATGATTGCTTTGCAAAGCTTGTTCAGGACGGCGTTTTCAAGGGCTATGAGGACGGAAGCTATCGCGGAGAGGATTTTGTAACGCGTGCGGAAGCGGCGGCAATATTTAACCGTGCGGCAGGAACAAGCCCGGAGGGCTCAAAGAGCATTTACAAAAATAACTTTTCGGACGTTACGGCGGAGCATTGGGCAGCAAATGATATAGCCGTTGCTTCGGAGTCGGACGATATAAGGCAAATAAAGTGGACGGAAAATATTCCGAGCATTTCGGATTATGATGTGTTCAATAAGCAAAATAACATATGGACTCAAATCCCGTGTGTTTCGCAGGAGCTTCGCGACAAGGGCGTGCTCGGCGGAGAGGGCGGTCAGTGGATGCAGGCCATTGAGTGTGATAAGGAAGACGGAACGCTGCTTTTCGGCGGAGTTGACATAGGCGGCCTTATACGTTCAACGGACGGCGGCAAAACGTGGCAGAGAAGCTATCGCGGCTGGATGGCGAGCGGATGCATTGATGTTGCGATTGACCCGAACAATAAAAGCAGAGTTCTCGGAATAGGCTCAAACTCCGATAACTCCTGGACCGGTATTTATCTTTCAGAGGATATGGGAGAAAACTGGCAGCACGTTCACTCCTATATATTCAACGGACAGCGTGATACAAGACAGCAGCTTGCATGGGATAAGTCAAGCTATGATGAAAAAATCGGCGGCAGCCGCATTGCCTACTGGTCAAATCTTTATAAGCTTTCGGCAGGGCTTGAGGGCTCGGATCAGGATGTTATAAAGCTTTTCAGCGACAGAGAGGGCGGACTTTTCAGAACAGATGACGGCGGCAAAACGTGGAATTTGGTTAATTCGGATATGTCCGACAGCGTTGTCGGCGTACACCCGAAAACAGGCAGACTTTATGTCGGAAACGAACGCGGCTTCTTTATAAGCGACGATCACGGCGAAACGTTCAGACAGATTTTGTCGGGCAGACCGATTTACGGCCTGAGCATAATAGACACCCGTCCCGATAACGTTTATATAAACGACTATGAGGGAGTGCTGATTTCGGAAAACTGCGGCGAAACGTTTACAAGACCGGAAAATATTGATTTCCCTGTAGACAGCGACGTTCATGACGTCAGAAATATAGCGCGTGACCTTGAAGTAAGCCCGGCAAACCCGGACTATATGCTCGTTGACGACCGTGACTATGAAAGATATAACAACCGCAGATATTTTACACATGACGGCGGAAAGAGCTGGACAGAGTGCGGCTATGATAAGTCAAAGGACTTCTTCTTCTGCCACAGCAGACAGCATCCTTTTGCATGGCACCCGACAGATGAAAATAAGGTATGGTCGCTTGGCGGCGACTGGGTAACATCAAGCAGCGACGGCGGCGAAAACTTTATTTGGGATTCTAACGGCTATTGCGGAACACCGCCGGGCGGCAGAATAAACTTTGACCCGTACGAGCCGAACAGAATTTTCGGCGGCGCACAGGATTTGCTCGGAATTATAAGCTATGACAGCGGCTATACATGGAAAGCCATTGAAGCGGCAGGCGGTTTCGGCTGCGCATACGGTACTGTTGCGGTTGACGATAACACTCTTGTTTCGGCAAACGCAAGCGGCTGGTATGATCCGAGAGGTATCTGGGTAAGCACAGACGGCGGAGATACCTGGACAGATACGGGACATAAGCTCAAATACGGTCTTGCGCGCCGTGCAACATCGTTCTGGCGCTCGCCGAGAGATCCGGACACGGTTTTTGCGGGCGAATATGTAAGCCGTGACAGATGCAAAACATGGACAGAGCTTACGGGCTGTCAGCTTGTTATGGCTGTCAACTACTATCATAACAGAGAGCTTTGGGGACTTAACAAAGAGGTTATCGTATGCTCCTATGATGACGGAAAAACGTGGTATCCGTTCTCTAAGGTTAAAATCGACGATGAGCCGGCAAGAGGAACATCAACCTCAATGTACACTTCGGGCTCCGGTGTTCATGTATGGGATATGGAGTATGACGGTATAAACGATATTATATATTATCTTCCGGGCAACATTTATTCGGGAGTTACAATTGTAAGAATTGACCCGAATAATGAGCACGTAAATATCGGAGAGAATATAAATGCTCAGTGCCTGTCAAATGATAAGTGGTATCAGCTTTTGGCAATTGACCCAAGACACCCCGACATTATCTATATGGGCGGCTACGGCAGCAGCATGAGTAAGGCAACGGCAGCAGTTCAGCGCTCATGCGACAGGGGCGAAACATGGCAGGTGCTTTCTTCAATGGGCGATGAGAAGTCAATTGTAAAGGACGGACCGAGCATAGGCTCCGGACCTGAAACACTGGTTGTAAATCCGGTTACGGGCTACCTGTTTATGTGGGAGCGCGCAGAGGGCTTCTGGACATTCCCGGCACCGTACACTGAGGAGAAATGAGTTTGTTTTCAGCAATTGCAGCCTGTGTGCTGCAATTGCAAAATAAATAAAAAAGTCGAAAGGAAGGATCATTAAATGAAAAAAACCTTGAGTATGCTTTTATCCGTTTGTATGCTGCTTTCATGCTTTACGGCAGTCAGCGCAGACGAGGCGGGTACGAGCGAGGAGAACCCCATTTTAATTTCGACAGCTGAGGATTTGACAAACTTTGCAAACACTATTAACAGCGACTCTACCGGAGGTGCCGGGAAGTACTGGAAGCTGACAAACGATTTGGATCTTTCGGGTATTGAAGATTGGGGAGTGCAGTCTATCGGTTCAAGAACCGAATATCCGTTTAATGGTAATTTTGACGGCGCAGGTCACGTAATAAGAAATGTAAACTGTAAATTTAATTTTTATTATCATCCCGGAATTTTTGGCGTTTTAGATGGAGATGCAAGCGTTAAAAATCTCGGTGTTGAGAATATGACAATTTCCACTCTTACATGGTGGACAGCCGGTTCCGGAACTTATTGTGCGGCAGGAGCGATAGCCGGAGAAATGAAAGGCAATTCATCTGTTGAAAACTGCTATGCAAAAAATGTCGGTATAGTGGATATGGATCCGGGATGGGATAACAATTTTGTAGCTGCCGGAGGTCTTGTCGGCATGATGAGCGATCAAAGCTCTGTTAAAAATTGCTACGAAACAGGATTTACAATAACACCTCACGCAACAAGCGGTATATCAATAGCATACAATGCAGGTCTTGTAGGAAAGCTTGCCGGCGGAACGATAGAAAACTGCTATACGGAAACAAAGCTTACTACAACATCGGGAAGTTCATATACGGTTACAAACTCATACGGAACTTCTGATTGCGGAGTTGGCAGCACTGTAGCACTCAGCGAAATCAAGAACTGCGCTTCAAAGCTCGGAGAAGCATTTAAATATAATGCATTTGGTTATCCGCTGCTTAAATGGCAATCTGACGAAGTTCCTTTAAGCGGAAACGGAACTGCAAGCTCACCTTATCTTGTATCGGATGCGGCAGACCTTGAAACAGTAAGTCTTATTGAGGATACAGACGGATTGTTCTTCAAGCTTGCGGATGATATAGATTTGGGCGGCGCTGCATGGTACAGCAAAATGATAGGCTCTGAATCAAATCCGTTTAAGGGCGACTTTAACGGTGACGGTCACGTAATTAAAAACTACAAGATTTCAACAAAAATAGGAAATGACACAAACAATTTCAACGGACTTTTTGCATGGGTAGGCGGAAACGCTCTTATTCATGATTTAGGCGTTGAGGACGTTACATTTACAAGAGAATGGTGGAGCTACAAAAACATTGCCGGAGGTATGATAGGAAAGCTTATTGATAACGCTTCCGTTGTAGGCTGCTCGGCAAAGAACGTAACCTTTAACAGACCTTCTGAAGACGATCAGAGATTTAATCAGGGTCACTATTATGCAACAGGCGGCCTTATAGGTGAAATTGACGGCGCAGGCTGTGAGGTAAGAAGATGCTATTCGCTTAATATTGATAATGCATACAGAGAGTCGATTGTTGACGGTCAGGATAAAGCCGGCTCTATGTATAATGCAGGTCTTGTAGCAATAGGCACAAGCTTTGCAGAGGTTGAGGATTGCTATTCAACGCAGCCGATGATGCAGTCAAAGAGGGGCTTCCCGGTAAACAGCTGCTATCAGGGCTATAACCATACAAATTACTATGACGCATATCCGAACTGGGGCGCATGGCAGACAGAGGTTAATAACCTCAGCTTTAACTGGAACAGCTATTTTGAGCCGAGAAGTGTATCGGGACTTGATTATCCTGTTTTGAAGCGCGAAGCAAATGACGGACAGTATAAAAATCTTGTTCCGGCAGGCTCAATGACGCTTTCCGATCCTAAGGCTGTATTCGGTCTTGAAAAGGCAGAAAAGGTAGCTGCTGTAGACTCAGGCAGAAGATCGGCAGTGCTTAAAATAGCAGCAGATGAGCCGTTTAAGTATTCGGTAAATCTCGAAGAGGGCAAATATTACAGAGTAACCTTTAAGGGCTATGTTCCCGAAAACGCAAAAGCAAATCTTACATTCGCTCTCGGCGGAAATGATTTGACAAATGTAATCAAAAACGCATATCTCGGCGGCGCTTGGTGGGAGGAAAAGACGGCTTACGTTAAGGCACCGGCAACAGGCGCGGCAGAGCTTACAATAGGCGCTGACAAAGCATTTTACATTGACGACGTTGAAGTATTTGAAGTAAACGAAGCTCTTGAGAAGAGCGGCATAGACTTTACGCTTCAGCTTGCTTATCAGAAGCTTGACAAATTAAACAGCGACCTTTATGTTGTAAACCGGGTTTATGACGGAGTTGACATTTTCTATTCAAGCGCTAACGGCTACCTTGACGGAAACGGCGACAGAACAGATAAAATCCCGACAGGACTCGGCACTGTTTCCGATACGTTTACGGCTAAAGTTTTAATCGGTGAGGGAAATAGCTTTGAAAAGAGTATAGATATTAATATTCTTGAAAAAGCACCTTATGAAATAGTAAATGTAGGTCTTACCGATGAAAACGGAAATACGGTTTATGATATTCAAAAGGCAAGCAAAATTGCATCTATTAAGGTTAATGCCAATGCAGCAGGCAATGCAAAGCTTATTGCAGCGCTTTATAATGGCGGCGTGCTTGCAAACGCAGAATTGTTCGATATTTCCGAAAACGGCGAAAGTGCTCTTAACATGAGCGTATCGGGCGGAAATAAGGTTAAGTTTTTCGTTATGGATATGAGCGGAATTACACCGCTTGCATTTGCAAAGGAAAGCTACGATATTCCGGCAGATAAGGTAACAATCCACACAATAGGCGATTCGCTCTGCGCAACATATACCGACAATTCCGGTCTTATAGGCTGGGGTCAGGTTGCGGGCGACTATTTTGACAGCGAAAAGGTTGCAGTTGACAACAGTCTTGCAAGAGGCGGAATGACAGCAGAAGAATTTATTTCAAAGGGACGCTTTGACACGCTCCTTTCAAAGCTTAATAAAAACGATTATGTATTTATTCAGCTTGCAACAAACGACTGCGGATATTTCTCACAGAAGGAATTTAACGAGCTTTTATCTCAGCTTGTACTCGGAGCAAGAGAAAAGGGAGCAATCCCCGTATTTGTAACATCACCGGAAACAAAGCGTGCGGCATCCGATACGTCCGACGGAAACGGCGGCTATATCGTAAGCTCGCAGCTTAAGGGCTTCCCCGATGTTATGAGAGAGATGGCAGGTCAGATGGATATACCGGTTATTGATGTAAATAACGCGTTCCTCGCTCTTATGAGAGAAAAGGGACTTTCGGGTATAAATGAGCTCGGCTATTATGTATCGGATAACGTTCACTTCACAAATGCCGGAGCAAACTTCATTGCAAAAACAGTTGCTGACGGCGTTAAGGCTCTGCAGCTTCCGATTGCAGATTACGTAAAATAACGGTCACATATTTCAGTAAAACAAGCAGCGTTTATCCCGGCAATTTTTAGCATAATACGAACGTTCACAGCCGAGATAAACGCTGAGCAAAAGGAAATTAAGGTTATTTAATTCATGCCGCCCGCAGGCGGCAGAAACGGAGGATTTATATGAAAAAGACTTTGAGCCTTATACTTTCCGCTTGCATGATTACGTCATGCTTTACGGCTGTTTATGCAGGCGAGGCGGGAAGCAGCGCGGAAAATCCGATTTTGATTTCAAGCGCGGCAGAGCTGACTGATTTTGCAAATGCGGTCAATTCCGGAAAATCCAAAGAGTTTTACAGACTTGAGGGGGATATTAATCTTTCAAATGTAAAATGGGTCGGAATTGGAACGGAGGAACACCCGTTTACAGGCAGCTTTGACGGAAACGGTCACATAATAAGCAATTATTCATTTTCTGTTTCCAACAAGGGAAGAGGCGGACTTTTCACCTATGTCGGAGCAGGCGGAAGCATTAAAAAGCTTGGCGTTGAGGACGCAAATTTATTCTTAAATTCAGACGGTAACTGGAGCTCGGTAAACGGAGGTCTTGCGGCTGTTGTTTCGGGCGGAACGGTTTCGGAATGTTATGCTAAAAATATTTCTCTCGGAAACGGCGGACGTTCTCCGGAGGTTTCGGCAATGTCAAAGGGCAGCGGCCTTGTAGGACTTCTTACAAATAACGGTACGGTTGACAGCTGCTACTCGGTAAGCATTACCGTAGATGAAGCAGAGGTAGACTATGACTCAGGCATTGTCGGCGAGGTTGTGTCGGGATCAACAATTAAAAACTGCTATACCGACCTTTATCTTGCAAGAGCAAAAATGAGCGTTAACGCACAAAACTCGTATTATTTGGTTACGCCGCCGTGGCCATGGTCATACGGTGACGGAAACGAGCATTATATAGGTCAGCAGATTTCCGCATCGGAGCTTCAGAAATCAGCTTCAAAGCTCGGCGACGCGTTCAAGGATGCCGGAAATGTAAATAACGGCTATCCTATATTGGCTTGGGAAACGGGCAAGCTTTCGCTCGACGGCGAAGGAACTGAGGAAAACCCGTATAAGATTTCAAGCGCGGCTGATTTTGTAAAGGTAACATATCTCGGCGATACTGAGGGAATGTGCTTTGAGCTTACAGACGATATTGACTTTAAGGGCGAGTATATATCTCATTTTCTCGGAAAAACGAGCGATACGGCTTTTAAGGGCGTATTTGACGGAGCAGGTCACGAGATAAGAAACTATAAAATCAAGCTCAACGGCTCGGCAGCAAACGGACTTTTCAGCTATGTAGGCGGAGAAGCGCTGATTAAAAATCTCGGCGTAAACGGCGTTTATATGCTTCTTGACTCGGATAAGTGGGAAACGGCGGCAGGTGCGATTGCAGGTCAGATTTCCGACAACGCAAGAGTTTACGGCTGCTATGCAAAGAATATAAGAATGGCAACCAATTATACGGACGGTCAGTTTAAATACAGCGGCGGTCTTATAGGTGTTGCCGACAAAAATGCAGAGATTGACAGTTGCTATGCGGTTAAGATAACGTTTATCGGCGACATAAACCTTGATTCGGGTATTATCGGCGGAACAATCAATCCGAACGTTGTAATTAAAAACAGCTACTCGGATTACACAATAAGCTGCTACAGAAATGCAGATGCTTATTCAAACATCACAAACTCATATTACATCTCTTCGCTTCCTTGGCCTTGGGAATGTGCGTATGATAAAGAGGATAAGGGAAACTGGTACGGCTATGTCGGCACGAAAATAACTCCCGATGAGCTCAAAGGCAAGGCAGAAGAGCTCGGAAGCGCATTTAAGAAGTCGGCTTACGCAAATAACGGCTATCCGATATTTACCTGGGAAAACCCGGTATTGTCGCTCAGCGGTGACGGAACGGTTGACGATCCTTACACCATTTCAAGCGCCGATGAGCTTGAAATGGTATCTGCATTGACAGACACAGACGGTAAATTCTTTAAGCTTACAAAAGATATTGACCTCGGCGGCGCAGAGTGGTACGCAAATGAAATAGGCACAAAGTCTACTCCATTCTGCGGAGATTTTGACGGCGCAGGTCACACGATTAAAAACTATAAGATAACAATCCCGACAACGAAAGAAGATCCTCTTGAAAGTCACGGACTTTTCGGCTATATCGGCTCAAATGCATATATCCATGATCTCGGCGTTGAGGACGTTACATTTACAATAGGTATCTGGCAGTGGAATACAACGGCAGGCGCAATGGTCGGCGAAATGAACGACAGCTCATCTGTTATGAGCTGCTTTGCAAAGAATGTAAAATTCTTAAGAGAAAGCGGCGCTGATAACGGAGAAAACAACGGTCATTATCATACGGCAGGCGGACTTGTCGGTGTAATCGACGGCGATGGCTGCGAGGTAAGAAGATGCTATTCGCTTAATATTGATAACGGCATAAGAAAGCTTACAGGCTCTGACGGAACAACCTCAAATTATGCAACAATTATGTATAATGCAGGTCTTGTCGGCAGAGGCGCGAATTTTGCATGGGTTGCAGACTGCTATTCAACGCAGCCGATGATGCAGTCAAAGCCGGGAAATCCGGTAAATGATTGCTATCAGGCTTATAACCATACGAATTACTATCCCGATTATCCTAATTGGGGTGCATGGCAGACAGAGGTTAATCACCTCAGCTTTAACTGGAACAGCTATTTCGCTCCGATAAGCGAAACGGGACTTGATTATCCTGTTTTGAAGCGTGAAGCAAACGAAGGGAAATATATAAATCTTATCCCGGCAGGCTCAATGACTGTTTCCGATCCTAATATGGCGTTCGGCACAGCAAATTCAAGGGTAATGGCAGCGAGCAGTGTAAGAGCTTCTGCATTCCTTTCACTTCCTAAGGGCGATACGATAAAGAGAACTGTTAAGACGGAAAAGGGAAAATGCTATAAGGTAACGCTTAATGGCTATGCGCCGTCATATACGCGCACAAACATAAGCTGTTATCTCGGAGATAAGAATTTTGCGGATTATGTAAAGACCTCGTATTTCGGCGGAGCATGGTGGGAAGAAAAAACAGCCTACATAACAGCCGATACAACGGGCGATGTATTGTTCACGCTCAGCGCAGATCAGAACCTTTACATTGATGATCTTGAGGTGTTCGAGGTTGACGAGGTTCTTGAAAAGAGCGGAATTGACTTTAATTTTCAGCTTGCTTATCAGAAGCTTGATGTTCTTCCGTGTGACTTGTATGTTGTAGACAAGGTTTATGACGGAGTTGACATTTCCTATACGTCGAAAAACGGCTATCTTGACGAAAACGGCGACAGAACGGATAAAATTCCGACAGGGCTCGGCACCGTTTCGGAAACCTTTACCGCATCCGCACCGATCGGTGACAGATACTCGATTGAAAAGAGCATAGACATTAATATACTTGAAAATGCTCCTTACGAAATAGTAAACGTCGGACTTACGGATAAGGACGGAAAAACGGTTTATGACATTAATAAGGCAGACAAAATAGGCACTGTTAAGGTTAAGAAAAACAGCGCGGCAGACGCGTCTAGGCTTGTATGCGCTCTTTACAAAGGAAATGCTCTTGTCGGTATTTCCTCGTCAGAAGCCGAAAGCGGAGGAGAGTTTGCTCTCAACATGAGCATCTCCGGCGGTGATAAGGTTAAGCTTTTCGTTATGGATATGAGTGGAATTACTCCGCTTGCGTTTTCAAAACAGAGCTACGACGCGCCGGAGGACGTTGTAACAATCCATACAATAGGCGATTCGCTCTGCGCAACATATACCGATAACTCCGGTCTTATAGGCTGGGGTCAGGTTGCAGGCGACTATTTCGACAGTCAAAAGGTTGTAGTTGACAATACTCTTGCAAGAGGCGGCATGACAGCTGAAGAATTTATTTCAAAGGGACGCTTTGACACGCTCCTTTCAAAGCTTAAAAAGAATGACTATGTATTCATTCAGCTTGCAACAAACGACTGCGGATATTTCTCGCAGAAAGAATTTAATGAGCTTTTATCTCAGCTCATATACGGAGCAAGAGAAAAGGGTGCAATCCCCGTATTTGTAACATCACCGGAGCTTAAGAGGGGCGCAACCGATACGCCCGACGGAAACGGCGGATATATCGCAAGCTCATATCTTGGAGGCTTCCCCGATGTTATGAGAGAGATGGGACCTGAAACAGATGTTCCGGTAATAGATGTAAACAATGCGTTCCTTACTCTTATGAGAAAGGTCGGCTATTCGGGCATTGACAGTCTCGGCTACTATGTATCGGATAATGTCCACTTTACAAATGCCGGTGCAAACTTCATTGCAAAAACGGTTGCTGACGGAGTTAAGGCTTTAGAGCTTCCGATTGCGGACTATGTACAGGATAAATAAAATTTGATTGCTGTGGTATGCGCCGCACGCTTAGCGGCGCATACGGATATGGAGATTATGTATGAAAAAGCTTGTAAGCATAATAATCGCGCTTTCTATGGCGCTTTCTCAGCTGCCGATTGCTTTGGCGGCGGATGACGGAGCAGTGCTCATTTCATCACCATCCGAGCTTTTAAATGTAGCAAAGGAGATAAACGCGTCCGAAAACGGCGCAGACGGCAAAACCTACCGACTTACAAATGATATTGATTTGTCCGGCGGCGAATGGATGGAATGTATCGGAACAAAGGATAATCCGTTCAAGGGCACCTTTGACGGCGGCGGTCATGTGATCAGAAATTATAAAATAAACGTTAAGGACTCTATATCAAAGGGTCTTTTCGGGTATGTTTCGGGCAACGCGCACATTTACGACTTGGGTGCCGAGAGCGTGGTGCTGCATATGTCGGAGGAGTATTGGGACTGCGAAGCGGGAGCGATTATAGGCGCTATGGCTGGCAGCGCGGTTTTGTCCGACTCCTATGCAAAATCGGTAACTATTTCAACCGATTTCAACGGCGGTCAGTTCCGCTGCGGCGGCGCACTGGTAGGCTCGGCAAACGGCGATAATACGGTTAAAAATTGTTATTCACTCGGAACAACTGTTTTGGGAGATGTAAATTTCGATTCGGGCATTATAGGCGGAATTTTTTCAAACAGTACAGTTGTTGAGTCCTGTTATTCAGAGTATCAGATCGGTGTTTATTTAAATGCCGAAAAGCCGAGCAAAATAATTAATTCGTTTTACGAAGCGCAAGAGCCGTGGCCATGGGTTTGTGACTATAACAACCAGAAGGAAAATCTTTGGTACGGCTATGTGGGCGAGCGCACGGAGAATATTGCCGGAAAGCTCGGCGCACTCGGAAGCGGCTATATTGCGGACGAATTCGGTATAAACGGAGGCTACCCCCTTCTTTCGTGGCAGAAAACGTCGGTTGATATAGACGGAAACGGAACAGCCGAAAATCCGTACAGGATTTACAGTAAGGAGGATTTTTCTCTTGTTTGTACCTTTGCTGATACGGAGGGAAAATATTTTAGCCTGGAAAACGATATAGATTTCGGCGGCGAACAGCTTTATTCCATGCTCGGAAGCGAAACAAATCCGTTTAAGGGCGACTTTGCCGGAAACGGTCATGTGATTAAAAATTACAGGCTGAGCTTTAACGGCGATACAATCGGCGGACTTTTCGGGGTTACGGGCGGACGCGCTTATATCCATGAGCTTGGAGTTCGCGACATAAAGGTTGTGCTTGCAAATCAGTACAGCTGGGGCGCGTGCGCAGGCGGTCTTGTCGGAAAAATGACGGAAAGCTCATCACTTTACGGCTGCTATGTTAAAAATATTGATTTCACTTCAACATTCGTAAGGGACTCGTCAAGAGGCGAGTACAGATACGGCGGCGGCCTTGTCGGCTGGATAGACGGTAGCTGCGAGCTTGTAAGCTGCTACAGCAGCGGCTACAGCGAAACGCTTCTTAGCGGCAGCTGGGCTGTTGTAAACAACGACGGCGGACTTTTCGGCATGGCAGACGCAGGGGCGAGAATAACAGATTGTTATTCCAATACGACTCTCGGCAGAAGCATAATGTGGCTTCCTATTGAAAACTGCTATCAGGCAGTTCAGTCTACCGAGTGGCCGGACGGCTACAAGTGGTGCGACACTATGAATAATATAGGCGAGCTTGAATATGACTGGTGCTGCGATTTTCTCCCGTCGGAAAGCGGACCTTATCTCAAATGGGAAAAGGACGGATATTTAAATCTTGTATCCGGCGGAAGCATGAATGTATACAGCGCGCTGGGAGAAATATACAATGCGGAAAATGACGGCAGGCGCTCAAATGTTCTGAAGCTTTCTTCAGGCGGCAGCGTAAGCTTTAATGCAGAGCTTGAAAGCGGAGCTTACTATAAAATATCGTTCACGGGCAAAGCGGTTTCGGGCGAGAGCGGCTTTACATTTAAAATAGGAAATACCGACCTTGCTACGCAGCTTCGCGAAAAAACGCTAGGTAGAGCATGGCAGACAAAAACAGTTTATATAAAGGCCCAGGAGGGCGGAGCGCAGACTCTTGAAATCGGCGCGGAAAATGCATATATGCTTGATGACGTATATGTAAAGCGCGTAGATTACGCGTCGGAGTCTGAAGCTCTTAAAAATTCGATTAAGCTTAACTATCAAAAGCTTGATGTGCTTGATTGTCAGATGTATGTTGAGGGCAGTGTTTACGGCGGCGTTGAGGTTACATATTCGGACGAATACGGATATATCGACCAAAACGGCTGTCCGACGGATAACCGCCCAATAGGCACAGGCACTGCGGACTGCACATATACAGCGAGCGTTAAGTTCGGCGATAAGGTGGTTACAAAGGCAATTGACGTTACTGTCAGCGAGCGGGCGATGTACGAAATAAGCGATATGCGCCTTGCCGACTCGGACGGAGACAGAGTTTACGGAGCGAGCGAGGGCGGAAAGCTTGCAATGGTTAAGGTAAAGGAAAATGCCGCATCGGACGGCGCAAAGGTTTATGCGGCGCTTTACAGCGGCGAAAAGCTTATAAGCGTTAAGAGCGCGGACGCGTCCGGCGGCGGAAGCTTTGCGTTCGGCATGAACACAAGCGGCGCCGATAAGGCAAAGGCTTTTGTCTGGGACTGTAGCAACCGCCCTGTTTCACCGATGTGCGAAACGGGCAAAGAGATAACGGCAGACGCGCCTGTTACAATTCATACAATAGGTGACTCGATATGCCAGACGTATTCCGATTATGAGCAGCTCAGAGGCTGGGGACAGAAAATAGGGCAGTTTTTTGATGAGGATTATGTAAAGGTTGATAACAGCCTTTCAAGAAGCGGTATGTCGGCGGTAGAATTTCTGACAAAGGGTAGATTTGAAACACTTCTTCCGAAAATCAAAAAGGGAGATTATGTTTTAATTCAGCTCAGCACAAATGACCGCCACTACAGCACGCTTGAGCAATTCAGACTGTTCCTTCTGCAGTTTATAACGGCAGCGAAGCAAAAGGGAGCATATCCGGTGCTTATAACTCCGCCGGACGTTATGACAGCGGCAACTGATAATGTATCCGCAGACGGCGGCTATGTTGTAAATTCCGAGCTTATGGGCTATCCCGATGTAATGCGGGATTTGGCGAGCGATGAAAATATTCCGCTTATAGATGTAAACCAAGAGTGCCTCGACCTTATGAAGCAAAAGGGCTTTTCGGGTCTTGCGGCAATGGGGTATTACATTAATTCAAGCAGCGATAAGCTCCACTTTACCGATAAGGGTGCCGAGTGGATTTCATCAATAATCGCAAGAGAGCTCAAAGCGCTTTATTTGCCGATAAGCGAGCACGTAACGGACAATGCCGCAGGCATGACAAATGTTTTGTCGGGCAACGCTTCGTTTACAATAAAAAACTCGGTCGGTGAAATTGACGGCAGCAACGCCGTTGATAAAAATTTTATTTCAACCGCTGCTTTCGGTGATTATGACGGAAAAGAAATTTTTGACGTAAACGGAAACAGCGGCAGCGATTACATGATGCTTTTAACCGTAAATGCGGGAGAAACCGTTCCAATGGAGCGCGTTAAGCTCTACAGCGAACACGGAATTAAGTTTATTGATGACGCATATTACTCAAACGGCGACGCAATGTATCTGCAGGAGCATTTGGCTCCGTACTTTGAGGGTGTTGACATTTTTACAAGCAGCACCGGAGCGGACGGCTCATGGGAAAAGTCGGCGGAGTTTGCAAGCCTTAAGTATATGCGCCAAAGCGAAAAGTGCATAGAGTCGATATGGGACGACTCAAACGGCGTCAGACATTTTTATGATCTGCCGCTAAAAAAAAAACCAATGCAAAATATCTTAGAATTGCAGTACGTGCTGTAGAGCCTTGGCTCGGCGGCATTGTAATTCCGGAGATACAAATTCTTGCCGATACCGGAGAAAACTCCGTTTTCGGTGCTGCCGAAGAAGAACAGGCTTTTGCCGACAGTCAATATCCCTCTCTTTCCTTACTGTCGGCAGAAACCGCCGGCGGTAGTACCGTAAAAAGCGGAAGAGTACCCGTTATAACCTTTACATTCAGTGAAGCTGTAAAAAGCGCCGATAAATCAATGGCGGCGGTAAACGGTGAAAAAAACAGCGGACTTGTTCAGCACGTGTTTGTTGACGCGCTCGACAGAAAAAAGGTTCACGCGGTTTTATTTGCCGATAAGCTTAGCAGCGAAACGGAATATACCGTATCGCTTGACGGAATAAAATCGGAAAGCGGAGCTCAGGCGAGCGGAGAAATTTCAGCCACCTTTGAAACCGCACCGAACTATTCATATGAGCATATGGAATTTTCATGGGCTGAAAACAGACCCGAAAATCCGCAGCTTGACGTTTATAATAAATTGGGAAGCGAATGGACTGTAATGCCGTGCGTAACCGCTGCGCAGCGTGAGATGGGAATGAGTGGCGGCGAGGGCGGACAGTGGATGCAGTCTATAGAGTGTGACAGAGAGGACGGCAGTCTGCTTTTTGCCGGAGTTGACATCGGCGGTCTTATGAGATCAACCGACGGCGGAAAATCGTGGCAGAGAAGCTATCGCGGCTGGCTGGCAAACGGTTGTGTTGATACGGCGATTGACCCGAACAATAAAAACAGAGTGCTCGGAATAGGCTCAAACTCCAATAACTCCTGGACAGGTATTTATCTTTCGGAGGATATGGGAGAAAGCTGGCGCCATGTACATTCTTACATATTTAACGGTCAGCGCGACACAAGGCAGCAGCTTGCGTGGGATAAGTCAAGCTATGACAGCGAAATAGGCGGAAGCCGAACGGCATACTGGTCTAATCTTTATAAGCTGACTGCCGCAAACGAGGGCTTTGAGGATGAGGAGCCCGTTCACCTTACGGACAGAAAGGGCGGACTTTTCAGAAGCGATGATGGCGGCAGAACATGGACATGCGCAAACAGCGAAATGTCAGACAGCGTTGTTGCGGTAAATCCTAAAAGCGGCAGAGTTTATATAGGCAACGAACGCGGATTTTTCATAAGCGACGATAAGGGAAAATCATTTAAGCAGATTATATCCGGCGTGCCGATATACGGGCTTTGCGTGCTTGATAACTATCCCGATAACGTTTATATAAACGACTATAAGGGCGTTATGATTTCAATGAACGGCGGAGAGAGCTTTAAAAGGCGGCTCAATGCAGGCTTCCCGGTTGACAACGATTTAAGCGATGTAAGAAACATTGCGCGCGACCTTGAGGTAAGTCCCGCAAATCCCGACTATATGCTCGTTGACGACCGCGACTATAAAAACTATCGAAACAGAAGATATTATACGCATAACGGCGGCTTAACATGGAAAGAGTGCACCTATGACAAGTCAAAGGACTTTTTCTTCTGTCATAACCGTCAGCACCCGTTTGCATGGCATCCGGCAGATCAGAATAAGGCGTGGTCCTTCGGCGGCGACTGGATAGCGTCAAGCAGTGACGGCGGCGCAAGCTTCATCTGGGACGCAAACGGCTATTGCGGAACTCCGCCGGGCGGCAGAGTAAATTTTGACCCGTATGAGCCGAACAGAATTTTTGCCGGAGCGCAGGATTTGCTCGGAATAATCAGCTATGACAGCGGATATACGTGGAAGGCTATTGAGCCTGAGGGCGGCTTTGGCTGCGCCTACGGCACGGTGGCGGTTGACGATAATACGCTCGTTTGTGCAAACGCGGACGGCTGGTATTCGCAAAGATATATCTGGGTAAGCTACGACGGCGGCAATACATGGAGCAGCACGGGGCTTCCGCTGAAGCTTGGCTATGCGCGCCGCGCAACATCGTTTTGGCGATCTCCCACAGATGAAAACACCGTTTTCGCCGGTGAATACGTAAGCCGCGACCGATGCAGAACATGGACCGAGCTTTCGGGCTGTCAGCTTGTTATGGCGGTTAATTACTATCATAACAGAGAGCTTTGGGGCATTAATAACGAGGTTATAGTATGCTCCTATGATAACGGCTATACATGGTATCCGTTCTCAAAAACGTATGGCGACGATGAGGCAATTGCCGGAACAAGCAATTATCCGTCCGGCTACGGTATGCATATTTGGGATATGGAGTATGACGGAATTAACGATATACTTTATTATCTTCCCGGAAATATTTACACAGGCGTTACAATAGTTAGAATTGACGGCGAAAACAGTCATGTAAATATCGGTGAAAACGTAAATGCTCAGTGCTTTGCAAATGATAAATGGTATCAGCTTCTTGCTATTGACCCAAGATGCCCCGATATATTGTATATGGGCGGCTACGGCAGCAGCATGAGCAAGGAAACGGCGGCTGTTCAGCGTTCGTGCGACAGGGGAGAAACATGGCAGATTATTTCGTCTATGGGCGATATAAATTCTGTTGTAAACGGCGGAGAAAGCGCCGGATCAAATGCTCAGACCCTTGTTGTCAATCCTACAAACGGAGAGCTTCTTTTGTGGGATGGTGCGGAAGGCTTCTGGACATTCCCGCCCCCGTATACCGAATAAGAATTTCTTCTTAAAGATATATTGTAGCTGCGAAAGCGGCTGCTTATATATAATAAAAAAAGAAAGGAATGGTGAAAAACCATGAAAACAACGAAAACCCAAAAGGCGTCTGTACTGTTTATGTCACTTGTTATGACGCTTGCTTTGTTTATCGGAGCAGGTTCGGCAAGCGCAGCATCAGATGACCCGACTTTGACGGATATTTCGTCATCTGTTACATGGCAGAGCGGCATGTATACCATGTCGAACGACATATTCACAAAGTCAAACTCGGATAGCAGCATATGTACTGTTGCAAGCTTTCCGAAGCAGTCTGTTTTGCTTAAGGTAAAGGACGGCTACAGCTTTGAATTTGATGAGGTGTCCGAAAGCGGCAGCTCCTACAAAAAGGACAGAAGATATTATTATGTATTTGATGTTCCTTTTAATAAGTGGATCAGCATGGGTTACTTTAACGTATACCCCGAAAGAAAATACCTTATCAGCGTAAAGGATAACTCCGGAAAAGCTCTTACGGCCGATATGGCATCGAGCGTAATTGAGATGTACAGCGTTGATAACGTAAATCATATTCCGGAATATTATCAGAATTACATAAAGAATAAGGCAAACGTTATTAACAATCTTCAGAGTAAGGATAACGCTTTCAGCTTTATCTATATGACTGATATTCATATTCAGCATAACACAAAGCATTTCCCGGGTCTTGTAAGATATCTTTACAAAAACTGCGGTATAAATGATATTATCGGAAACGGTGACTGGGTTACAGCATGGCTTTCCGATGCTGACGGTGTTCAGGGGCTTTGGGATGACTATGACGAGCTCGATACTTTGTTCGCAGGTCTTCCGCTTATAAAGTCAACAGGTAACCATGACTGGGCATACGGCTCATCAAACCAGTACAATGTTTCGGAAGCTGAAATCTATGAGCATTTCTATAAGCCGAACATTGAAGCAGGTCTTGCTGACGGCAGCATCGTAAAGGCTGACGCAGACGCAACCTATTTCTATAAGGACGATGTTAAAAACAAGATGAGATATATTGACCTTACCGTTATGGACTATCCAAGCACGGAGGAAAATCTTGCAAACGGCAAAAATAAGGCATGGTATTATTACATTTCTGATGAGCAGGCTGACTGGGTTAAAACAACAGCTCTTAAAATGCCTGATGATGAATGGACCTGCGTAGTTTTTGCACACGTTCCGATTCTCAACAGAGAGGAAATGCACCGCCCGAGCGATTTGGTTGTAAACCGAGAGAAGATAAGAGGAATAATCAAGGACTTTGTCGGAAAAACAGGCGATTTCAAGGATTACAAGGGCTCATTCATAGCATGGCTTTCGGGTCATACACATGAGGACTTTATGGTTTATACAGCTGATGACTTTACGTCTGTTGTTTCAAACGGTGACTGCCAAATCCGTACAGATGGAACACCGGAGAGAACGGTAAACACAATAAACGAGCAGTCATTTAACGTATTTACGGTCGACAAAGCAAAAAGACGTGTTTATATCACAAGAATAGGTGCGGGCGACGACAGATGCTTTGTATATTAAGGAGGGCAGTTTAAATGAAAAAATTATTAAGTATTTTTCTCAGCGGCGCTATGCTTCTTTCGCTTGTTCCGGCAGCCTTTGCAGCCGGCGAAAGCGCTGACAGCCCGATTGATATATCTACTGCTGCTGAGCTTACAAGCTTTGCAGAGTCAATGAGAAATGATTCAACAGGCGGCAGCGGAAAGTTTTATCGCCTTACGGCAGATATAAATCTTGACGCTGTTAAATGGGGCGGTATAGGCACTAATTCAAATCCGTTTAGGGGAACCTTTGACGGAAACGGTCACGTTATCAAAAACTATAAAATGACACCAGTAAGCGACAGCTACACGGGACTTTTCAGCTACGTCGGAGAGGGCGGAACGGTTAAAAATCTCGGTGTTGACGGCGTTACAATCGCAATTGCGGATAAGTGGTGCTACAGATCAAATAACGGCGGTATTGCAGGCTATGTAAAGGGCGGAACAATATCGGGCTGCTATGCGAAAAATGTAACCTTAAGTAACGGCGGATATTCTCCGAACGAATCACAGCTCAGTGCAGGAGCAGGTGTTGTAGGAATGCTCGACGGTTCCGGAAGTACGGTTGAAAACTGCTATGCGCTTAATATTAAGGTTAATGAGGCTGAAACAAACTATGATGCAGGTCTTGTAGGAAAAATAACCTCCGGCGCAGTAATTAAAAACTGTTACACAGATTTGTATCTTGCAAGAGGTCCGATGAGTGTAAGCGCAGAAAATTCGTATTATACAGTTACTCCCCCATGGCCGTGGGCAAGTGGTGACGGAAACGAATGGTACATGGGTACACAGGTAACCGCATCGGAGCTTAAAACAAAGGCAGCAGATCTCGGTGACGCGTTCTCTGCCGACTCTGTAATCAGCCCGATAAACGGCGGCTATCCGGTACTTAGGTGGGAATATGACATTCCGGCACTTGTTGGCGGCGGTACAAGATCAAATCCGTATCTTATCGGAACAATTGATGATCTTGCTTTGGCATCAGGCTATATTGATACAAACGGCAAAGTGTTCAAAATGATAAGCGATATTGATTTCGGCGGTGCTGCATGGACTGCAAACATAGGATCGGAGTCAAATCCGTTTAAGGGAACCTTTGACGGTGACGGACACGTTTTCAAAAACTTTGTTTTAAATGCACCGGCACAGGGCGATTTTACATACGGACTCGGAATATTCGCATATGTCGGTGGAAATGCGGTTATTAAGGATACAGGCGTAAGCAATGTAACTGTTCGCCCCGAAGGCAACTGGGGATTTAACACTGTAAGCGGCGGTCTTATCGGAGTTTTAAAGGATAATGCAACGGTTAAAAGATGCTTCGCAAAGAATGTTTCCTTTGAAGCAGGAAGTGCAGAGAAGTTCATCTATATGATAACAGGCGGACTTATCGGTAAGGTTGAAGGCAGCGGTGCAAGCGTTACAGACTGTTACAGCCTTAATACCGAAGTGGTAGGCGACTGCAGTGCGCATACAAGCGGACTTATCGGTCAGGCGCTTGATTATAACACGATTTCAAACTGTTACAGTAATACAACGCTCACAATGGGCGATTCTGATAAAGTATTAAACTCATATTATATAGCAGACGGTGAAATGTCGGCATATAACAGACTCGGCGAGTCAGTTACATCAGATGAGCTCAAGGGCAAAGCAGGCACACTCGGAGAATATTTTGAAGACGGCAGCGAATACCCTATACTTATCTGGGAAAACGGTAAGGATATTGAAGATACTCTCGAAACCGTTTACATCAATTCTGCGGAAGAATTTAAGGCAATAAGCACAGATACGGCTTCAGACGGCAAAATCTACAAGCTAAACTGCGATATAGATTTCGGTGGAGAAACATACACCGATTATATCGGAACACCCGAGGTACCGTTTACAGGTGTATTTGACGGCTGCGGACATAAAATATCAAACTATCATATAAAAATTACAACAATCAAGTCAAATGGTTTGTTTGCAAACATAGGTGCGTCGGCAGTAATTAAAAATGTCGGCGTAAGCGATGTTACCGCAGAGCTTGCTAAGGACGAGTGGGAAATTATATGCGGCGGTCTTGTAGGCTCAATGACAGGCGCTTCAAGAGTTGAAAACTGCTATGCAAAGAATGTTGAAATGACATCAAATAGTTTTTCAAGCGGTCAGTTCCAGAGCGGCGGCGGAGTTGTCGGTAAGGCATTTGATGAAGCTTCGGTTGTAAACTGCTATGCGCTTAACACTACATTTATAAATGAAGTAAACTTTGACGCCGGCGTTATAGGGTATACCGCTTCTAAGGATGTAAAAATAGAAAACTGCTATTCCGATTATACTCTGACCTGCTACAGAGCACCGAAGCTTATAGAGAGTATTATAAATTCTTATTATGTAACAACGGCTCCGTGGCCTTGGCAATGTGCATACAATGTTTCTGCGACAAATGAATGGTACGGCTATATCGGTCAAAAGACAGATGCGGACGCTATTAAGACAATGTCTGTAGACCTCGGCAACGGCTATATAAGAGATGCTAAGGGTATTAACGGCGGCTATCCCGTACTTTTGTGGGAAAGCACAAGCGATTATGTAAGCGATGTTACATTTAAGGCAGCAGACGCAAGTGCAGCTGATTTTGAAAATGCAGCGGTTCTTTCGGAAATCGAACTTGTAAAGAAAAATTCCGAAAAGGGAATTGTGGCAGCTGCTGCTTATAAAGATGGCAGACTTACAGCAATCGAATTTACCGACGCTGTTGACGGCAAAAGCGAGTTTAACCTCAGCCTTGACGGCGCGGATACTCTTAAGATAATGATTTTGACAAAGGACAGCTTCAAGCCGATAGGCGAGAAGAAGGTATTTACAAAGGCGGCAGCCGAGTAAATAGAAAATAATTAATGTGCCGCACCGCACCGGCTCACAGTGCGGTGCGGCGATATACAAAAAAGTGAGCGGAAAGGTTTTGTGAACAGATATGAAAAAACTGACAAGTCTTTTCCTGGCGCTTAACATGGTGCTTTGCGTGTTCCCGGCATGGAGCGCGTCGGCAGACGATAGCGGCAGTGAGGTGCTTATTTCATCAGCAAATGAGCTTATTGACGCCATAGACAGTATAAATCAGGACGGAGCAAGCGGAAAGCAATACAGGCTGACGGAGGATATAAATCTCGGAGGCAGATTGATGACTTCCTATATAGGAAGCATTTCAATGCCGTTTGCAGGAACTTTTGACGGTGACGGCCATACGATTGAAAATTATAAATTTGAGTGTAACGATGGGGGCTTGAATTACGGTCTTTTCGGAGCAATCGGCGATGGCGGTACTATAAAAAATGTCGGCGTTAAAAATGTTACGGCAACGTTTAGCGAAATATGGAAATGGATTGACAATTTCGGAGGACTTGTCGGAGCAGTTCAAAGTGGCGGTACGGTTGACGGCTGCTTTGCAAAGAATGTAGAAATTATAATGACATATGACAAATCCGAAAATCGCGGACAGCTTAGAAACGGCGCAGGTATTGCCGGATCGGTTAACGGCGGTATAATCAAAAACTGCTATGCGCTTAATGTAAGCCTTGATGCCGGAGCGGTTGACTATGACGCAGGTGTTGTCGGCAGAATAACGAGCGGGAGCGTTTCAAACTGCTATTCGGATTTGTATATAGCAAGAAGCTCTGTAGATATTTATGTTGATAACTGCTACTACAGCGGTAATCCGGACTGGCCATGGTCGGGCGGTGACGGAAATGAGCATTACTCCGGCGAACAGGTATCGCCTGAGGAGCTTAAAACAAAGGAAGCGGTTCTCGGCGCAAGCTACGGACAGGGCGCAGGCTATAAAATAATTAACGACGGCTATCCGGCACTTGTATGGGAGCTTGGCGAAAAATACCGCGAGGGTGCGGCAGCTATAGTTTCATCAACACCCGAAAACAATGCCGAAAATGTTGAGGTTTTCAATACGGACCTTTCCGTAAGCTTTAACAGATTTTTAAAGGCGGCCGACATAGTAAAAGAGAACATAACGGTGCAGCCGGCAGCTGACTTTACCGTAAGCACAAGCGGCGAATACACCGATAAAATAGACCTGAGCTTCAAACAGCTTGAGCTCGGTACGGAATACAAAATAGGGTTTTCTTCTGCAATTGAAACCTTTGCCGGAGATTATGTATCGGACGGCAGTGAGATTTCGTTTAAAACAGTAGATAAATATCCCGATTTTAATGTAGCTTCATCAACTCCGGCAAACAATGCCAAGAATGTAAATCCAAGAGGAGTAAAGGCAGTTGTAAAATACAGTCTGCCGATAGATGAAAAAACGGTAGCAAATGAAAATATAACAGTTTCTCCGGAGGCTGAATACACAGCAGAGCTGTCGGGCGAGAATGAAATAACGGTAAGCTTCCCCAATAAGCTCAGCGACAGCACAACATATACAATAACCTTCACAGACGGCATAAAATCAACCTTTGATACATCAGCACCTGAGTACAGCTTAAGCTTTACAACAATGAAGGGCTTTGAAAACCTCATTGTAAACGGCGATATGGAGGACACCTCAAATATGAATATGTTCTCCGATAAGAACAACTATTCAAGCCTTTCATATCAGAAGGAAACGCTTCTTAAGGGAAAGCTTAATTCTGTATTAAGACTTTCAACAGCTTGGGGAGATCAGCCGGTTGTAGCGCTCGGAGTTGCGGAAAATCCGGGTACATATTATATGGCAGCATGGGTTAAGGCAGAAAAGGATCAGGATATTACGCTTTGCTTCTTCAAGGGTGGAGATAACTGGGATTCGAGAAAGAAGAGCCTTAAGGCAAACGAGTGGACTTATGTTTCGGAGGTATTTAATATACCGTCAGATTTAAGAGGAGAGGAAATTTCAATCCGTTCTATTGAAGCTTCACCGATTTATATTGACGACTGGTGCATTTACGACGTTGCAAAGGCGCCGCAGGACGCTTTAAAAATTCAGTCATCATCGGTTGAAAACGGTGCGGTTGAGGTTTCGCCGTATATTGAAAAAATAGAGGCAGAGTTTAATGTTCCGGTTAAGTTCTCATCGCTTTTGAGCGGAATAAGCATTTCCGGCGGAGCAAAAATAAGCAAGGTAGACTTTGACGGCTCGGATTTGTACAAATGCACGGTTTATCCGGAAAACCTTGAGCCTAACAAAACATATACTTTGGATTTCGGCGGAGTTGAAGCAATTTCCGGAAAATCCATGACAAACGGAAAGGTAAGCTTTACAACGGTTAAAACAAGCGATAAAAATGCAAGCGTTGTTAAAACACTTCCTGCCGATAATGCTACGGGAGTAAAGAGAAGAGATTTCGAGATAGAAATAACCTTTGACTCTCCCATGAACCCCGAAACTTATAAAAACATCTCCACAGCTCCCGATCTCGGCGTGAGCGTTTCGGACAGCAGCGATCTTAACAACTGCATTTTGACCGTTGACGGAGAAAAGTTTAAAAACAACACGGAGTACACAGTAACAGTTCCTGACAGCGTTAAAACCGTAAACGGATATTCGGCGAATACCTACAGCTTTAAATTTAAGACTGTAGGCGCTGAGGACGTTGTGTCGGAATTTAACGCAGCACTTAAAAATGAAGAGGCTATGAAAGATGTTCTCGGCGACCTTTACACCGAAATAGGCAAAACAAGCGCGTCGTATGAATATATAACCTCATCGCTTACAGATGCTCTCGATACGCTCTGCAAATATCTTGCGGCAGCAGGCGAGGCAAAAACAATTGACGATGTTTTCACATATATAGATGAGGAAGCGTTCAGAGCAATTCTGGCGACATCATCTGACAGCGCAGCTGTAGGCGAGATAATTTCCGGCGGCGGAATACTCGATGACGGAATTTTGAAAATATACACCGATAAGCTTGGAGACAGCGGAAGATCATCCGTAATCAAAACAGCTGTTGACAATAAGGATAAGAGCTTTGAGGTAATTAAAGAGGCTATGACGGTTAAGGCAATTTGCAGTGCGCTTTCGAGCCTCAGCGGCGCAGGCGCTGTTGAGGAAATACTGAAGCTTTCAAAGGACAGCTTCACCGGAAATGACGATATTTCCGACCTGATTTCAAAGGCTGACAGCAGCACATATCCGTCAAAGATATACGCAAAGCTTCAGGGTCTTAGTGTAAACAGCCTCTCGGCTATTAAATCTGCTCTTAAGAGCGCTGTTGATTCGGCAGATACAGGCAAGAAAGGCAGCAGCGGCGGTGGCGGCGGAAGCTCCTCCGGCGGCAGCAAAATTTCGGCAATCGGCAGCGGATCCGTTCCGATAAATCCGATTGACGGCGGACAAACGCCTGCCAAAGAAAAGGAGATATTCTCCGATCTCGGCTCGGTAGAATGGGCAAAGAGCAGCATAGAAAAGCTCTATAAAAAAGGAATAATAAACGGTAAGAGCGAAAATACATATGCACCGAATGACGCGCTCACACGCGCTGAATTTGTAAAGCTTGCAGTTCTTGCGCTCGACACTCTCGATACTGCGGCTAAGGCTGATTTTGCCGACATAAATGAAAACGACTGGTTCTACAGCTATGCGGCAAGCGCTTACAATATGGGAATTATAAAGGGCATTGACGAGTCGAATTTTGCACCAAATATGCAGATTTCGCGTGAGGATATGGCAGTAATTCTTGCAAGAGCGGCAGAAAAGGTGCAGGGCAGCGAAGAGGCAGGAAAGGAATTTGCCGACGCAGATCATATTTCCGATTATGCAAAGGATGCCTGCAAAAAGCTTTCGGCGCTCGGCGTTATAAAGGGCGACGAAAACGGCTGCTTTAATCCGAAAGGAGTGGCAACAAGAGCCGAAGCGGCTGTCGTATTTGACAGATTTCTCGATATACTTCAAAAATCGTGAGCTGAAAGGAAGATAGGTACATGAGATTTAAAAAGATTTTAGCGCTGCTTCTGGCAATGCTGACAGTGATTACACCACTGTCAGCGCTTGCGGCGGATGAAGCGGAAGAAAAAACATTTACAATAGCAAGCGTAACTCCGTTTGACGGAGAAAAAGAGGTTACGCCCGTTAATCTTCAGATGGATGTTACGTTTTCGGAGCCCGTTGACGCGTCAACAATCAAGATGAACAACGTTTCCGTATCCGGAAGCGCGTTCGCGGCAATAATTCCGACAGGCGAAAAGACAGCAACAGTTTATTTCAACAGACTTAATATTATGCTCGGAACAAAATATACCGTAACGTTTAAAAGCGGAATAAAGGCTGTTTCCGGAGCTTCGCTTGAGGAAACAAAGGTTTCGTTTACAACAATGAAAAATGCGCCGTCCTACAGGCAGATAACAAATCCGCAAATGAATGACGCAAACAATATTTACGGACTTGATTCTGAGGCATGGTCTGCAAAGATAATAAACGAGGACGGAAATAACGTGCTTAACTATTATCTCGGATGGAATGAGGCTTCGGTAAGACAGCTTGTTTACGTAAAGCCGGGTCACACATATACGGCGCGTGCAAGAGTAAAGGCATCGGAAACGGAACAAATCTGGCTTGCAATGAGCTGGAATGAACCGGGCAATGCGCAGGATTACTATCACGGACCGCGTGATGAAATTCAGGGCGGCGAGTGGACAACGCTTGAATGGTCATGGACTATTCCGGAAAAGGCAATATTGACAAACATAAAGCAGTGGATTGCCGGTGAAAGAGCGGGAACTCAGATTTATGTTGATGACTGGTATTTCTTTGAGTCGGGCTATGATGTTGACCCTCCGGAGAGAACGGCAGGCGGCTCAAGCTCAGCTGTTACATATCTCAGCGAGGACGAAACGAGCCTTGATAAGCTTAAGGCGTTCGGCATAGCTCCGTTTAATGCGGGCGAGGGCGCTAACGTTTCAAGAGTGGCGCTTGCAAAGTCGCTGCTTGCGATTATGGGCATTAATGATATTCCCAAAAGCGCAGCTCCGCTTACCTTTACCGATGTTGATGAAAACTCGGCAGGTGTAGTGTCACTTGTGAGCCAAAACGGAATTATGAGAGGCTTCAGCGATACGGAGTTTAAGCCGGACGATGACGCAACTGCGGATCAGGTTATTAAGACGCTTCTTATCATAATGGGTCGCGGCGATGTTGTAGCCGCCGACGGCGGATATTCGGTAGGCTGCCGCAGAGCAGCTTCACAGCTTGGTCTTATGAAGGGCGTTGACTGCGATTTTGCAGAGCCGATAACCTATAAGAATTTTGCAAAAATAGTTGAAAACGCACTTGATTGCGATGTGCTCAGCGTAAAGAGCAAAACAGATAACGGACTTTATACACTCGAAAGCAAGGATACTCTTCTCGGTGCATATCTCGGATATGAAAAGGGAAGCGGAATACTTGAGGGCAACAGCGTAACATCAATTTACGCCGATAAGGAGCTCGGAGAAAATACAATAAGCATTGACGGCGCACTTTACGAGTGTGACGCTGACGTTTCAAAGTATCTCGGCAGCAAGGTTAAATTCTATTATGAAGAGGTTCCCGGCGGCTTAAACAGAATGATTTATATCTATGCTATAAACAGCAAAAATAAGGTTGCCGAATTTACAACCGATGAATACGATATAGACTATTCTGCAGGTAAATACTCAATTTCCGCAAAAGAGGGCGGCAAGAGCAAAAACTATAATCTTACAGCAGACAAAAGCGTTATTTATAACGGAAAATATCTCGGATCATACAGGGACAACGAATTAACCTTTGTTCCGTCAAACGGAAGCGTTCGTCTTATCGACAGCGGAAACGGCTACGGCGTTGTAATGATTGAGGACATTAAAACATATGTTGTCGGCTCATACGACTATGACAAGGGATATATTTACGATTATAAATCGAGTGAGCTTATTGACCTTTCAAACACGGATAAGCTTGTAATTCTCGATAATGATGAGTCGGAATGTGCAATAAACGACATAAAGCAGTGGAATATCCTCTCCGTAGTTCAGAGTAAGGATAAGAAGCTTACAACAGTTCATCTTTCAACCGCATCGGTTGAGGGCTCCGTATGCGGAGAAAATTCCGGCGCCGTTCGCCCGTATATCGAGCTTGGCGACAAGTTCTACGGAAGCGGCGTAAGAAAGAAATATGAGGTTGTTGACGGATATTTCGATTTTGACGACATAAGCCTCAGCACAGTAGGCATATTCTATATGGACTACAAGGGCAGAATTGCCGCAGTGCGCACAAATGTATCATCAGGCGGAGTTGCATACCTTGTAAATGCGTATATAAACTCCGATGAAAACGATGTTTTAAAGATTAAAGTTTTCGATATAAGCGGAAAAATGATGCTTCTTGAAGCTGCTGACAGAATAAAGATTGATACAAAAACCGTAAAGGACGCTCAAGTAGCTTATAACCTTCTTAAAAAGGGTACGAACGAGATTGTATCTCAGCTTATCCTCTATAAGCTGAATGCGGACGGCAAGGTAAGCGCTGTTGATACGGCGTATAACAAGCTCCCTAACTGCACCGATTACACAACAGTTCTCCCGGAAAGCGGCGATGATGAAAACGGATTTAGAATTACATATTCGTCAATTCTTCCTCCGAACAACAACAGCAAGCTTGTATTCAGCCCGAATTCAAAGAATTTCAGCAATAAGGTACAGCTTGCCGATGAGCCTACAATGTTCTTTATCCCGATTAACGCAAAAACAGATGAAGAGGTTAAATTCTGCATATCCAACGCGGTATGGGATCTCGGCGATAAGGGTGCTGCAAGAATAGAAGCATATCAGACAGGCGAGCAGTCGCTTATAGCTGACTATGTGGTTGTATTCATTGACGATGACAAATACACAACAGAGCATTTATCCGGAGAAAAATACGGAATTGTAAGAAGAATTTCAACCGTTATGCAGGGCGGAGAAACAAAAACGGTTGCCGAAATGATTGACGGCACTAAGTATATCGCAAATAACGAAACCGAATTTGCGGGAGCTGAAGTGGGCGACTACGTAAAGCTTTATACAGACAGACTCAATCAGCTTGTAAGTCCGGCACAGGTTTTGCTTGATATATCTGAAAAGGCACTTTCTCCGTCAACATCAAATCCGACAAACGCATTCGGCGATTACTCACGTATGATTTATGCAAACGTTTACGAAAAGGCGGATTCTGTTGTAAGAGTAGTACCGGTAGGAAACAGCGTAACAGATCTTTCTTCATCTGAGGTAACAAACCTTTCAAGAGCTAATATATTTGTTTATGACAGCTCACTTAAGGGCTCGGATAAGATAAAAACAGGCTCAATGTCCGATATTCTCGACTATAAGACGGCCGGCAGCGGCTGCTCGGAAATCGTTATCTTGTCAAAGGATACGCTTGCAAATAACGTGCTTGTTATAAAATAATTTTTGCGCGGTATTAAGTAAAATACGGGGCGTTTGCGTTAAGCGGCGCCCCCGAAACAATAATTCATCGAAAGGAATTATATATGTCTAAGGAATATTTTAATCAAAGAATAAAGGAAGTAACCGATAATCACAATGCGGTTATTTCAAGAAAGAATGAGAAAAAATTCAGCATAAACGGAATTTTTTCAAGATACAAATATCCGGCGCTTATGCGTGAGGATATACCTCTTAACTGGAGATTTGATTACTCCTATGAGAGAAACCCGCTTTTTCTGGAAAGAATAAGAGTAAATGCAATAATGAACGCAGGCGCTATTTATCTTAACGGAAAATATGTACTCGTTGCAAGAGTTGAGGGCTGTGACAGAAAGTCATTTTTTGCCGTAGCCGAGAGCGACAACGGAGTTGACGGCTTCCGCTTCAGCGAAAAGCCGATTGTGCTTCCGAAAACCGATGAGCTTGACACAAATGTTTACGATATGCGTCTTACTCAGCATGAGGACGGCTGGATTTACGGCCTTTTCTGCAGCGAAAGAAAGGATAAAACGGTTGACGATACCTCTTCTGCGGTTGCAAAATGCGGAATTGTAAGAACAAAGGATTTAAAAAGCTGGGAGCGACTTCCCGATTTAAAATCTCCAAATCAGCAGAGAAACGTAACGCTTCATCCCGAATTTGTCGACGGCAAATATCTTCTTTACACAAGACCGTCCGACGGCTTTATTGATGTAGGAAGCGGCGGCGGAATAGGCACTGCGCTTGTAGACAGCATGGAAAATGCCGAAATTACGGAAGAAAAGATTATTGATGAGAGAGTTTATCATACAATAAAAGAGGTTAAAAACGGAGAGGGCGCAACGCCGATTAAAACAAAGGACGGCTGGCTTCATATTGCTCACGGCGTGAGAAATCATGCAACCGGTCTCAGATATGTTTTATACTGCTTTATGACAGACCTTAACGATCCTACAAAGGTTATTTATCGTCCGGGCGGATATTTTGTTGCACCTAAGGGCGCAGAGCGTGACGGTGACGTTTCCGGCTGCATATTCTCAAACGGTGCAATAGCCGACGATAACGGTAATTTGTTCGTTTACTACGCTTCAAGCGATACAAGGCTTCAGGTTATTTCAACAACTGTTGAAAAAATGGTTGACTACTGCAAAAACACGCCTGAGGACGGATATAATACGCACGCAAGCGTTGACGCAATATGTAATTTGATTGATAACAACAAAGATTTTTATACGGAGAGCAATTTTGAATAAAATCGCCCATAGCACTACTTTTTTGTTCAGGGCGGTACCGGTGTACAGCACCATTCACTAAAAAGCAGCACTCTGAACAATTTTCTTTCAAAATTGGGTGCTTACGGTACGGAAAGGAATGGTCATAATAATGCTCACAGCACACAATACAGAGTCTGAATTAATAGTAAATCCGTTTAAGGACAGAGAAATAAAATATGCATTTCATGATATTGACGGCACTCACTCGCTTATACGCGAGTGGCCGCCAGTTATGAGCATATGCCTTTTCGATGTTTTGGAAAACGGTATAAGCGAGGATTTTGACTCTAATGAAAATGCGGCGCGCCTTATTTCGCTTGCCGGAGAGGAGCCGCACGAGGAAACAGACCGCTTCTGCGTTGAGTCGGCAGGGCTTTCTGCGCTTACGCAGATGGAATGGGCGATAAGACGCGCTGTTGAAAACGGGAAAATAGATGTTTCCTGCGACAGAGCGGCAAACTCCGAAATTATAAAGCGTATCTGGAACGGTGAGGAGATTTTTGATGATCTTTCGGAAACGGAGGATATGAAAAAAATGCTTTCCGAATATACGCCGCGCCTTTTTAAGCTTTACGAGGCTGTTTTAAACGGCTACTGCCGTGACAGAAATCTTGAAAAGGCAAAAAAGGATCCGTCCGCTTTTCAGGTGGAGGGCTCTATGGAGTTTATGAAATATTTAAAGGCGCACGGCGTTAAAAACTATTTCGTAACCGGCGCTGTTGTCGAACGCGGCATGGGAATGTATGAGGAGGTTGAAACGCTCGGCTATAAAATAGGCGCGGACGGAATTGCGGAGGATATAATAGGCTCCACATGGACGGAGAAAATGCCTAAGGACGCCGTGATGAAATCGCTCCTTAAAAAGCTCGGAATAAGCGGAGAAAATGTTCTCGTTGTCGGCGACGGCCGCGCGGAAATTTCTGCCGGTGTTCAAATGGGGGCTGTAACCTTAAGCAGACTTCCGCTTGCGGCAGAATATCAAAGAAAGCTTCATAAAAAGCTTGGAACAAATATTATAACAGATAATTACTTGAATGAGGATTTGACACGGATTTTTAAGTAAAATTCCAATATAAAACTCTTGATTTATGCGCTCAAATATATTATAATAATATAGTTAAAATGTATTTGAGCGCAGCTTTGTTTAAAACGCCGTGAAACTGATTATTATAAAGAGGTGATATTCCGATGGTACTTGCTCTTATGATTTTTATAACCTTTTCCGCATATATTGTATTCAGCTACAGAATGAAATTTGCATATGTAATGTCGCTTTATTTTTTGGGGTGCAGCATACTTATATTTGCGGGTAATTTTTATTTTATAGCAATATCGGCATATCAGTATATCAATGATATAGACTATTTTCTGCTTCAAGCTCTGGCAAAGCTGAAGTTTAATATATTCGCGGCGGCGGTTATCGGAAATGTAGGAGTGTTTTTCCTGATGTCAGCGGCAATAGCGTCATTTTATCTTGTATTCCCGAAAAAGCGTCTTGCTGCGGCGCTCATGTTTATTCCGATTATATATGTGTTTGTTGTAAATATGCCGGCGGTCGGCTGGAAAATCTTTTTGCTTGTAAATTCCGCTCCGGGCGGACTTGCGGCTGTTTTGCCGCTTCTTAAAAAAAGCTCTGTGTATATCTTTATTCTGTATTTGATAATGCCTGTTTTCTGGTTTGTTATTTACACGAGAAATACACATATTTTTCTTAAAAAGCAATACGGACTTACGTGTCTTTTATGTGTGCTGCTGATGTATATGATTATTTATCTTCTGTTCGGTGACGGGATCTATACGCCGACGATGTTTTATAATATCGGTCTTGACGGCTTCCCGCAAAAGCAGCTCGGAATGTATGATGAGGAAATGTCTGTTACGCTGAGTATTCTTTGCGTAATTTTAATAAATATATGTATACTGTGGTATTCAAAGCCGTTTGAGCGCTTCGGAAAGCGCGGCAGAAGACGGTTTGTAAGGCAGAGCAGCAAGATAAACGAAAATGTTTATATGCTTCTCCATGTTTACAAAAATAAATTTTTATGTATCGAAAAGCTTATTAAGCTTTGTATATCGGCCAAGCAGTCGGGAAATGACGGCGAAGTTTCGAGGCTTCTCGGAAGCGTTGAGGAGGAAGCGGCAGACGCTGTTGAAAAAATAAGCCGAACGCTTAATACCTTAAATGTAATAACAATGGATTATCACGTGTTTACCATAGAAAGCTGCATAAGCGAGGCGGTAGATAAAATCGGTAATCAAAATATAGAAATTAACAAAAACTATGGCGGAGAGCGGCTCGTTGTTCTCGGAAGCAAAAATCATATTGTTGAGAGCTTTGTAAATATACTCAGAAACTCCGTTGAAGCGATTGAGCAGAAAAGTATCTCCGACGGCAGAATTGACATAAACGTATACGCCGAAGAGGATATGTTTTCAGTCAGCATAAGGGATAACGGCTGCGGAATACCAAAGAAACACAGACGGTATATTTTCCGCCCGTTTTACACCACAAAGGATAAAAAAATCGGAAACGGTCTCGGACTTGATTTTGTAAAGCGCGTTACGGCAATTCACGGCGGCGGTGTGAGTATAAAAAGCAGTGAAAACATATATACGGAGGTTACTGTCGCTCTGCCTGTTTATAAAAGCAATGTGGGAGCAAATTTGCGGAAGGGGATGTTACTGTGAAGCTTGCAATGTGTGATGATATGATAAGCTTATGCGAGTATTACAAGAAGATTTTTTCGGACTGTGCGGATGTTGATTTTGTCGGCTGCGCTCATAATGCGGAGGAATGTAAGGAGCTTGTTAAAAAAACGATGCCAGACGTACTTTTGCTCGATATTCAGATGCAGTCTACCGATGACGGAATTGAGGTTATAGACGACCTTTTGGAAATTAAGGAAAACCTTAAAATCGTAATGCTGACGGCGCATAAGGTTGATAACTATGTGTTCAGAGCGTTTGCGCTCGGCGCTAAGGATTTTATTTATAAAACCGCGTCCGACAGCGAAATTATCGAAAAGGTCAGGAATGTATATAACGACAATGTTATGCTGAACTCCGATATTTCGGGAATACTTGCGAAAAAGGCAAGAGATGTAATGTCACAGCAGCAGTCACTTCTTTATGTGTTAAATCAGCTTACAAGGCTCTCAAGAAGCGAGATAAGCGTGCTGCGCGGCGTGTATTACGGAAAAACCTATAAGGAAATTGCGGCTGAGCGCTTTGTTGAAGAGGGAACAATTCGCACGCAGGCTTCGGGAATAATGAAAAAATTTGAAGCCAAGAGCATGAAAGCGCTTGTAAAGAGCCTTAAGAAAATGGAGCTTTTTGAGTTTATAGATTTGTGTACGGATGAAAATATGTAAAAAAGGGCGGTTAATGCGAAGCGTACTGCTTTTAAAACGGGTGCTGTCGGGTGCAGCACCTTTTTTGTATAAAAAAATTTTATAAATCATACTTTGGAATGATGACAAACGCATATTTTTTTGGTAAAATAAAATATATAAAATTATATTTGGAGGAATGTAAAAAAATGCTTAAAAGAAATCTTGTTGTGTTGGCTATGGTAGCAGCGGCTCTGTTTTCCGCTTTCGGCGGTATGGGAGCGGCCTTTGCGGAGGAGGCGCATACGTTTGTTCTGACCGATAACGGTGACGGAACGCATACTAAAAAATGCAGCGGCTGCGGCTTTGAGGAAAATGAAGCGCACAGCTTTTTATACAGTGTGCCTGACGGAGATTATTTATCGGCTGTCTGCTCCTGCGGCGCTCTTTCCGGAGTAAAGGGTGCAGAGGGAGATTTGAGCGGCGACTTTTTTAGCGGCAATGATCAGGTTGACCTGACGAGTGCGTCGTGCGTTAAGGGAGAAGCATATTACGGTGAGGGTGCGGACAGGCTCTTTACCGACACGGGAAAATTATGCGGCTCCGGTTGGTATGCTGAGGCGGACGGCATGAGGCATTTGTCGGCGGATTTTGTTACAAATTCCCCGATAAGAGTTATCGGATTAAAAATAGAAACGGGTGACGATACGACGCAATATCCCGACAGAAATCTGAAAGCGGCAGTGCTTTATGGCAAAGAAAAATTCGAAGAAAGCTTTTCGGAGATCGCATACATACCGCTTGACGGCTTTATTAAGGCCGAAAACAATAAAAAGTATACCTTTTTGTTTGATAACGCGGCGGATATAAATCTTTATGATGATTATGAGATTGACTTTTTAAGCAATGATTATAATATACAGATAAGCTCGGTTGATCTCCTTTGCGCAAACGGCGAAATGGTAGAATTTGAGCTTAGCGGTGTTGTAGCCGAAAAGACTAAAAATTTCACCGCCGCAGGTGAGGCTTACGAATGTACCCTTTTTTCGCAGGACGGTCATCCGGAAAGCAAAAATGTTTCCGTAACGCTTGACGGCGCAGCCTTTACCGGCTACAGCTATAATGAAAGCACGGGGCTTCTTCATATAGGCGGCGCTAATGTAAAGGACGGCAAATATGTAATATCGGCAAGTGCCGAAATCCACAGCGTATCCGTGCGCGCAAGCGGCCACAGAATAACCTTTAAAGGCGGCGAAAGCGCTTCTTTCTGCACCGATTATACGTGCCTGCTGCTCGACAATAACGGCGAGTTGAAATGGGCGCCGGAAAATGACGATATAACAATTAATATCGGCGGAAAACGACTTTACGACTTTAAATATGACGAGGAAAGCGGAACGCTCACAATACCGGGAGAGTATATATTCGGAGATATTGATATATGGGCAGCCGAAAGAGCAAGCACATTTAAAGCGACATCTGTTGCGTCGGTTAAGAAAAACGATGATGTTTTAAGATTTTACGACAGCATTAACGAAGCCTGCAGCGCCGGCTACGGAGATACCTTATATGTAACGCTGCTTAAAAACACAACAACAGATGATCTGCTTATGATGAGGTTCGGAAAGGTTACTCTTGATTTGGGAGGCTATACGCTGAGCGAAAAGGAGCTTGGCTGCATAATCACAAGCGGAAGCGATTTGACGATTAAGAACGGAGTTATTTCGTGCAGTTCTCTTAATAATGCAATAAGCGCAAATGAGGGCAGGCTTTATCTTGCAGGCGATCTTGAAATTTATCTTGATATAAACGGCGGAGCGCTTGATGGAAATTGTACGGGGCTTGATATATTCAGAGCGGATGTGGTTATTGACGGAACTAAATTTACGAATTTTAAGTATTCTTCAGACTACAATTCGGGAAGATGTATAATGATGATGGACGAGGGCAACTCGCTTACAATTTACGGCGGAGAGTTTTCGGGAGAGTTTTATCTGGGTAATGCAGACGAAAACATAAAGCTTTGCGGCGGAAAATTTGACGCTATAACGAAGTCAACCGTAAATAAGGCGGACTTCTTTGATTTGCTCGGCGACGGGTATACATATAAATTTGCGGGCGGAAAGCCGGAGGTGTTCGGCAAGGCGCTTGCAAGAAATATCGAAGTTGTAAAATCGCCCTTTGCTTCCTTTGAAAACGAAAATAAAAGGGTTGATTTCGGATATGACAGCCCTGTCAAGCTTACAGTCGGTGCGGATAATCTGACATATCAGTGGTATCTAAACGAAGAAGCGATAGACGGCGCCGAAGCCGATACATATACAGTACCTGTCGGACTTTCCGCCGGGAAATATAAATACAGCTGCATAGCGGTAAATGATGACGGCTGTGCGCTTTATAAGACGATTATGCTGACGGTTTACTGCGCTCATGAAAATCTTGATGAGAGCGGAAAATGCGAAAGCTGCGGCGGAACATATCAGGGTGCAATTTTACGCGGCGCGGAGGCGGAATATTACGAAAATATATATGACGCCGCAAGAGCTCTTGAAAAGGGTGATGTGCTTAAGCTTTTGTGTGATGTTGAGCTTCCGAAATTCAATCCCGAAGAGGACAGCAGCGATGGTGTAGACTATAATTATGTAGGTGAGCTTGACTTTAACGCACAGGACGCCGTATTCGACCTTAACGGAAAAACAATATCACTCAATTCGGACGATATGGATGGTATTCGTATATCATCGGGCGGCCTTACCCTCAAAAACGGAAAAGCTGATATGAAAATAACCGTTTCAAATGACGTTTTTGCCGATTTTGACAATGTAGAGGTTACAGGTACGCTCGGAATGTACAGCAGCAGGACGGTTAAAATCCACAGCGGAAAATTTGCAAGACTTGAAACCTATAACGTAAACAGCCTTAAAGAGCGCCTTGCCGTCGGAAAAGCACTTCGCCTTTCAGACGGAAGCTGGTCTGACGGAAGCGCAGGCACGCTTGAAAATGTAAGCGTTGTTTCGGCTCCGGCATATATTTCAGTGCAGCCGCAGGGCATAAGACTTAAACCCGGATATACGGACGGAAGCTTATCGGTTGAGGCTGTAAAAAATGAGGGCTATGAGGATAAGGAGATAGCATATCAGTGGTATGACGAGAATGGCAATGCGCTCGGCGGAGAAACATCAGGCACATTTGCCGTTCCGCTCGGAATAGGTGACGGACAGGTTAAGAGGTACAGCTGCGCAGTAACGTGCGACGGATATACCGAAAGGTCAATATCGGTTGCGGTTGTTGTCGGAAATGTACTGCCGACACTGGAGCTTTCTTACGAGTGGGAAAGTGTAATAATGCTCAGAGCCGACGGCAAGGGCGGCAGATATACCGTTGCCGTTGCAAGCTATACGGGAGATAAAATGACGGATATTAAGCTTATTGCGCTTACGGATAAGGATAACAGCGCAAAAGGGCAGCCGGAGAATGATTTTAATCTTAATATGCTCGGCTGCGATCGTGTAAAGGCGTTTATCTTTGAGGATATGCAGACGCTTAAGCCGGCTCTCGGCAGCGCAGAGCTGAGTTTAAAACAATAAAATATTTAAAGGGCGTGGAAAAATCTGCGCCCTTATCTTATAAATAAACAGGTCGGATTGTTGCTTATTTATAAATTTTTATTAAATATTGCGCAAACTGTTGACATCGGCGGTTATTTTTGATAAAATTATAATTGGATATTTATAGACTGAGGAGATTTGCGTATGTTTGATAAACTTGAAGCATTAAAGGAAAAATTTGATACTCTTGCGCAGAAAATAAGCGATCCGGAGGTTATAGCGGATCAGGATACATGGAGAAAGCTGTGCAAGGAGCATTCGGATCTTTCACCCATTATAGATAAATACGACGAATATAAGGCTGCAAAGAATACAATTGCCGACGATAAGGAAATGCTTGCCTCATGTTCTGAAAAAGAGCTTGAAGAAATGCTCAGAGAAGAAATATCGGAAACGGAAAAATCGCTTGCGGTTATATGCGATGAACTTAAAATTCTTCTTCTTCCGAAAGACCCGAACGATGAGAAAAACGTTATTATGGAAATTCGCGGCGGCACTGGCGGAGAGGAAGCGGCGCTTTTTGCTGCCGACCTTATGAGAATGTATTCAATGTATGCCGAAAATCATCGCTGGAAAATTGATATATTAAACTCAAATCCGACCGATATAGGCGGCTACAAGGAGGTTTGCTTCTCAATCGAGGGTGAGGGCGCATACAGCCGCCTTAAATTTGAAAGCGGAGTTCACAGAGTTCAGAGAGTTCCGTCAACGGAGTCTTCCGGCAGAATACATACGTCTGCGGTTACGGTTGCCGTTTTGCCTGAGGTTGAAGAGGTTGAGGTTGACATAAATCCGAACGACCTGAGAATTGATGTGTTCCGTGCAGGCGGACCTGGCGGGCAATGCGTAAATACGACCGACTCGGCAGTTCGTATAACTCATCTACCGACAGGAATTGTTGTTTCCTGTCAGGATGAAAAATCACAGTTTAAAAACAAGGATAAGGCTATGAAAATTCTAAGATCGAGGATTTACGAGGTCATGGAAGCGGAGCGCCACAAGGAAATAGCGGACGAGAGAAAATCGCAGATAGGCTCCGGAGATAGAAGCGAGAGAATAAGAACGTATAATTTCCCGCAGGGCAGAGTAACGGACCACCGCATAAATCTTACAATATTTAAGCTTGAACAGTTTTTAAACGGAAATATGGACGAAATAATTGACGCGCTTATAACGGCGGATCAGAGCGAGAAGCTTGCAAAAGCCGACTGACCGAAAGGAAAATGAATATTATGAAAAAAAGAAATAAAATTTTGCTTATCATTCTTATAGTAATTGCCGTTATCGCAGGCGGCGCATACTGCACGTATAAATTTTATTTGGAGCCTGTTGTGCTTGAAAAAACGCTTGAAAAGGCGCAGGCTGTTTTAAATGATGAAAAGGTGCAGAGCGAGGTTGAAAAATTCGTTGAGGATATGGTGCAAAGCGGCGTTTTGCAGGACAGCGATTTAAAGGAATATATAGATTATAAGGCAAAGGAAGAGGCGGCGAAAGCTCAAAAAGAACAGGCTGCTGCCGAAAATAACGGATCAGGCAGCGGCTCAAATTCGGGCGGCAGCTCAAATTCCGGAGGTGCGAAAAACGGCGGTAACACGGCTGCCGAAAACGGCGGCGCAGTGCAGACAGAAGCTCCGAAGCCGACACCCGCACCGACAAATCAGCCGAAAAAAACGCTTATGGAACGCGTAAAAGAGTCAATGACCGCTGATGAATTTTCGTTTGCGATGTCTATTTACGGAAAAATCGATGTAAATTATGTGCTTTCAAACATAAACTCAAACCGTGAGGAAGTAAAGGACTATGTGAAGAGCCACCTGTCAGGCAGCGAAATTTCAAAAAGCCTTAACATATATGCAAAGTATTCATATCTTTTGAGCGAATAGGGGGCGCGGAATTTGTTTAATATTGTTCTGCATGAGCCGGAGATACCGCAAAATACCGGAAATATTGCCCGCACGTGCGCGGCAACAGGCTCAAAGCTTCACATTATAAAGCCGATGGGCTTTGAAATTGATGATAAAAAACTAAAGCGCGCCGGGCTTGATTACTGGCATTTGCTCGGCGTTGTATACTATGAAAATCTTGAGGATTTTTATGAGAAAAATCCCGGAGCAAGCTGTTATTATGCGTCTACTAAGGCGGTAAACCGATATTGTGATGTAAGCTTTCACGACGGCGATTATATATTTTTCGGCAAGGAAACAAAGGGGCTGCCGGAGGAGCTTTTGTATAAAAACAAGGACAGATGCATAAGAATACCGATGATAAGCGAAGCGAGAAGCTTAAATCTTTCAAACTCGGCGGCAATTGTCGTTTATGAAGCGCTCAGGCAAAACTCGTTTCTTAATCTTCAGGAAACGGGCAACCTTACAAAATTTAACTGGACGGAGGCAAAATAAATGTATGATATAAAAATTATGGTAGACTCGGCGGCGGATTTATCCGATGAGGTGCGCGAAAAATACGGAATTGGAATTGTTCCGCTTTTGAGCGTGTTTGATGAAAAATCATATATTATAGGCGAGGAGCTTTCAAATGAGGATTTTTACGGTATGCTTTCAAAAAGCAAGAAGCTTCCGAAAACCTCTCAGACGCCGTATGCTTCAATGTATGATATACTTTTAAAGGAAACAAAGGAGCATGAAGCCGTTGTTTACATAACGCTTTCTTCTGTTGCGAGCGGACAAAATCATACGGCGCATCTTGTAAGAGATGATATAATTGAAAACGGAAACCCCGACGCAAAGCTTATAATTGTTGACTCAATGTCGTTTTCAATTCTTATAGGCAGAACGGCGATAGAGGCGGTAAAATACGTAAATGAGGGATTTTCTCCCGAAGAAGTTGCCGAAAAGGCGCAGAAATATATTAAGTCATGGCATCCGCTTATTCTTGTGAGCGACCTTATGTATCTTGAAAAGGGAGGAAGGCTTAATACAGCTGCGGCAGTGCTTGGCACTCTTCTTGATGTAAAGCCCGTGCTTACAATATCGGAGGGGCTTGTTGACGTTGAGTCGAAGCTCAGAGGTAAAAAGAAGATATTTAAAAAGCTTTGCGATATGGCAGGCGAATATGAAGGCTTTGACGAGGACGCAAAGGAATTTATTGTTATTGACTCCGACAAGACTATGGGTGATGAGCTTGAAGCTATGGTAAAGGATGAGTTTGAAACCGATAACGGCGTTTTGCGCAGCGAGTTTGGTCCCCTGATCGGTACAAATCTCGGTGCAGGCGCGGCTGCGGTGGTATTTAAGGTTAAGGAGATGTAGTTTAAAATGAAGTATATTGTAGTTCTTGGTGACGGTATGGCAGATTACGGCATTGACGAATTTGGCGGAAAAACGGTGCTTGATGTTGCGGATAAGCCGAATATTGACTATATGTCAAAACACGGCGAGCTTGGACTTGTAAAAACGGTTGCCGACGGAATGAAGCCCGGCAGCGATGTTGCAAATCTTTCGGTTATGGGTTATGACACAAGGCAGTTTTACACGGGCAGATCTCCGCTTGAGGCAGCAAGCATAGGCGTTGAGCTCAAGGAAACGGATGTAACGTTTCGCTGCAACCTTGTAACGCTCTCAGGTGAAGAAAATTACGAGGATAAAACCATGCTTGACTATTCGTCCGGAGAAATAACAACTGCGGAGGCAAGAGAGCTTATAGCCGCTGTTGCCAAAGAGCTTGATACGGACGTTATAAAATTTTATCCCGGCGTAAGCTATCGTCACCTTACTGTATGGGACGGCGGCTCGACCGACGTTGAGCTGACTCCGCCGCATGATATTTCCGACAGAAAAATTAAGGATTATCTGCCCAAAGGTGAACATTCGGCGGAAATTCTCGAAATGATGAAAAAATCTGAGGAGATTTTGAAAAATCATCCCGTAAATCTTGAAAGAATTAAAAACGGCAAAAATCCGGCAACATCAATTTGGATATGGGGCGAGGGCAAAAAGCCGCAGCTGTCGCTTTTTGAGAAAAAATATGGTCTTAAGGGCAGCGTTATATCGGCGGTTGACCTTATAAAAGGCATCGCAATATGCGCAGGCATGAGATCAATTGACGTTGACGGCGCAACGGGTACGTATGAAACGAATTTTGACGGAAAGGCTGACGCTGCTTTAAAGGCGCTTTTAGAGGACGGCGACGATTTTATTTACATACATATGGAAGCTCCCGACGAGTGCGGTCATCAGGGCGACGCGCCGCATAAAAAGCTTTCCGTTGAGCTTATAGACGAAAAGGTTGTCGGCAAAATGAGAAAGGTTCTTTCCGATAAGGGCGTGGAGTATAAAATGCTTATAATGCCGGATCATCCGACGCCGATTAAGCTTAAAACCCATGTAAGCGACCCTGTTCCTTATGTTATATATTCATCAAAAGAAGAAACAGCTTCAGGTCTTGATTACAATGAAGAAAATGCAAAGCAAACCGGTATATACATTGAAGAGGGCTGCACGCTGATGGACAAATTCCTTAAATAAGAGGGTGCTGTTAAATTGAAGCTTAAACACAAAACCTTAAAAATAATAGCCGGAATTTTGATTTTAGCGCTTGTTGTAACGGTTATTATTCTGGCGCTGCCGAAAATAATGGATTTTGCAGTTTATATTCTGCGGCTTTTCCTGCCGTTTATAATTGCATATTTGTTTGCTTTGGCTGTAAATCCACTTGTGAGAAAAATGCAGCAGAAGCTCCATATTCCGCGAACGGCGGCAAGCGCGGTTGTTATAGTTCTTCTTGTCGGCGGACTCGGAAGCATTATAGCGTGGGCGCTTTATAAAATTATAAACGAGAGCAAGACGCTTTACAGTCAGTTCCCGCAGATTTATGCGTCGCTGACGCAGGAGATTGAAATTATTAAGATAAAGCTTTCGGGAATATACGATAATTTCCCTCCGAATATTCAGCAGTCGCTGCAATCTGTAAGCGAATCGGTTTCGTCTGCAGCGGCGAATATTATAAACACAAAGTCTATGCCTATTGTGATAAGCGCAGGCTCGGTTGCAAAGGCGTTTCCTAAAGCGCTTGTTTCAACAATCGTTTTTCTGCTTGCCACGTTCTTTATCATATCCGATTTTGAGCACGTGAACATGGTTGTTAAAAAACCGTTCAGACAAAGCACGCATGAAAAGCTTGCAATTTTAAGCGAGCAGATAAAAAAATATCTCGGCGGATATATAAAGGCGCAGGGCATTATAATGATTGTGGTGTTCTTTATACTTTTTATCGGCCTGAGCATTTTGAAAATAGAATACGGGCTTTTAATTGCGCTCGGTACGGCGTTTCTTGACGCACTGCCGTTTTTCGGCAGTGGAGCGGTGCTTTGGCCGTGGTCGATAATCAGCTTTATAACAGGCAATTTTAAAACGGGCTTCGGACTGATTATAATGTATGTTATAATTATAATTACAAGACAGAGTATAGAGCCTAAAATTGTGAGTAAAAATATAGGCATGAATCCGCTTTTAACGCTTATATCCATGTATCTGGGCTTTAAGCTTCTGAGCATCGGCGGAATGATTTTGGGACCGATTATACTTATGCTTGTATTCAGCTTCTATAAGGCGCATATGTTTGACGCGCCGATTGATTTTATCAAAAAAATGCAGCATTATTTGTCCGAACGTCTGCATGAAATGAAAATACAATTTATTAAATTTTGGGAGAGTGACTGATTTGGAAAAATTTTATATCACAACAGCAATTGCGTATACCTCGCGCAAACCGCACATAGGAAACACGTATGAAATTATTCTTACCGACGCCATTGCGCGTTTTAACCGTTATATAGGAAAGGATGTTTTCTTCCTCACCGGTACGGACGAGCATGGCCAGAAAATACAGGAGATTGCGGAAGCGGCAGGTATATCGCCGCAGAGCTATGTTGATAAAATAGCAGAGCAGATAAAAGATATTGCCGATATGCTTAATATCAGCTACGATAAATTTATACGCACAACGGATGATTATCATGTTGAGGCGGTAAAGAAGATATTTACAAAGCTTTACGAGCAGGGAGATATTTATAAGGGCGAATATGAGGGCTGGTACTGTACTCCGTGCGAATCGTTCTGGACGGAAACTCAGCTTGTTGACGGCAAGTGCCCCGACTGCGGACGCGAGGTTAAAAAGACAAAGGAAGAAGCTTACTTCTTCAAAATGAGCAAGTATCAAGATAGACTCATTAAATACATTGAGGACCATCCGGAATTTATTCAGCCGGAGTCGAGAAAAAAAGAAATGCTCAATAACTTCCTTAAGGTCGGACTTCAGGATCTGTGTGTTTCAAGAACAAGCTTTACATGGGGTATCCCGGTAGAGTTTGACAAGGGTCATGTTATTTATGTGTGGATTGACGCGCTTTCAAACTATATAACCGCGCTCGGCTATACACCCGAAAACAAGGGCGAGCTTTATAAAAAATACTGGCCGGCAGATGTTCATGTAATCGGTAAGGATATTCTGAGATTTCATACAATTTACTGGCCGATTATGCTGATGGCTCTCGGTGAGCCGCTTCCAAAGCAGGTGTTCGGTCATCCGTGGATGCTTTTCGGCGAAGAAAAAATGAGCAAATCAAGAGGCAATGTAATTTACGCTGAGGACCTTGTACGCCATTTCGGAGTTGACGCTGTCAGATATTATTCGCTGCATGAAATGCCCTTTGCGCAGGACGGGAATATAACATATAATGTGTTCATTTCGAGATATAATTCAGAGCTTGCAAACACTCTCGGAAATCTTGTTACGAGAACGGCGGCAATGGTTAATAAATATTTCGGCGGAAGCGTTCCGGTGTGCGGCGCACACGGAGAGTTTGACGATGAGCTTAAGAAAGTAATTTCCGAAAGCATTGAAAATATACAGGCAAAAATGAAAACTCTTCATGTTGCCGACAGCATTGATGAGATATGGAAAATTGTAAACCGTGCGAATAAGTATATTGATGAAACAACGCCTTGGATTTTGGCTAAAAATCCCGATGACAGCGACAGGCTTTCAACGGTTCTTTACAATCTTCTCGAAACGATAAGAATAATCGCATCATTGCTTTCGCCGTTTATGCCGGAAACGTCGGAAAAAATCGCAAAGGAAATCGGCGCGGATGATATTTCCTTTGAAAGCATAAAAGCTTTCGGCGGCTATAAAACGGGCACAAGAGTGGGCGAAGCGGCTGTACTTTTTGCAAGAATTGACGCTGATAAGAAGCTTGCCGAGCTTGAAGAGGAAATGGCAGCGCAGACGGAAAAGAAAATTGAAATAGCACCCTTTAAGGATTATATAGACTTTGAGGACTTTGAAAAGCTTGACATAAGAGTCGGTAAGGTAATCGAGTGTGAAAAAGTTCCGAAATCTTCAAAACTTTTGAGATTTACTCTTGAGGTAGGAAGCGAAACAAGACAGATTTTGTCCGGAATTTCAAAGTATCATACGCCGGAAGAGCTGATAGGGAAAAATGTTATATTTATAGCAAACCTTAAGCCCAGAAAAATTATGGGTCTTGAATCCTGCGGCATGATTTTATCTGCTGAGTTTGAGGACGGACTTACCGCATTAACAACGATAAAGGATATTCAAAGCGGAGCGGAAATTGTCTGATAAGGCGCTTTGAATTGATAAAGCAGATATAGAAGCCGGGCGGCAAAGCTTTTGCCGCCCGGCTTCTGTGTGTTTTTTCTTGCAAATCAAAGCTTTTTTACATTTCTTTTTGCCTGCTTTTTGACAAAAAAGTAAATGGCGCTGCATACAAAACATGGTATGCAGCGCCGTTTTATAAGCTGATCTGCAGCTGTTTAATTGTTGTTTAACGCGTTTAGTGCGCCGCAAAGTATTTTTGCTGTTTCTGCGCGTGTTGCCCTGTCAAAAGGAGCAAATTCTGAATTGCTTTTTCCGGAAACAATGCCGAGCTCTTTCATCAGATAAACGGCGTTCTTTGCATAATCGCTTATGTTTTCATCATCCGCAAACGGTGTATATTCGGAAGAAGCGCTTTTTTTCATACAACGTGCAAGCATTACGCATATATCCTGCCTTGAAATGCTGTCAAACGGCTTGTATTCCGACTCCGAAACGCCTGTTGTAATCCCGTTTTTATATGCGTATGATACGCCGGAAGCAAACCAGTCGCTGTCCGATACGTCGGAAAACGGTGTATCGGTATCGCTGTAATCCGCGTCCGATGCGCGCATAAGCATTGCGGAAAATTCAGCTCTTGTAACAAAGCTTTCCGGAGCAAAGAGGTTTTCTTCAACCCCGTTTAAAATGCCTTTTTCGGTAAGTGCGTTTATTGCTTCGTAAGCAAAATGGTCTTTTGAAACGTCTTTAAAATCCGCCTGCGTAGGAGTAGGTGTCGGTGCAGGGCTCGGAGTCGGCTTTTCTGACGGATTTGGCGACGGTGTCGGCAATTCGGATGGAGTATCCGACGGCGTCGGTGTTTCAGGCGGCGCCGGCGTTTGTGAAGCGTCCGACGGCTTTATTTCAAGTATTTTATCAACAGCCCTGTCTATTGCCGTCTGCGCCGGAGCGGGGTTATAAAGGACGGTAAGCGCCTTATTGTAAAGCTTTAAATTATCCTCGTTTTTCAAAAGCGTGTCAACATCGTTTTTTGCGTGAAAGTCGGCAAAGGTCATTATAAGCTCGTCCTTGTCAACTATTCGCCTTACCGGCGTTTCGGAAAAATATGTATCCGCACCGAGATCGGCACCGTTTCCGTATACGGAAAACTGCCATCTTAAAACGTCCTCTTCGGTAACAGGTACGGCGGACGGGCTGACGTTCGGAAATTCGTTTGTAACCATTAAAACAAATCGGCTTTCGGCGGTGTAGTCGCCCTTTTTAAGCTTAAATCTGTCGGACGGAGTTTTATAATAGTCGCCTACGTATTTCCTGAGATATGTAGGCACTCTGTATTCCTCATCTTCTCCGGTGTCCGTATATTCTTCCTTTATTCCCGTAAGCTCAAAATTATGCTCTATCGTTCCGCTTACCGAATATGCGTTTTTCTCCTGCGAATAATAATCATCAAGAAAATCAACAAGAACCTGAGAAGCCCTTTCGTATTTTCTTGCCGAAATTCCCTGCGGCATAATAACAAATCCCTGTCCCAAAACCGTTTTTTCAACAGATATGTAAAGCTTAACGCTTCTGCCGCGATGGTCAACCGAAATCATGTTTTCCGCCGCGCTGTTAAGCGCCTTGTATGCCTCGTCACTGTCGGATGAGTTTTTTATTTCATTAAGACCCTTTTCATATGCTTCGTCAAGCTTCTGCTTGTTTTCCGCGTTGTAGTCGCTTTCGTCATATTTTTCATAGAGCTTTGTAAGCTCTGCCGCTGCCTGCGTTTTATTGCCCGATGAAGCGTAAACCGGTATGAGCGCACAAAGCACGGCTGAAATTATTGCAAGTGATATTATCTTTTTCATTGTTTCCTCCTGAATTGTTTTGTTAATATAAATAAGCTTTGTGTAGCTTTTTCGCCTGATTATACTATAGCATAAATTTTTAATTATGTCAAGGGAATACGCAAAAGTGAATAAAATTTCACATTTGTGAATCAATTGGCAGACGTTTAAATTAGCATAAAAAGCATGAGATTTAGCAGCGGTATATATTTATCCGTAAGATACAAGCGTCTTTTCGGAAAAGGAAAAAAGAGTAGGCACTGTATTGTCTGTCCCGATGTGTATGTATTGACCCATTTAGATATATGCGCCGGAGGCGCACTCGCAAAAGGTTGGTAATGAGCCAAAGGCGCTATGAGGGCGCGTACAACCGAATAGCCGACGCGAATGTGACCTTTTGCGATAAAGGAGGAGCAGCGGCATGAGTGAATTCTGATTTTTTGCAAAAAAATCAGAGCAAGCTTGTATTGCCTGCTCCGGTGTGGAAGTACTGAACATTTTAGAGGCTCTATAATAAATGTTGGGGTCAGAAAAAAATTTACAAAATAAACGAGCATATTTGCTCCGAATCCTGTATAATA